>VXMH01000071.1 GCA_009841235.1 Caldilineaceae bacterium SB0661_bin_32 | reverse complement strand
ATATTCTATATTATTGTCTATCAAGAGGGGCCGAACTGTTGCCTGGGCTGAAACCACCACTGTTTGCGCGATCACCGCAAAAAATCCGGGATGCACCCGGCGCTAACCGGCTTTGACAGTCGATTTCAGTTCATGCTAGAATAGTTGCGTTCGTGGAAAATTGCACGAACAGTCCCCAAGCCTGTCAGGAGCGCTGAAAAAGGAAAATCGAGATGGCAAGCGATTATCTGCCACTTCTCATACTGATCCTGTTGGCGGCCGGGTTCGGCGTTATTGCGATAGGTCTGCCCTCCCTGCTTGGTCCACGAGAGCGCAACAACCAGAAATTAGAGCCGTACGAATCGGGAATCATCCCCTTTTCCGACGCCCGTCGACGATTCCCGGTGAAATATTATCTGGTTGCAATGCTCTTTTTGATATTCGACATCGAAGTAATCTTCCTCTATCCGTGGGCGGCCGTCTTGAGAGACCTTCGCCTGTTTGCCTTATTGGCGATGATCCCTTTCTTCATTGTACTCGTGGTAGGTTTCCTCTATGAATGGAAGAAGGGCGCTCTCGACTGGGACTAGAGACTGGGGGATCTGGCCGCCGCGAGCAGCTTGTCTCAGGGTATTGACAACTTACAGATGGAGACGAAGAGTGGAAGGCCCGCAGAGCCGGAAGCCAGTCGCTGCGTTCAGAAACTGCCGCCTCGGGGCTGGGCTGCTGAGATGCAGATACTAGATGTAGATGCAAAGGAACGAACATGGGTTTAGAAGAAAAGGTTCCTGAAGGCATTTTGACAACGTCGCTGGACAGCGTGATCAATTGGGGAAGGGCTAACAGCACCTGGCCGCTGCTCTTCGGGCTGGCCTGTTGCGCGATGGAAATGATCGCCACGGGAACGGCCCGCCACGACATTGCCCGTTACGGGTCGGAACTTTTCCGGGCCAGCCCTCGGCAGGCCGATCTCATGATCGTCTCGGGCCGCGTCAGCAACAAGATGGCGCCGGTGATAAAGCGCATATATGATCAGATGCTGGCCCCCAAGTGGGTAATCGCCATGGGGATCTGCGCGAGCGCCGGAGGGCCTTTCAACAACTACGCCATCATCCAGGGGGTGGACAAGATAATCCCCGTAGACGTTTATGTTCCAGGCTGCCCGCCGCGACCCGAGTCCCTGCTCTACGCAATGGATTTGTTGCGTGCGAAACAGCGGCGCGAAACGGTTGGGGCATGGCGCAAGGTCGAGGAACCGCTGGCCGTTGAAGAAATCGTGCCGTTAGGCGTATGATCTCGATGCAGGTTCCTTGTGAACGGCGCGCACATCTGGCCAGGTAGTTCAGCAGAGTGATAACAGTCCTACAGTTCATCCGGGATAACCAGCGTATAAGAGAGCGAGTTGAGTAATGCCACTTGACGTAGCACCGGTGATTCGCTCATATGAAACCCAACGAACCCTGAATCCACCGGGTATCCCGGCATTGGCGCCCATGCCGACCGGGGAGACGGACGACACACGGCGCATTATTGAACGGTTCGGGAAGGATATCGTCGCGGCCGGCCTGCATAACGGCAATCAGGTGGTATTCGTCGGACCGGCGCAACTGAAGGCGCTCGCGACATTTTTGCGTGACAGTGCCGAACTCAACTATGAGACTTTGATAGACGTGACCAGTGTGGACCGGTCCCAACTTCCTCTGGATGGCGGCGTCCGCTTTCAGACGGTCTACCAGTTTCGTTCCTACTCGCGAAACCAGCATCTGACTGTCATTGCCGACTGCGGAACAGAACCGGGCGGCAACGGCGAGCTACCGCACATTGACAGCTTGACAGGCGTGTACCGGGGCGCAGAGTGGCCGGAGCGGGAAGTGTACGACCTGATGGGAATCCGCTTTGACGGCCATCCGGATCTGCGGCGGATCCTGATGCCCAAGAACTGGCCCAACCACCCGCTGCAGAAGCAGGCCCCCCTCGGCGGTGAAGAGGTGCCCTTTACCTTTACATGGGATGATCCGGAGTTTGAAACGCTGGGCTCCCAGATCTTGCCGGCGGAAAGCGCCGCCCCCGACCTGCCGCCCGGGATGAGCCGCCAGAACATGGTCATCAATATGGGGCCGCACCATCCCAGTACACACGGCGTACTGCGGCTGGTCGTGGAGATGGACGGCGAGCGCATTGTAAGCATCGACCCGGACCTGGGTTTTCTCCATTCCGGCTTCGAAAAGACGGGGGAAAACAAGCGCTATAAGGATTTCGTCTATTACACCGACCGCATGGACTATCTGTCCGCGATGTCGAACAACCTGGGCTATTGCCTGACCATTGAGCATATGCTCGGGCTGGAGATACCTGAACGGGCCCAGGTGATCCGGGTGATCATGGCCGAGATGCAGCGAATCGCCTCTCATTTGTTCTGGCTGGCGACGCACGTGCTGGATGTCTCGGGCACCGGCATGAGCCTACTCATGTACGCGACGCGTGAACGGGAACGGATTCTGGACCTGTTCGAGATGGCCTGCGGCGCGCGGCTTACCGTCAGCTATATTCGTATCGGCGGCGTTTGGCAGGATCTGCCGGATGCTTTCATCGCCGAGTTGAAGGATTTCCTGCGCGTGATGCCGGAAAAGATCAACGAGTATGATGCGTTGATTACGGAGGCGCCGCTGTGGCAGGAACGGTTGACCGGTATCGGCTTCATCAGCGCCGAAGACGCCCTGGCCATGGGATTGACCGGGCCGATGCTGCGCGGAAGCGGCATCGACTGGGACCTGCGCCGCGATCGACCTTACAGCGGCTACGAGTCGTATGAGTTCGAGGTGCCGACCAGCGACAGCGGCGACTGCTACGGACGCTTCAATATCCGAATGGAAGAGATGCGCCAGAGCGTGCGCATCCTGGAGCAGGCGGTGGGCAACCTGCCCAGCGGTCTGTACAAGTCGAACAATCGCAAGGTGGCCCTGCCGCCGCGCGCCGAGTTGGACGTGAGCATGGAAGCGTTGATTCACCACTTCAAGCTGATGACGGAAGGCTTCCACGTGTCGCCCGGCTTCTTCTATCACGGCATAGAGAACAGCAAGGGGGAGCTGGGATTTTTCGTCTACAGCGACGGTTCGGCCAAGCCGTACCGGCTGCACGTTCACGGGCCCAGCTTCAACAACCTTTACGCCATCGACCATATTAGTCGCGGTGAGATGCTGTCAGACGTTGTAACCAACATCGGGTCGATCGATATTGTACTTGGTGAGGTAGACCGCTAGCTCGACGGCTGTGCGGCAGGCCCAGCATTGGGCCGCCGATTTCTGCTAACCGGCGCCGGGGTATTCAATGATTACGGAACAGATGCGGCAGGAGATCGACGAAATACTGGCACGCTATCCTGCGGGGCGGCAGCGTTCGGGGATTTTGCCGGCGCTCTACGTTATCCAGCGGGAGTACGGTTACTGCCCGGTGGATGCGCAGGACGAACTGGCGGAGATCCTGGGGATCGCACCGGCTGAGGTGGGCGCGGTCGTCGGTTTCTACAACATGCTGCATGAGGAGCCCAAGGGCGAATACCATATTGAAGTCTGTACAAACGTGCCCTGCATGTTGCGAGGCGGGAACCGGTGCCTGCAGAATTTTGAGACAGCGCTTGGCATTCACCACGGCGAAAAGACCGAGGACGGCAAGTTTGCGCTCGATCACATGGAGTGCCTCGGCTCTTGCGGCACGGCGCCGATGGCGATCGTGACAGACCAGAAGACGGGCCAGATCCGCTATTTCGAGAATCTTGGCTCGTCTGAGGATGTGGAGAAGGCAGTTGAGCTGCTCAAGGCGGGCGACGGCTTCCACAGCCTGGAGCGCTGGACGCCGGAGGCCGACCCCAACAGTGAAGGCGCGTCCGACGGCCCCTACCGCACCGGCGGTATGGAGCCCCGTTATCTGATGGACCGCCTCAACGTACCGGACAGCCACAAAATCGAGACATACGAGGCGGACGGCGGTTATGCCACGGCACGACGTGTGCTGAGTGAGATTGCGCCGGCCGACATGGTGGAACAGATCAAGGCGAGCGGTATACGGGGCCGCGGCGGCGCCGGTTTCCCCACCGGCGTCAAATGGGGCTTCCTGCCGCAAGGCGTACAGCCCCGCTACATGGTCGTGAATGCCGATGAATCGGAGCCGGGCACGTTCAAGGACCGAATTGTGATGGAGTATGATCCCCATCAGCTCATCGAGGGGATCATTCTGAGCTGCCACGCGATCGAGTCGGAAAAGGCGTTCATCTATATTCGGGGCGAGTACTATTTTGCCTATGTTCGGATGCAGAGTGCACTGGCGGAGGCCAGAGCCAAGGGCTACCTGGGAGAGAACATCTTCGGCAGCGGCAACAGTTTGGATATTGTGATGCACCGCGGCGCCGGCGCCTACGAGTGCGGCGAAGAGACCGCCCAGCTTACGAGCCTTGAGGGATATCGGGGACAGCCGCGCCTCAAGCCGCCCTTCCCTGCCGTGGAAGGCCTGTATGCCAAACCCACCATCGTGAATAACGTCGAGTCGATCTGCAACGTGACGCACGTTATGCGCCACGGCGTCGACTGGTACAAGGGGTATGGTACTGAACGCAGCCCGGGGATGCGTATCTTCTGCCTGAGCGGAAACGTCAAACGGCCCGGGCTCTATGAACTTCCCCACGCCACGCCGTTGAGCGTACTGATCAACGAATACGGAGGCGGGCCTGAGGATGAGAACCATCCGATCAAGGCGATCGTTCCCGGCGGGTTGTCGATGAAGCTGCTGACACCGGATCAGTTCGACACGCCGCTGGACTTCGAGAGCATCACCGAGGCCGGTTCTCTGCTGGGTTCGGCGGGCGTGATCGCGATCGACGACCGTACGTCGATGGTCGAGGTCGCGCGGCGCACGCTCAGCTTCTATCGCGAGGAGAGCTGCGGCAAGTGTACGCCTTGCCGCGAGGGCACCGCCTGGCTGGAGAAGATCCTGCTGCGCATCGAGGAAGGGCAGGGCCTGGGCAAAGACCTGGAGTTGATGGAGTTCATCGCCGACAATATCGCAGGCAAGAGCTTCTGCCCCTTTGGCGAGGCGTCGGTATGGGGCCTGCAGAGCAACCTGCTCAAGTTCCGGCCCGAGTTTTCGTTGCAGATTGAGAATACCAATCCGGACGAGGTCGGCCCGGTACTGCCGATTCGCCCGGATTATCGCCCGAATACACACGAGGAAAGCGGCTTGCGTGACAGTACTTTCGCGCCGGCCGGCGGGAATATCGTGCTGCACGATGATTTGGTTCCGGGGGACGACTGAGGAACAGGCTGATGACCGCAGTGGCCGCCCCTGACGCCGGCGAGCAGATCGGGGGCGAGAGTGGCAAGATATTGGAGGCGATTCTGCCGGTCACGCTGGCGGAGGGTATGCCCCTGAGGCGGTTCACTCTGGACGAATATCATCAGTTGATAGAGATCGGCTTCTTCAATGAGTCCGAGAGAGTGGAACTGGTCGAAGGAATTCTGGTGGACATGAGTCCAAATAATCCCCCGCACATTCGTACTGTAAATCGCCTGAGAAGGACCTTTTCCTTTTTGGATGCACGCGTAGACATAGAAGTTCGTGCACAGGGACCGGTCACCATACCTGAACTGATGACTGAACCCGAACCAGATCTGGTCATATCAATGGAAACCGGATTCGAACTTGATGAACGTCATCCCTACCCGTCGGAAATACTGTTGCTGATGGAGGTTTCGGACTCAAGCCTCACTTACGATCGCTCCCTCAAAAGGGCAATATACGCGCAGGCGGGGATAGCTGAGTACTGGATCTGGAATCTTGTCGATGGGTTGCTGGAGGTGTACCGAGCCCCCCGAACGCCTGTCAGGGGAGAGGCCGCATATCAGACGAAACTGACCTACCACCGCGGTGAATCCGTCACGCCGCTGGCTTTCCCCGATCTTGAAGTAGCTGTTGACGACATACTGCCGCCTGCAGCAAGTACTGTTTGAACGGTACATAACCGAAGAGGTTCTCCTTTGAACCGGAGACGCGAACGTCAATGACTGATAACGTAACTCTTACTATCAACGAAGAGGAAGTGTCGGTCCCTGCCAGGACGCTTCTGGTCGATGCGGCGCGCATGGCGGGCATCGAGATTCCGGTTTTCTGCTCGCATCCCAAGCTGGACCCGGTCGGCTGCTGCCGCATGTGCCTGGTGGAGGTGGACGGCCCTCGCGGCACGGCGATGATGGCTTCCTGTACGATGCCGGTCGGCGACGGGATGGTTGTGCGTACGAATACCGAGCAGGTGCGGACGGTGCAGGAGGCCAACCTGGCCTTCATCCTGCTCAATCACCCGCTGGACTGTCCAATCTGCGACAAAGGCGGCGAATGTCCGCTGCAGGACCAGACGATGCGTTTCGGACCGGGAATCAGCCAGCTGATCGAACCGAAGCGGCTCGCCAAAAAGCACTACGACATATCCGACACGATCGTGCTGGACCAGGAGCGGTGCGTGCTCTGCTGGCGCTGCATTCGTTATCTGGAGGAGTGGGAGGACAAGCCGCAGCTGGGCCTGTTTGAGCGGGGCAACGACACGATCGTCGACATCCAGGACGGGCGTCCCGTCGACGCAAAGACCGGCGGCAACATCATCGACCTCTGCCCGGTCGGGGCACTGACCAACCGGGTTTCCCGTTTTGCCTACCGCCCCTGGGAGATCGAGCGCACACCCAGCGTCTGCATGCACTGTTCGGTGGGCTGCAATGTACGGCTGGACAGCCGCACGCACCAGTTGCGGCGCATTGTCGGCCGCGAAAACATGCAGGTCAACGACCAGTGGATTTGCGATAAGGGCCGGTTTGCACACGCCTGGGTCAACGACGGAAACCGGCTGGCGGCGCCGCTACTGCGAAAGAAGGGCAAGCTGACGCCGGTGCAGTGGAGTGAGGCGCTGGCCTACATCGCGGACCGGATAACACGCATCAAGGAGAAATTCGGGGCGGATAGCATCGGCGCCATAGGCAGCGGTAAGATCAGCAATGAAAGCAACTACGCGCTGCAACGATTCATGCGGGCAGTAGTTGGGACGAACAACATCGACCACCGCGACGGCGGTGAGGTTGCGGCACTGCCTACAGGTCTGCCCGCTCTGGCGGAACTGATGAAACCGCAGTATGGGCCCGACCCCCAGGTGGATACTGTACTACTGTTTGGCGTGGACCCCAGCGAAGAGTTGCCGATACTGGACCTGCACCTCAAAAGAGCCATCCTTCGAGGCGGGGTCAAACTGATCATCGCCCACGCCCGCAAGATCGAGCTGACCCGGTATGACGGCCCTTACCTGGCTTACGTGCCGGGCGGCGAGTCATCGCTCCTGGATCGCCTGCTTCAGGCTATACAAGGCTCCACCGAGTCCGAAAATGAATCTTCGATACAGGCGGCGGCCACAATCCTGAATGAGAGTGAAAGAGCGCTGATTGTCTACGGGCCCATGGCAGCGCGCGGAGAGGACGGCCCCAGTGTCCGCGACGGCCTAATACAGCTTGCCCAAGCGGCCGGCGAGGGTACGCGACTGGCCTATGCCGGCTTGGATGGCAATGCACAGGGCTGCCGCGATATGGGTGTCCTGCCCGACAGATTGCCCGGACAGTTCCCTCTGGACAGTGCAGGCGCCAGAACACGGTTGGAAGCGCTTTGGGGCTGCAGCCTTTCCACGTCCCCCGGCTATACCTACAAGCAGATGCTGGACAGCCAGGAAATGAGAGCCCTTATCGTGAACGGCGCCAACCCGGCAGCCGAGTCGCCGGACTGGTCTGCCAGATTGGAGGAACTTGAGCTGCTCGTCGTCACCGATTTGCTGCCCACCGAGACGGCGCAGAAAGCGGACGTGGTGCTGCCCGCGCTGGGTTGGGCCGAGAGCGACGGCACCTACACCAATCTGGAACGGCGCGTGCAAAGGGCGCCAAAGGCCGTCTCCGACCCCAAGTCGCGTGCCGCGCCTGACTGGATGATGTTGACACACCTGGCCAGGCAGATGGGCGCCAATTGGCCGTTTTCGGACGCTCGCAGCGTCACTGCCGAGATTGCCAGAGCTGTCCCGGCCTATGCGGGCCTGACGTGGGAGGCATTGGGAGATCAAGGATTGCAATGGGATGCCGATTCCGCGCCGGCGACAGAATCTTCCGGCGGGCGGACGTCAGAGGGATTGCCCGATTCCGCCGCGGACAACGCCGAGTTTCCCCTCAACCTTGTAACCGGCACTGTCCTGTATGACGGCGGCACGCTCTTCAGCCTGACCGATCAGATGCACGGCATGGCACATGGGGCCACCGTGACTTTGAATCCTGTCGACGCCGCCGAATTCGGTCTGGACCCGGGCAGCGCGGTCACAGTGCAGAGTGAGCAGGGCCACCTGGACCTGACCGTAGGGATCGACGTGCAGGTGCAGACGGGCACGGCCTGGATTCCGGAGAGTCTTCCCGGCGCGCCGGTGGGCGCCCTGCTCAACGGCAGCCATACCCAGCGGGTCAAGGTGGAAAAACGTTAAATGGACTGGTTACAGTTGTTGGTCTTCCCGGCCATCCGCGCGCTGATTCTGATCTTCGTACTGCTGACCGGTTTCGCATACCTTACCTGGTATGAGCGCAAGCTGCTGGCCCGCTTCCAGGTACGTTACGGCCCTAACCGGGCGGGCAAGTTCGGCCTTCTGCAGCCGGCCGCCGACGCCGTAAAGGCGTTCTTCAAAGAAGAGATCATCCCCAATCACGTCGACAAGCCGGTCTATCTGCTGGCGCCGGCCCTGGCGCTCGTGCCGGCGTTGATCATCTGGGCGGTCATTCCTATCGCCAAGGGGACTCCTGCCATCGCAGACGTGAACATCGGCTTTCTCTGGATTCTGGCGGTTGCGGGAATCGAGAGTTACGGCATCATTCTGGCTGGGTGGAGCAGCAACAACAACTATTCGCTGCTCGGCGCGCTGCGCTCTTCTGCACAGATGGTCTCATACGAACTGCCGCTGGGCCTCTTTCTGGTCAGCATTCTGATGCTGGCCGGCAGCTTCAGTCTCGTCGACCTGGTGGAGGGCTCCCGTCAGTGGTGGGAATGGATCTGGCTATGGCTGGCCTTCCCCTTCTTTTTCATCTGCATTCTGGCGGAAACCAACCGCAGTCCATTTGATCTGCCGGAGACGGAGAACGAATTGGTGGCGGGATTTCAGACCGAGTACGGCGGAATGAAGTTTGCGCTGTTCTTCATCGCCGAATACGTCAACATGATCTCCACCAGTGCGATTATGGCGACCCTCTTTTTCGGCGGGTGGAAAGGCCCGTTCGCTGAGCAGTACATCTGGCTTGGGCCCATCTATCTCTTGATTAAGGTTTTGATTCTGCTCTTCCTGTTCATCTGGGTAAGGGCCAGCATCGGCCGGCCCCGCTACGACCAATTGATGAAGTTCTGCTGGCAGTTCATGCTGCCGCTGGGTCTGGTCTACGTGAGCATTTCGGCAGTCCTGGCCGTTTTCCTGAAGTAGGCGTTGCAGAGGAAAGAGGAATTCAATGGAGTTGGGAGATTTTCTGAAGGGCGCGACCGAAATCGGCAAGGCGATGGGCGTGACGCTCAAGCACCTGGGAAAGAGGCCCGTGACGGTGGAGTTTCCTCACGAGGATATTCCGATCTACCCGCGCTTCCGCGGTCGTCATGAGCTGCGGCGCTATGCCAACGGACTGGAGCGTTGCATTGGCTGCTGTCTCTGCGAAGCCGCCTGTCCTACGGAGGCGATTTACGTTGAAGCGGCAGAGAACGACCCGGATGCGCCGCTCTCGCCGGGTGAGCGTCATGCCAAGGTCTACGAGTTGAATCTGCTGCGATGCGTCTTCTGCGGTGACTGCGAAGAGGCCTGCCCAACAGAGGCCATTGTCCTCGGACACGATTTTGCCATGGCCAACTACGAGCGTAAGGATTTTGTCCTCACCAAAGAGGAGCTTCTCAATCCAGGTATGCCCAGGGTCATCATTCGACCGGAGTAACTTTTAATGAGTTGGTCGCTTATATTTTTCCTTCTTGTTGGCGCCGTCAGCCTGGCTGCCGCATTGGGCGTTGTGACAAGCCGACAACCGGTACACAGCGCACTCTTTCTGCTAACCAACTTTGCCACCCTGGCAGTGCTCTACATCACGCTTGACGCGCAGTTCCTGGCAGCGGCACAGGTGATCGTCTACGCCGGGGGAATCGTCATCCTGATTCTGTTTGTGATTATGCTCATCGGTGGAGATACGAACGACTTCAGCGCTGCGCAGCGGGCGTGGAGCCGTACGGTGGGCATCGCGCTGGGGATCATTCTCCTCCTGGTCATCTCCTATAGCGCGCTGTCACGCATGATGGGCCCGTCCGAAGACAGTGCGGCGCTACTGCAGGGCGGCACGCCAGAGGCCGTCGGTATCGAACTATTTACAAAGTACATACTTCCCTTTGAACTGGTCGCTCTTCTGTTGCTCGTCGCGCTGATCGGCGCTCTTGTGCTGGGTCGTCAGCAGGAAGGCGCAAGCGAAGGCATCCCGTCCGTTAAGGCGAACGAATAATGGTAGAGACAAGCTACTACCTGGTCCTGGCAGCCATTATCTTTACCGTCGGCGCCACCGGCGTCTTGCTGCGCCGCAACGCCCTCATCATTTTCATGTGCATTGAGATGATGCTCAACAGCGTGAACTTGACTCTGATCGCCCTCGCCCGTCAGTGGGGCAATCTCGAAGGGCAGATCTTCGTCTTCATGATCATGGCAGTTGCCGCAGCCGAAGTCGCCGTCGGACTGGCAATCCTGATCGCCAATGTCCGCCACCGGCAGAGCATCAATATCGATGAAATCAATTTGCTGAAGTGGTGACTACCAGATCCTGCTCCCAAGTCTCACTATTCTGAAGATCCGGTACGCAACCGGCGCCACGCAAGGGCCGAAATCGGCCGACTGAGAGTCGTTATGAGGAATCCATGTTGGAGTTAGCCTGGCTTATTCTGGTATTTCCCGCTCTGGGGGCGCTGGTAAACTTGTTTGTCGGTGACAAACTGGGCGAGCGGGGTATCCACGTCGTCGCCTCCGGCGCGGTGGTCCTCTCCTTCATCGTCAGTTTGGGGCTCTTCTTTGGATTGTCGGGCCTGGATGAGCACCACCGCACCGCAACCGTCCACCTGTGGGACTGGATCACGGTGGGAAGCTTTCACGCGCCGGCGGCACTTCTGATCGATCCGCTCAGCGTGACCATGGCTCTGGTCGTAACCGGGGTTGGCGCTCTGATCCACATCTACGCCGGCGGCTACATGCACGGCGAACAGAATTTCCAGCGCTTTTTCGTCTATCTGAATTTCTTCATCCTGGCAATGCTTGTGTTGATTCTCAGCAACAACTTTGTGGGAATGTTTGTTGGCTGGGAAGGCGTGGGTCTGGCATCGTACCTGCTCATCGGCTTTTATTTCGACCGTCATGACGAGTCCTACGGCCACTACGCGGATGCCGGGAAAAAGGCATTTCTGGTCAACCGGGTCGGGGACTTTGGCATGATGCTGGCCGTTTTCCTGATCTGGACCAGTGTCGGCTCTGTCGTATTCGAAGAGATTCACCACGGCGCCGGCGCACTGTCGGCCGGCGCGGCGACGGCAATCTGCCTGCTACTCCTGCTGGCAGCGACCGGCAAGAGCGCGCAGCTGCCTCTGTTCGTCTGGCTGCCGGACGCAATGGCCGGACCGACGCCGGTTTCCGCGCTCATCCATGCGGCCACGATGGTGACGGCAGGGATCTACATGGTAGCAAGAACGCACTTCCTGTGGGAACTTGCTCCAATGGCTGGCGGCCTCGCGGCCTGGGTCGGGGGTTTGACCGCGCTGATGGCAGCGACAATCGCATTGACACAGGTAGACTTGAAGAAGATCCTCGCTTATTCGACGATTTCCCAGCTGGGCTTCATGATGTTGGGCGTGGGCGTCGGCGCGTACGCGTTTGCCATTTTTCACCTCGTGACGCACGCATTTTTCAAAGCGCTGCTGTTTCTCGCGGCCGGAAACGTGATGCACGGCCTTCCCGGCGGCGAGCTGGACATACGAAAAATGGGCAATCTGCGGGCGAAGATGCCAACGACGTTCTTGCTGTTCCTGATCGGTGCATCTGCTCTGGCAGGATTGCCACTCTTGTCAGGATTTTTCTCCAAAGATGGAATTCTGCTATACGTCGCCAATTTCAACCCTCTTCTCTATATGATCGGTCTCTTTACAGCCCTGCTTACAGCGATATACAGCTTTCGGGCTGTCTTCATGGCCTTTTTTGGCGAGGCGCGCGATCAGCATATCCACGAGCACGCGCACGAAAGCCCAGCAGTAATGACGACGCCTCTCTGGGTGCTGGCAGTTCTTGCCTTAGTCGGAGGCGTTCTGAACTTGCCGGTCCTACTTACCATGGAACACTATCTGGAAGCGGCAGTCGGCGCGCCTGCCTTCCATCCGGACTTGACCATGGAGTTCGTACTGTTGGCGGTTAGTGCAGTTGTGGCAGTGGCGGGCGTCGGACTGGCCTACGGGCGCTATCTCAAGGGCCCTTCAACCGGAGTCGGGAGGTTTTCCGGGGGCGTGGCGAGGCTGGTCAGCCCGCTCGAACTGGTTGCACGCAACAAATGGTATGTGGACGAGATTTACGCCGCCTGGATCGTCAGTCCCCTGCTTGGCCTCTCCGCCTGGTTCAACCAGGTAGTTGACCAGGGTGTCGTTGACAGGGCGGTAAATCTTGTCGGTCAGGTTAATCTGTCCTTGGGCGGCAACCTGCGCAAGGTCCACAACGGACTGGTGCCGACGTATGCTTTGAGTCTTTTCTGCGGCGTAGTGGCCCTGCTCTTGTGGTTCGTGATCGGAGGCTAGAGATGCACGACGCGTCAGCTTTCTCACTTACCACCTTCAGCTAACGACCATTCATCGGTGTTTCTATGCTCTCGATCCTCACTTTTTTGCCAGTAGTCGGCGCCATCGCCGTTCTGCTGGCGCCCGGCGACAGCCTCAAAAAGGGACTGGCCCTAGGCGCCACCATCGCCACCTTTGTGGTGAGCCTCCTGCTGCTGCCCGGCTGGCAGGAAATCCCGGACATGCAGTTTGTTGAACGATATGCGTGGATGCCGGACCTGAACATCTACTATCATTTGGGTGTGGATGGGATCAGCCTGTGGCTGGTCCTGTTGACGACGCTGCTAATGCCGATCGCTGTCGCATTCAGCAACCAGCATATCAAGCAGAATCTGGGCGGCTATCTGGCTTTGATGTTACTGATGGAGACGGCTGTTCTGGGCGTCTTTCTCGCCCTGGACCTTGTATTGTTTTATGTGTTCTGGGAGTTCAGCCTGATTCCGATGGCCTTTCTGATTGGCAAGTGGGGCAGTCAGAATCGCATATATGCCGCCGTCAAGTTCTTCCTTTACACGCTGGCAGGGTCAGCGCTTATGTTGGTGGCAATACTTGCGCTCTATTTCAATGCCGGCACTTTTGATTTGCTCGAGTTGCAGGAGGCGGGTCTGCCTCCGGGCCTACAGCAGCTGGCCTTTCTTGCGTTTGCGCTTGCCTTCGCGATCAAGGTTCCGCTGTTTCCCTTTCACACATGGCTGCCCGACGCGCACGTTGAAGCCCCTACGGCGGGTTCGGTCATACTGGCCGGTGTGCTCCTGAAGCTGGGAACATACGGGTTTCTGCGTTTCGCCTTACCGCTGTTCCCTGTAGCCGTCGCCGACTACGCTTCGCTGATATCCTTTCTGGCAATCATCGGCATCCTTTACGGAGCGCTCGTGGCGCTGGCGCAGCGGGATCTGAAGTCGCTGGTTGCCTACTCTTCAGTCGCCCACATGGGATTCGTCGTACTGGGTATATTTGCTTTGAATGAGCAGGGGATCAGCGGTGCAGTACTACAAATGGTCAATCATGGTCTGAGCACCGGCGCGCTGTTCCTCATGGTAGGGATGCTCTACGAGCGGCGACACACGCGGCTGCTGAAGGACTACGGCGGCCTCTGGGCCAGTGTGCCGATCTTTTCGTTCTTCTTCCTGGTTGTAGCGATGAGCAGCGCGGGCCTTCCCGGTCTGAACGGCTTTATCGGCGAGTTTACGATCTTGCTCGGCACATATAAGAGCTCACCGTTCTTTGCGGTGCTTGGCACCGCCGGCGTCATCCTGGCCGCTTGGTATCTGCTGCATGCGTTCAGACAGGTGGCACAGGGCGAGCTGACGAATCCCGCCAATTTCAAGGGGAGGCTGCCCGACTTGAACTGGGCCGAGATCGGTCAATTGCTGCCTATAGTGCTGCTCTTCTTCGCGATCGGCCTGGCGCCAAATTTCTTCCTGGACAAAATCAATCCCTCTGTGGCGGCGCTGGAGGTTGTCAAAGCGCCCGTCGTTGGTGACGAGTGGCTCGTGGATAGCAGCTACCAGCCGCCACTGACTTCCGGCCAAAGCTCCTTGACCACAATCCGCTAACGATAATGGATACCGCTCTTCTCTTCGACAATGCAGTAGACAATGCAGTAGTTCTTCTGCCGGAAATCATTCTGGCAGTTGGCGTGATGGTCCTGATGATGGTCGACATCGGTCGCCGCGGGCAGAACGGCTCACAGTTGCTGGCCGGTCTTTCGGTTGTAATTCTCTTGTTGGGCGTCGGCGCGTCCGTGATGATTTGGGGCAGGGCGCCGGTTGAATATCTGGACGGGGCGGTATCTGACGGTTTCGCGCTGAGCGTGCGGTTGGTCATCCTGATTGCCGGCGTACTGGGGGTACTGCTGAGCCGCAACAAGCTCCCGGCAATCGAGCGCCAAGGGGGAGCCTTTTACTCGCTGCACCTGCTGGCGGTAATCGGCATGATGCTGATGGGCACGGCTACGAACTTGATCGTCCTGTTCATTGCCCTCGAAATCTTTTCCCTGGCACTCTACATTCTGAGCGGCTTCTACCGGGAAAACGCCCACAGCATCGAAGCGGCCATGAAGTACTTTCTATTGGGGGCATTCGCCAGCACATTTTTCGTTTACGGCTGCGCCCTTCTTTACGGCGCCGGCGGCAGCTCCAAATACACTCAGATCCACGAGACGCTGGCAACCGGCGGAGGCAACCCCTCTCTGGTCTTACCAGGGATCGCACTCTTGCTGGTTGGCTTTGGCTTCAAAGTGAGCCTTGTCCCGTTCCATATGTGGACGCCGGACGTATATCAGGGCGCGCCGACCCCGGTGACGGCATTCATGAGCGTGGGCACAAAGGCCGCGGCCTTCGCGGGATTCTTCCGGCTGATGATGACGGCCTTGCCTTCGTATCACGACCAGTGGGCCATGCCCCTTGCAATTCTTGCGGTCCTGACCATGACCGTAGGCAACCTGACTGCCTTACGCCAGAGCAGCGTGAAACGGATGCTGGCCTACTCGGGAATCGCCCATGCCGGCAACATCCTCATTGCGCTGGTGGCAGGGACAGCGGCGGCTTCGTCTGCCGCCGCCTTTTATCTCTTTGCGTATGCATTCATGAACATCGGCGCGTTTGCGGTGACGATTGCCCTCGACAGACAATTTGGGAATGAAAATGACGTGGAGCAGAGCAGGCTAGCCGGCGCCGCCGAAAGATTCCCGGTCCTGGCCGCGGCAATGGCCATATTCATGCTCAGTTTGAGTGGGATTCCACCGCTGGCCGGATTCTTCGGCAAATTCCTTGTCTTCAAGGCGGCCGTGGAGGCCGGCTGGGCCTGGCTGGTGGTGATCGGCGTTCTAAACAGCGCCATCAGCGCCTACTACTATCTGCGCATCGTCGTGGCGATGTATTTTCAGCAACCAGAAGAGATCGGAGACGAGAAAGAGCCGCTCTTCGTTCCCGCTTCACGCCCCTCGGTATTTGTCGTGGTCGTCTCCGTCCTCGCAGTTGTCGTTATCGGTCTGCAGCCGGGGCTATGGGCAGACCTGCTGAGGGGACTGGGGCAGTGACCGGCGGGCTGGCCCCCTGCGCCGACCTGCTGGCTTAGCGTTCTTCAGTTACGAAAAATCCATCTTTCGATGGCGCATGACGACGCTTTGCGCCAACCCCACTGCTACCATCATTGAAACAAGGCTGCTGCCGCCGTAGCTCAGGAACGGTAGCGTCATGCCTGTGACCGGCAGAATTGCCAGATTCATCCCCACGTTGACGAACGTCTGAAAGAAGATCAACGCTGCCACGCCAAAGGTGATGAGTCGTCCGAACTGATCTTGGGCCAGGTCAGCAATACGGACCAATCGCCAGATCACAAAAAATAACAGTAAGAGAACCATGACGGTGCCTACAAAGCCCAGTTCTTCGGCGATGACGCTGAAAATGAAATCTGTATGCCGGACGCGCAGAAAGCGCAGTTGAGTCTGTGTTCCCTCGCCCCAACCCATCCCGATCCATCCGCCGTTGCCGATGCTGATTAGCGCTTGTTTTACACTAAAGGCTGCGTCAGCGTTAGAGTCCGGATCGAGGAAGACCTCAATCCGTCTCAGCATGTAGTTCTGTAGGGTTCCCTTCAAGAGCGGCCAGGCAGCCGCCGCGGCCGCCACGCCCAGGAAGATGTGCGTCAACCGCACGCCGTTAATGAGAATCAACGCTCCGCTGATGAACGCCAGGGTGACGGTCATTCCCAGATCCGGCTGGACATATACCAGGCCCAGGGGAAGGAGTAGAAGGACAACGGCCCCAAGCAGATAAGAAAATCTGCGAATACGGTCCTGAAAGCGGCTCAAGTACCAGGCAAAGAAGACGATCAGCAGAAATTTTCCGGCCTCGGTGGGCTGAACATCGATGATGCCCAGGTTCAGCCAGCGCTGGGCGCCGTTCTTGACCTCGCCAATGAAATAGACTGCCACCAGCGAGGCCAGCAGCAGGAAATAGCTCGGTTGGGCCAGCAGTTCCAGATGCCGGTAGTCGAAGAGCGCGGCGACCACCAGCGCAATCGCGCCCAGAATGGTGAAGACAAGCTGTCTCTGCCAATAGTCGGCCAAAACGATGTCCGTGATTGTGGCGCTGTAAGTCATGGCAATGCCGATGCCACAAAGGAGTAACACGGCAAAGAAGAGTGGTCTGTCGAAGTGTCTGATCATCGGTTGTTCGGGGCGATGCCAACTACAGGCCAAATAGACGCCTGAGGCGCTCCGGCCAGCTGATTTCCTGGAAGTGGATCAGCGGGACATTGTATCCCAGCAAGCGCTGGGCGATATTGTGGTAGGCGCGGCTGACATACCTTTTCCGTTCCAGGGCGACAGGCCAGCCCTTGTTCGCGGAAACGGTGATCTGTTCGTCCTCGGGTACGATTCCCAGAAGGTCTATGCTAAGGATACTCAAGATGTCGTTGCGCGAGATCATCTCTTTCCTGCGCACCAGACGGGGATTGTACCGATTGATGATGAGTCGGGCTTGTGTGTTCAAGTCTCTCTCGAGCAGGTAGATGACCTTATCCGCGTCCCGCAAGGCACTGACTTCCGGTGTGGTTACGACGATCACCTCAGAAGCCGCGGCGATCGCGTTTTGGAAGCCCAATTCAATGCCAGCGGGAGAGTCCACCAGGACAAAATCTGCTATGGTACGCAGTTCCTGGCAGAGGGTCATCATCTGATCGGGCGCGACGGCGGTCTTATCGCGAGTCTGGGAACTTGGCAAGAGGTACAGTTCGTCCACACGCTTGTCGCGCACAAGGGCTTCATGTAGTGAGCAGCGCCCCTCAATTACGTCAACCAGATTGTAGACGACCCTGCTTTCCAGCCCCATGACGATGTCCAGGTTTCTCAGTCCAATGTCAGCATCAACAACAATCACTCGCTGACCTGCCATCGCCAGAGCTGTACCCAGGTTGGCAGTGGTTGTCGTCTTTCCCACGCCTCCTTTGCCGGAAGTCAATGTGAGAATAAGGCCGCCGTCCGCTTCAGACCCGAGATGTTCCGTAGTTGCATGGGCAGCGGGCGAAAAGTCGCCGCTCACTGTTTCACCTGTTTGCATCCCAGGGATCCACGATTATCTGGTTGTCGATAACTCTGGCCACTTCGGGCTTGCCGCTGCTCTCTCGCTTCCAGAACCAGTAGCCGGGATTGTTGGAAGCACCCTTTGGCGTCATGGCAATGTGCTGGGCGATCCTCATCTGCACCGGTTCAAAATCCAACGCGGCTACGATTGCACGCGCGTCCCCGATGGCCCCCGCATGCACCGTTCCTCGCAGGCGCCCCCACACCAGCACATCGCCGCCGCTGATAACTTGCGCACCGGGGTTGACATCTCCCAATATGACGACGGTCCCGGCATGACGCACCGCCTGGCCGGAACGCAAATTGCCTCGGTAAATGTAAGGGGGAGGAGCCGAATCTACGCCAGGTGCGTCTGCCCAAGGCGTGACCGCAGCCTGTTCACCTTCCGTCTCCGTCACGACCGGCTCTTCAGGCAGAGAGGCGAACGGCGGCGCGTGAAAATCGTTTGCAGACGGTAGGCCGCCGTCTTTCCGGGGTGAGCCCGGGTTGAGCTTGCGAGCCGCGCTGGACGGGAAGCGATCTCCGAGTCTTTCTTGCCCGCGTTCCAGTCTGACTACCGGCTGCGGTGTGTCCCCTTCCCAGACGACATCAAGACCCAGCTGCTTTGCAACCCGAAAAGAGTCGCGATTGCCTGTATGCAGAGAGACCAATACGATGTTCTGTTCTTCCAACACATCGTTGACTTCCTGAAGGTCATCTGCGGTAACATCCCTGTCGCCAATTGACAGTGACATTCGCTCGTCTCGGAAAAAACCGTCAGCCTGGGAAATATGACTGGCAAGAAAGTCAACGACCTCCGGCCACACGCCCTTGTCGTCTGCTACGTCGACGACGGTATAGCCTCCACGGCCTTTGATACGTACGTCCGGCCTGGAGGGAGACCTGCCCCGCGTCGGGGGAAAGCGGTGAGTACTCATTCGTTCCTTGTAGGCATTACTTGATAATCGGTCGCGGGGAACAATAATAAACCAGATGGCGGAAACTGAAAACTGAAGCAGGAGGTCTTGGGACGCAGCGACAGTGTCAAAATCGGCGGTAGAGCTAAGGACGCAAATCGTGAAACCAAGCGTGAAGAGTCTCTTGAGCCACAGGGATGGCCACGGTTGATCCTTCTCCTCCTGAGTAGACAAAAACTGTGACAACGATTTCAGGGTCTTCATAGGGAGCGTAGGCAGTGTACCAGGCGTGGAAGGGAAGATTTCCTTCGTGGTCTCGATCGGCACAGTCCTGGATCTCCGGGTCATAGGCGCAGAACTCTGCCGTTCCCGTCTTGCCGGCGACAGTTATCCCTTCGACGCGACTGTCGAGGGAGGTCCCATAGTTTCCATTGACCGCATGCCACATACCTCTCTGAACGAAGTTAAGCAGGCCCGGGTCTACTGGCAGCCGCTCCCCCAATACCGGTTCGTATTGCCACTGCACGTTATTTTGCGTATCCACTTTTTCCTGCACGAACTGTGGTTCGACCAAATAGCCGCCGTTGGCAACTGCGGCTGTGCTGACCAGAACCTGCATCGGCGTACCCAAAACATATCCCTGACCGATGGCCATATTGTAGCTGTCACCGGTCGTCCAGGATTCGGCCAGCTCCAGCCTCTTCCACTGTTCGTCCGGTACGACCGGCCGAACTTCTCCGGGCAGGTCGACCCCAGTGAGTTCCCCGTAGCCAAAGAGCCGCATCCATTTTGCAAGGCGTTCGCTCCCGAGCCCCACCATGAAGTCCGGGTATCCGCCTCCCAGATAGTAGAAGAATATGTCATTGGAAAGGCCGAGCCCCTCGACAATTGTCATGGAGCCGTGCAGAATGTTGAGTTTATGATTCCAGCTAACGAATTCCTGGGCCTGGGTGGGATCATCGGGGTAAAAGTAGTTTGGGAGGTAGATCGGCCCTCGATCTA
Source organism: Caldilineaceae bacterium SB0661_bin_32 (assembly GCA_009841235.1). Lineage (GTDB taxonomy): Bacteria > Chloroflexota > Anaerolineae > Caldilineales > Caldilineaceae > Bin5. The sequence continues at coordinate 221,660 of VXMH01000071.1, read as the reverse complement.
CAAGTGTCGTATACGGTGTAATTACGTTCTCTGCGAGAGCAGCTGTGGCTGAGACAAGCTTGAAAGTTGAGCCGGGAGGGTAAAGTCCACCGATGGCATAGTTGTAAAGTGGACGCCGGGTGTCATCTTCCACTTCCAGGGCCTGATATTCCTCGCCCAGCCCCTCGGAGAAGATATTATTGTCATAGCTGGGCAGGCTGACCATGCCCAGCATCGCCCCATTGCGCGGGTCCATTGCCAGGGCAACCCCGTGCGGCGCGCCAGTTTCTTCAAGTTGACGCGCGAGGGCATTGTGCATTACTTCCTGTAAACGGATATCCAGGCTCAGATTCAGATTCAGACCGGGTTCGGGCTCCCGGGCGATGTTGACGGTACGGCTTTCCCGACCCAGAATGTCCACTTCGACAAGCCTTCTGCCCGGCAGGCCGCGCAGGGAGTCCTGGTATTCATACTCCAGTCCGTTCAGGCCGACCGGCTCATTCGGGTCTTCATATCCTCTGTCCTTGTACTTGTCGGCAGCCAGTTTGGGGATCGGCCCCAGAAAACCCAACACGTGGCCTGCCAGTTCGCGGTAGGGATACTCCCGCACGGGTTTCTGCAACACGTGGACGCCGCGCAGCTGGAATGTTTCCTCTGCCACCTGAAACGCCTGCTCGCGATCTACAAGCTCCAGCACTGAAATCGGTTTGTAGGAACTGCCCTGCGTTCCGTGAGCTACGGCACGCTCCAAGAGCGCCAATAGCCCGCCGATGGGGAGCGGCTCGGAGAGATTCGGAATCAGAGTCGGTACTTTCTCGATAACTTCGAGTCCTTCATCGTCCTGTTTCAGGACTTCTACATCAATGAGACGGAATGAAAGGCTGTATCCCGCGGATTCGACCGTATTCTTAAAGTCTTCACGGCCCAAGTGCAGAAACATCACTTCGGCAATGCGTATCGCCATTTCGGGATCCGTATGTGCCTCCAAGACTGCCAGCAGCCTTTCGAGCGCGATACGCTGCTCATCTAATTCCGTACTGAGGTCATCCGGAGGCAGGTCGGCCGGTATGACGGCGATGACAAAGCTGGGGCGATTGCGTGCAAGGATCTCGCCGTTTCGATCGTAGATAACGCCGCGGGGCGCGTAGGTATCTATCTCTCTCAATCTATTGACGGCCGCCTGTTCCTGATATGAAGCGCCTCTAACGATCTGCAGCGAATACAGACGAATACAGAAGACGAGAAAGGTCGCCGCCAGTGTCAGGCGAACTATTATGGAAGTTGCTGTCGCGGTGCGAGTTGCGCGTTCGTCCATGGGAGTCTATGTCAACCAGATCTCTCACTTTGTCAGCCTGGCGCTAACCGAATTCCAGGGACTACGGATAGTTCGCCTTTTCGGGCATACGATTCAAGACAGGTGTCGCCAGGAACATCACGGCGCCGTTGTATAGAGTGGCTGGGACAATCAGGTTGGCCGTCAGTGGACCGAGAGGGAATCGGTAACCGACGCCGGCCAGGATGGCCAGATAGATCAGCGAAAAGACAAGACTGCCCGACAGCGCCGCGACAAATGGTACGAAGGAATTGCGGCGGAAAATCGCGTTGTGGCCGATTCCGGTCATCAAGGAGGTTGCCATCAAGGCCAAACTTGAAGCGCCGATTGCCCCTCCGCTTAGTACATCCATCCACAGCCCACCAGCGAATCCCCACATTACTGCACTCCGTCCTCCCGCAATGAGTGACCTGGCAATCACCAGTAACAGGATCAGATCCGGGTAGACGCCTCTGACTTCCAATTTGGGGACAACGACGACCTGAAAGACGGCCGCTGCGCCCAATATTGGAACGATCAGCCAGGAGCCGCCCAGACTGGATGGAGAGAACGAAGAAGAGAATCCCCTGGGCCCGAGACGATGTCCTTCACTCGCCACTCGTCTCTCCTTGCGGCTCCGGCAATCTATCCAGCAGAGGAACAAATTCAGAGGGGTCGAAGTTCGTAACGACCATCACCTCCTCGAGCTGGCCGAAGTTCACCGTCGGCCTTACCACGGCCTCTTGAAAGACGTTTTCGTCCCGCTGCCACACCTCGACAACCTGTCCGATGTGAATCCCTTTGGGGAATTTGCCGCCCATTCCAGAGGTAAGAACCACCTCCCCTACTCCGATTTTCGTACCCTGGGGAAGGAATCCGATAATCGGATGGGAGCCGGGCTCACCACTGATGACACCGGTCAACCGGCTCGCCTGCAAAATGGCGTTGACGGTGCTGGTCGGATCGGTGATGAGCAACACCTTAGAGGTTGTTGCCGTTACGTCGCTGATGCGGCCCACCAGGCCCTGTTCATTCACCACCGGCATCCCAACTCTGATGCCGTGCTGGGAACCGAGATCGATCATTGCCACGTTCAGGAAATTGGTGGCGTTCTTCCCAATTACTCTGGCGATAATCTGCCCACCTTGCAATTCGAAGCTGGGCCTGGTTTCGGCGAATTGCAGGAGTTCCCGCAAGCGTTGATTTTCGCGCTCTACTTCCTGCAGACGCAGGTTTTCGACGCTCAGGCTTTCAACGATTCGTTCTAATTCAGTTAACCGCCGTTGGAGAGAGCGATAGTTACGCAGATTTGTCAGGGACCTGGAAAGGCGGTTGGTCAGAGTCGACAACCCGGACTGGCCTGGCGCGGTTACCATCGTGACCAGTCCTTCCACTGTCCCCAGGCGGCCGGTCTGCTGCAATGCCAACAGCAGTACGGCCGTCAGAGTGAGGATAATAAGCTTGAGCCCAAAGCTGACACTGCCCCAGCCGCGTTGATCACTGTTACGCATAGGCGTTTCGATGCAAATCTAAAGGGGGCACACTGGACTTGCCTACACGAGCCGGGAATTATCGAATCGTGCTCTTGCGCTGCATTGTTGTCAGGGTTTCGGCGTAGTGCTCCGGTTTCTCCAGGATCATGCCCGTCCCCAGCACAACGGAGGAGAGCGGATTGTCGGCAACATAGACGTGCATGCGGTTTTCATCCTGAATGCGCTGTGCCAATCCCTGCAAAAGAGCGCCCCCGCCTGCGAGTACGATCCCGTGCTCCATCAAGTCTGCCACGAGCTCGGGAGGCGTTTCATCCAAGGTATCTTTGACCGCATCAACGATGACCTCGACAGAGCCGGTAAGAGCCTCCCTGATTTCGACTGAACTGATCTCAATCGCCTCGGGCAGACCCGTGATCAGATTACGTCCTCGAATGATCATGGTGCGTTCATGTTCAAGTGGGTAGGCTGATCCCACTTCAATCTTGACTCGCTCGGCCATACGTTCGCCGATCAAGAGGTTGTACTTTTGGCGGCTGTAATTGATGATATCTTCGTTCATCTCGTCTCCGGCAACCCGGATCGAGCGTGAGACGACGATTCCGCCCATGGAGATCACCGCAACTTCGGTAGTACCACCGCCGATGTCTACAATCATGGAGCCAACGGATTCCGTAACCGGCAGCCCCGCGCCAATTGCAGCCGCCATCGGCTCCTCTACCAGGCCCGCTTCCCTCGCGCCGGCGCTGACGGTTGCATCTCGTACAGCGCGCTTTTCCACTTCGGTCACGCCGGAAGGGATGCCGATCACAACGCGCGGGCGGGCCGTACCAAAGGCCCGGTTGCCGTGAACCTTGCCAATGAAGGCATGGATCATCTCTTCCGTCATCTTGAAATCGGAGATGACGCCGTCCTGCAGAGGGCGCACGGCCACGATATGGGATGGCGTGCGGCCAACCATCTCTTTTGCCTCTTGCCCGATTGCTTTGACCGAACTGCGCCGCTTCGACGACTTGTCGATCGCTACCACCGACGGTTCGTCAATGATGACCCCCCGGCCTTTCACATGTACCAGGGTATTTGCTGTGCCCAGGTCTATGCCAATATCGAGTGAAAAAAGACCCAACAGCCAGTCTAACGGGTTCGCCACTCCGGGGACATCTCCATTTCTTGCAGGGACGGATCAACAATGGGCGACGGGACCGCCCACTGCCTTTTTGAAGTACCTTTAACGATACCAGTATACCATAGGCACAATTGACACAAAATACAAGTGCTATGACTATAGTCCCAATTTCGTCGCTCCATCTTGCGAATGATCGGCGCCTTCCGCTATCCTTAATGGGGTGGATCCGGAAGGAGTCGAAGGCATGAAACGTCCTGATGTTCCGGCTCCCTTTGCACGGCAAAGCGGTCCGGGTCATGTCGAAGAGGAGAGCTAATCTCTTGTTTCAACCGCGGCCTATTTCCGGGGCTCAGAAAGGTGGAGAGCAGCCCAGCATCAGTCAGACCCAGCCTGTTCGGGCCACTCCGTCGGATAACGACCAACGGTTGCTGGGGCTGGTCCGACAGACGCGGGGAAGAGAGGGTCTCTTCGCTGCGCCAACGCAGGGCGGCGGCCGTCCTACGACGGTAGTCGTTGCAGTCAGCGGCGGCGGAGACAGTATGGCCCTTCTGCACTTGCTCACGCGCATGCGCGATGAGTGGACTCTCAACCTGGTCGTCGCCCATCTCGATCACAGTATTCGACCCGACTCCCGCGAAGACGCTTCCTTTGTGGTCGAGATGGCCGAACGCTGGACCGTGCCCGTCGAGACGAACAGATTGCCTCCTGAAGCTCTGACCGGAAGCGGCAATCTGGAGGCGACCGCCCGCCGCCGACGCTATCAGTTTCTGGCCCAGGTGGCTGCCGATTACCAGGAAGATGGCTGCGTGGTGGACGTCGCGGTGGCCCATACGGCAAATGACCAGGCTGAAACGGTGCTGATGAACCTGATTCGAGGCAGCGGGATGCCTGGGCTGGCCGGGATGCGGGCTGTGACGCCGCTGCTTCTTCAGAACCGTCCCGTTCCCGGCGTGCGCGTTGTCCGGCCATTGTTGGGCGTTTCGCGTTCAGAGATCATGCGATATCTCGAGGAACACGATATCCCCTGGCGTGAGGACCCATCCAATCAGGACCGTACGTTCATACGCAATCGAATTCGACATGAGATTTTGCCCCTTCTGAAAAAGATAAATCCACAGATCGTCGCTTCTCTTTGCCGAACGGCTTCGATAATGGGCGCGGAGGTGCAGCGATCAGAGCGTTACACACAGCAGGCCCTGGCCGCGACACGATGGGGAAACGAGGGTGAGGGCAGGAGCTTCTCAAGTCACACTTCGCCAGCATCACCCGGGGGGGCGCCGCCTGAAGTGCGCTGCCGGCAGGTTTTCGACCTGCCTGCCTTTCGCGATCTGAACGCGGCCGACCAGCGGGAGGCGTTGCGTGCGGCGCTGCGGGAGCTGGGGCGTCCTCTGAGAGGAGTTGGCTTCGACACTGTAGAGCGCCTTCGCCTGGCACTCTGTGATGAAGACCGCTCCGGCGGCCCTTACAGCTGGTTTGCCGACGTAATGCTGACCCGCACCCGGAACGCATTCAGCCTGCACCATCGGGACGCTACGCCCTTTGCGCCCGAGCATCCTTATCTGGACCACACCTGGCGGGCGAACTTTGCGGCTGTTGAACTGAGAGTTGCCAAGGGGATCACAGTTGACCGCTGGAGGCTGCGCTGCGCGGAAGTGGACAGACAGGAACTGCCGTTCGAATGGGCAGCGAAGTCGACCGACACCACAGGACCGCGACCGGGGCCGGGAGAGACCAGACTCTCAAGTTGGGAGGCTTACATCGACGGCGACACGGTCCAGCAGCTCAGACTCGGTACGCCGCGCGCGGGCCTGCGATTTGAGCCCCTTGGACTGGATGGACATGGCAAGCCACTGGCCGACTACCTCACCGATCGCAAAGTCCCACGCTTTCTACGCGCCGGCTGGCCCATTCTGTTCGATGGAGAGCGAGTCGTATGGGTGGGAGGACACCAGATCGCTCACAGCGTACGCATAACGCCTCGCAGCCGCAGAGTCTTTCACCTCTACTGGGAGCCCACCTGCCGATGAGCGTGCGTCCACTTGTACTCTGGGTGACCCGCCAGGAGGAGACTGTGATGCGTTTCACGCGGCGCGATTCGGACTGTGCCGCCGGCGTTTTGACAGACCCTAACGGCACGGTCCCCTTTTCTTTCGATCGCCTGACCCGCCGCCTGAGCCTGCCGGATGGCGACATCTATCTGGACGAATATGGCTGGGAAGTGGATGAGCAGGGGAAAATCGTCTTTCAGTCCCGTCGTGCCGATTAGGAATTTCGCTGGCTCCAAGCCGCGAGGAACCGGGGCGTTGTGTCCGCTTCATTGAACGATTTCTTCGACTGTCTGCAGACAAATCTGGCCGCTACCCTACCGGGCCGCGCGGCCCAGGCACTGATGGCGCCGTTGCCGCGCCCGGGGTGGCATCCCGACGACAGACCGGAAACGCCGGCTCGCCAGAGCGGCGTTCTCGTCCTGCTGTACAGTCTTCAGGGCCAGCTGCACGTGCCCTTGATCCTGCGACCTACGTACGACGGCACACACAGCGGACAGGTTGCGTTTCCTGGAGGCGGTTGCGAAGAAGGAGATAGGAACCTGTCCGAGACAGCGCTGCGAGAGGCCAACGAGGAGTTGGGGATCGAGCCAAGCGACGTTCAGATCCTCGGCACGCTCACCGATCTCTACATTCGACCCAGCAACTTCGAAGTCTATCCGACCGTGGGACGCCTGAACGCCGAGCCGGCTTTTCGACCCAATCCCAGCGAAGTTGCCCAGCTGCTTGAAGTGCCTCTGGCAGCTCTGCTCGACCCCGCCCACCAGCGGCGGGAGCAGTGGCAGCTTGCCGATCGATCTGCGCTGGTTCCTCATTTCGCCATTCTTAATCAGACCATCTGGGGGGCGACAGCGATGATACTCAGCGAGCTACTCGCCGTAGTGCGCAAATGCCAGCCGGAAGAGGGCAGATTTGGGTAGCCTCTGCGGCGAATGATACGATCCTGACCCATCCGGGCCGGGTGGTCGGCATCCGGTGCTTGCGCCGGAGGCCACCCAACTGTCTTCCGTCCAATGTTTGGACAGCACAACAGGAGATTCGGCACATGGCTGAAAGCCCATCAGGAGTCGCCGTGGTGAACGAGAAAGCTGCCGAACCGTGCGTGCAGAATCAACTGTGCCGGGACGTAGAGCGCGTACTGATCTCGGCGGATGAGATCCAGGACCGTATTCGGGGGTTGGGCCGAAAGATCGATGAGCGCTATGCGGACAAGGATCTCTTGCTAATTGCGGTCCTAAAGGGCAGTGTCGTCTTCATTGCCGACCTCATGCGAACGATTACGATCCCGCACGAGGTGGATTTTCTCGCTACAAGCAGTTACGGCGCCTCCACAACGAGCACCGGCATCGTTCGAATCCTCAAGGACCTGAATGAGCCGATCGAAGGCCGTCATGCGCTATTGGTCGAGGACATCATAGACAGCGGAAATACTCTCGCTTATCTTACACGGCTCTTCAGGGCCCGAAATCCCGCCAGCCTTGAAGTGGTTACGCTTCTGGACAAACCATCACGGAGGGAGGTAGAGATCGACCTCTTCTGGACCGGTTTCTCGGTCCCAGATGAGTTTGTAATCGGCTACGGGCTGGATTTCAACCAGAAGTACCGTAACCTCCCTTACATCGGCGTTCTCAAGTCTGAAGTGTACCAGCTCAGTTCGGAATAGATGACTGGTGGAAATCCTGGCTCTCCGCCGGGATCTCCGGCCTTGTGGCCCGCTACAGTTCAGCAGTGCGCTCGCATGAGAACGCAAGCAGTTCGGCACGCCAAGCACGATTTCGCCTAAGGGCATCGGGAAGAGTGTCTGGGCGACCGCTCTTGAGGATCTGATTGGCCGCCAAGGGCAGGACAGTTGCATTTCCAAAAGAAGAATCAGTTGGATACCTGCATTTCGCTACAGAGGAAGAGAGTCTCAACCGGCCTTCTGCCGGCATGTCTCTTGGTCTTGGCCCTTCTGGTCGTTTTGAAGCCGGACCAGGTCGCCGCGCAGTCGCCAAACGACACTTATGTGGTCGAACAGGGCGACACCTTGGCTTCGATAGCCGCCGACCTGGGGATCCCGCTGGAGGTGCTGGCAGCCACAAACCAGATTACCGATTTAAATGTGCTTGACGTCGGGCAGACACTCCTGCTTCCTCGCGGCGCCGCCCGTCGGAGCGTAATCGCAAGGCCTGGTGATACGATAGAGGCTATTGCCGAACGGGAGGGACTCTCGGTTCTCCGGCTGGCCATTTTCAATGGCACGACTCCAACCGCGCGCCTTTTCCCGGGTCAGCCCATCCGGCTCCTGCAGAAAAACGCCCCTCCGTCGACGCCCTTTGGCTCGGTAAAGGTGGTCAGTGTGCCTTCAACCATCGTGCAGGGCCAAGCTGGCTGGCTCGAGGCTGAAGTGGACCGACCTCTCGCTCTTGAAGCGACATGGAATGGGGCGCACTTGGGCATCCGACCGCTAGCGGTCAAACGAAAAGACGAGGGGGGCAAGGATGTCACGATATGGGGTGGATACATTCCGATTGAGGCATCAATTGAGCCAGGCGTGTACCCCCTGAATCTGAGTTATCTGGCCGCGAACGGCGTCATTGTTACGCGCTCCTTCCCGGTGTTTATCCAAGGACGCGTTTTTCCTGTTCAGGAGATCAGGCTGGCGCCGGACAAAAGCGCTCTGGTCGAACAGGAAACTTCGCAGGCGGAGCTAGACTATCTTGCTCCTATCTGGTCGCACACGGCGACGCCGATTCAATGGCGCGACCCGTTCTCTTTGCCACTGCAAACAGACGCTCCCACCACGAGCCCGTACGGCGTCCACCGAAACTACAATTCCGGGCAGTTCTATTCCTTTCACACAGGACAGGATTTCGCTGCACCGGGAGGCAGTCCCGTTCTTGCCCCGGCGGACGGCATAGTCGCCCTTGCCGAGCCGTTAACCGTGCGCGGCACAGGCGTGATTCTCGACCACGGCGCAGGTCTGTTTACGGGGTACTGGCATTTGCAGGAGGCGCTTGTCGTCCCGGGGGAAAAAGTGCAGGCAGGAGACCCGATCGGGCTGGTTGGAACAACGGGACGCAGCACCGGCGAACATCTTCACTGGGAGCTGCGCGTTTACGGAGTTGCCGTCGATCCAATGCCCTTCCTGACGCGCTCCCTACTGAGGAATCCGTCCACTACCGAATCGAAGGCCGTTCACGACGCTGAGAAGGGTCAGTGAAGAGATTAGAAACGCGAAAGAGCGCCGGCTTGGGAGCCGGCGCTCTCGACAGTTCGGTGTAAAGAGAGTTACTCTTCTTCCTCTTCTTCCCGTCCTCTGCCGATCACCTCCGGCTCGACATCGGTATCCAAGAGTTCCTCTTCCTCCATCTCTTCCTCCTCGCTGATGGCGGCGCGGGAGAGAATCAGGCTGCAGATGGGCTCGTCCGCATCAGAGATGTAGGATACGCCGGCGATCGTTGGCAGGTCTGCGACAGTTATCGGGGGACTTTCAGGCGTTTCCAGACGGGATACATCGACTTCAATTAAGGCCGGAATGTCAGCAGGCAACGCTTCGATCTCGACACTATCCATCGATTGTACCATCACCAGATCGGCGCTGACGGTGACGGCCCCCACCGTTACCAAGGGTACGCTCACCTGTTGCGTCTCCGACATGTTGACTGTGTAGAAGTCGGCGTGCAGCAGGTTGTGACGCACAGGGTGGCGCTGAATTTCCCTGACAAGGACATTGATGTCTTCGCCTTCCAGGTCGACCTTTACGAGTTGAGAGTTGCCGCCATCGCGCAACACTCGTTCAAATTCGGCGTCTTCTACCTGGGCGTTTCGCGGGGCATTGCCGCCGCCGTAGATGACTACAGGGATAATTCCTTCGGGGCGGAGCCGGCGTACTTTGCGGCCGGTGACGCTGCGGGAGCTGGCGCTCAATGTAAGTACTGACATCTTTCTTCGACTCACTTTTCCTTTATATTGCGCAGGTTTTCCTAATTGAGGATCTGCTTTGACACCGGCCCCGGGACAGAACCGCGACGCCTCCACTCATCTGTCAGCAATCGTGTATTGAAATAGAGTGTGCAGTCTGCGCATTTGGGATCCTTCTACTGTGCGCTCTCTTTTTTTGAGCCTCGATTACGCGAAAACAGGCCGCGCACAAGCATCACGACCAAGCCGAATCCGGCTCCCATGGCCAGTGCGGAAAACGGCGAGAAGGTTGTTTTCACGTTGCCCTCCACGTTGCCCGCTACCACAAGCCAGGTGCACAACTCCTCTGCCTTCAACCGGCCAGTCGCCAGAAAGCCGATGTTACCACTCCGGACAGTGACTTGCTCGCTGGCAGAAAAGCCGATCGCGGCTTCGCGCATATCAAGCGATTTCGTCTGCACGAATCCAGCCGCAGCGTTGGACATGTTCAGTGCCTGCGCTTGCACAGAGCGGGCCGCGGAGTCCGCCATGGAGACGTGACCACCCTGAACAGTTCCGACATTGGAGCCCTTGACATCGATCCGCTCGCCCTCCAGATCTTCACTCAAATTGGCCGCGGCCTCTTCCAAAGGGTTAGCATCCGACTTCTCTTCAGCCATGTCCGCCTCCTTTGTTGGTACCCGTCATCCGGTATACGCACAGATTCTTCATTATAGCCAGCGCTGATTTTCCTGTCAAAAAGAGGGCCCTGCCAAGTTTGTACGAGAGTAGCGTGTTCGCGCTTCGGCTCCTGAACAGTTCTCGCGACGTTTTCAGGGCGCCGGGCCCGCAGAGGTTTTCGTCGCCGGCAAGAATCCTGGCTTTCGCCGTATGTTCTATCGCAGCTCGTACGTGATCTGCAACTGCATCGTCAGGCTCAGTTCGCCGGGACTGATAGGACCGGAGCCCCCTCCCATCTCGGCCGCTGCCATTCTTGAGAAGTTCCCGCCGAAGAAGCCACCGCCCTGGCCGATGATCTCGCTGATTCCCATCACTTCTCCAACGCCTACGCTGATAAGGTCGGCCAGCTCTTCCGCCTTGTCAAAGGCGTCCGCGACCGCCCTTGCACGCGCTTCAGACTCGACCGAGGCTGGGTCCGCCAAGCTGAAATCGACACCATAGATGTTGTTTGCACCGGAGTCTATCGCCGCATCCAGGACACCTCCGATACTCTCCAGATCCCGAATTGTAATCGTAACCGTATTGCTCACTCGATAGCGCACTTCGTCCTCATCGAGCAGACCGCCCGGTCCAAAGCGCTCGGCAAAGATGCTGAAGTGTCTGGTCTGAATGTCCGATTCATCTATATTCTGCGACAGCAGAGCGGCCTGGACATCTTCCATAATCGACTGGGCAGCAGCGCTGGCCTCTCTCACTGTTGGCCGTACCACCTCCACGCCGATCGAGGCAGTGGCAATGTCAGGTTCGATGCTGACCGTGCCTTCTCCTACCACCGTTACCGAATGGGAGCTTTGCGCGGTAAGCGTTTCCGCGCGGGCCATAGCTGCCGGCGCCGGTGACGCGGTACTGATTATGAATGCCGCGATCAGGACCAAGGTGAGCGTCGCGACCAGGCCAATGGTAGCATTCGCAGAGATTTTTTCCTTCATTTTGCCGTTCCCCCCTTGAAACGAAAGTCATCCATGCCGCCACAAGCGAACTCTGTACAGCATTTATGACGACACTGCAGCAGAAAGAGTTTCATTGGACACGGATCTGACCTTTCTCGCTCCGGGTTCTTCTGATTCTTTTGCGTGTGATAGGATCGTCTCTATCATGCCTGCACGACTCTCAACGTCTCCAAGCCACCTCTTCATAATGGCGCTGTTTTTTGTGCTCGGGGCCGCAGGCTGGCTGGTCTCCGCTGGCGGCGCGACCGAAAGTCCGGCTGCCGCTACCGCAGTGGACAGACTTCGCAGCGGTGCGGTCGCTTCGATGGACAGCCCTGTCTTCGAGTTCCAGCCCGGCTGGCAGGTCTCTGTCGAGGGGGCCGATACGACTGAGCCGGACCAACCATGGACGCAGCCGTCGGGGCGAATGGCCTTCCAGTACAGCGGCCGTGATCTCGCGCTGCAGTTGGCTCTGGGCGACTATTGGGGCTACATCTTCGTGTCAGTAGACGGTCGTCCTGCCAACCGCTTGCCCGTTATTCGGGGAAACCTTGACAGCCTCGGCCAACCCAGCGGCTATCGGCCTCTTTTTGCTCCGGAGAAGCAGACTGCAGCCGGACCGGCTCCGGAGTGGATTGTCGTACACCGCGCCTCGACCGACGGCCCTCACGACGTCGCAGTCGAGGTGTGGCGGGGTTGGGGCCAGACCGTCCTGCGGGGCGCGGCTGTGGACTCGATACCCTCGGGTCCCCGGCCGCAGTGGCCGGCTGTTCTTCTGGCGTTGACAGGTGGCTGGCTCGCTATCACCGCTCTGGTCAGATTCCTCGGCAACTCACGGGCGGCGAAGTTCCGGTCCGGCGAACCCACTGCTTCGGCCGGACACACGTTGCTCGGAAACAGGGATTCCGGCATTGTGCAGGTCTGGGCACGCCGCATTTTCACACTGGAGCATTTCTTACCCTGGAATATCTCCGTTGGCCTGGCCGTCGCAAGCGTCGCAATGACAGGAGCCGGTACATTAGCCCAGAGCTGGCTGCTCGCTGACGCCGGGTTGGTATTGCTCGGCTTTGCCGGGTTGCGACGGCCTACCCTTTGGACCGGTGCACTCCTCTTCGGGTTGCCATTCTATCTCCACCCGCTGCCTATCCTTCCGGGGCGGTCGTTGAATCTGATCGAAGTCGGCGTCTACGGGGGCATGGCGCTAATTCTGGTCAGGTTTATCATCCTGCGCGGCCTCCTGCGGAGTTCAGAACAGAAGCCTTCCGCCCTTGACACTCGCCACCGACTCTTCTTCATCCTTGTCTCCTTCGCCCTTGTCGCCACATTCGCGGCCGAGCAGCAAAGTGTCGCACTACGTGAATGGCGGACAGTTTTCCTCAGTGCCGGTCTCTTTGCCCTGTTGTTGCACGGGACGCTGCGCAGCGCCGCAGACGGCAAGGCCGCCCGTACTTTTCTCGCGCTCTGCTGGCTGGCCGGCGGCGCGTTTGTCGCCTGCGCCGGCCTCTGGCAGTACGCCACGGAGCAGAACATCATCCAGGCCGAAGGCGTCAACCGGGTACGGGCATTTTACGGCTCCCCCAACAACCTCGGACTTTACCTGGAGCGGAGCGCGGCGATGGGCCTGGCGCTGGCTATTTTCGGAGGGTGGTCAGCCAGAGCCGAGAGGAGGGGAGACGGACTGTCGCGGCGGGAGAGATTCTCCCTCTCAGGGTCCTGGAAGAGCGCGCCTTTCCCGGCACGTTGCGCACTGCTCCTTACCCTTCCTCAGCTGCTGGCGCTGCTGCTGACATTCAGCAAAGGGGCAATCTTTCTTGGCCTGCCGGCACTACTGCTCGCTCTGGCAATCGCGGGGAGGCGCCTGCTTGCCGCACCGGGCATTGCGCTACCGAGGCGATATGGTTGGGGCCTGGCCGCCGTGGCAGCGGCCATGGTACTGGGGTTGACCCCATTTCTGGGCACCGAACGGTTCCGCAGCCTGCTGGACTTCAGCCCGGAAGGCACAGCCGGCATACGTCTCAGCCTCTGGCGCAGCAGCGTGCAGATGGCCCTGGACCATTTGTGGCTGGGCGTCGGGCCGGACAACTTCCTTTACAGTTACCGCAGCGGCTACATTCTGCCCGCCGCCTGGCGCGATCCCAGCCTTAACCACCCCCATAACGTCGTTCTCGACTGGTGGACACGACTCGGTCTGCCGGGCCTTGCCCTGGCTGCGGCCTGGTTGGCCTTGGGGGTCCGCTCCCTTTGGAAGGCGGCAGCCGTCGATGCCATCGCCGTCGGCGCGCTGGGCGCGGCGGCGGCCGCGTTGGGGCACGGTCTGATCGACGCATCCTACGCTCTGCCTGACCTTCTCCTTGTGTGGGTATTTCTGCTGCACCTGTTCCCGCCGCCGGCCGAGGGGAAGTCTGCGGCCAATCCGGACAACAGACGGGCAAACTCGCGTTAGCTGCAACTACCGTCTGCCCGAGCGCGGACGGCTTGGAGGCGTAGATTCACAGCTCCCGCAGGCGACGCAGGCTCCAGCGGTAAGTGTGGTTGTCGGGGACTTTACAGTCGCTGAAGCGCAAACTGTAGAAGGTGTAGTAGAGGTCGATGCGCTTCCAGCAACGGGGACCATAGCGCGCGGAGATCTGTTCACGCAGGAATTCGTAATCCGCCCCGGTAACAAAGTCGTAGATCCGCCAGAAATAGTAGGCGCCCGCCAAATCCATGAGCGGGTCGCCGATCAGAGTCAGCGGACTGAAATCAACGACTGCCGTCAGGATTCCGCGCTCGTCACACAGGACATTGCCGGGGAAGTAGTCGCCATGCACCAGGCATTTCTGCGGCCGGAGGGGCAGGTCGCTGAGCTCCCGATAGAACCGTTCCACGATCCGGTCCACCTCGGGCAGGTCCTCCTGCAAATCGGCGTAGGATTGCGTCAGGGTTGCCTCGATGCGCGCTTGCAGGTAGTTGGGCCAGGTATCCGAGGCAGTCTCATCCACTTGGTTCAGCGGTTCGCCAAATGGCAGGTGCGGCAAATGGACGGCATGCAAGGGGGGAAGTCCATCCAAAAAGGAGGCGATTGCACTGCGACGTTCAGGAGCGGTCAGACGGGGGAAGACTTCAGCAAAGTCCAGTCCGGGAAGGCGCCGTTCGACATGAAAGTGCACGTCTCTGACGGCGCCGTATTCGTAGATGAGGGGTACTGCAAATGGGAAGGAATATCTTTGAAGCTGCTCCGTAAAGCGCTGCAATTGCGGGAGATAGTCCTGCTCTTGCCGGCCGTTGTGGATTTTCAGGACGCGCCCGCCGCCAATGTCGTATAAGGAGGAGGTCATCCCCCTCCCCAAGAGCGAGGCGTCATCAGTTTTCAGATGGCGCAAGACCTCAGCCAGCTTCTCACGCTCGGTCTTCATGGCAGTATTTCAGCGATTCGCTCCGCGAGGATTACGCTATTCATTTCGCCCGACCATACCCCGCGGATGATGCCCCCGGCATCGATAAAGTAGGTGAGCGGCAGCCCCTGAACGTTGTAGCGACGCCCCACCTCAAGAGAGCTGTCCAGGACGATCTCAAACTCTGAACTGCTGCCGGTCTGCCCGGTCGTCGAACTTTCTTTTCCCTCTTCCGGGGCCCCAATTTCATTCAGAAAACGGGCTACGGTGTCGGAGCTCTCACCTTGATTTACCCCCAGGAACAGGACGCAGTCCAAACCTGAGACCCGGTCTACTCGATTCTGGCGGTTCTCTCCATCCATTTGGCCCTGCGCCATGCAACCGCCATGTCGTGCGGCTGCAGCCTGCAAGGCCGGAAACTCGCGGCGGCAAGGGCCGCACCAGGTCGCCCAGAAGTTCAGGACAACCGGTCTACCCTTCGCCGTTGAAAGAATGAATCGATCTTCCGTTTCGCCAGCCGCACTAAAACGCGGCAGCGTGAAATCGGGGGCCGGGTGGCGCAACGCCGGCCGCGGCGTATCAAAGGTCGATGCGTCGATGGACGGGCGGCTGATCCAGATCCAGCCGGCGCCCAGCAGGAGGATGAAAGGGATTGTTGCGTGCCAGCGGTTAATCAACTGACGTCCTACTCCCACTCACTGTGAAAGATGCCTTCCCGGTCGGTGCGTTCGTATGTGTGCGCGCCGAAAAAGTCCCGCTGCGCCTGGATCAGATTGGCTGGCAGGCGCGCGCTGCGATAGCTGTCATAGTAGGCCAGGCTGGCGCTGAACGCCGGCGTCGGGATACCTCTGGCAACCGCCAACTGGATCACTTTCCGCCACGCCGGCAGCCTCCGGGTCACCGCCGCCCGAAACTCACCGTCCAGCAGCAGGTTCGTCAACGCCGGGTTGCGGTTGTAGGCATCGGTTATGCGGTTGAGAAAACGGGCCCTTATGATGCAGCCGGACCGCCAGATCGCCGCAATTTCACCCAGATTCAGCCCGTAGTCGTACTCCTCGCTTGCTTGTCTCAGCAGCGCCATCCCCTGTGCGTAAGCACTGATCTTGCTTGCGTACAGAGCGTCACGCGCAGCGTCTATCAACTCCTGGCGGTCACCTTCATAGGCTGGCGTTTCAGGACCTGGCAGTTGCGCGGATGCCGCGATTCGTTCCTCCTTCAACGACGAGATGATGCGGCCGGTTACCGCGCTGTTGATGGTTGGAATTGGCGCGCCTACGTCCATGGCGTTCTGGCTTGTCCATTTGCCTGTGCCCTTCTGTTGCGCTTTGTCGAGAACCATGTCCACCAGCGCGCGGCCGCTCTCCTCGTCCAACCTCCTGAAAATCCTGCTGGTGATTTCGATCAGAAAGCTATCCAATTCCCCTTCATTCCACTCGGCGAATACTTCCGCCAGCTCACTTGCGCTCAACCCCAGAACTTGCTGCAAAATGTCATAGGCCTCTGCAATGAGCTGCATGTCCCCGTATTCGATGCCGTTGTGGACCATCTTCACATAGTGGCCTGCGCCGCCGCGACCTATGTAGCTGACGCACGGCTCGCCGTCTTCATCGGCTTTGGCGGAGATCGCCCGCAGCATCGGTCCAACCGCTTCCCAACCCTCTGCGGCGCCGCCTGGCATGATCGATGGTCCCCAGAGTGCGCCTTCCTCTCCTCCACTGACGCCGACCCCCATGTAGACCAGGCCCTTGGCCGTCAGCTCCCGGCTGCGCCGCTCAGTGTCCGGAAAATAGCTGTTACCGCCGTCCATGACGATATCGCCCCCGTCCAGCAGCGGCACAAGGGCGTCCAGCACCGCGTCTACGGGCCGGCCGGCCTGAACCATCAGCAGCACACGGCGCGGCCGCACGAGATTCGCCACCAGTTCTTCCAACGTCGCCGCGGGGATCAGGTTTTTGCCGACGTGCTCGGCCGCGAAATCGGTCATTTTGGACGTGGTGCGATTGTGCACAACGACATTGTAGCCGTTGCGCTCCAGGTTGAGCACCAGATTCTGTCCCATCACGGCCAAGCCGGAAACGGCAATATCCCCACGAGGGGCTGCGGCATCACTCATTGGTCCTCTCCTTGTGACGGTGTGCCTTCTTTCTTCAGAAATCCCTGCACAGTATAGCAGACAGCAGCCGGATCAGAGCATTTATTCGTCAAGCCGGACCACAAGCACGGTGCCGTTGGCAACCGGCAAGCGCAGCTTGAAAACTTGCAGTATATTGACGTCACGGCGCCGGAAGGGCGAGGGGTGAGGAGGGGGGAGCGCTGAAGGATTTTGGCAGGATTTATCGTATTTGGCAGGTTTTGTCATGTTTTTGGGGGGGATGGATTATATTTCATATTATAGTACATCAAGTGGTTCCGAACTGTTGCCTGGGCTGAAATCACGACCGTTTGCGTGATCACCGCAAAAATCCGGGATGCAACCCCAAGGATGGCGCCCTTGCCCAGGAAGCTCCACTGTGATAATATTCATGCCAATCATAGAACGGACTCCTCGACTGGCGGACTGACGGGTTCAATTGCCGGAGAGCCGGCAAAGTAGTTGGCCCTTCAATTTGGTGGAGAGATACCACGGGGGAGAGGAGCGGGGAACTGTTTCCCTTTGTGCACAGTCGATCGCCTGGGCTGGGGCAGTTGGGTTTTTCCGACTGCCTTTTTTGTTTGCCAGAACCTTAGTGTCCATACAGGAGCGCATCCATGCCAAACCAGCGCGCGCTGATCTCAGTGTCCGACAAAACCGGACTGACTTCCTTTGCCCAGAAGCTGCACGACGCCGGAATCGAGCTGATCGCCAGCGGCGGCACCGCCACCCAGCTTGCCGACGCCGGCCTGCCCGTCACACCCACCGAGGCCCTGACCGGCTTCCCGGAGCTTCTCGATGGCCGCGTTAAAACCCTGCATCCGGCGATACACGGCGGCATTCTCGCCCGCCGCACCGAGGAGCATCTTGCCGAGCTGGAACAGCAGGGTCTCCTCCCGATCGATCTGGTTATCGTCAACCTCTATCCCTTTGAGCAGACCGTTGCCGGGGAGGGCGTATCCCGGGCTGAGGCTGTTGAGCAGATCGACATTGGCGGCACGGCCCTCTTGCGGGCAGCGGCCAAGAATTTTGAGTCCGTGACGGTCATTTGCGATCCGTCCGATTATGAGCGAGTGGCGACGGCCGTTTCCGATGGCGGGCTGGATGCAGAAACCAGACTGGCGCTGGCGCTGAAGGCTTTTCGCCATACGGCCGCTTACGATACGGCCATCTCCGACTTCCTTGCAAGGCAGCATCCGCAGGAGCAGACGCAAGAAGCGGGAGTGTCCAAAATGCCCGCGCAGATTCAACTGAATCTTGAACGCGTGCAGGTGATGCGCTATGGGGAAAACCCCCACCAGCAAGGCGCATTTTATCGACATAGCAACGGCTCACCCGCCTTTGAGCAACTCCACGGCCAGGAGATGAGCTACAACAACTGGCTGGACCTGGACGGCAGCTGGCAGGCCGCTCAGGATTTCGACGCTCCGACGGTCGCCATCATCAAGCACAGCAATCCCTGCGGGCTCGCCTCTGCCGACACATTGTCTTGCGCCTATGACAACGCCCTCGCCTCCGATCCGGTAAGCGCATTCGGCAGCATTATCTCCGTCAACCGGACGCTTGACAGGGCGACCGCCGAAAGGATGTCCAAGCTGTTCGTGGAGATTGTCGCCGCGCCCGCCTTTGACGAGGAGGCTCTGGCCTTGCTCCAGCGCAAGAAGAACCTGCGCATTCTGCGCGCCTGCGACACTGCGCCGCACACTCTCAATATCCGCACTGTCTACGGCGGGGCCCTCGTACAGGAGCCGGACGCCAGCCAGCAAGATCTCGAACCAGCCAACTGGCGCATAGTCACGCAAAACAGGCCCGATGCGTCGCAGCTGGCTGACCTCGCCTTTGCCTGGCGCGTCTGCCGCCATGTCAAAAGCAACGCCATCGTTTACGCCGCGAAGCGCGCAACTGTTGGCGTGGGCGCCGGCCAGATGAGCCGAGTAGATTCGGTTATGCTTGCCGGACACAAGGCTGGAGAAAGAGCACGCGGCGCGGTTATGGCGTCGGACGCTTTCTTTCCCTTTGCCGACGGCATCGAAGCCGCGGCCGCACACGGCGTGGCCGCTGTTGTACAGCCCGGGGGCTCCATACGCGACGGGGAGGTCATAGAATGTTGCGACCGCCTGGGGATGGTAATGGCCTTCACCGGTACGCGGCATTTCCGGCACTGATGCAGCAGTTGTGGTTCGCAGAATGGAGACGGCGGCCATCGGGTGGTCTTAGCCGGCCACTGGCGCCAGACTATAGGACCCACGCGGTTTGGAGATGCCTATGCATGTCCTGATCACAGGCGGCGCCGGATTCATCGGGAGCCACCTTGCTGACGCGCTACTGAATCGCGGCGACTCAGTCTCCGTTCTGGACAACCTCAGCACCGGTTCGGCGGAAAATATCCGCAGTTTTCTGGGGCATCCCCGCTTCTCCTTTACCCAAGCCGCTCTTGACGACGGTTCCGCGCTTGACGGGCTCGCAAGTCGCGCCGACGCAATCGTGCATCTGGCGGCCGCAGTCGGCGTGCACCTGATCCTGGAACGCCCCACGCAGACGATCGAGACCAACGTTCTCGGCACCCACGCCCTGCTGGCCGCCGCCCGCCGCCATGGCTGCCAAACTCTGATAGCCAGCACAAGTGAGGTCTATGGCAAGAGCGAAGCTCTGCCCTTCTCGGAAAACGACGACCTGATCCTCGGTCCGCCCGACCGCACGCGATGGGTCTACGCCGCTACCAAACTGCTCGATGAATTCCTCGCTCTGGCCGCTCACCAGGAGTTTGGACTGCCGCTCACGATCATGCGCCTGTTCAATGTCGTTGGGCCGCGACAGACAGGCCGTTTCGGTATGGTCCTGCCAAGGTTTGTCAGGCAGGCCCTGCAAGGGCGGCCGCTGACAGTCTACGGCGACGGAATGCAGACTCGCTGCTTCTGCCACGTAGGAGATGTCGTGCAAGC
This sequence comes from Caldilineaceae bacterium SB0661_bin_32, assembly GCA_009841235.1. Classification (GTDB taxonomy): domain Bacteria; phylum Chloroflexota; class Anaerolineae; order Caldilineales; family Caldilineaceae; genus Bin5. The sequence continues at coordinate 201,709 of VXMH01000071.1, read as the reverse complement.
AATAGCAGGTTTGCTGGGCCGGACGACAGCCAGCGGACAGATCTACAACATCGGCAGCAACCATGAGGTGACGATCCGCGAACTGGCAGAACTGACAGTTGACCGTGCCGACTCCAGATCGCCTATTCACTATTTGCCCTACGACCAGGCCTATGCGGCTGGATTCGAGGAGTTGCGACGCCGGGTACCGGAAATCTCAAAGATCGCCGACGAAATCGGATGGACGCCTACTCACTTGTTGCCGGAAATCCTGGATGATATGATTGATTTTGAGAGGGACAGGTTGACCTGAAATGGTTATTTTTCATCGCGTCAGCCGGAAAATCCCTCTGTCGGGACAAAGAAACTAATTTTAAGGAGAATGGAATGAAAGCACGTTTCGTTGGAAGGATCTGTGTGCTTCTTGCTGCAACGCTGACTCTAGGATCGTTTTTCGCCTCCGATACTCTTGCTCAGGAAAGCGGCGAATCGCCCCCAGCAGCGCCCATAGTAAATGACGAAGGCGGGGCCGTCAGGATTTCGGGAAGCGTAACTTATAGCTATCCCTACTTCACAGCTGGTGTAGCGCAACCGCTTGTGATCCTCGAAGATCAGGCCGGATTTGTCGATCGCAATGAACACTTCCTGATGCCGGTCGAATCCCAAACGATCGGCCAGATAACTTCCGATTTCTTTACGTCGCCCTTCGAGTATTCGCTCGCCCTCCCCATCGAACCACAGGGAAGCTACCGCGACGTCGACAATGATAGTTCGGAAGACCAGGGCGTTCAGGTATTCGCCATTGCTTACTGGGACAATACCTTTGGCGATCCCTTCCTTGAGGTGAGGGACCTCCACGGCGGCGGCTGGTCGACAGCTTACGCTTCGACCCGCATAAGCGACGAGATCGAAACGGAACGGGAAATCGTCGGCGGGGTTTTCCTGGTCTACGCGCCCGACGCTGAGCAGGGCTTTCCCTCCGGCTTCGGAGAAGACAGGCTCCTCTTTACCGATGATGACCCGATCGTTATCCTGCCTCAAGGGTATACGATCGTGAACCTGGACGCCGAGCCATTCAGCTTCGACCGTTCACGCAACCCAGTCGTCGATCTGATCGAACCGGAGGGCATCGCGCTCGTCGACTACTCCGAACAGTCCTATCCTGACGCCTTCAACTCGCTGATCGATCTGCTGAAGAAGGAGTACGCATTTACCGAGTATAAGGGAATTGACTGGGAGGCGAAGCGGACGGAGTTTCTACCTCGCTTTGAGGCGGCCGCCGCAGATGGGGGTTCTCGAGACTACCAGCGGGCGCTACGCGACTTCAGCTGGTCGATTCCTGACGGTCACGTGAGCGGCCCCTTCATTCGCGAAGACTTCCAGCAGGATATCGCCGGCGGCCTGGGCATTGCGATACGGGAGACCGAGGAAGGTCCGGTGATCGTCAATTACGTCACTGAAGGCAGCCCGGCCGAGGAAGCCGGCATCACGCTTGGAACCGAGATCGTCTCGATCGACGGCGTGCCCATCGCCGAGGTCATCAGCAACGCGGTGGCACACTCCGCGCCGTTCAGCACGGGTCACTTCCAGCGCTTGCAGCAGATGCGCTATGCGGTCCGCTTCCCGATCGAGACGGAAGTCGAGCTGACCTGGAAAGACGCGGACGGCGAAGAGGTGACGCAAACGATGAAGGTCATCGGCGAATATGACAGCTTCAGTTTTTCCTCCTTTGCAAGGGGGACGACCGGGTTCGAAATCCCCGTAGATTATAAGCTGCTGGAAGCGGACGAGTACGGCGAAAACGACTACGGCTACGTCAAGATCGACGGCTTCTCCGACAACAGCGTGTTGACAGTGCAACTGTGGGAGCGAATGATCCGCACTTTGAAGCGTTACGCTGTCAACGGCCTCATCATCGACATGCGCCAGAATGGGGGTGGCAGCGGCTTCCTTGCCGATCAGATGGCCGCCTACTTCTTCCACGAGCCGCATGTCCTGGGAAATACCGGTTACTACGATGAGGACTGGGGCGAATTCTACTTCGACCCGGACGGGGAAGATCGTTTCTACCTGCCTGCTGAAGACCTGCGCTACGATGGTGAAGTGGCCGTAATAGTTGGACCCTTCTGCGCAAGCGCCTGTGAGTTTTTCTCCTACAATTTGACCATCGAAAACCGGGCTGCAATTGTTGGCCACTACCCCACCGGCGGGCTGGGCGGCAGCATCAAGAGCATCAAGATGCCGGACGATGAGTACTTCACGTTTACCATCGGGCGAGCCGTTGATGCCGACGGCGAAATCCACATCGAGGGCATTGGCGTCGTGCCCACGGTGCTCGTGCCGGTTACGAGAGAGAATCTGCTGGCGGACGAAGATGACGACGTTCTGCTCGACGCTGCCGTAGCTCATCTCGATTCGCTGCTGGCGGTGGAGACAGTTGACGGAGGCGAGATCGCGATCGGAGACGTCATTACGGCGACGCTTGCGGCCCAAACTGTCGTGCAGTATACGCTACCGCTCTCCGAGGGTGACGTAATCAGCATATTTGCCCGCAGCGAGGATTTCGATACCTACCTGGCCCTCTATCTTGACGGCGATTCGCCGATCATGACCGATGACGATTCGTATGATACTGACGCCGCGCTGGAGGAACTGGAAGTTCCCAGCGATCTTCAGCTGATCGTCGAAGTCAGCTCTGCACTGGGCGATGAAGAGGGGACTTACACCCTGGAGGTAGTCGACGTTTCGGAGGAGGAGGCGGACTCCGACGACGGATAACACTTCGAGACGTGAGAGGGGATATGCCCCTCTCACTTTTTTCTTGCTTCTTTATCCATTCATTGGAATGACCAGATCGTAGGGATAGTCGGTGAGCCAGATCAGTTCACCCTCCTCACTATAGGCGACCGCGTCCTCGACGCGCACGCCGTATCCGCGACTGGGATAGTACAAGCCCGGCTCGATCGTGACCACGTGGCCGGGCAACAGGACCGCTTTCTCGCCGGCGGCATGGCTGAAGTTCGGCCCTTCGTGAATCTCCAGGCCGATGCCGTGGCCAAGGCCATGGACGTAACCTTCTTCCGTCCCCGGATGGCTGCGCACCGTCTTGTGACCCTTGCTCTCGTAGTAGTCACAGGTCATGAGCTGATACTCACGCATCGGCCGGCCCAACTCCAGTTCTGCCATGACACGGTCGAAAATCTCCTTGGTCTGGTCGTAAGCCTCCTGGACTTCGTCGGTTGCGTAGCCCAGACTCCAGGTGCGGGTCATGTCGTGGAAGTAGCCTTCTTCCGTTGTCGGAAATATGTCGAAGATGATGGAGCGGCCCAGTTGCAAGGGCATCATGGGATCGCCGGCGTTGTGGGGCACACCGGCATCCCGGCCCTGCGAAAAGATCGTGCCGTGGTCCTCCTGCAACCCGTTGGCGTGCAGCCGGCCGCGCATGAACGCCTTTACGTCTCCGATTGTAAGCGGTTCTCCATCTGACTTCAGCAAAGTCTCGTCCCGGCCCACTTTGTGCCCCTGGATGAACGCTTGCACGTCGCCCACGACCGAACAGGTATGCCGTCCGGCGCGTTTCAGGATTTCCAGCTCCGAGTTGTCCTTGGTAACGAAAGCCTGGCTGAAAAGAGTCTGGCCGTATTCGCCGACGATCTCTATGCCCTCAATCTGCTCCTTCACTGCAGCCATCAGCGCCAGCGACGCGCCGGCATCCTGCATGCCGTAAACGCCGACCCGCCCGCGCAGTCCGACCATCTCCATGGCGCGGGAAATGTAAGCTGCCCCCGCCGCCAGCCGGTCGCCGTCAAACTCCTTAAGCAACTCGTACCCGTTGAAGTGGTCTTCCCGGTTGACCGTGCGCAGACCGGTGGCTGCCGCGGTATCCCGTTCCATCATGCCGTGAACCAGTGTCACCTCTTCACCGCGAGGCTTCAGCAACAGGGCGCCCTCAAAGTACCCGCCGCTTGTCAGGTATCTCATAACCGGGCCATGCCCCTCTCCCAACACCAGAAAACCGTCCAGGTTGCGTTCTTCCATCAGTCTATCCAAGTCTCTCTTCATCCCATTCCTCTCCATCTCGCATGAGGCCGTTTTTCTTCGCGGCACGCCAGGTTTTTCAACACCACCAGTGAAGGCTAACATCCGGTGGGAGAGAATACAAACATCAGATGCTGGAGGGCAGCGCTTGCAGATGCGCGCTCCGACAGACGCCAACCCCGGGATTGCCGCCTCTGTCGTTTTCCGCGCCCCTGCTTTTCACTGATAGAATGAGCTTGACGAAGTTGTCGACGGCGAAAACCTTGGTCCAGAGCGTGACTTGGCGATGAACGGGACTGCGAGTGATGAGAGACAGGCGCCTGTAAAGCCGCGGCCGCTTGTACGGATAGACAGGCTGGGCAAGTCTTTCCATGAGGCGGGGCAGGAGAAGCGTGTGCTGGAAGCGGTAGACTGCGCAATTGCGGCCGGCCAGTTCATCTGCCTTCTGGGAAAATCCGGCAGCGGCAAGAGCACACTCCTGAACCTCATCTCCGGCATCGACCGTCCTACCGAGGGCCGGGTATACATTCGAGAGCAAGGCAGCGAAGTCGAGCTGACCGCCCTGAGCGAACACCAGCGTACGCTTTTCCGCCGCCGCAACATTGGAATCGTCTTCCAATTCTTCAATCTGATTCCAACGCTTACCGTTCTCGAAAACGTCGCTCTGCCGGTCGAGTTGGCAGGCCGGGACACCAAGGGGCACCGCCGCGCCGAAGCCCTGCTGCATCGAGTCGGCCTTGGGGACCGCCTCGACTCCTTCCCCGACCGGCTCAGCGGAGGCGAGCAGCAGCGCGTCGCCATCGCACGCGCCCTCATCCACGATCCGGTCCTGCTGCTGGCTGACGAGCCAACCGGCAACCTCGATGAAGGGACCGGCGACATCGTTCTGAAACTGCTGCTGGCGTTGAGCCGCGACGCCGGGAAGACTCTCATCATGGCAACCCACGATGAGGAGATCGCCAGCCTCGCCGACGCGGTCTATTTCCTCGAACGGGGACAGCTGGTCTCACACCATACGCCGGCCCCGAATGCAGCAAGAGAATCGGATGCAGAGCAGACGCTGCGACGCGGCGCGCATACGGCAGCCCGGCAGCGATGAGAGTTTCTCTACCGCGACGCGCGCTGCTGCGTTTGGCGTGGCGTCATTGCCGGCGCCGTCCGCTGCAGTCGATATTTCTCGTGGTCGGCGTTGCCATCGGTGTCGCTATGATCGTCGCGATCGACCTGGCCAACGGCTCGGCCAACCGGGCCTTTGCGCTCGGCACTGAACAGATCACCGGACGCGCGACGCACCAGGTGGTCGGCGGGCCAGCGGGCGTCGATACCTCATTTTACGCCCGCCTGCGCCGTGATCTGGGCTTTCGCCTCAGCGCCCCGGTCGTCGAGAGCTATGTGAGCGTTCCGCAGCTGGACGCCCAGCCGATGCGTCTTCTCGGCATCGATCCCTTCGCAGAGCCGCCTTTCCGCAGCTATTTGGGAGGAAACGACCTGTCTGTCAGCGCGGCCTCGGTTGACGGCTTCGGCAGCTATCTCACTCCGTTTCTTATTGAGCCCAATACAGTTCTGATCGGGCAGTCGGTGGCCGGCCGTTACAACCTGCAGCCGGGTCAGGCGCTCCCGATCCGCATCGGTACGCGCATGGAAGAGTTGACCATTATCGGGCTGTTAGTCCCGTCGAACGAGTTGAGCAGGCGGGCGTTGGATGGCTTGCTAATCGTCGACATAAGCACTGCGCAGGAGTTGCTGGGGAGAGTCGGCCGCCTGGACCGCATCGATCTGATCCTGCCGTCCGGCGCCGGAGGCGGAGCCAGGCTGGAAGAGATCAGAGAACTGTTGCCCGCGGGCGCCCGTATTGTGCGCCCCGCAGCCCGCACCGATACGGTGGAAGAGATGACCGCCGCCTTCCGGCTCAACCTGACTGCTCTGAGCCTACTCGCCCTTGTGGTCGGCATGTTTCTCATCTACAACACGGTTTCCTTCAGTGTCGTCCAGCGCCGGCCTGTACTCGGGATTTTGCGGGCTCTGGGCATGACCCGGCGGGAGCTGTTCACGATGATTCTGATCGAGGCGGCCTCTCTCAGCCTCATCGGCACAGTCCTGGGCCTGGGGCTGGGTGTTCTCCTGGGCCGGGGCGCAGTACAGGCGGTCACCCAGACCATCAACGATCTGTTCTTCGTCGTAGCCGTGCGCGACGCCGACGTTCCGGTCTGGACACTGGCCAAAGGCGCTCTCAGCGGGACCGGCGCGGCGCTGCTGGCCGCACTCCTGCCGGCAGTTGAGGCGACGAGCGTCCCTCCGGCGGGCGCCGTGCTGCGCTCCAGCATCGAAGACAAGGCCCGCCGCGCCCTGCCGCGGCTCACCGCAGCCGGTCTCCTCCTCGGCCTGCTCGGCGCCGCGCTGCTCATTCCCGAGTGGAATCTCGTCGTTGCATTCGCCGGCCTGTTCGCGGTTATCCTGGGCGCGGCCCTGGTCACGCCTGTGCTCACCCTGCTGCTGATGGACGGCGTGCGCCGCCTGCTCAGCCGCCGCCTCGGCATTCTCACCCGAATGGCTCCCCGCAACATCGTGCGCTCGCTCTCGCGCACGTCGGCAGCCATCGCCGCTCTCATGGTCGCGGTCAGTGTGATCATCGGTGTGGGCGTAATGATCGTATCTTTCCGGCTGACAGTTGAGCAGTGGCTGGACGAGATCCTGCAAGCTGATATATTTGTCTCCGCGCCGGCACTGGGACCAAATCGCAACAGCGTCACCCTGGAGCCGGCCCTGCTGGAGGCGTTGAGCGGCTTTCCGGCAGTTGCCGGCTTCTCGACAAATCGCGAGGTGGAGGCAGCCGCCACACTGCCAGACGGGAAACAGGTCAATGTGCAGCTGGCAGCCCTGTTGCGCGACCTTGCCGGAGAAGATCGCCGCTACCGTGCGTCGGTGGGAGACGCCGCCGCTACGTGGCGCGCGGTCGAGGCCGGCGGTGTCGTTATCAACGAGACGATGGCCAACCGTTTCAAGCTGCGGGTCGGTCAGAACCTGCAGCTGCTGTCCGATGCCGGAGAGAGGAGCTTTCCCGTCGTCGGCATTACTTACGACTTCGACGTGCGTCCCACTCTGCTGATGTCGGACAGCGTATACCGGAGCTACTGGCGCGATGACGCGCTCTCGACAGTTGCTCTCTTTGTCGAGCCCGGCGCCGATGTGGACGAGACGGTCAACGCGCTGCGCCGGGCGTTCGCGGGCAGGGCCGAACTGTTGATCAGCTCGAATCGAGGCGTCCGCCGCAATGCCCTGGACGTGTTCGACCGCACCTTTGCCATTACCTTCGCTCTGCGGCTTCTGGCAACCTTTGTAGCATTCGTCGGGATACTCAGCACGCTGATGAGTCTACAACTGGAACGCGCCAGGGAGATCGGTGTGCTGAGGGCAAGCGGCATGACGCGCCGCCAACTGTGGGCCCTTACGCTCCTCGAAACCGGCCTACTCGGAACAAGCGCCGGGCTGGTCGCGATGCCAACCGGTTTCATTCTGGCGCTGATCCTCATCTACATAATCAACCTGCGCTCGTTCGGCTGGACCTTGTCAATGCGACTTCAGGCCGGGGAGTTTGGGCAGGCATTTCTGGTTGCGCTGGCAGCGGCACTGCTGGCGGGACTCTATCCGGCCTGGCGCATGAGCAGGACAGACCCTGCAGAGGCTCTGCGCATGGAGTGAGGGGACTGCTTTGATGGGGGCTGTCTAGTTGCAGGCTGAAGGAGGGCAGGCACAAGGCCTGCCCCTACCGTAGTTTGTGGGGGAAGGTGGAGAGTGCGGTGTGCATGGGGGGAGCGTGGGCAGGGGCACGGCCTGGCCATGCGTTTCGGGCAGCCTCCCATGAAATTAACGCGATAAGATGCGATTGCCCTGGAGGAGGGTCTGAGCGCTTCAATCGAAGAGACCCAGACTAACGTATTTGCTGCCGTCGTCGGGAAGGAGGGTGACGACGACGCCTTCAGAGTTGAGGGGAAGCTCCCTGGCCAGCTGCACGGCTGCCGCGACGGCTGCTCCACTGCTGAAGCCGACAAACAGCCCCGCCGAACGTGCGAGGGCCTGTGTAACATCCCAGGCGGTCTCCGCGGCAACCGTCATGTGACGGTCTACCAGCGACGGAACGTAGATTCCCGGGGTGATGGCCGTCGGCAGGTATTTGAGTCCTTCGATGACCGAGAGCTCGTCTTCGGGCTGCACGGCCACCAGGCACGTTGCCGGGCTCTGTTCACGCAGAAAACGACCGGCGCCCACGAATGTCCCGGTCGTACCCAACCCGGCAACGAAGTGCGTTACCCTGCCCTGCGTCTGCTGCCAGATCTCAGGGCCCGTTCCCTCGTAGTGGGCGCGCCAGTTGGCGTCGTTGTTGTACTGGTCTGCGTAGAAGTATCGATCCGGGTCCGCCGCGACGATCTCACGCACCAGACGGATCGCCCCGTCCGAACCTTCCAAAGGATCCGATTCAATGAGGGTTGCGCCGTATGCCTTTACCAGGGCCTTGCGCTCACGGCTCACGTTCTTTGGCATCACCAGATGCACGGGGAATCCCCGTACAGCGCCCACCAAGGCGTAGGCGATGGCCGTATTGCCGCTGCTGCTGTCGATAAGCGTCTGTCCTGTGCCCAACCTGCCGTCCGCTTCGGCTTCTTCTACGATCTTGAAGGCCGCCCGCGCCTTCACAGAGCCCCCGGGATTCGCCCATTCCGCCTTGGCGTACAGCTCCACATGTTCCGGAGCGCCGCAGCTGTGGGCGAACCGGGTCAGGTCCAGAAGCGGCGTATTGCCGATATCGTCCAGCACAGAGATCGCGCCGTCTGCAGTGCGGCTCTTTGCGGCAATCGGTGTCAGGGTCTGTGCAATCATTGGCGGCTCGAACTACAGTGGACAGTGCAGAACACTATCCACTGTATCGTAATCACGCTAAGCCTTGACCAGGGCAGGCTGGCCGGCGCCATTGGCCGCGACCGTCTCGGCAAAGGCCTCGGCCACGTTGTCCGTTGCATGTTCGTCAAAACTGGGCATGCCGCAGAACTGTTCGTAGTCAATCAGCTCGGTCACGGACGGATTATCGCCGCAGACGGGGCAGTTGGGGTCACGGTTCACTGTCAGCGTCCGGAAGGTCATGTCAAGCGTATCGATCATGAGCAGACGACCGGACAGCGGCTCCCCGATTCCGACGATCAGTTTGATCGCTTCAATCGCCTGGACGGAACCCACGATGCCGGGCAGGACGCCCAGTACGCCGGCCTCCGCGCAGCTTGGCACCTCGCCGGGCGGGGGCGGGTCCGGGTAGAGGCAGCGATAGCACGGGCTGTCGGGATCCATATGTTTCGGCAGATAGACGGTAACCTGGCCCTCGAACATAAAGATACTGGCGTCCACGAGAGGGATACCGAGCATCTGGCAGGCGTCGTTTACCAGGTAGCGGGTTGGGAAGTTATCCGACCCGTTGATAACGACGTCGTAGCCCTGCATGATTTCGAAGGCGTTGTGGCTCGTGATCGGTTCTCGATAGCCTACGACCGTAACGTCAGGATTGATCTCGGCGATGCGGTCGCGGGCCGATTCAACTTTGGGGCGGCCCACGTCGCTGGCGCCGTGCAGCACCTGGCGCTGCAAGTTGGACACGTCGACCTCGTCAAAGTCGATGATGCCAAGCTGGCCAACGCCGGCCGCGGCCAGATAGATGGCGGCCGGGCTGCCGAGCCCGCCGGCGCCAATCAGCAGCACTTTGCTGTCAAGAAGCTTGATCTGGCCTTCTTCGCCCAACTCGCTCAGAATCGTGTGGCGGCTGTAACGAATGCCCTGCTCATCGGTCAGTACCGTGGGCACCTTGAATGGCAGACCCGCGTCTTTCCAGCCGCCGAAGCCGCCGTTGAGGGAGTAGACATCGGTATACCCCATTTCCTGCACATTGCGTGCGGCCAGCAACGAGCGCACACCGCCGGCACAGTAGATCACGACAGGCTGCGAGCGGTCCGGCTGATGCTGCTCGATCTGCAGCTCCAAGTGGCCGCGCGGCAAGAATGAGGCGTCGGGGATGTGCCCCTGAACCCATTCATCGCGCTCGCGAATATCGATGAGCGTCATTTCATCGCCGCCGTCGACCCGGTTCTTCACTTCGTTGACAGTGATCTCCTGGACCTCGCTCCTTGCCAACTGCAGCAGTTGATCCCGGTTGAGTCGCGCCATAGTTCACCTGCTCCCGCCGGCCATCGCCGGCACAATTGAGATCTTGTCGCCCTCGCCGACGGACGTCGCCAGCCCGTCCAGGGTGCGGATTTCGTCATCGTTGCGAAACACGTTGATGAAGCGTTTTACGTTTCCGTTTTCATCCAAGAGCCTCTCACCGATACCCGGGTAGCTGCCTTCCAACTGACCCAGCACCTCGCCAACCGTTGATCCTGTCGCTTCCACCTTAGACTGTCCGGCGGTGAAGCGGCGCAAGGCTGTCGGCACAAACACAGTTGCCATTCTACGGCTCTCCTTTTGTGGTCGTTTCGGTGTAGGGGGCCGCGGCCCGCGGCGTCCCAAAAAAACAGCCGGAACCATCATTGCGATGAATCCGGCGTTCGAGTTTGACCTTGGCACGGTATCCCGATTCCAAACGCTCGCCAAAATGTCTATACGCCAACGGATACGGGTTGGCGTCACTCCGGCTGTAGAAAGTTCCGTCGTGCAGCAGCCAAAAGCCTGGCGAACGCCCTCATCGCTCCTGTTCCAGACAGCGGGAAACCACCAGCTTCGTGCTGGCGGCGCCCGCTAAGGACACGAGCAGGTTTTCAGGTAAGTCGCCTGTCTTTGAGCAAGCATCGGGATAGAAATGCCTGGATATTGTTTTCCTGGCCGTCACTATAGTTCTTGTAGCAGTTAAAGTCAAACTGACAGCAGGCAGTAGTACATTCCGGATTGCAGTCTGCTTCCGGCAACCCCGAACGATTTGCGCGGAAACAGGCTGTCCGCTACCTTCCAAAAGGCTTCCGGGTCAGTTCATTGGGCCCTTCTTCTCGCCCTATTCGCAGATCTATCCGCCTTCGTCACCGGAAGAGGCTACGATCCTTCCAACAGTTGCACAGGGAACTCGCTCACGCCGACGACCCGGAAATCGTCAACTGCGCCCGATTCGTCGACGACGAAAACAATGTAGAGAGGAGGAGCCGTGCCAGCGAGCAGGTCCGCCAACTCCTCCGGCAGGCTTGCACCGGCAGCCTGATAGTAACCGAACAGGCCGGGCCGGACCTCCTCGAAAGGGACGGCATTTCGTGCGGCGTCGACGTCCCCATCGGGCCACTGCGGCTCCATGCGAAAGGCCCGCAAGACCGGCGCATCGTCGAACTCCAGCGAACAGATGAGGTAATAGGTCTCCGGGTAGTGGGCGTTCCAGGCGTCGGTGGCCGATGGGTAGGCGACCGAGACCGGGTGGGAGTGGTAGATCGCCACCATTTCGTCCCCGGCCTCTTCAAACTCGAACTGCTTCAGCAGCGTCTGCGGGTCAACGTCGTAGTTATCTATCCGGTCCTCGGCCAAGTTGCAGGCGCGGTAGAGCCTGGTCGCCCGTCCGTCCCGTCCCCGCAAGATTCCGCAGATCTCCTCCGGCTTCCCTTCGCGAGCGTGGGCGATAATGCCGTCATGTACTGTACGGGCCAGGTGGAGGATGCTCATATTGGGCTCCTGAGAGAGATTGCCGGGGTTGCTGACTATTGCCATTCGGAAGGCCTGAAAATTGTACAACCAGTTCGCGCAATAACGCTAAACCCGGGGCGCCTGGCCGGTACTTCAGCGCGTGCGGCTAAGGTGGTTTGCCGAAATTGTCGGAGTTAACCAGAGGATCTACAAAGGGCCTGCTCAAGGAACAGAGTTCGAGCCTACACGAGGGCAGGCACAAGGCCTGCCCCTACATTCCGGGCAGCCTCCCAGGAAGTTGACGCAATAAGATGCAATTGCCCTGGGAAAACAGAGGAAAAAATTGAAAAACCCCGGCCACTATGTTAGGATCCTGCCCACCGACGCACGCAGTTCTTGGCCGCAATTCATTGGAGGCTCAATTGATTGCCGGTTGGGAAGGGGACAGATGGCAGATGTAGAAGACAGACGACAGGCGTTTTCTTCCCGCAACTGGGATGATCGCCAGCTCCTGCACATTGTGGAGTCGGTCCTGCGCCGGTTCTTTCGCAGTTATTGGGATCTCGACCCGCTGACGCGCAGCCAGGTGGACCGCCTGCGGACGGCGGCGGCGGAGGCGGCAGGCAGCGCCAGTATCAGCGCGCTGGAAAGACGCGCCGTCCTTACCGGCTTCCTTGACGACTTCGCATCCATCGACGCCGTGCTCCCTATCATCAGAGAGTCGATGCGCGGCGGCATCGCCGGCGATGAACCGGGCTACGCGACGGCGATGGGCGTCAGCTACTTGCAGGCGGTCAACCTTCTGCGAGTTATGCGGGATGATCCCTCTCACTATATGCCGCGTTCATTTCAGACACCCCCCACGCCCGCTCTTCGGGGCGCCCAACCTCCGCCGCGGGAATCAAGCGGACAGCCGAATGCAGGCGGACCGGCACGGCGCGGCGCGACGTCGGGACAGAAAGGCTCGACCGCTCCCTTCCAAGGTGGAGCCAGAGGGGGTGAGGTCGTCCAGTTTCATACCTACGTCGACTTTCCGCCGACTATCTCCAACCGCCATGATATAAAATATCCATTGGTCGTACAGCTGGTACGCGACCGTCCCCGTGAGAGCCGAAGCCAAGCCGAAGTCGGTATCGCCTTTCAGGATGAGATCGAGTACGTGGACGTTGTCGTGCGCGCGCCCGGCTTTGAGGAGGTCAGCGGCTATGGCGCCGGCGCGCACGACGGACCCGCACTGCGGCGCACGATCGCGGTGCCCCAGGACGGCGACTCGCAGCCGGCCGTGTTTCTCATGCAGCTCGTTGACGACCACACCGGCCCCCACCGGGTTACGGTTGACTTTTACCACCGGGGGAGGAACGCCGGTTCGCTGACATTGGAGGTCGCGGTAAGGGGCTTCCCGTTCCTGGGCCGCAGCACTCGGCGGGCAGAGGCCATCAGCGGCGAGGAGGGCGAAGAGCCTCCCGTGTTCGGCACTGCCTCAGTTGTGCGCGCGGTAGACGGTGTAACCATATCGCAGGGCACGCCGCTTCCGGCTGCAGACATCGAGCTGCGCATCATCCAAGACGCCGATGGGCGCACACTTCATTTCCATCTCCATTCGCAGAAGCTGCCTGCCCTGGATGGCCGCAGCGCCGGCTCGATCGTCTTTAACGATCTGTCCAGGCCCGACCTCTTTTTCGACCGGCTGGCCGAGCGGCTGAGCGCACTGGCGGCCCGCGCCGGCACCGAGCTGACAGGCGAAGAAGCTGCACGCATGGAGGACGAAGTTGCCGATCTCGGCGTCGAACTCTATGAGCAGCTGTTCCCTGCTCCCTTGCGCCAGATCTACTGGGAGATGAAGGCGAGACGAGACGCTGGAGAGGTCAGGAATCTGCTGATCGTCAGCGACGAGCCCTGGATCCCCTGGGAGCTGGTAAAGCCCTACGACGTCGTGGAGGGCAATGACGTGGAAGACGACCACCTAGCGGGGGCATGGCGCATGAGCCGCTGGCTGGCGGGCGCGGCGGTGCCGGCCGACTTGAACATTCGTGCAGCCCGCCTGATCGCACCGATGCTTTCGCTGGACTTTGTGACAAGTGAGATGCAGTATTTCGGCAGTCTTGCGGCGCGGCAGATCGAGACCGCGCCGCCGATTTCAACCCGCGCCCAGTTTCTCGAGCTGGCGGAGGAGGGCGGCGCCCAGCTGTTCCACTTCGCCACGCACGGCAACTACAACCAGGCTTTCGTCGACGAGTCTCCGATTGTTCTGGAAGGCGATCCGCTCTTCCCCAGCGACCTGACACGGCGCAGAGCCAGGGGCTTACGTCGCGAAAAGCCGCTCATCTTCCTCAATACCTGCCACGGCGCCCGCGTCGGCTACAACCTCACCGGCCTGGGGGGTTGGGCGCAGCGCCTGGTGGACCACCTGGGCGTCACCGCATTCGTCGGCGCGCTGTGGGAGGTGCACGACGAGCTGGCTTCGAAGTTCGCGCAGATCTTTTACGAGGAGCTCTGGGCGGGGAAGACGCTGGGGGAGGCCTTTTTCTCGGCACGGCAGCAGATCCGCGCCATGCAGAGCGCCAACCCGACATGGCTCGCCTATACCCTTTACGGTGACCCAAACAGCCGCGTTTTCTGTCCGTCAGAAGGCCGCTCAGCCAGTCCAGGCCGCTGATCTCAGCCTGTCTTAACGCAGCCATGACAACTCCGATGCGCCGTCAGTACCTGCAACTGAAGAGCCAGCACCCGGATTGCATTCTCCTGTTCCGCCTGGGGGACTTCTACGAAGCCTTCGACGGCGATGCCGAAATTGTGGCCAGGGTTTGCGACGTGGCGCTGACCAGCCGGCCCGTCGGCAACAGTCAGCGCGTGCCGCTGGCCGGCGTTCCTTACCATAGCGTCGAAGGCTACCTGGCACAGCTGGTGGAGGCCGGTCACAAGGTGGCGGTCGCCGAACAGGTCAGCGAACCGGGTTCAGGTCTGGTGGACCGGGAGATCCAGCAGGTGATCACCAAGGGCACAGTCGCTGAACCTTCGATGCTGATCGATGACCGAAACAACTATCTTGCGGCGGTGCTGTTCAACGCCCGCGGCAACGAAGCCGGCATCGCCTATTGCGATATCAGCACCGGCGAGTTTGCTGCAACACAGATCAACGGCAGCGACCTGGCCGAAACCGAGCAGCGTTTGGGGGAGGAGCTGTCCCACCTGCGGCCCAGCGAACTGATCACGTCCGAATGGAATGTCGAAGAGAGCGGGCTCGCCCCGTTGATCGGCAGTTTGCAGGCGATCGTTTCCTCTATCGAAGCCTGGCAGGTGGCGTTTGACACTGCCCGCAGCACGCTGCAGCGGCATTTTGGGGTCCGCAGCCTGGACGGATTCGGCTTGCAGGAGAGTCCGCAGGCTGTGCGCGCCGCGGCCGCAGTTCTGGCCTACTTGCAGGAGATGCAGCCCAGCGCTCTCTCGCAGCTGGTAAGAGTGCAAAGTTACACGGTTGACGAGTTCATGGTGCTGGACGACTCCACACGCCGCAATCTTGAGCTGACGGAGACGATTCGCGGCGCCGAAGAACGGGGCAGCCTTGTCCGCGTGCTGGACGAGACCCTCACGCCCATGGGAGGCCGCCTGCTGCGGAGCTGGCTGGGCCGCCCACTGCTCGACACCGCCCTTATCAACGAAAGGTTGAACGCAGTCCAGGGTCTGGTGGACGAGTCCAACCTGCGCGGGCAGGTCCGCGACGCGTTGCGAGGAATGGGGGACCTGGAGCGCTGGATCGCCCGCATATCCCAGGGCAAAGCGCTGCCGCGCGATCTGACCGGTGTCCGTGAGGTCCTCGGCAGGGCGCCGGGCCTTCGCCAGTTGCTCATCTCCTCCGGCCTGGCCCCGGCATCGGGGCCGGAGGACCAATCCGAAGCACAGGGCTCCGCGGACGCCTTTTTGAAACAGATGCTGGACAGACTTCCTGACTGTTCGCTTTCTCTCGAACTTCTGGAGCGGGCAATCGACGACGAGCCGTCAGCGACCCTGGCAAATCCGGGCATCATCAGGCCCGGCTACAGCGAAGAGCTGGATGCCATCGTTGACAACAGCCGGTACGCCAAGGAGTGGGTCGCTGCGCTGGAGCAGGTCGAACGCACTCGCCTCAACATCCCGAGTCTGAAGGTCGGTTACAACAAGGTTTTCGGATACTACATTGAAGTGAGGAACACCCATGCCGGCAAGGTGCCCCAGGAGTATATCCGCAAACAGACCCTGACCAGCGCGGAACGCTACATTACACCCGAGCTCAAGGAGTACGAGTCACAGATCCTCAACGCCGATGAGCGGCGCCTCGCGCTGGAGCAGCAGCTTTTCCGCCGCGTTTGTTCCGAACTGGGCGCGCGTGCCGACGAGATTCGCTGTCTGGCTGAGGGGCTGGCCCTGCTGGACGTGTACGCTTCGATGGCAGAGGTCGCGCTCAAGCGCCGCTACTGCCGCCCTGAGATCAACGACGGCGCCGCGATCACGATAACCGGAGGGCGCCATCCGGTTGTGGAAATGACAAGTGAGGAGCCCTTTGTGCCCAACGACGCGCATCTCTCGCCGGGCGAACTCATTCACATTCTGACCGGGCCCAACATGTCCGGCAAGTCCACATTTTTGCGTCAGACGGCCCTCATCACTCTGCTGGCGCAGATCGGCTCCTTTGTGCCGGCGGCTTCCGCCCGTATCGGGGTTGTCGATCGCATCTTCACCCGCATCGGCGCCAGCGATGAACTGCACCGAGGTCAGTCCACCTTTATGGTCGAGATGATCGAGACGGCCAATATCCTCAACCATGCCACCGGGCGCAGTCTGCTGATACTGGACGAAATCGGCCGGGGCACGAGCACATACGACGGGCTGGCAATCGCCTGGGCGGTGGTCGAGCATATACACAACAGCCCGTCACTGCGCGCCAAAACCCAGTTCGCGACACACTACCACGAGCTAACCGACCTGGCGGACCGGCTGCCCCAGATTGTCAACTACAATGTGGCGGTTGACGACAGTGGCGACGACGTTGTCTTCCTGCGCCGGATCCTGCCCGGTCGGGCCGACCGGTCCTATGGTGTGCACGTAGCGCAGATGGCGGGATTGCCGCGGGGGGTCGTGCGGCGCGCCGGGGAGATCCTGCTCGACCTGGAGGCTTCCGGCGCGGCCGGCCCGGCGACCCTGTTGGATCAGACACCGGGCCGCAAGCAGAAGGAGGCCATGCAGGTAGGTCTGTTCGCTGACGACCACCCGGCGGTGGAGTCGCTGCGCGCCCTTGACGTGGACGCGCTGTCGCCGCTGGATGCGCTCAACCGGCTCTACGAGTTGCGGCAGCTGGCGGATAGTAGTTAGAAAGAGCCGGTCCCCAAACCGATCTCTTTTATCCAAAGAAAACAGTAGATCCTGTGAGAGCTCGCCAGGAAGATTCGAGCCAGCTGTCCGGAGGGACTAACTTTCAGGCTGAGGCGTCTGGTTGGGATGAATTGTCGTGCCCGGCCACATCGTGGTGACTTCGCTCACGTCGATGGTGATCCCGTCGGGATCTTCGACCTTGAAGGCGGGCTGCTCCAGGTTATCGGGATCAAGGGGCGTCTTGCCGCCCAGCCCGTCGGAGAAGATCGTGTATCCCATATCGCGCAGGCGGCGGGCCGCGGCCGCAACGTCCGGGACGCCCACGCCGATATGCAGGTAGTCGAGCATGCCGCCGATGTGTTCCGGCCGGTCGTCGCCCTGGTGCTGGAATACGGCGAAATTGTGGTAGCCGTCGGTCAGGTCGTAGCGGATCCCTCTCTCGCCGGCGACACGCAGCCCGAGACCGTCGCGCCAGAAGCGGATCGATTTGGAGAGATCTGACGCTCGAACTCCTACGTGAATCAAGACGCTCATTCGTTTGTCTCCTTAGATTTGCAGGGTAAAGATGAAATTCGCCGTCGAGCGCGCAGGCGTATGTCAGCGGTCCCAGCGCGAGCGGCGGGCTTCGAGATTGGAGTGTACGTCGATAAGAACGGTCTGTCCTTCTGCATTGAGCTTTTGTGCGCGCTGCAAGGCTGGAACCATCTCGGCGGTCCTTTTGACGGTAATCCCGACCGCGCCGAGCCCTTCTGCGATCTTGGCGTAATCTCCGATCATATGGCTGACGCCGAACCGCTCGCGTGCGGTTGCAAAATTGCCCGGCGCGTAGGTCGCCATGCCGCCGTTGTTGAGCAGTACGGTCGTTATCGCCGCCTTTGACCGCACCGCCGTCTCAAGGTCGAGCCCGGACATGCCGAAGGCTCCGTCGCCCATCAGGTTGAGGCAGAATTTATCCGGGTGGGCCAGTTTAGCGCCGATCATGAGGGGCAGGCCAAAGCCGAGATGCGTCGTCTTTCCCCAGCCGATGTAGCTGTGCGGTACGGTGGCCGTGTAGAAGGGAACGATTGAGTCCCGGGGCGCGCCGGCGTCGTGCGTGACGATACTGTTCTCCCAGTCGAGGGTGCGGTCGATGTCGTGGATCACGCGGTAGGTGTTGAGAGGCTCTTCCTCCGACGTCAGCAGAGGCATCCACTCGTCCAGCCACGGCTTCCTGCAGGCGGCGATCTCGGCTGCGGTTTGGCGGCTTCGTTGGCTTCGGTCCTTCCCATCCTGGCGTTTTACCAGTTCGACCATTGCCTCCAAGGTCAGCCTGGCATCACCGACCAGGCCGACGTCGACCGATTCATCCTTGTTGATGTCATCCGGGTCGATCGTATTCTGGATAATCACCTTGCCAGGGAGGATTATCTGACAGTAGGGTCCGCGCGTGAGGCTTGTGCCGATGGCGAGCAGGAGGTCGCACTCCTGCAGCCAGCGGTGGGCCGGCAGTGTCGTGGCGCGGCTGCCGGCGCCCAGGCAAAGAGGATGGCGCTCGTCAAAGGCCGACTTGCCCGGCATCGTACAAAAAACAGGTATGCCGGTAAGCTCAGCCAGCTCTCGCAGCGCCGCGGCGGCGCCGGCAAGCAGGACCCCGCCTCCTGCCCAGATTACCGGCTTCTCAGCCTGCAGCAGCCTCTTGACCGCCTCGTCAATGTCGGCGGCGGCAGGGACCTGGCGCATCATCGGTGGCGGCCGGTAGTCTAACGCGCTTTCGGGGACCTCCTGATCGCAGACATCGGTCAGCATTTCGACGACGACCGGCCCCGGCGGCCCATTGCGCAGTGCATGGAACGCCCGCCGCATCACCGCCGCGACCTGATCGGGCCGGTAGATCGCCTCGACGCGTTTGACCAGGCCCTGGTAGTTCTGCGACGCGGAAAAGTTGGGGCGTACTGCCAGCTGGTCCAGCTGGACACCGCCCGGCAGGACCAGGATCGGGACGTTGTCGGCGTAGGCCTGGGCAATTCCCCCCATCGCGTTTTCCGCGCCGGCCTGCGATTGGACCGCGACCACGCCAAAGCGCTGCCGGCCGCTGGTGCGGCTGTAGCCGTCCGCGGCCATGATCGCGCCCCGTTCATGGCGGAAATTGATAGGCCGGATGCCGACCTGGGCGGCGGCTTCGATCAGCGGGTTGGAGGGATAGCAGGCCAGCCACTCGACCCCTTCCGCTTTCAAAATCGCTGCGATAGCTTCGATGCCGTTCATCGGCGGTTCTCCGGTTGCGGCAGTTCTCGGCGGCGGTTGTCGTTGGAAATCGGTCGCGCCCTGTCCCTTCTACTGCGTCAGAGGCTCGGGCAACGCGGACATGTCCACCTGCTGCGGCCTGCCGGAGTGGATCGATGCGATGATCGTCTCAATCAGGAGGGTGGATAGAATGCCCGCCTGCGGCGGCACGTAGGGTTCCGTGTCGTTGCGGATTGCCTCAACCAGCAGCGGCAGACGTTCAATCGGCGGCGGGGTCAGGGTCTCGTCCACTTGCTCCCCGTTCGGGTCGGGGGC
The DNA here is from genome assembly GCA_009841235.1 of Caldilineaceae bacterium SB0661_bin_32. Taxonomy (GTDB): domain Bacteria; phylum Chloroflexota; class Anaerolineae; order Caldilineales; family Caldilineaceae; genus Bin5. The sequence goes on along the minus strand of VXMH01000071.1, from coordinate 182,173 downwards.
CGCAAAGCTGACCTTGCGGAAGTGTTCATAGAGAATTGCCGTGTTGTCTCCGTCAAAGAACTCAAAGAACCACTTGGAGATTACGGAGTTGAAGCCGGCGTCGCTCATCAGGAAGGTGGCGACCGAGTCGTTGGCAAAGCGGATGGTTGCCGCGGCCGTATCCACCATGTCGTCGCTGCCCAGTTCGCCTGGGTGTGTAATCTGCCCGCCGGTTGCGTAGATTTCCACGGGAGCGCTGTCGTGGATCCAGCAGAGATAGTCAACCATGTGAACTCCGACATCCCAGAGCGGGCCTCCGCCTTCGACAGGGTGCCAGCGCCAGCGGTTCAGGTCGGCGCGGCTCATCATGCACTGGCTGTGGCTGACTTTGGGTGCGGTCAGGCGCCGGCGAATTGCACGCGCGGCGCCCGAAAAGCGGATGGAGAAATTGAGCATCAGTTTCCTGCCGGCGGACTGCATGGCTTCATGGATGCGCAGGCAGTCGGCCGTGGTCATGGCCATCGGCTTTTCGAGGAAGAGATGTTTACCGGCCTGCAACGCGGCGACCGCCAGATCGGCATGGGAGCTGTGGGAGGTGGCAATGGAAACGATGTCCACTGCGGGGTCGGCGAAGACGCGCTCGGGGTCGGTGGTAGCGTACTCTGCGCCGTACTGCTGCTGCAGCTGTTTCGCCATGCCGGCCTGGATATCGCAGAAGCCGTGCACGGCTACGCCTTCGGTGGCAGCCGCCCAGCCGGCATGAGCGCGACCCGCGCCTCCGCAGCCGACCAGCGCCCAGCCCAGGGCCTTCCCCGCGCCATTCATAGTCATGGATTCACCTCAATGTCCCCTGGCTCAATCAGAGCCGCTGGCTTTCAGTCGTTGAAACATAAACTAGAGAGGCGAGAATCGTACCCAATCGCTCTGCATGACAGGGATCCATGCAGACCGTTTGCCCGCCATCGTTGTATTGTACACGAAAGCCCCATTAGTCTGAACTACAACCTGTGCGCTCAACAGAGTAGCGGCGCTCATCGAATTGGAATATACTCTCTCCAGGCAGACTAATATCACCGATCCCAGGCGCATATCCAGGGCCCTTAGCCCGCGGGAAGCACAGGAGGAGTACATGGCAGAGAATCCAGCAGCGCAGGAACAAGAGGCTGGTTACGCCGCACCGAAGGCGAACGGACTGGCAGAGGAGCAGATCCGCCAATTCAAAGAGGAAGGTTTTCTGATCGTACGCCGGATGCTGCCTCTCGATGCACTTCAACCGCTGATCGACGAACTGACCCAGAAGGTGGACGTTACCATCAGAGAAGCGGTCCGGCAGGGCCAGCTTGACGCCAAAGCGACCTTTGAAGACGCACCGTTCGCCAACCGGCTGGCACTGGCCTCCGCAGCCTGTACGGACCGGAACTGGCTCTGGGAGAGCTACTTTTCGCGCGGCAAGCCAATCTCGCCCGGCATGTTTCAACTTCGCACTTCTCCCGCGCTATTGGACGCGACCGAATCTCTGATCGGACCGGAAATTCTCGCCCACCCCCAGTTCGCGCTGCGCCCGAAGATGCCCGATCTCGACCTGATGGATATCCCCTGGCACCAGGACCTGGCCTACTTGATACCGGACGAAGCAGGGGAGACCCTGGTCGTCAATTTCTGGATCCCTCTTGTCAGCGCCACCGAGGAAAATGGCTGCATGCAGGTGATTCCAGGCTCTCATCTTAAGGGGTTGATTGCGCATGATCTGTGGATTGAGACACCGGGCCACAAGGGTTCCAAGGGCATTGCCGACGCGGACCTGCCCGCCAGCAGTATCGTCACCTGTGAAGTAGATCCGGGGGATGTGTTGATAACGATGGAGCGACTGGTGCATCGCTCAATTCCCAACCGGTCGCAGACGGTGCGCTGGAGCGTCGACACGCGCTACAGCCGCATCGGACTGCCGACGGGTCGTTCCAAAGTGCCGGGCTTTGTCGCCCGCAGCCGGCAACATCCCGAAAAGGTCGCCCTAACGCACTATGACTGGCTTTATACCCTGTCGGAAGCGGGGCTGGACCGCTGGTTGCAGCCGCTTCAATACTGAAAGATACGAGGCCGAGAGATGACCGAGCATAACTTCAAGTTGGGCATGTACCTGCCGGAACTGGATCTGCCTTTCGACGAGTCGCTGGCAAAGGCCAGGGAGATCGGGGCCGATTGCGTCTGGTTCAACCGCCTGGGCAGTGACGGGCCGCCCATGGAGGCGCTGGACGATGCGGGCGTGGACCGCCTTGGCAAGCAGGTGGCAAGCCACGGGCTTGAAATCTTCCTGATCAACGTCGGCAATCCCTTCAAGCAGATTCATCTCACCGATCTCGACCTGGACGGTATGGAAGAGCACCCGGAGTTCCGCCGCGACATGGCCGACCTGGTGCGCTCAATGCAGATGGCGTCGCGACTGGGTGTCGGGGCCGTGGGCCTGTTCACGTTTGCCTGGCCGGGAGAGTATTCGGCGGCCAAGCCGACGTGGCCGATGCGCTGGCTGACGCGCGGCGGCCATATTGCCGACGTCGACATGGAGAAGCTGGTGCGGGCCTTTTCGCTCATGCTTGAACAGGCCGAAAAGTACGACGTCGACCTCGCGCTTTCGATGATGCCCTGGAACTACACCAACACGACCGGCAACTTCCGGCGGCTGGCCGAGGCGCTCAACTCCCCGCGCATCAAGGTGATGTGGGGACCATCCGACAACCTGAACAGCGGCGAAGCGGATGTGGCGACGGCCGGATTTCTCAATATCCATCCCTACCTCTACGGTCTCCATCTCAAGGACCTGACCGTGAAAAACGGCCTTCAACTGGATTTTTCGTACTGCCCCCTGGGCGAAGGCGACGTCGACTATCCCGCGATTTTGCGGAGTCTGCGCGACCGGCGCAGCGACGCGGTCCTGTCGGTCGCGACGCATTTCCTGCCGGCCAGCGGTTCGCGCGAAGAGGCGATGCGCATTAACTATGCGAATTTGAAGCGGATGCTTCGCGACATTTGAATCGTCGCTCATTTCCGTAACATGCTTGAAACCTGCGCTTGAGGAGGACTCTCAGAGTGAGCCGGATTACGATTGATCACATAGCAATAATGGTCAGCGATCTGGAAAGATCGCTGGAGTTCTACAGGGACATTCTGGGCATGGAGGTCGTCTCCCCCGAAGAGCACGATGGGGGTCCCATTGATGAGATGACCGCTATGTCAAACGTACACATGCGCGAGTACCGTCTGCGCCCGCCGGGCGGCGTCAACGGTCACACGCGCACTTCGGAACAGGGCTTCACGTTCGACCTCATCCAATGGATCAACCCTGAGAGCCCGACCGGAAGACAGCCGCTTCACCACGTGCCCAGCGCGCATTTCTGTTTTGGCGTCGAGGATGTACCTGCCACCTATGAACGCTTGAAGGCGGCGGGCGTGGAGATAGTTTCGCCGCCGGTACGTTTCGAAGGCGAGGGCGATTGGCACGTACTCTTTTTCTACGACCCGGACGGAAATTTGCTTGAACTGAACGAAATTGGCACCGGTGAACAGGCGCCACACGAGTTCAACTGGAGTACGGCCTGATCGATCCTTGTGAGATTGGGATGGCGCGGAACCAGTGATGAATCCTCATAGTCGGGCGGCGTCATCTGCCGCGGCGAAAACTCAGTAAAGGGAAAAACAATGCGAGATGTTGCCTACTGGCCCAAGACATTTCTGGATGAACTGGAAGGGCGAACGGTTGATGACGGCATCCTGTTCTGGTCACTGGGGGGGCCGAGCTTCGTCTACCGCACCCCGGAGACGATGATCTGGATCGATCCCTATTCATACGGTACGCCCGACGATGCCGTTCCGGACGCCTACCGGGCAACGGCCATTCCAGTCAAACCCGATGAGGTAAGCGTTGCCGACATCATCATCTCTACCCATGATCACGTAGACCATTGCCACGACGGCACGCTGGCGCCAATCGTTGGCAACACCGATGCCTTCTGCGTCGCGCCCAGGTCTTCGGCGAAACTCATGCGCGAATTCGGAATTGCAGACGACCGCATCCGCGAAGTGGCCCCAGGCGATTCATTCAGTTTTCGAGACGTAGAGTTCCAGGTCTATCCTTCTTACGACCCGAACGAGCCGCACGCGGTCACATTCGTCCTTTCGTCCGGCGGAACGAAGCTCTTTGTTTCCGGCGATACGTGGGATGGTCCGGCTATGGAAGAGATCGGAGCAGAACACGACCTCGACCTGGCGCTGCTGGCTTTTGGCCGGACATGGTACATGGAGATAGAGGAGCTGATGACGGTGGCGCAAAAATTAGGACCCCGGACCCTTCTGCCTTTCCACTGGGAATTCTGGCGCAACCACACAGGTGACATTGGAAAGCTTTTTGAGCTCTACTATCAGCAGCAACCGGAATTCGACCTCCGCATCCTGCTTATCGGCGACTCGCTGCACCTGCCCGCCAGGAACGGCGCTTAACTCTGAATGCATTGCGTTTCCAGACCTTGAGGGACAAGCATATGGGTCGATTGCAAGGTAAAGTCGCTATAGTTACCGGGGCGGGCCAGGGCTTGGGCCGGTCGACCGCGCTGAGGTTCGCGGCGGAGGGGGCCAAGGTTGTCGTCGCTGACATGAACCGGGAAACCGCCCATGACACGGTTGAGGCTATTACCTCAGGCGACGGCGAGGCAAGGGCAGTTGTCGTCGACGTAAGCGTTGCCCACGATGCTGAACGGATGGCGACGGACGCCCTGGCCGAATATGGCCGCATCGACATCCTGGTGAACAACGCCGCTACATTTGGCAGCGGCAAGCATATCGCTGAGATCGATGAAGAGGATTGGGACCGGGTGATGCGGGTGAACCTCAAGGGACCTTTCCTGTGCTCGAAATACGTGATCCCTCCGATGCGGAGCCAGGGCGGCGGCAGCGTCGTCTTCGTTTCTTCCATGTCCGGCGTGGTGGCAAACGAACTGCAGGCTGATTACAACACATCCAAACACGGCCTCATCGGCATGGCCCGCTGCCTGGCACAGGACTGCGGTGAAGACGGCATTCGCGCCAACGTCGTCTGCCCAACGGGGATGAACACGCCGATGATGGCGCGCACGCCCGCGGAAAATGTTGCTTCCTACGCCGCCATGACCATGTTCTCTCGATTTGCCGAACCCGAGGAAGTGGCCAATGCGATCCTGTTCCTGGCCAGCGACGAGGCTTCATACATAACAGCGGCCGTACTCATGGTTGACGGCGGCGCCACCGCGATCCAACCTTCAGACCGGCAGCTCAGAGAGGGCGCGGCCAGGTATCTGCGCCGCGCTGGAGGGAACTGGGCCTGAGGCTGCCCCGCTTCGTCCCGGATTCGCGCTTCCCGCCGTGTTCCCAGCAGATCAAATCTCGGTTCCTGAATTCAGCAAGGAGAATACAGCGATGAAGGTCAAAGCACTCGATCATATTACCATTACGGTCAGCGACACCCAGCGGGCCCTGGAGTTCTACGTCGGCAAGTTGGGCCTCAAGCAGGTCGAGCAGCACCAGTTGGAAGGAGAAAAGTCCGACATGGCCGGAGGACTGCAGGGGTCGCGGGCACAGTCAACCCGCCTCGCGGCCGACGATACGCCCGGGATCCTCATAGACCTGCTCGAATTCTTTACGACGCACGGGGACAAGCATGTCACGCCTCTTGGCTCTGTCGGGTCCTGTCATTTCGCTCTGACCGTTGAGGACCTGCCGGCAACCGTAGACGCGCTGAGAAAGTCCGGCGTAGAATTCATTTCGGGACCAGTAAATTTCGAGCTCACTGAAGGTTCGGTCAGTGTCTGCTTCTGCTACGACCCTGATGGCAATCTGGTCGAATTGATGGAAGAGTATGAACATTGAGATAAGCCTTGCGAATATCCGGGGGCAGAGGTGTTTGGCGTATGGGGGGACAGAACTGGAAGCAGAATTGCCCAGTGATCCTACTGCCGTAGCTCTATTATTTGCAAGAAGAGGAAGAAAACTGGTTGACGCGGCGCGAATCTGAATGCTATACTCCAGCGTGCTGAGGCCACCTGTCCCTGTTTTCACCAGTGGACAATTCTTGATTTTTCGAACTGTCCTAAACGCTTCCGGCCGGCGCGACACAGACTCGTTTTCCATGCAGCTGTTCTGCAGGGCGGATACACCCATCTTCCACCGAAAGAGCTAAAATGAAACTGTCGAAACAGCAGTTGAACCTGTTCCACGATTTCGGATTTCTGGTCTTTCGCCAGCTACTGTCTGCGGAGGAGATGGCGCGGTACAGCCGTGAGTTTAATGCAGGGCTGGACTCCTGGATTGAGGGGGGCCAGCACGACGGCAAGAGCCGCCACTACGCCTCTCTAATGGAGGAGCAATCCCCATTCATCGCCGGCTTGGCCCACGATTCTCGTTTTGCCGACGTGGCCGAACAGTTGATGGGCAAGGATGTGCTGGCTATCGCGGTGGACGGGAACTACCACGTCAGTGACACGCGCTGGCACCCCGATACAAGGGCGCTGGACTACATGGCCGTCAAGTTCTGCATCTACCCGGACCCACTTGACGGGGACACGGGCGCCTTGCGCGTCATACCCGGCTCCCACCGCGATCCATTTCACAGCCAAATCAGCCGCGAACCTGAGACTGTCTACAACATTGCCCAGGCCGATGTGCCTGCCTACACGTTCGTGTCGCAGCCAGGCGACGTCCTGGTATTTAATGTTGCTCTCTGGCATGCGGCATTTGGCGGGGACAATCACCGGAGGCAGGGGGTGGTGGTCTACTATGAGGATCCGGACACGCCTGAGGCGACGGAAGCCATCCAGGAACAGATGCGAGGTAACCACAGGGCTTTCGCGCAAGCAGGCCGCCCCATGTACGGACCATACTGGCGTTCCATCGACGACGACCGTCACCAGCGCTGGATTCGACGGTTGGGCGAGTTGGAGGCTCTGGAAACACACTGAACAGGGAGGAAGCGCACAGTGATCAGCTCAGTAAATGTGATGGATCACATTTCGGTCACAGTGAGCGACATGGAACGCTCACTGGCGTTTTACCGTGACCTGCTGGGGATGGAACAGATCGAAACTCACCGGCTGGAAGGCGAGACGATCTCGAAGATGGCAGGCAAAGATAACGTGATCATGGAGGTTGTGCGTCTGCAGGCGCCGGAATCGCCGGGGATGCTGCTCGACTTGCAAGAATACGTGCAGCCGCAGGGAAAGGTCTCGGACGGAAAGCTGGGAGACGTGGGCCACTCCCACATCTGTTTTGGCGTTCCGGACATGGCCCAGGCCTACCGGGAACTGAAAGCGGAAGGGGTCAAGTTCGTATCCGAGCCTGTGAGTTTCGATCTCGGTTGGGCTGTTGTCCACGTGGTCTTCTTCGAGGACCCGGACGGTTACATTTTGGAACTGATGCAGGTTCCCTACGAGACTAAAGATGGCGAGCATTGAGGCGAATGGTGTCAGGGAAATCCTGCTGGAGGTAGCCTATGCCGCGCTACAACCTTGAAGGTCAGGTGGCGATTGTCACAGGGGCCGGGCGAGGCATCGGACGGGCCATAGCCCTGCGATTGGCGCGCGAGGGCTGTCTTGTGACGGTTGCAGACCTGGATGGCGAAACGGCTGCGCAGGTGGCTGCCGAAATTCAGGAGCAGGGCGGCCAGTCCCTTGCGCACCAGGCGGACGTGACCAGCAAAGAAGAGGTGGAACGGATGGTGGGCGAGACCTGCGAGCAGTTGGGGAGCTTGCAGATTCTCGTGAACAACGCCGGCATCGGTGCGGTTGCGCCTTTGCTGGATACGGATGAGAAAACATGGGATGCCCTGATGAACGTAAACGCCAAAAGCGTGTTGTTGTGTTCACAAGCAGGGGCGCGCCAGATGATCGAGCAGGGGGGCGGCGGTCGTATCATCAACAACGCATCAGGGGCAGGCAAAATCGCGCCTGGCAAAGGCATTCCTTTGGGGGCCTACGCCGCCAGCAAACATGCCGTCGTTGCGCTGACCAAGCAGATGGGACTGGAGCTTTCCGACCACGGTATCCTTGTGAACTGCGTATGCGCCGGCATTGTCGATACGCCAATGTGGGATCTGATCGACCGTGAGACAGCGGCGCGCCGCGGGGTGAAGATCGGTGCTGTTAAGGCGGAAGCGGTCGCCGGCATACCTGTGGGCCGCATCCAGCAGCCGGAAGACGTCGCCAACGTGGTTGCTTTTCTGGCTTCTGACGACGCGAGTTACATGACCGGCCAGACGTACAACGTGAGCGGCGGTCTTCTTCCATATTGACCAGGGTGCATTCGGGATGGCAGATCGGCTGCAGGGCAAAGTAGCGGCGATCACGGGCGCGGGCATGGGGCTGGGACAGGCGGTAGCCACGCTGTTCGCGAGCGAGGGCGCACGGGTCGTGGTGGGCGAAATTAACGCGGAGAAGGGCCGGGAAACGGTAGAGCTGATCCGGGCGAAGGGCGGAGAGGCAGCCCTTGTACAGATGGATGTGCGGCTACGGCAGGATGCGGAACGCCTGACGCGAGACGCGGTTGAGGTATTCGGACGGCTGGATATTCTGGTCAACAACGTGGGCGTGCAGATAAACAAGGATGTGGTCGATACCAGCGAAGACGAGTGGGATTTTGTCGTTGACACGAACCTGAAGAGCATGTTTCTGTGTTCCAAATACGCGGTTGCCCAGATGCGCCAACAGGGCGGCGGCAACATCATCTGTATATCCTCGCTGTCGGGCCTGGTAGGTAACGGGCTGCAGGCATCGTATAACGCCAGCAAGCATGGCGTTATCGGCCTTGTGCGCTCAATGGCGGTTGACCACGCAGTTGACAATATCCGCGTGAATGCGGTCTGTCCCGGCTCAATGAACACGCCTCTGACAGAGACGATACCTGAAGAAAAACTGGCGCCTTACCGTGAAGCGAATTTGCTTAAACGATTTGCCGCGCCAAGCGAAATCGCCCCGGCCGCACTTTTTCTGGCCAGCGATGAAGCCTCTTTCGTAACCGGCTCGGTACTTGTGGCCGACGGCGGCTTTACGACTCTTTGAGACACCGACCAGTCAGAATCCAACCAAGGTAGGCGCCTCAGCCTGCCACCATAGCCAGGTGATCCCATTATGAAGCGATTGAACGTCATTTTTCTGCCCCATCCGGTCAAAGTTTCGATGTTCAATCCGTGGGGAATGGACGTGGTAAAGGCTGTCAGCCGCAACCACAACATGCATGTATTGGATTACGACAAACCTTTGGCGCCCCAGTTCGAAGGCATGGATGCCGTCATTGACCATGGCGGTTCGGCCGGTACGCGCGAGATGGTAGACGCTGCCACGGACGCGCGCCTTTGGCAAATCCTGGGGACGGGCTTCGATCACTTCGACCTGGATTATTGGAAAACAAAGGGCATTCCGGTGGCCAACTGTCCAGGCGCTTTCAGCGCGGTAGCGCTGGCCGAGACCGCGATGATGTTCATTCTGATGTTAACCCGCCGCTATCCCGAAGCGCGCACGCTCCTGGATGAGGGTGAGCTATACGAACCGATGGGCCTGGAATTGGAAGGCCTGCAGCTGGGCATTATCGGTTTTGGGGCAAGCGGCATCGAGCTGGCACGCCGTGCGATGCCATTTGGGATGAAAATCGCGGCCATCGACATAAGGGAGATCAACGACGCGGAGCGGCAGGAGTTCGGCCTGTCGTTTGTGGGCACGCCCGACAACCTCGAAAAGGTGGTTGCCGAATCGGACATATTATCGCTTCACTTGCACCTCAACAGTGAAACGCATCATATCATCGACGCCCGTATGTTGGGCCTGATGAAGCCGACGGCCTACATCATTAACGTCGCACGCGGCGCGCTTATCGATGAACAAGCGCTGACACAGGCACTGCTGGATGGCAAATTGGGGGGAGCCGGCATCGACGCCTACAGCCAGGAACCCCCGGACCTCAGTTCACCTTTCTTCAGGCTGCCGAACGTCATCGCTACCCCGCATACGGCAGGGGTAACCGACGGCACGTCCCGTAAACGCGCACAGTGCGCCGCCGACAATGTGGACCGCGTAGCCGCCGGTCTCGAGCCGCTCTACCGGATCGATCAAGAGGCGTAGGGCAGCAACTCCGCTCGCGGGCTTCAGATCCCACACTACCATCGAAAGAAGCCGCGTCTGCTCAGCGGAAGGCATGGTCCGCCCTTCTGTAGACTTTCAGAAGCCGCCTCATCGGAATGTCAAATTTCATGTTGACCAGGCGCCGTTTGCTGCAGCTGGCGGGTGCCGCGGCCGCAACCGGCGCTGCCGGTCTGGGATACGCTGGAACGTTTGAGCCCGCCTGGGTGGAATTGAGAGAGATTACGATCACACTCCCGGGCCTGGCCGAAAGACTGGCCGGCTTCAGCATTGCCCAGATTTCCGATATCCACCTCAGCCGCTTCACTTCCGCCAGCGAACTGCTGGCCGCGGTTACTCGCGTCAACCAGTTGCAGCCCGACGTCGTCGTGCTTACCGGCGACTTTGTCGGCCACGAGGCCCGCTATGCCGCCGGCCTTATCGAGCCGTTGCGGATACTGGAGCCTCCTGCCTATGCGGTGTACGGCAACCACGATCTGTGGACCGATCGCGAAGCCGTGCGAGCCGCCCTGGCCGAAACGCCGGTCACGCTTCTGGTCAATCAGAAGGTCGAAGCAGCCCCCGGCCTCATTATCGCCGGCCTGGACGACGCCTGGTCCGGCCATCCCCGCCCGCAGGTTGCGCTGGCAGGTTCGCCGTCCGAGTACACGAATCTGCTCCTCTGTCACGAACCCGACTACATCGACACCATTCGCAGCCAGGAGGCGCCTGTTGCACTGCAGCTGAGCGGGCACAGCCACGGCGGACAGGTTCGGCTGCCATCAACGCGGCCCGACGGCTTTGGTCTGGCGACGCGCGCGCCGGTTCTGCCGCACATGGCAACCAGATACCCAATCGGCCACTATCGTGTGGGAAGTTACCAACTCTATACGAACCGGGGCCTGGGCGTGTGGCCTCTCCCTTTCCGCTTCAACTGCCGACCGGAGATTACATATCTGACCCTCCAACCAGCCTGAAAGGTGGATGCGGCCTTACTGCACGTCGGGCGTTTCTGCAACAGAATAGAAGTGCACCGGGGTTGTAAAACTGTCTTCATTAAGGAGACGCAGCCCGATTCCGAACTATTTGACGCTGTGATGTGCCTATGCTAGACTTCCCGCGGGATAGTGGAGGGTCCGAAACGCAGGCCGAGACCCATCAGGCCGCTTTGGCTGTCAGCGCTAACCCTGTGGACTCTACGAGGGGATATGGATTCCAAACGAATTCGAAACGGCATGATCTACTTCCTTCTGGTCGTAGCTCTCGGCGCGTTTCTCTATATTGTTCTGAGTAACCAGGGCAACAATATCTCTGCTTCAGTTTCCATCGCTGAAGTCGCGTCTCTCGTGCGAGGCGGCAACGTTCAGGAAATCCGCGTAGACGGTGACGAAGTGTTCGCCTATTCGGGCGGCAAGGTGATTGGTTCGCGCAAAGAGACTGGTATCGGTCTGATCGAGACTTTGGAGAATCTAGGCGTAACCGAGGACCAGCTTTCGGCCGTCAATGTGCAGATCGAGGCCCCAAGCGGGTGGGAGGTGTACGGCGGCATTCTGCTGGCACTACTGCCCATATTGCTGATCGCGGTCTTTTTCATCTTCATATTGCGGCAGGCTCAAGGCGCCGGCAACCAGGCCTTCAGCTTCAGCAAGAGCAAGGCGCGCATGTTCACGGGGGACAAGCCGACCGTCAACTTCGGTGACGTGGCGGGCAATGAGGAGGCCAGACAGGACCTGTCGGAGGTGGTCGAATTCCTGAAAGAGCCGCAGAAATTTGCGTCTCTTGGCGCTCGCATCCCCAAAGGCGTGCTGCTCGTGGGGCCGCCCGGGACCGGCAAGACGCTGATGGCGAAGGCGGTTTCCGGTGAAGCGGGTGTGCCATTCTTCAACATCAGCGGCTCCGAGTTCGTAGAGATGTTTGTCGGCGTCGGAGCAAGCCGCGTGCGAGACCTGTTCGAACAGGCCAAGAAAAACTCTCCCTGCATCATTTTCATCGACGAGATCGACGCAGTCGGCCGCCACCGGGGCGCAGGGCTGGGGGGATCCCACGATGAACGCGAGCAAACTCTCAACCAGATTCTGGTCGAGATGGACGGCTTTGATACCGATGTCAACATCATTATCATCGCCGCGACCAACAGACCGGATATACTGGATCCGGCGCTGTTGCGGCCCGGGCGCTTCGACCGCCGGGTGATGATGGATTCGCCCGATGTCAAGGGCCGACGGCAGATCCTGGATGTCCACGTGAAGGGTAAACCCCTGGCCACCGACATCGATCTGGAAGTCGTTGCCAAGCAGACGCCAGGGTTCGTGGGCGCCGACATCGAGAACCTGGTGAATGAAGCAGCGATTCTGGCAGCCCGCCGCAATCGACGTTCGATCGGCCTCGCCGAGTTTCAGGAAGCGATTGAGAGGGTCATTGCCGGCCCTGAACGGCGCAGCCGCGTCATGTCTCTAAAGGAAAAGGAGATCATCTCCTACCATGAGGCCGGTCACGCCGTGGCGATGCACGTGCTTCCCAAGCATGACCCTGTCCATAAAGTGACCATCGTACCCAGGGGAATGGCAGGCGGCTATACGATGCCCTTGCCGGAAGAAGAGTCCAACCTGAGTACAAGAGACAAGTACCGCGATGAGCTTGCAGCGCTATTGGGCGGACGGGTCGCGGAGGAGATTCGCTTCGAGGACATTACGACCGGGGCCAGCAACGACCTGGAGCGCGTGACCAACATGGCCCGCATGATGATCACGCAGTGGGGCATGAGCGACAATCTTGGACCGGTCCAATACGGTGAACGCGAGGAGATGGTTTTTCTGGGCCGGGGCATTGCCGAGACCCGCAATTACAGCGACAAAGTTGCGCAGGAGATCGACGAAGAGGTTCGTAACCTGGTTGACGAGGCCCACGGCCGCTGCCATGAAATCCTGACCGCCTATGAGGACCGCCTTGATGCCGTGGCGGCGGCCCTGCTTGAGCAGGAAACGCTACATGCTTCGGAATTCGAGGCGATCATGCGCGGCGAAGACCCGTTCCAATCGCTTGACGGCGTTGAAGCAAGGCAGACCAGCGGCACGCCTACTTCCGAAAGGGACGGCAGCGAACAGCCTCAAGAGGAGGATAGCCGTGATCAGGGGTTGGACTTGAGTGGAGGGACATTGCCCGCCCCTGCTTGACACGTGCGTCTTGCCCTCAACCGAACAAGCATGTCCCTGATGTTGTTTGGCCTCGTCCCGTTGGGCGGGGTCTTCTCACATAGATCGCTCGTCCAGCCCAATCAACCGCAGGCACAGACTGAATCGTGTCCCGTCTGATCTATCACCTTGACCGCATGATGCTGGCCGGCGCGCCGGTCGTCCGCTGGATAGACGGCCTGCTTCTGCTCGTTGGCGCGCTGGGGGCTTTCCAGTTCGTTCCCGGTCGTTTCCTTACGACCGGGTTATGCCTTGTACTGTTTGCATCTTTCATCTGGTTTCGGCGCCACTGGCGCAGCCGCGACTACGTACAGTTTGTCGAATTGCCGCCCCCTGCCGTCACGCCGCAACCCTTGGCGCCCAGGGACAGCGTGCCCATCCACGCCAGCGGCTACTTCACGGTCGAAGAAAAGAGTGAACGATTTACCTGGTTGCAAGGGTATTTCCGCACATTCGCGACACGTGAACACGCTGTGATCTGTCTCGTGCAGCCGAAACGCTTTCTCCTGGCGGAGTGGCCCGAAAAGGATGTCGGGATGTGGTACGTCTTCTTCTTTCCCAAGTCGGTCCGCAGTATCCGCTACGGCACAGTCAGCTATGGGAGAAACACGCAGACTTGCCTCGCGATCGAACACGAGATTCTCATTCCCAAGCGCGGCCGTTTCAGTAGAGAGCGCACCGTTCAGGAAACTGTCCTCCTGGCATCACCGACAGAAGAAGATACCCGCCGAATCCTGGCGGACCTTCTCCATGACACGCATGCCAAAAACGAAGCAGCGAAGCCGAGCAAGCCGCTCCAGCCGGCCCCCGACCCGGCGCGCAACGGACAGGTGAAGATTCCGATAGAATCAACTCGTCGACTGGACTGATCCGGCCCGGGCATTGTCGAATCTCGCTGCGCATGACTTCACCTCAGTCTCATCGCCCGTCGTGGGATGAGTACTTTCTCCAGATTGCATTCACCGTGGCCGCGCGCAGCACCTGCGATCGCGCCCATGTTGGCGCCGTAATCGTCCGCGACAGGCGCATTCTGGCTACCGGCTACAACGGTGCGCCAACCGGCCTGCCCCACTGCGACGACGTCGGCCATCTGATCATCGACGGCCACTGCGTGCGTCCGCTCCACGCCGAACAGAACGCCATCATACAGGCCGCGCTCCACGGTGTGGGCACCGCAGGCAGCATGATCTATGTGACCCACCAGCCGTGCATTACCTGCGCCAAGATGATCATCAATGCCGGCGTAACAAGGGTGGTTTACGTCGGCCACTACCCGGACGAAAACAGCCGTCGTTTCCTGCAGGAGGCGGGCGTCTCCCTCGTTCAGATGCCTGCCCCATAGATGATTACGATACCGCCCTCAGCGGAAATTGACAGGTTGAATCTGTTGGGGTATAGTCGTTCGCAACAACTGAATCGAAACGACCGTGAACCGGAATAGTAGCGCTCAAGGCGGGTTCCAGAGAGTCCCGAACCTGGTGGAAACGGGATAGCAGCGCAGAGTGTGAATGGACCGGGGAGTCGGAAGGCGAACAGTGGAAACATGCAGGTCTGGGGCAGTTACGCTTGCAGGAAGAGCCAAGGTTCCACCCATTAGCCTCTCCCGGAGACGCCACCGTTATCAGGGCGCTGCGGCTCAGGCAGGTCCGCTTTCAAGCAAGACCTTCTGGCCGCGATGAGTGAGACTGGTGCAGGCATCCCTTGCGTTTCATGCGAGGGATTTTTTGTTGCCTATCTTTCACCGGTCTAAACAGGGTGGCACCGCGGGCGCCAAAACAGGCCTCGTCCCCGTTAGCAGTGGTTTTTCGCTGCTATTGGAGACGGGGTTTTTCGTTGGAAAGGAAACTGGGGCCAGGCTTGGCAGTAAGAGGAGAGTGCACATGGCAACCTATCGACCATCACTGGAGGAAGTACTCGAGTTTGCGGCCAGCGGCAATACGATCCCGGTGTTCCGGGAACTGCCGGCCGACCTGGAGACGCCGGTTTCGGTCTATCTGAAACTGCGAAACGGCGGTCCCTCCTTTCTGCTCGAATCGGTGGAAAAAGGGGAGCAGGTAGGCAGGTACAGCTTTCTAGGCGTTCGCCCGCCGCTGACCCTGTGTGCACAGGGCGATCAGCTGGTGATCGGCGGGGCCGACGGCGCCGAGTTGGAACGCCGGGAAGGGGACCCGTTCGAGGCCGTGAGGGACTTGCTGGCGGAACGCCGCCCTGTGGAAGTCCCGGGCCTGCCTCGATTCTCGGGAGGCGCGGTCGGCTATTTCGGTTACGACACGGTGCGCTTTGTTGAACGCCTTCCCGAAACCGCGCAGAGGAAGCTGGACATCCCCGACATGCTGCTGCTCTTCAGCGACAACCTCGTCGTCTTTGACCACGTGCAGCATAAACTGCTGGTCATTGCCAACATGAAGACACCGGGGAAAGGCCTGACTTGCGACGATCAGATTGCGGAGGCCTACGCCGATGCGGTTGCTCGCATCGACGCGATCGTCAGCGACCTGCGCCGGCCTCTTTCTCCGCCAGTGAACTCCCCGGTAAATGGCGATGCCGAGTGGCGCAGTAACTTCACCAAAGAGGAGTACGAAGAGATTGTGCGCCAGGCCAAGGAGTATATTGCGGCCGGCGATATATTTCAGGTGGTTCCCAGCCAGCGCCTCAGCCGGCCGACGGACGCGGAACCGTTCGCGATCTACCGCGTGCTGCGCATGCTGAACCCATCCCCCTATATGTACTTCCTGGAATTCAACGGAGTAGCCGGCTTGGCAGAGAGTTCCGGAACAGATGAGCCGTTGAGGATCATCGGGTCCAGCCCGGAGATGCACGTCAGACTCGAAGACGGTCGCGCCTACCTGCACCCAATCGCCGGGACGCGCTGGCGCGGCGAAAGCGCTGCCGAAGACGACGCTCTGGCAGAAGGTCTGCTGAACGATCCCAAGGAGCGGGCTGAGCACGTGATGCTGGTCGATCTGGGCCGAAACGATCTGGGGCGGGTGTGCGAGTATGGCACAGTCAGAGTGCCGGAAATGATGGTGATCGAGCGCTACAGCCACGTCATGCACATCGTCAGCGACGTCCAAGGGGAACTGGCGCCCGGCCACGACGCCATCAGCCTGCTAAAGGCGACCTTTCCTGCGGGCACCGTCAGCGGGGCGCCGAAGGTGCGGGCTATGGAGATCATAGAGGAGCTGGAGGGACTGCGGCGCGGGCTGTACGCCGGCGCGGTCGGTTACATCGACTACGACGGCACGATGGACACCTGCATCGCCATCCGCACGATCGTGATGCAGGGCAAGACCTGCCACCTGCAGGCGGGCGGCGGCGTTGTCGCCGACAGCGATCCCACCTATGAGTGGGAGGAGACGCTGAATAAGGCAAAGGCGCTCTCCGCCGCGGTTCAGCGGGCCGAAGAGGGCTTCGACGACTAAGAATACGCAAGAGCCAATAAACATAAGATCTTTTTGCAAATCCGGGAGGGAGAAATGACACAGAAGAGGCGGATTCTCACCGGCGACCGTCCAACGGGCAAACTGCACGTCGGTCACTACGTGGGCAGCTTACAGCACCGGCTGGCGTTCCAGGAGGACTATGAATGCTTTTTCATCATCGCCGATCTTCACATGCTGACTACGAAGCCATCCAAAGAGGACATTGCACAGATCGGGGAAAACGCCCGGGAGATAGTTCTCGATCACCTCGCAATCGGCATCGACCCGTCCAAGACATCGTTCTATCTGCAGTCGGCCGTTCATGAGATCTACGAGATGCACCTGATTCTCAGCGGCATGGTGACGGTTGAGCGCTTGCAACAGCTGCCCACGATAAAGGATATGGCTGCGGCGGCCGAAATGGAGCAGATGCCATACAGCCTGCTTGGGTACCCTGTGCTGCAGGCGGCCGACATTCTGATGCCGCGCGCGCATATGGTGCCGGTCGGCAAAGACAACGAGTCCCACATTGAGATCAGCCGGCAGATTGCGCGTCGCTTCAACAATGCCTACTCCGAAGTCTTTCCTTTGCCGGACGCATATGTCGTCGGCGGCACACTTGTTGGCACTGACGGCCAAGCCAAGATGAGCAAGAGCCTGGGCAATGCAATCCTGCTCAGCGACGACTCGGCCACGGTCAGAAAAGGGGTGATGAGCATGTATACGGACCCCAACCGCATTCGGGCCGACATTCCCGGCACGGTCGAAGGCAACCCGGTCTTCAGCTACCATGACACCTTCAACCCCAACAAGGAAGAGGTGGAAGATCTGAAGAGCCGGTACCGAGAGGGCGCTGTCGGCGACGTGGAGGTGAAGACGAAACTCTACAACGCCCTGGAAAACTTCCTCGAACCGATCCGGGAACGGCGAGCTTACTACGCCGAACAGACCGGCTTCACCGACCAGCTGATCTACGAAGGCACGCAGCGGGCACAGGCAGAGGCCCGGCAAACGCTAATGGAAATGAAGAAGGCGATGGGACTGACCGGCGTGTGGAATCGTATTCGCCGCGCGAATGAGCGCCGCCAAAAGAGGCTCGCGAAGGCTTAGACCGGGAATCAGGAGAAAGGAGCGGGGCAATGATCGCCGTCATCGACAATTACGATAGCTTCACATACAATCTGGTACAGTTCCTGGGTGAAATCGTCAATGAGACCCCTTTATCCGGCGGCGAGGAGGCCAACCGCATTCAGGTATGGCGCAACGATGCCATTGAGATCGGGGAGCTGATCGAGAAACGGCCGAACCACATTATTATCAGCCCCGGGCCTGGCACACCGAAACAGGACAGCGGCGTCAGCAACGACGTAATCCGTCACATGGGCGGCCATACGCCAATTCTTGGCGTCTGTCTCGGTCAACAGTGCATCGGCCACGTTCATGGCGGCAGTGTTGAGAGGGCGCCGCGGTTGATGCACGGCAAGGTCAGCCCGATTCATCATAAGGGAGCGGCTCTCTTTCAGGGGATTCCAAGCCCATTTACCGCCACCCGGTACCACAGTCTGATCGTGGAGGAGCCGCTGCCGGCAGAGTTGGAAGCCACAGCTCATACGGTCGAGGGTGAGTTGATGGGTGTGCAGCACCGGTCCAAGCCCATTTTCGGCGTGCAATTTCACCCGGAAAGCATTCTGACGCAGTATGGGCACGACCTGTTGCGAAACTTTCTGAATGTTTGACCGGTGCAAATGGAATGAATGCGTGGACACAGGCCGTACAAGGCTATCTGACCGGCGCCGCCTCCAGCAACTTTCGCAATCAGGAGGTGACCGTCAAGAGTCATTGGCAGGGGCGCGACAATCTGCTCTGGCGTGTTCACTGCGGGAACGGCGCCGATGCCGTCTTCAAAATGTTTACAGACGCCGGCCAGGCCCGTTGCCGGCGGCAGTTCAGCGGCCAGGAGCAGTTTGCAGGCGCCGGTCTGGCGCCGGAGCCGCTTTGGTATGATCGATATCCCCCCGGACTGCCGCGCCAGATTTTGGTCTACCGCTGGGCCGACGGTGAGTCGCTAACACTCGCAGACCCCCGTCACCGCATCGCTCACGCAGATGCGGTGGCCCGGGTCCACTGCGCCGACGGCGGCGACGTTCAGCGGTTCAGCCCGCATCCATTCAATCTGCTTACATTCTGGCAGATATGGCAGGCGGGAGAGGCCCCACTGCGCGAGTGGGTTTCTGCTGCTCCGGCACCTTTGTTGTCTGAGTATCTCTCCACGCTATGGGCGGCCGCGCACCGTTTGATGGAAACGGCGCTGCCCCTGTTTGGAGAGACAGCCCCCTCACCAATCCATGGTGACTTGACGGCCGACAATGCCCTGTTTCACAAAGGCCAGGCCGTGCTGGTTGACTGGGAGTTTTTTGGGTTGGGGGACCCGGCCCAGGAGATCGCCCGCTTTCTCTTTTATGGGGGAGACGAATGGTCCGAAGAAGGCCGCGTCGGGTGGCGGGAACATTATTCTTATTCCAATAGCGATCCCAGCCTGCCGGATCGAGCCGACATTTACTTGCAGTTGTTCAATTTCCAGGCAGTGACCTATTTGCTGGATGGCATTCGACAGAGGGCCGTACCGCCAGTATCCGACACAGGTCCTGATGAGGAAAGTACTCGGTACCTTTCCTTTCTCAAAAGCGCAATAACGGTTGCTTTGCACCGCTCGGTGACATCGTCAGGTCTGTCTCCGCTGGGAAAGGGGGACAGCGATTTGCTGGCAGGCGAGATTGAATTCCTGACCAGCAGCCGGTTGCAGGCAGGGTAGCTATCGGCAACTTCCGCCAACCGGTCAGGATCGATTGTCTGAAAAAAATGAAGCAGTTGGACATAACAGGAGAATTGCTCATGGCGTCACCTATACTTGAATCATTGGAATCCATTTTCGCCGGACAGGACCTCAATACCGACGCGGCCGACGCGGCAATGACACAGATCATGGGCGGCGAGGCGACTGATGCGCAGATCGGCGCGTTTCTGGCGGCGCTCCGTATGAAAGGAGAGAGCGTAGCCGAAATTACAGGCTGCGCTCGGGCGATGAAGCGCGTCGCAGTGCAGGTGCGGCCGAATCTCAGCGGCCAGCGCCTCCTGGACACTTGCGGGACGGGCGGCGACCAAACCGGCACCTTTAACATCAGTACCACCGTCGCTTTCGTCGTGGCCGGGGCCGGCGAAAAAGTAGCCAAGCACGGAAACCGCTCAGCGAGTAGTCAGTGCGGCAGCGCCGACGTGCTCGAGGAAATGGGCGTCCAATTGGACCTTGGCCCGGAACAGGTGGCGGAATGCATCGAGGCCGTTGGCATCGGCTTCTTGTTCGCGCCACTTTACCACCCTGCGATGAAGTACGCGATCGGCCCGCGCCGGGAGTTGGCGACCCGCACCGTCTTCAATTTCCTCGGTCCGCTGACAAACCCTGCCAACGCCACGCACCAGGTGATCGGCGTACCCAGCCCCAATCTCACTTCCCAGATGGCGGAAGTCCTGGGGCAGATGGGTAGCACAGCCGCCTTTGTCGTCCACGGAACCACCGATGACGGGCGCGGGGTGGACGAGCTCACCATCGCCGGCGTCAATCGAATCAGCCATTTGCGCCATGGTGAAGTCCGGGAAAGTGAACTGTCGGCAGCCGATCTCGGAATGCCGCCCGCATCACTCGACGACCTGGTTGGGGGAGACGCACCCACAAACGCCGCCATCACCCGGGGAATCCTCAGTGGTGAACTGCGCGGCCCCAAGCGGGATGTGGTACTATTGAATGCGGCAGCCGCTCTTGCGACCGAGAGCAGTGACTGGGAGGCCGGACTGTCCGCAGCCGCGCAATCCATCGATAGCGGCGCGGCACAGAACTCGCTCAATGCGTTTATCGAGAAGACGCAAAGCTTCAGCGGTAGCCAGTAAGACAATGGCCAGATATTCTCAGCTGGAAATCAGTAAACATAAAGGGCAGGTCCTGGACAGGATCATGGCCTGGAAGCGCGAGGAGGTGGCACGCCAGATGGGTGATGTGCCACTGGCTCAGCTCAAGGCCCTTGCGCTGGTGGCCGAGCCGCCTCTGGATTTCGCGGCCGCACTCACCGCCGAGGCCGGCGCCAGCCTCATCGCCGAAGTCAAGCGTGCAAGCCCTTCCAAGGGGTTGATCGCCCAGGACTGGTCGCCGACAGCCATTGCCGAAACTTACGCCCGCGGCGGCGCTGCCGCAATATCCTGTCTGACCGACGCACGCTTTTTCCAGGGAAAACTTGCCTACCTGGCTGAAATCGTCGAGCACCTGCGCGCAAGCAACCTGTCAACGCCGCTGCTGCGCAAGGAGTTCATCTATCATCCCTATCAGGTGTACGAGGCCCGCGCGGCCGGCGCGGACGCACTGCTGCTGATCGTTGGCGTGTTGGGGGACGCCGACCTGCGCGAGCTGCTCTGCCTGACGAATCAACTGGGAATGAGCGCGCTGGTGGAAGTCCACGACGAGGAGGAATTGGAGCGGGCGCTGGCGGCGGAGGCCCGGATCATCGGCGTCAATAACCGGAACCTGAAGACCTTCGACGTAGATATCGAAACGACGGGCAGGTTGCGAAAACTGATTCCCGCCGACATTATCCTGATCGGCGAGAGCGGCATCCGCAATGCGGTCGACGTGAGGCGCATGGCTGAGATGGGCTGCGATGCCATTCTCGTGGGCGAGAGCTTTTGCAAATTGCCCCAGGCAAAACGGGGCGCGCTTGTGCGCGAATTCGCCCTCGCGGGAAAACCGTAATTCAGTGCGTTTTGAGGGCCATTCGCCGGCGCTTCTGCCTTTGCGGGAATTACGAACGATGACACGCGTTAAAATCTGCGGTATCACCAGCTTCGAAGATGGACTCTGCGCGGCCAAGGCTGGCGCGGATTTTCTGGGCTTCATCTTTTTCAGAAAATCTCCCCGCTACGTTGCTCCTGAGGCTGCAGGTGAGATCACTTCCAGATTGGCTGAGCACATCTCTACGTCGATGCCGCGCCCGGCTACCGGTACCGAATGCGGGCAGGAGGCACCCCGCTTTATCGGCGTCTTCGTAAATGAGCCGCTGGCTGGGGTTGAAGAAACGATGAGAGTCGCCAACCTGGACTTTGCCCAGTTGCACGGGGATGAGCCGCCTGCGATGCTTGAGGCACTCCAAGGGTTCGGATTCAAGGCGTTGCGTCCAACCAGCGCCGCCGAAGCCGAAATCGAAGCCGAATGGTACGCAGAGCTGGGTCCGAACAACGGCCCGCAACTTTTGATCGACGCCTACGACCCCAATGAGTACGGGGGAACAGGCAAGAAGGCTGACTGGAACGCGGCGGCCGGCATTGCGAGAACCTGCCCTCGACTGGTCTTGGCGGGCGGCCTCAGCCCGGAGAATGTCGGTGCGGCCGTGGAGGCCGTACGGCCGTGGGCAGTTGATGTAAGTAGCGGCGTCGAAATCGAACCAGGACGAAAGGACCCGGACAAGGTGCGCGCATTTGTTTCTTCTGCCAAGGGCTTTAGCTGGCAAGCAACAGCTTCGAACGCCGCATGAGGGATTGAAGCATGGAGATTCTGGGGGGACCTCTTTTTGCCGTTGCCGGCGCCGGTGAATCGCACGGACCCGGCGTAACGACAATTGTATTCGGTTGCCCTGCCGGGCTTCGCATTCGTCGAGACGAGGTGCAGCGGTATTTGGACAGGCGCCGTCCTGGCAGCAACCGTCACGGCACACCGCGTCAAGAGGCCGACAGGGTTGTGCTGCTCTCCGGTCTATACGCTGAAGACGAGATCGATCAGTTGCTGTCCGGGCCCGCAGTATCGATAGGCGGCGGGGCCGATTCAGCCACCGAGAGCTACGAAGAAGGGTACGCAACAGGCGAGCCGATCGCCGCGCTGGTCCTCTCCACATCACAACGCTCGCGCCACTACGAACAGTTTGCCGGGCCCCGCGGCGAGGTGCGTCCGGGCCACACCGACCTGGTAAAGTATCACAAGTCTCAGGGTTTCATAGACATTCGCGGCGGCGGGCGTTCCAGTTACCGCTCGACGATTTCGGATGTCATCGGCGGGGCCATCGCCCGCATCTTTCTGAAAGAACAGTTCGGCACTGTGGTCCTGTCATCCATCTCACAGGTCGGGCCGCTGCGCACGAATCTGAGCCTGGCTCAGCATTTTGAGAGCGTCCGGCGGAAGCAGGACTCACAGCCAATCACACAGGGACAGATTGCGGCGGTGGAGGACAGGCTCGACGAGGCCGAGATTCGTTCGCTCGATGCCGAGTTCGCGCAGGAGGCGGGTGAACTGATCAAACGCACACGCGTCGAAGGTGATTCGTTGGGCGCGGCGGTTGAGGTTGTGGCTGTCAACCCGCCTTCGCTGGTGGGCGAGCCCCTCTATCAGAGTCTCAAAGTACGGCTGATGGGGGCGCTGGGAGGGTTGAACGCAGTGCAGTCGTGTGAGGTAGGCGACGGAGTCCAGGTCATCTCTCGCAAGGGCAGCGAGAATAACGATCCCATTCGCAGCAGCGGCTACCAGGCCAACAGCCATGGCGGGTTGATTGGCGGCGTGACGACCGGTTCACCGCTGGTATGCCGGGTCGGTTTCAAGCCCACCTCAACCATTCTCAAGACGCAGCATTCGGTGCGCAAGAATATGGAAGAGATCGACTTTGCGTTGGAAAAGGGGCGGCACGACCCCTGCGTAGGCGTACGCGCCGGTGTGACGCTGGAATCCCGCCTGGCGATAGAGTTGATGAACGCCGTCCTGATGCACCAGTCCGGACGAGTGGACACGAAAAACTTCAGGCTGTTCTGAATTGGAGTCAACAGAGTGGAAAACGCCCACGCTTCAGCGGCCGTGCAGTCAATTGAAAGTCCCGTGGCCGACGGCTGCAACCTTACGATTACCGGCTTCATGGGTACGGGCAAGACAACCGTAGGCCGCATCCTGGCCGATCGTATGGGCCGCCGGCTCGTCGATATGGATGAGCTTATTGAGGCCGAATTTGGGAAGCCGATAGCCCAGATATTCGCCGACGACGGCGAGGAACTGTTTCGTCAAGCGGAGGCGCGGCTCTGTCAAAAACTCGCCAGTGAGACCGACCTTGTCATTGCAACCGGCGGGGGCACGCTGGTCAGCGATGACAACCGGCAGACGTTGACGGCAAGCGGCCCCGCGGTCTGCCTGACCGCCGGAGTTGACACTGTCCTGGAGCGCGTGGAGACGTTTGAAGACCGTCCACTTCTGCCTGGGGACCGGGAAGAAAAAAGACGCAACATTGAGAGACTGCTCCTGAACCGCCGCGACGCCTATGGGCGGATTCCTTTGCGAGTGCCTACCGACGGCGTCGAACCGGAGACCGTCGCAGAGCGCGTTTTCGACACTTTGGCAGGCAACAATGAGATCGCTGAGATGACCCGTATCACGGTGCCCACGCCGGAAGGGCACTACCACATCTGTATTGGCGAAGGCATCCTGGTGCATGCGGGCCGTCTCCTTTCCAATCGAGCGGTGGCTAAAGGAAAGGCAGCGATCGTCACGAACGCAGATATCGCCGAACATTACGCCGATACCGTGAGTGAGAGCCTGAAAAAGGAGGGCTACACACCGGCTCTGTGCCTCGTTCCCGAAGGGGAAGAGCACAAGACGCTGGCTACAGTTCATGGCCTGTACGATCAGTTTGTGGCTGCGGAGCTCGACAGGAAGAGCCCCATTGTCGGGCTGGGGGGCGGCGTTATCGGCGACATGGCCGGATTCGCGGCAGCCACCTACTTGCGCGGCGCTCCTTTCGTCCAGATCCCGACATCTCTGCTATCGATGGTCGATGCCTCAGTCGGCGGCAAGACAGCCGTAGATTTGCCGCAGGGCAAGAATCTTGTCGGCGCGTTCAAGCAGCCCGTTGTCGTGATTATCGATCCGGAAGTTCTCGCTGAACTTCCCGCGGCCGAGTTTCGGTCGGGGCTGGCTGAGATCGTAAAGCACGGAATTCTGGGGGACCCTGATCTATTCCGCCAGCTGGAAGGTCAGGGCCCGGCGAATCTGACGCAAATGATCGCCGATGCTGTGCGGGTGAAAGTGGACGTGGTAGTAGAGGACCCGTTTGAGAGAGGGAGGCGGGCGACGCTCAACCTGGGACACACATTTGGCCATGCCATCGAGCAGGTAAGCGGCTATTCTTTGCGGCACGGGGAGGCGGTCGCCGTCGGGACTGTGGCCGCCGCCCGTATGGCAGTGGCGTTGGATCGCTGCGACGCCCAGACCGCAAGCCGCATCGAGAGCTGCCTGGCGCGGCTGGAGCTGCCCACCAAGGCCGGCGGGCTCGATCTGAACGATGTATACGCCATGATGTTCAAAGACAAGAAAAGAAGTGGCAGGATGCTGAGATTCATCATTCCCCAGGCAATTGGCGATGTGGTCATCATCGACGATCCGGGGGAGCAGGTTGTGCTCGAAGCTCTGGACTCTGTGTTAAACTGACAGGATTGTCCTGATTGGGCCGCGGCACGGTTTTCAGCGCAATAAGGCACCTGAGTCGTTTCACTGCAAAAATCTAACCGCCCATGACGAAAATCCTGGTTCTCCACGGCCCCAATCTGGATCTGTTGGGCGCGCGCGAACGTTCGATCTACGGTAACGTAACCCTGGAAACAATCGACAGGGAGCTTGTTGCCGCCGCCGGCGCGGACAATGAGATCCGAACTATTCAAAGTAATCATGAAGGCGGGCTGATCGACGAAATTCACAGTGCGCGTTCCTGGGCCGACGGACTGCTGATGAATCCTGGCGCGTTCACTCACTATTCCTACGCCATACGCGACGCGGTGGCTGGCGTAGCCCTGCCCACGGTCGAAGTCCACTTGAGCAACGTCCACAGCCGCGAGGAGTTCCGTCACCGTTCCGTAATTGCTCCGGTCTGCGTTGGACAGATCAGCGGTTTTGGCTGGCGCAGTTATTTGCTTGGATTGCAAGGGCTCCTGTCATACATATCCGAGAATCGGACCGACTGAATTGCGCGGGTATTTCACCTGTGCAGAACTGATGCCACTTCGGCAAAGCTCGGAACGGGCCTGATTCTTTGCCCGCAAATTTCGCGCAATCTTTCTCTTTTGTTGCAGATGTCCCAGTTTCGTT
This sequence comes from Caldilineaceae bacterium SB0661_bin_32, assembly GCA_009841235.1. Lineage (GTDB taxonomy): Bacteria > Chloroflexota > Anaerolineae > Caldilineales > Caldilineaceae > Bin5. Next base: position 156,303 of record VXMH01000071.1, on the reverse strand, counting down.
GGCGCCTATTCTGGACGCTCACCATTCTATTGGTGTTGATGCTGACGGCTGTCCTGGTCATGGCTTCCGGTCAACCTGGCTCCACGACAGCCCTTTTCTCCTCGACCGTCCGCACAGATCTTGATCCAGTGGTTGAGACGCTGCCGGCAGCTGCCCCGACTGCTGCATCGACCGCTGACTCACCTGTGAATCGCCTGTCTACTTCACCAGCTTTCGCCGGCACAGTCGAGTTGTGGCACAGCTGGGCAGGCAAGGACGGGGACGCCCTGGCGGCCATCGTGGACCGTTTCCACCAGGCAAATCCGACTATACAGGTAAAAACAGCGTTTGTGGATTACGGGGACCTGGCCCAGTCCTATATGGAGGCTGTCCAAGGCGGGGACGGGCCGGACCTGCTTCTGGCGCCCAATTGGTGGCTGCGAGAGCTGGCGGCTGCGAAGGTCCTTTTGCCAATCGATAATCAAGTAACGGCACAGGAACGTATGCAGTTCATTCCAGCATCCATAGAAAGCCTGGTTTGGAAAGGCACGTTGTATGGGCTGCCGACAGATTACGAACTTGTGGCGCTCTACTTCAACCGGCGGTTGCTGGATGAAAGTAACCTGCCGGGCACAGTGGACGATCTGATCAGGCTGGCCCTGGAGTCCCCTTTTCAGGGCGCCGGCATATACTCGAACTTTTATCACCTCGTTTGGGGCGTCGCCGCCTACGGAGGTAATCTCTTCGACGCAGATGGTCGGGTTATTCTCGAACAGTCACCGGGGACGGCTGAGTTTCTGACCTGGTTGAAAAAGGCCGGGAGCACACCGGGCATCTTTGTTTCTCTCGACTATGGGATGCTGATGGAGCGCTTCAAAAAGGAAGAGTTCGCTCTCTTCATAGACGGCCCGTGGAGCCTTGGCGAGCTGCGGCAAAGGTTTGGGCAGGACCTGGGCGTGTCCACGCTGCCAGCCGGACGTTCAGGGCCCGCCCGCCCCTGGTTGAGCGCAGACGGCGTATTTCTAAATCCGTCCAGGACCACCGACCAGCAGGAACTTGCTCTGATATTTGCCCGACACATCACGAACGCGGAAAGCGCTTCACTTATCGCCCAAATCGCAGGCCGCCTGCCCGCGAACAAGGAGGCGGACTCGAATGGAGATGCACTACTCGCTGGCTTCGCAGAACAGGCAGGCAGTGCAGCTTCTCAGCCCCACCACCCAGAGCTGGACGAGGTTTGGGGCTATGCCAACGACATGATCACCCAGGTTCTGCGCGGCTCGAAGATGCCTGAGGAAGCCGTAATCGAGGCTTCGACACTCATCAATGAAGCGAATGGCAAGTAGGCTGAAAGATACTTTTCATCTTCCTATGTCCCCGGTACGGCTTGACCTTTCGAAAGCGTGCTGCTGCAAGCGCCCGGTGGTTACAATTTGGCCAGCCGAAAGATACTGATATTGCAGACCCGACTTTCTTTGGAAACCCGCCCCCAAGGTATTGTTGCAGGCCTTTACGACAGACTGCCCTTCCCCAACATCGGTCCGGTGCAGGAGGTCGCGCTTGACCTGGGAATCACTGCGCACGATGGTGATGTACAACTGCAAGGGCTGGTCTTTCAGGGTTACAGCGGGCACCAGTTGCTGTTCGAGCAGCGATGGTCGGCAGGCGTCATCCGTCAACGTACAGGCGAGGACGACCTGACGATCGCAGCCAACACCGGTTTGGCCGTCCGCAGTCTACAGTTTCTCCTGCATGCGTATGAACGGCTCTCTTACATCGAAATAACTGCCGTCGGCAGAAGGCAGGAGACAGTAGCATCAGCCGATGCCGGACAGCAGATTCAGGCCCACTGCCAGTCACCCGTAACCTATCATGAGCAACAGACCGATTTCTACTTTCCGTTGACGGGGGCCTGGTGGGCAGTGCAGACGGGCGATTGGAGCGACTTCCACAAAATGGAGGTCTACAGCCAGCCTTTCGCAGTGGATTTCATGAAGTTGGGCCCAGAGGGGCGTACACATCAGGGCAACGGCCGCGCACTTTCCGACCATTACAGTTGGCATCAGCCGGTCTATGCCGCGGCAGGAGGGAAAGTGGCCTACATCTGTTTCGATATGCCGGATATGGCGCCCGGCGCAATCCCCGACCAGGCAATCATGCGCGGCGATATGCGGCGTCTGCTGGGTAACGCCGTCGCGATCAGCCACGCCAATGGGGAGTTCAGCTACTACGCACATCTGCAGCAGGCCAGTTTGCAGGTCAACGAGGGAGAATTGATTAGGAGAGGCGCCCTTCTGGGCAGAGTCGGCAACAGCGGCAATTCGCCGGGACCGCACTTGCACTTTCATGTGATGAACGGCCCCAACCTTTTCATCGACCAGGGGTTGCCATTCCAGTTCAGTCACTTGGAAGCTGGCGGCCAGTACTTTCCCGAGCCGGTGACGATTCCCACTCGAATGATTGTTGTCGGGCCGGAAAGGACGTGAAGGAACAGATGACGAATGTGAGGACCCTCCTCGGCTCGACGTACAGCAACTACCGGAACGCACATGTGATATGAATGACATTTCAACGAATGGTAAAGGGCCTGGCGAGGCCCCGCTTCAATACCGTCTGGACGACGAACAGTATGAGGAACTGGTTGACAATGTCGCCGGCGAAAGGGTGATGGGACTGGCTTTATGGGAGGAATCGGTCAGCGATGAAGGTGACAGGAAACCATCGCAGGAGTTGCGCGAACTGTTTGACCTCGACCTCTATCTGGAAAACAAGCTGTTGCTGGCATTGTACGGAACGGCAATGTATACTGATCCTGAAAGCGATCCTTTGCGCGGCTGGCAACAGGCTGGTAAAATAGTGCAAACCTTAATCAACCAGGGAATCTGGCTGGACGAAATCGCGGCAACCGAAGAGGATGAGCTGGTACTGATCCTGAGCCGCAATCATTTGCCGCAACTGTATCTGAACGTGAGTGGCTGGACTGTCGAGGCGTGGGAAAATCTGCCCGGCGAGCGGTGACCTTCCCCCAGGTGCAGGCGGACAGTCAGGCTGCCAATAGAACTCCGCTCTTGGCGGAATGGGACGTTGCGTACGAACATCAGCGCTCTTGCCTCTTTACTGGCGGGAACGTTGTAAAGAATCAGTGGTTACGACCCGACCCAGGAGGATTCACGATGACAATTCTAACTGCCACAAGCGCCGCCCAGACCAACACGGAACGCTGGAAGGCGTCCCTCTACGCTGCGCTGGCGGCGGCGGTCGTGTCGCTCCTGATGGTTCTGCTTAAGGGCGTACCTGTCGTGGGGGCCCTACTGGGTATCGTGATTGGAGCCGCACCAATCGCCGGCTATGACTTTGCCCGGGGCGCGCTCGGCGAAAGCTGGCGACCCGTCATAGCCGGGTTGATCGGCAATGTCTTCTTTATCATAGGTGTTGCTCTTCCCGGATTCTTCACAGAAGACTTTGGCTTTGTCGTCGGAGGGCTGGCAATAAGTATCCTCACCGCGATTTTGTGGCCGATTGTCGTAGGCGCGTTGAGCCCAAATCAGTCGATCTGGAAGCTCCTTCTCGCCAGCATCATCGGCCTGGTTCTTGGCTATATCGTGTCATTCGTCGTCGCCGGTCAGGATCCGACCAGTTGGCCGGGACTTGCGGCGATCCTGTTCTGGGCCGTTTGGGGCGGCACGGTAGGCGCGGCTTTGAGCGCGTGGAGTAAGTAGAAAGCGAATCGAAGCACGAGAGTGCTGTGCGTCATATGAAATGAAAGAACTGGCTCAGCGGGCGGGTTACAGCGCCCGCTGATTCAATTCTGGACGGTTTGCCCCAGGGAATATATGCCCTCTACGGCTCTGAACCCAGCAGTAGTCGTTCAGACTGGCCTGACTTATGTATCGCGACGCGACTACCCTCGAAGAGATCTACCGTCTGGCATTGCCGCAAGGATCGCGGATACTGTTTGGGGAAGAGCTGCTGAACAGGTCTGTTAGCTGGGCTTGCAGCCTGCGCCCCAGCCCACCGGCCTTCCCCAACCTCGAAGGGGAAGAGCTGGCATTGATCGACGTCGAAGATCTGCGCCAGTTTAACCCTCAGATGCGTCTGGACCGGGTCGTGAACAGCCTGCACCAGGCGCATATCTCCGCGATTGGTGTGCTGGGTGAAGTACCGCGGGACGCGGTCGCCGTCGCCGAGCAGAATCAGATCCCGCTCATCGCCCTTCCAGACTCCGAGCCCCTCCTGTCAGTCGAACGTACCGTGATCCGTCTGATCGTGGACCGCGGCGGTTACCTTGCCACCAAGGCCGCCGACTTGCAGCGGGAACTGACACAGATCGAACTGGACGGCGGCGGCATGGGGATGATGGCCGAACTTCTGGCGAGCTTCTCTGAACAGCCTGTACTCTTTCTGAAAGATGAAGGAACGCCAATCGCATTCGCCGGTCTTGAAGAGCTTACCGAGCAGCACAAACGGCGTGTGCTGGCCTCTATGCCAAGCCGCACGACTTTGCGAAGCTGGCTGGCCGCCAAGTTTGGTACAGAGCCGGCCGAAAGCACAGAGCTGACCGGCATTCTCCCCATCGATAGCAAGCATCGGTACCGCGAAATGGTCGTCAGTCCTGTCATTGTCGCAGAGCGAGTCGAAGGATATTGCCTTCTGCTACGGTCGAATTCCAGCGCATCTGAGGAAATCTCCACTGTCGAAAGACTTGCTGTACTTCAGGGAGCAGGTGCGGCTGCCCTGGCCTGGAGCCGGGAGCAGGCGGTTGGGGCAGTCGAAGAAAAGATGAGGGCCGTCTTTTTAGACGAGTTGCTGGCAACAGAGATTGCCGACGAGGATGCGTGGATTCAGCGGGGACATTCGCTTGGCTTCGATCTGACCAGGCCCCACACCGCTTGGCTGATCCAGGCAGAAGGCATCCAGGATTGGCCGAATGCGCTGCGCCAGTATTTGGCAACGAAACAGGATCCAATCCTGCTATCCGTCCGGGCTGAAGCTGCGCTGCTCTTCTGGCCGTGCGACAGTCCCAAGAGCGGCCGGGAATTCAAATCGGTTGCAAACGGCTTGGTAGAGCACTTCACGTCGACTTTCCAGAGGGCCTCACTGGTGGTCGGGATCGGTCGCCCGGCCGCCTCCGTGCGGGAATGGCTGCGCAGTCTGGATCAAGCGCGTGAAAGCTGGCGAATGGGGTGTTCCTGGCAGGCCTCACCGGTGACCTATTTCGGAGACCTGGGCTTATATCAGCTGCTTACCGGGCTGGGTGGAAGCGGGGAAGCGAACCGTTTCTTCCGTAAAACGGTCGAACCGCTGATCTCGCACGACGAAGAACACAATGCCGAATTGGTAGAGACGTTGGAAGCCTTTTTTGCCTGCCACGGCAATCTCAGCCAGACCGCAGCCTCGCTGCATATCCACCGCAATACACTGACCTACCGCTTGCAGCGCATCTCCAGCATCACCCGAATGGACTTGAACGACGCCGACGCGCGTTTTTCACTCCAGCTTGGCCTCAAGCTACGCCCTGTGATGCAGAACCGTTTGCACTAGGCAACGGCCCCACAACTTATTCCTCGTCCTTCCTGGCTACCGTCCGTGGCTGCCGGCCGCCAGCTCCTCTGCCAGACTACGCACGGCGTCGACCCCCGCGTCCGAACCCGCGGCTTTCACCAGCGCCGAACCGACAATAACGCCCTCTACCATTTCGGACACCCTTGCAGCCTGGGGGCCGGTACTGATACCAAAGCCGACCGCCAAGGGCAGATCGGTGTGGCGGCGAACCCGCTCAACAAAGGCAGGCAGACCTGGCGGCAGCTCATCGCGAGCGCCAGTGATTCCGGTTACGCTCACGAGATAGATAAACCCGGTGGCGTGCCGTGCTACCGACTTGATGCGGTCTTCTGTGCTGGTCGGAGCCAGCATGTAGATTGTAGCCAAACCGGCCGCGCGGCAGGCGGGCTCCAAGAGTTCCGACTCTCCCGGCGGCAGATCGGGGACGATCAGGCCGTCGATGCCCGCCTTGGCGGCAGCATTCGCGAAGCGTTCTTCGCCGAAAGCAAGAATTGGATTGTAGTAGCTCATGGCGCAGAAAGGCGTGTCAACGCCCTGGTCACGCAGCTCGCACGCCATCCGGAGGCAGTCGGCCACGGTTGTGCCGCCGACGAGCGCCGAATAAGTTGCTGTCTGAACTGTCGGCCCATCGGCCAGTGGATCGCTGTGGGGTATGCCGAATTCGATGAGGTCCGCCCCGGCTTCCGCCAGGACAGCGATAACTTCCAGAGATTGCTGCCGGGTTGGATAGCCCATGGCATGGTAGGGCATGAAGGCGGCGGCGCCTCTTTTGTTCAGATTGCGGAAAACCTGCTCAATGCGTTCGACTCCCCTCATCTCTCACCTCTCGCCCAAAGCTTGCCCATTTAACTGTCTCCTCCGATTGTCTGCATGACCGTGCCCAAATCCTTGTCGCCTCGTCCGCTGAGATTGACCAGTATCACCTGATCTTTCGCCATCTGCGGCGCCAGTTCCAACACATAACCGATCGCATGAGCACTTTCCAATGCAGGGATGATCCCTTCCAGCTCGCACAGCGCTTTGAACCCTTCAAGAGTCTGCGTATCTGTGCAGTAGGTGTATTCGGAGCGTCCCACATCTCGAAGCCAGGCGTGTTCCGGGCCCACACTGGCGTAATCCAGACCGGCGGAAATCGAATGGGTTAGAGCAATTTGCCCGTCACTGTCCTGAAGGACGTAGCTCTTGGTGCCCTGCAGTACGCCAAGCCGGCCCCGCTCCGGGTCAGCAAAACGAGCGGCATGGGCGCCGTCTTCGATCCCGTGTCCGCCTGCCTCGACACCAATGAGCCGCACACTTTCCTCCTCGAGGAAAGGATGGAATATGCCGATGGCGTTGCTGCCTCCTCCAACGCAGGCCACGATTGCGTCGGGCAGCCGGCCCGGGCCGCCTTCAGCAGGATCCTGCATCTGGCTGTGGGCTTCCAGACCAATGATCGATTGGAAGTCCCGCACCATGGCAGGGTAGGGATGGGGACCAAGCGCGCTGCCCAGCAGGTAGTGTGTGGTTTCTACGTTTGTAACCCAATCGCGGATGGCCTCATTGATGGCGTCTTTGAGCGTCTGCGAGCCGCTGTCGACCGCCCGTACCTCAGTGCCGAGGAGCTGCATGCGAAAGACGTTCGGCTTCTGGCGCTCCATGTCGACCGTACCCATGTAGACGATACAGCCAATCCCCAGGAGCGCAGCAGCTGTGGCGGTGGCGACGCCGTGCTGGCCGGCGCCGGTTTCTGCCACGATGCGCGTCTTGCCCATCTTGCGTTTCATCAACAGCGCCTGGCCCAAGGCATTGTTGATCTTGTGGGCGCCGGAGTGAGCAAGATCTTCCCGTTTCAGATAGATCTGGGCGCCGCCTAACTCTTCGCTCAGACGGCGGGCATAGGTGAGCGGAGTCGGACGGCCAACGTAGGTATGCTGCAAATGGGCCAGCTCCGCCATGAACTCTTTATCAATGCGGGCGTTCAGGTATGCTTCTTCCAGTTCATCCAACGCCGGCATGAGTGTCTCGGGCACATATTTGCCTCCGTACGGTCCGAAACGCCCTGTCTCGTCCGGAACAGCGCTGAAGTTAACAGTTGTGGAAGTGGTGGAAAGAGTCATCAGTTCCTCGCATTCGGTCTGGCGACGGGCGCCCATCTGTCCGTCATCTGCGCTCGAAAATGATATTTGTTGCCTGTTGCATTACAGCCACAGGCGCGGTTTCGCCGGTCCACTTTTCCCAGGCAATAGCACCCTGGTAGACGAGCATCCCCAGGCCGCCTATGGCAGTAGCCCCATCGGTAGAGGCCAGTTGCAGTAGTCGCGTCATGGCCGGATTGTAGACCAGGTCGTAGACGATCTGATCTTCGCGAAATTCGACATTTTCCTCCCAGGGCAGTCCTTCGATGCGAGGCTCCATGCCCAGCGACGTGCAGTTGACGATCAGGTCCGCGTCCTGGGTGCTGCCTGTCACTTCGTCAGGGAAGGCGGCGCTGCCGATATTGATTTCAGGAAAGTAAGATTGCATCGTTTCTGCCAGATCGACGGCCTTTGAGACGGTGCGGTTGAGGATCTTCACACTTTTCACACCTGCCTCGGCCAGACCGTACACGACTGCCCTCGAGGAGCCGCCCGCACCTATCACCAGCGCCCGCTTGCCGGCAGGCTCTACGTTGTGAGCTTGCAGGTCGGCAATAAATCCGGCGCCGTCGGTATTGTCTCCGGTAAGCTGACCATCTTCTTCGACGACAATTGTATTCACCGCGCCGATTGCTTCGGCCGCGGGTGTCCAGTGATGCAGATGGGGCATGACAGACTGCTTGTGGGGCACAGTCACGTTTACGCCCCTCAATCCGAGAGCGGGCAACGCGGCGACGGCCGCCGGAACGAGTGCCGGCGGCACAGCGAACGCCAGGTAGCGCCAGTTCATCTGGCGTGCGACAAAGGCGGCGTTGTGCATCTGAGGACTGATGGAGTGGGTAACCGGCCAACCGAACAGGCCGACGAGTGTCGTGGCAGCATTAATGTCGGTTGGAAACAGTTCTGAATCAACCTCGCTTGAACGAGTGGAGACTGATTCATTCTGCAGGGGTTCACTCATTTTCGCTTACCCGGTCCATTTCCTGCACATTAACGTTGAGCGCGCGTAAAGTCGATTCGAAGCCGGGAAAACTGTCTGCGGTAACATGCGCGTTGTGAATGGTGGTCTCCCCTTCGGCAACTACTGCGGCCACGGCCAAAGCCATCGCCAGCCGGTGGTCGCCATGGCTGTCCACGCTCGCGCCCTTAAGCTGTGTCGGCCCGTCGACAATGAAACCGTCAGCGGTCTCCTGGATCCTGGCGCCCATTTTTTTGAGTTCCGAGACGGTCGCGGCGATTCGATCTGTCTCTTTAACTCGTAGTTCCTGGGCATCCCGCACAACGGTCCGGCCCTCGGCTTGCGTGGCTGCAACAGCCAGAACCGGCAACTCGTCGATCATCGTGACGAGTTGCGCGCCGCCGAATTCCATGCCTTGCAGCCCACCGCCGCTGACGATCAGATCCGCCACGGGCTCTCCGCCCTGGAATGGCCGCTCTCTGCGCCGAATACTGGCTCCCATCTCGGAAAGGGCATCGACGATTCCGGTCCGGGTCGCATTGACACCCACGTCGACGATCGTCAGGTTACTGTCCGGTAATGAGGATGCCCCGACAAGCAGGAATGCAGCCGAGGAGATATCTCCGGGAACCAGAATGTTCAAAGGGTTGAGCGGCGATTGGGGACGCTCACTATGCGTTGTATTTCCCAGGGCGGTGACCGGGGCGCCCATCGAACTCAGCATGCGTTCAGTATGATCGCGTGCAGGTCCAGGCTGGTGAACGACTGTCAATCCGTGGGCATAGAGACCTGCCAGCAGGAGACAGCTCTTGACCTGGGCGCTGGCGACCGGCATCTGGTACTCAATCGCGGAAAGGCGGGAGGGAACGATAGTGAGGGGCGCGAATCTGCCATTTTGGCGTCCGAAAATCTGCGCGCCCATCGTTCGCAGTGGCTCGGCGATCCGGGCCATAGGACGGCCTCGAATCTGGGCCGTTCCGCTGAGTACGCTCACGAACTCCTGTCCGGCGAGCAGCCCCGCCAGCAGGCGCATTGTCGTACCGCTGTTGTCGCAGTCGAGCACGTCATTTGGCTCCTTCAAGCCATCAAGCCCGACGCCGTAAACCTCGAGGCGCGTGCGGCTGATTTCATCGATGCGCACGCCCATGGCACGCATTATGTTCACGGTGGCCCAACAGTCGTGGCCATCGAGAAAGTTGCGAATGTGTGTGGAGCCTTCGGCAATTGAACCGAAGATCACCGCCCGATGGCTGATGGACTTATCACCCGGTACGCCGCACCGGCCAACGAGAGGACCATCATTGCTGATCTTGAGGATGTCTGCCATGGGAAATCCCAGCTGTGTTGGTTCGTTCGGTCAAAAGAGTCTTCAATGTCGACATCGGTGTTGCGACTTGTTGAGAACTTCACATTGGCAAATCTTTATGCAATGACTGGCGGCGGCCCATTTCAGCCCCCTGCCGGCGTCGCAAACGCGCCTTTCTTCTGTTGCCACTCTGCGCGCGTATTCTGTGAGCAGGAGAGCTTACTCCGCAGGGAATCTTCATCGTTATCAGCGAGCAGTGTTCGCAGCTCCTGAAGATGCCCATCCAGGGTGTCCAACTGTTCCAGGACCGCCTCGCGATTGGTCACCAGAATGTCCAGGAACATCTGCGTATCGCTGGCTGCCACCCGGCTGGTGTCGCGAAAACCGCCGGCAGCCAGTTCCCAAACGGCGGCATCTTCGTCTCCGCTGTCCCTGACCGTGTGAACCAAGGCACTCGCCAGGAGAAAGGGCAAATGACTGATGGCGGCAACAAGCCGGTCATGGCGAACCGGCTCCATGGTGATGGGGAAGGCCCCGATAGCCTCCGCCAGTTCGGAGGCGAGTTCGACTGTTTCCTTCGTCGTGCGCGGCAGGGGCGTGAGGACCCACGGCGCACCTTCGTAGAGTCCACTTTCTGCGGAGGCGTAGCCGGCAGTCTCCTTACCAGTCATGGGATGACCGCCTATCGGCTGAATTCGAGGCGGCAGCCGGTCCATGGCCGCGCAGATTTCGGCTTTGGTGCTTCCCATATCCATGACAATGGCGCCCGGCCACAGGATTGGACTGAGCGTCTCCAGCATCTTAACGACTGCCCGTACAGGCGTGGACAAGATGACAACATCGGCCCCGGCGACGCCGGAGTTCAGATCGGTTGTCGCCAAATCGACTGCGTCTTCGTGAAAGGCGCGCAGGATCGTGCTGAAGTTGCGAGTCACGCCCCTCACTTCACGGCACAGATTGCGCTGTTTCAGGTCGATGCACAGGCTTGCGCCCATCAGGCCCAGCCCGATGACCGCAACGCTGCACTCAGAAAGAGATTTCATGTATGGTCTGTCGCTGCCGCGTTCCTGCCCCTGCCTGGCCGGTCAAGACGGCCCCAGTGATCTGAGGCCTCCAGACCGAAAACCGGAGATCAGAGTTTGCGTCCGACAGCGCTGGCAATGGATCCCAATTCCTGCATCAAGGCGCCAAAATGCTCGAAGGTCAGACTCTGGGCGCCGTCGCTCCAGGCCTTTGACGGGTCAGGGTGTACTTCGATCATCAGAGCATCCGCCCCCGCGGCGACTGCGGCCTTCGCAATCGGCGCCACGTATTCCCATTGACCTGTACCGTGTGCCGGGTCGGCCACGACGGGCAAGTGAGTCAACTGCTTGAGGACGGGGATGGCGTTGATATCGAAGGTGTTGCGGGTGGCTGTCTCGTAAGTTCGAATCCCGCGCTCACAGACCATCACCTGCATGTTACCGTTGCTCAAAATGTACTCGGCCCCCATCAGCAACTCCTGGATAGTGCCGCTGATGCCGCGCTTGAGGAAGACAGGTTTGGTCGTTTTGCCCACTGCCTTGAGAAGCGGGTAGTTCTGATTGTTGCGAGCGCCGATTTGAAAGATGTCGGTGTAGTCGCCGACCAGCTCAATGTCCTCCGAGCTCATTACTTCGGTAATGATCGGGAGACCGGTCTGCTCCCTGGCCTCTGCCAGGAACTTGAGACCCTCTTCGCCCAAGCCCTGGAAACTGTACGGGCTGCTGCGCGGTTTGAAGGCGCCGCCCCGCAGTACGGACCCGCCGGCTTCTTTGACCGCGTGGGCTGTCTCCAGGATCTGCTCACGGCTTTCCACACTGCAAGGTCCCGCCATAACCACGACCTTCTCACCGCCGACGTCAATGCCATTCACGGGAATCGTGGTCGACGACTGAACGAAGTCACGGCTGGCGTACTTGTAGGGCTGCATTATGCGGACCGTCTTTTCCACACCGTCAAGGACCTCGAACGTGTCCTGCTGGATCAGATAGTCGTCGGCGCCGATGATACCAACAATCGTACGGGCTTCGCCGCGGCTCAGATGCACCTTGTATCCGAGCTCCTCAACGCGCTTGACGACTTCCTCTACCTGGTCTTGGGGGGCGCCCTGTTTCATTACAACAATCATTGAAAATTCCTTTCCTGGTCTGGTTGCATAGCTCTACTATCGATGCGGGCTGCGTTCTTCGTCAGGGTGGGTAAGTTCCTCTTTCTACACTGTACCGGGCCGTTCATGCCAACACGGCGCCTTTCCTCATCTCGACTGTACTCCGATCTTCCTTACCCGCCATCCTGGCTGGGTCATTCGCTTCTGCTGGCGTTGCAATCGAGCGGCCGACGGCCTCAGCGACTCTTCGCAAGCTACGCATCAGGTCTGCGAACCTTTCAGGTTTGAGACTCTGGTCCCCATCGCTTAAGGCCGACTCCGGATCCGGGTGGACCTCCAAGATTAGCGCGTCGGCACCGGCCGCGACGGCGGCAAGTGACATCGGCGGCACCAGCTCCCAATCTCCCGTACCATGCGCGGGGTCGGCAACGACCGGCAGATGGGAGGCGCGCTTGAGAACGGGTACTGCGTTGAGATCGAAAGTATTACGGGTTGCCGTTTCATAGGTACGAATGCCGCGTTCGCACAGCATAACCTCCATGTTGCCGTTGCTCAGGATGTACTCGGCGCACATCAGCAGTTCCTGGATTTCGCCGCTGAGGCCGCGCTTGAGCATTACCGGTCGCCGAGCTTTGCCGACTGCCTGCAGAAGCGCGTAGTTCTGCATATTGCGAGCGCCTATCTGGAGGATATCCACGTACTCGGCCACCAGGTCGATTGCCTCAACAGTCATGACTTCGGAGATGACCGGCAAGCCCGTGACCTCGCGGGCCTCGGCCAAGTATTTCAGCCCCTCTTCCCCAAGCCCCTGGAAGCTGTACGGGCTGGTGCGCGGCTTGAACGCGCCGCCGCGCAGTACGCTGGCCCCGGCCTCTTTGACTGCGACGGCGGTCTGAATAATCTGCTCTCTGCTCTCGACGCTGCACGGCCCGGCCATAACTACAACCTGCTCGCCCCCGAAACGGACGCCGTTCACGTCTATGACGGTTCCTTCGGGGTTCGTGGTTCTACTTGCAAGCTTGTACGGATCCTGAATGCGGACCGTTTTCTGCACGCCCGCCATGGCATCGAAGGTAGCCCTTTGCACGTGGGTCAAGTCGCCGACAAGGGCGATAACGGTATGACTCTCGCCGCTGATCGGCTGCGTTTGGGCGCCCATTGAGGCTGCCCGCTTGATGACGTTATCTATTTCGGCTTGGGAAGCCTCGGGTTTCATTACGACTACCATTCGACTCTCCTGTTTCACAGTTCCTCATTTGAAGGATATGACATTCAGTTTTGAAGGTGTGCCGGGACGCTCCCTTCGTTGATTCGAGTTGACGCCTTCGACTTTCTATATCTGCAACATCGCCTCTTGCGCGTACTCCTCAGGCGTGGGTTGCACGGCCGCGGGGTAGCTACCCAGCATCTTGACAAACGCTGCCCTGTTGAGCAGTCCCAAGACGGCAGCACTACAGTCCGGCTCTTGCCAGTGACCTTCAAAATCCAGATAAAACACGTATTGCCAGGGCCGGTTGCGGCGCGGGCGGCTCTCCAGCTTTACGAGATTGATGCTGCGCTCGGCGAACTCGCCTAGACAGGCGTACAGGGCGCCTGGGCTGTGGGGCGTGGCAAAGACGAGCGAAGTCTTGGCGTTCGCCGACTGCTGGGCATCGCCCTTTCCAATGACGAAGAAGCGGGTAAAGTTGAAGAGGAGGTCTTCAATGCCCTCCTGGACAATCTCCAGGTCATAGATCTCGGCCGCCAGTGCGCTTGCGATCACGCCCACCTGCGGCTCCGGATGCTCGGCCAGCTCCTTGGCGCTGCCGGCAGTATCATACCAGGGTATGGCGGTGTAGCCGTGGCGATTGAGAAAACCCTCACACTGGGCGAGGGCCTGTGGATGGCTGCGCACCTGGTCAATCTTGTCGCCATTGCCTGGCATAGTCAGCAAATTGTGCCGTACGCGCAAGAGGATTTCCCCCTGCACGCGAAAGTCATGGTCCAGCAACAGGTCATAGGCTTTATTGATACTGCCGGCGAGGGAGTTTTCCACGGGGACTACGCCCAAAGCAGCGCTGTCATCGTCCAGCGAAGCGAAAATATCTTCAAAGGTCCTGCTGGGCAGCGTATCGACCTCGGCGCCAAACTGTTGACGGATGGCCTCTTCGGAGTATGCGCCATGCTCTCCCTGAAAAGCGACAACTGTCATTGGATTACTCCATCGTTGCTTGACGGCGATAGGGAGCGTCTCTTCCTTCTCAGCGTCTCCATACCGGCGCCGTCACGGTCAATTCTGCAACTGTTCATCGATCCAGCGGTTCAACTCGTCAACATCGATTTCGGATGCCAGCCTCTTGTCGGGCCGCAGAGCCTTGGCCTCTTTCAGATAGACATGCTGGATTTCCTTCTGCGGCGTGTCGGTATTCCAGTTGATCAGAATGCGAATACATAGTGGAGTACTGTCAGGAACGCGCATCTCATGTCCGCAGAGCAGGGGCACGTCCATCCAACCCAGCTGACGGGCGGCCAGAGCCGGGTATTGACTGACCACATCAAAAGTTGTCGTAAAGATTGCGCTGGCCACGTCTTCGGGTTGGATATTGTTAAGACGAATCATAAAGGCCAACAGTTCTCTGGTTGCCCGCAAGACTGATTCGGGCGTGTCCTCTTCAATGGTTGTTGCACCCCGCACTCCTCGACAGATCACGGCTCTCTCCAGTTCTTTCGCTGCGTCCTGCGTACATTGGAAGATTCAACAGCTGGCGAATCAGGCTTATGTCGGCCGTCGTTGTGTGTGGCAAGTATATGCACGCACTGCGGGCAGAACTGCCTCGAGGCCAACAAAAAAAGCGTGGAGTTCGTCTCCACGCTCTGAGTGTCTTTACGCCGACTGCCTCTACACAGCCCAACGCTCCTCAACAAGTGGAGACGGTTGGTTCACGCCAAAATAATAACCAAACCAAAAGTTGCCAAAAGAAAACCCGCGCCACTCATGGCGCAGGTTGCTGGACAACAGGATCTCCGCGGCTGACGGACCATCCAACAGGTTGATCGGAAGGAGCGAATCGTCCTCGTTTCGAATCAGGTCGGCAATTGTCACTTGCGTTTCGCTTCGTTCTTTAGTCACTCTGTCGAGTCGTCCTCTTTGTTGAGCGTTTGCGAGTTTCTTCAGGACATTGAGGGAGAGATTACCACACCCCGGCATCGTTGTCAATTCTCTCGCGACAGAATTCAACACAAAGTGATCACGGACGGCCAAGGACCTTTGCCGCTCTCTTTCAAGAAGCGACAGATGCTGAACCCGTCTTCATCTTGCATATCTATTCCCCTTCCCCGACAATGGCGGAAAGACCGACTCAAAGAGAAATAGATCTGAAATCGGCTTATTGTATAGTCGCTCATTGTCTCTCCGTTCAGAGAACACAGATGCGGCTTGATTATCAGCATCACTTTCAGGAGGATTTACGTGCAGAGTTCATTTTCCTTACACAACAAGGTCGCGCTGGTTACCGGCGCTAACGGCGGCATCGGCCGCTCGATCGCATTGGGATACAAGGCGATGGGCGCCACTGTCATTGCCAGCGGAAGGAATCCGCAGAAAAACGCTGCTGTAGCACTAGAGCTGGGAGACGGTCACGAAGTCATTTCTCTGGACGTGCGGGACGAAGAGGCGGTCAACGCGGCGGTGGCGGCGATCGTCGAAAGACACGGCAGATTTGACATCCTGGTCAACAATGCAGGCATCGCCCGCCGCATCAACATACTGGACATGGATACGGAGGACTGGCATTCAGTCATAGACACGCATCTCAACGGAGGCTTTTACTGTGCAAAGGCCGCGGCCAAGGCGATGGTAAACGCCGGAAACGGGGGCAAAATCATCAACATCGGGTCAATGTACTCGTTGCTGGGGCCCCCCAATGTCACCAACTATGCTGCGGCCAAAACCGGCATCCTGGGTCTGACGCGCGGGCTGGCGGTTGAGCTGGCTGTTCACAACATCCAGGTTAATGCTCTGCTGCCCGGCTGGCACAAAACGGACCTCAACCGGGAACTCCTTGACGGGCCACTGGGAGAGGAGATTCGACATAAGACGCCAGCCAGGCGCCTGGGTACGTCCGACGACTTGGCCGGGGCTGCCATTTTCCTGGCTTCCGACGCGGCCGAGTTTGTCACTGGCACCACTCTGGTCGTGGACGGCGGCTACTCGATCATGGACCGCCAGTGGGCGGATTGAATCCGGTCAATTGGATCGGGTATAATGCGGTCAACGCACTGCCAGTTGGGCAAGGAGGACTGCAATGGCTGTATCGACAGTCGAACGCTCGCCAACGTCTCCGATGGCAGAAATAGAGACCCCGGTTCCGCCTCTGAACAACGGCGATCGGCTGACGCGCGCCGAGTTTGAGCGCATCTACTCGGCCCACCCTGAAATAAAGAAAGCGGAACTGATTGAAGGAGTCGTGTATATGCCATCCCCGGCACGATATCGCGAACACGGAAAACCACACTTCGACGCCATAGTCTGGATCGGTACATATATAGCTGCCACACCAGGCTCAGAAGGCAGCGACAACGCGACTCTGCGACTTGACCTAGAGAACGAGCCTCAGCCTGATGCTCTATTGCGGCTAACCCCGGAATCCGGGGGAGGTTCCAGTGTTGGAGAGGACGGCTATCTGGAAGGCGCGCCGGAACTGATTCTGGAGGTGTCCGCCAGCAGTGCCAGCTATGATCTGAACCAGAAAAAACGGGTCTACGCCCGAAATGGCGTGCCTGAGTACATCGTGTATTTAGCCTATGAGAAACGTGTAATCTGGCATATTCTGCGCG
This sequence comes from Caldilineaceae bacterium SB0661_bin_32, assembly GCA_009841235.1. Taxonomy (GTDB): domain Bacteria; phylum Chloroflexota; class Anaerolineae; order Caldilineales; family Caldilineaceae; genus Bin5. The sequence goes on along the minus strand of VXMH01000071.1, from coordinate 139,441 downwards.
ACGGCGTCTATGAGGAGCAGCAGCCGGACAAGAACGGGGTGCTTAGAGGTGAACAGTTCCCGGGTCTGTGGTTGCTGCCCGATGCCCTCCTGGCAGGAGATCTCTCCCGCATGTTGAAGACGCTTGAGCAGGGGCTTGATTCTCAGGAACACAAGACATTTTGTGCCGCGCTGGCGCGGCGCCGCAAGGAGGCCAAATGATTCTGTCAACGCCTGAAAACCTGGCAGTTGCCGACCATCTGCTGACGACCACGCGTTCGGTGCGAAAGCGGCTGGACCTGAATCGTCCGGTAGAGAGCGAAATCATCGAGCAGTGCCTGGAGATTGCGGGGCAGGCCCCAACAGGCAGCAACCGTCAGAACTGGCACTTCGTTGTGGTAACCGATGGCGAGAAGAAGCGCTTCATCGCGGAGCGATACCGTAAGGTGTGGTACGGCTACAACGCCACTCGGAGTGTGCCTACAGGACCGGACGCGACCGCCGAAGATAGACAGATGCAGCGTGTAATCAGCTCCGCCCAATATCTGGCCGACAATTTACAGAATGTTCCAGTCCTGGTTATCCCTTGCATCGAAGGCCGCCCTGAGGATGCCGCTCCGGCTTCACAGGCCGGGCACTACGGCTCGATCCTGCCGGCCGCTTGGTCGTTCATGATGGCGCTTCGAGCCAGAGGACTAGGCTCTGCCTGGACAACTCTTCATTTGCGGCATGAACGCGAAATCGCCGAGATGCTGGGCATTCCCGACGATATCTCCCAAGCCGCGCTGCTGCCGGTCGCCTACTTTAAGGGCGACGACTTCCGCCCGGCCAAACGGAAGCCGATGCGCGACAGGACCTACTGGAACAGCTGGCAGATAGAATGAAGCTAGTCGCCGATATTCATCTGCACTCCCATTTTTCGCGAGCCACGAGCAAGAACCTGACCCTTGAGCACCTGTGGAAGTGGGCACAGCTCAAGGGCGTACAGGTTGTCGCCACGGGCGATATCGCGCATCCTGGCTGGTTGGCGGAAATGCAGGCGAAATTGACGCCAGCGGAAGACGGGTTGTTTCAACTGAAACCTGAGTGCGCCGCAACTGTCGCCGAAGAGGTGCCCCCATCCTGTGAAGGGCCTGTCCGATTCCTGATCGGCGGCGAGATCAGCAACATTTACAAGAAGTATGACCGCACGCGCAAAGTTCACAACGTCGTGTTTGCGCCTACGGTCGAGGCGACCGCGATTCTGCAGGCCGAGCTGGAAAAGATCGGCAACATTCGCGCGGACGGCCGTCCGATCCTGGGTCTGGACAGCCGCGACCTGTTGGAAATCGTGCTGGAGGTGGACGACAGGTGCCATTTGATTCCTGCGCACATCTGGACACCCTGGTTCTCGATCCTCGGTTCAAAGTCCGGATTCGATTCGCTTGAGGAATGCTTTACCGATCTCACCCCCCACATCTTCGCGGTCGAGACAGGTCTCTCATCCGACCCGCCGATGAACTGGCGCGTCTCGTGGCTGGATGACTACACCCTCGTCTCCAATTCCGACGCCCACTCACCGCCAAAACTGGCGCGCGAAGCCACCGTCTTTGATACCGAGTTGAGCTATGACGCGCTATTCAATGCTCTGAAGAGCGGTGACCCCACGGAGTTTCTGGGCACTATCGAGTTCTTCCCGGAGGAAGGCAAATATCATCTGGACGGCCATCGCAAATGCGGAGTCTGCTGGGAGCCGGTTACAACGGTCGCCAACAGGGGACTTTGTTCGCAGTGCGGCAAGCCGGTGACTGTCGGTGTTTACCACAGGGTCGAGGAGCTGGCCGACCGCGTCCCCGGCACACGTCCTTCTTCGGCGGCTCCTTTCACCAGCCTTATTCCGCTGCCCGAGGCGCTGGGCGAAATTCTGGACGTTGGCCCTAACTCCAAACGCGTGCAGACCGAGTATCTGAGACTGTTGGGACGGTTGGGGCCGGAGCTGGCGATCCTGCAAGCAGTCCCGCTTGAGGACATCTCGGCGGCAGGCGGCCCGGTTCTGGCTGAGGGAATCCGGCGAATGCGGAAAGGTGAGGTGGTTGCGAAGAGCGGGTTCGACGGCGAATACGGCGTTATCCGCATGTTTGACGGGGAGGCAGACAGGCTTTCTTCTTTCCAGCTTGGGATGTTCGCGGGCGAGTCTGCGGCGGCAAAAGAGGAAAGCGGCGCGACAACAGCAGGGCGGGAGCTTCTCAGGGAAAGAGATGAGAGTCTGCTGTCAAAAGTGGCTGCACCGCCTGAAGAGAACGCCTTGGCGGAAGAGGAGATTCAGTATAGTTTGCCTTTCGATTTGGCGTCCAACGAGCTTGCCTCTTCCGACCCACGGAGCCACCAGGGAGCAGGCGGCCAAACTGAGTCCGATTGGTTCAATCAGCTCAATTCGGAACAGCAGGCCGCTGCCGCACATACCAGTACGCCACTGGCAATCGTTGCCGGTCCGGGCACCGGCAAGACTCGCACCCTGACCGTGCGCATTGCACGTCTGATCGAGGGGAAGGGGGCGGCGCCGTCTTCGATCCTGGCAGTCACGTTCACAAACAGGGCGGCCGAAGAAATGCAAGAGCGGCTGACCGAACTGCTGGGCACGGAAAGATCATCGCTAATCACGGTCGGGACGTTTCATCAGTTGGGCGCCAGCCTTCTCAGGGAGTTCGGCAATGCAATCGGGATTTCTCACGATTTCACCATTCTCGCAGATCCGGATCGGCAGACGTTACTGAGGCGGGCCTGCCCAGAATTGGGAGCAAGGGAGTTGCGGGCGGCGCTGGAAGAGATATCGGCACGCAAGAATAGCTTAACGGCAGCGACCACAGAGGGACAAACTGAGGAAAGCGACAGCGAAACCTGGACTCGCTATCAAGCCGCCCTCGAAGAGGCCAACGCGCTCGATTTTGACGATCTGATTTTGCGGGCCGCCCAACTGCTGGAGACGGACGCGGCGGTCTTAAGCGCGGTACAGACGCGCTTTCGCTGGATCTCTGTAGATGAATATCAGGATGTGAACGCGGCGCAGCACAGGCTGTTGACATTACTGGCGGCGGGTGGCGCCAATCTCTGCGTGATCGGAGATCCGGACCAGGCAGTTTATGGATTCAGGGGCGCCGATCGCCGCTACTTTCTCTCCTTTGAGGATGACTTTCCCGGTGGTAGGCGCCTCCACCTGGAGAGAAATTACCGGTCGGCCCAGACGATTCTGGACGCCGCAATGCAGGTCATCTCCCGCAATCCCGATCATCAGGCGACTGCACTGGTCGCCGACTTTGCCGAGCAGGTAAAGTTGGACGTCTACCGCGCTCCCACCGATAAGGCCGAAGCAGAGTATGTCGTCCACCAGGTGGAACAGATGGTGGGTGGGATCAGCTACTTTTCGTTGGATTCAGGACGAGTTGACGACAACGGTCTGCCTGAGGACTTTACATTCAGCGATTTCGCCGTCCTCTACCGTCTCAATGCCCAGGCCAGGCTGATGGAGGAGGCATTCGACCGCTCGGGCATCCCCTATTCGACGATCGGGGGGTCGGCCCTGTCAGAACAGAGGCCGGTGCAGGAGATTGTGGCGCTCTTGTGGCTGACACTGGCTCCGGACAGCCCAGTCCACTGGCAGCGAATCCTTACGGAAGGAAAGAGGGCGTTAACGGATGACGAAGCGGCAGATCTGGCGGAGAAGCAGATCAAAGAGTCCGGGGGGCGCAGCATCCCGGAGGCCTGGCCCAAAGCTATCGCAGCGGCGGCGAGAACAGGTACCTTGCGGCAACCTCAGCGAGAACGGTTGGCGCAAACGGTTGAACTCGTGGAGAAGCTGGCCAGAGATGCCTCCGCGCCCTTATCTTCGCAGCTTCAAATCGCGGCCGCGGGCTGGGCTGGATTGCGCGGCACCGAATTCAGCGAAGCCGAAGAGGAGCGAATCAACCGCTTGCAGCGTCGCGCAGCGCCGTTTCTAAACCGGCTGCAGGACTTTCTGACGACGGTATCATTGCAGAGTGAAGCGGACCAGTACGACAGTCGGGCCGACCGGGTGACGCTGATGAGTCTCCATGCCGCCAAGGGATTGGAGTTCCCTGTCGTGTTCATTGCAGGCTGTGAGGAGGGGCTTCTACCCTATACGCCAGCCAACCGGGACGTTGACCTGGATGAGGAGCGACGGCTTTTCTACGTGGGCATGACACGTGCGCAACGGCGGTTGATCCTGACATACGCCGGCCGGCGCTTTCTGTTCGGGCAATCGATGGAGAACCGGCTCTCAGGTTTTGTCACCGATATTGAGACGGCCCTGCAGGAGGTGCGGCAGGCCGAACCGCGTCGGTCCCGCAAGAGGGCCGACGACCAGCAAATGCGACTGTTCTAGGGCTCTGTCCGACCAGGGCGGCGGTATTCGATTCCGCTCATCATTCAACTCCTCTTAACAATCTCTCATCCCCCACTCGGCGTGTAACGCGGCGGGCGTCCAACTCTTCCAGGAGCGCCTGCGCGTATTTGCGACTGGTGCTAAGCAGATCGCGCACGTCAGCCAGCGTTATCGCCCCTTTGGCCTGGGCCAGTTCAATAATTTTCTGTGTAGCGGCGTCGAAGTCCTCCTGGCGAAAATAGACGGAGCCGGGAAGCCGGACGATAATCTCCCGTTTGACCAACGATTCCAAAAGATCTTCATCGCCGTTCAAAAGATTGTGGGTTTCGATTGCATTGGGCGGACTGAATGGCGCGTCGGCATAGGACTGAAGCGCTCGGTCAACGGCCCGCTGCTGTTCGGCTGAATAGCGGACGCTGTGCGCAAGAAGGCGGACTGTGTTTTCTTCACTTGCAACCAGCCCGTCCTCATTCGCCTGCGAGGCCAGGTCATTGAAAGCTCGTTGGGGCAACTCTTTGCGCACGCCTCCAGCACCGACCACCCGCAGACGGCTGCGCACTTCACTGCGGGGCATGCCCTGTCGCAAAGAGTTGCGGTGGTGGAACTCGGCAAGGAGCGATTGCATGTCAGCGACGACCTGCTGGTATGCCGATTCGCTAATCAGGAGTCGCTGGTCGTCCAATCCACGCATCAGCCCGTCGTCGAGAAGCTGTCGAACTGCCGTACCGGCAACCTCTCTATCGAGTCCGGAAGCGGCGATCAGTTCCTGCTCAGCAAGCAAAGGTTCTCGTTCCAGGCTCTGAAGCACGACCTCATCAGGGCTCCCCTGCGCCAGCGTTTCCAGCCTGGTGATCACTGCGGCGTCGTTACGGCGATAGCGCCGGCGCGGGTGTGGGTCGAGGACTTCGCCGCCCCCCAGGGTGAGGCTGGGAGATGGCTGGCGCAGAATGAACCGGTCCCCGGCAGCGACAAGAATCGGGCGATCGAGGCGCAGCTGCAGCCATCCCTCGCCGCCGGGAGGCAGCTCCTCAGCAGCAAGGAGACGTAAATGGGCGGGCGTCTCCGACGCTCCGCTGAACAGGTCTACGGCTGTGTTGTGACGCAGCGGCTTGGGCGCGTCGGGCAGTAGACGAAAGGAGACGTCGAGCAGTCGCGTCGCCCGCAGCGTTCCCGGGGTGACGGCTACCTGTCCGCGGCGGATTTCGTCGGTAGCGATGCCGCTGAGGTTTACGGCGACCCGGCTGCCGGGCAGCGCGCGTTCGATTTCCTGCTTGTGCGTCTGCAGTGCCCGCACGCGGCCCGAAGGCCCGTCGGGAAGAATATCTACCGGTTCCCCCACAGCAAGATGTCCGTCGCTCAGCGTGCCGGTAACGATTGTGCCGAAGCCGGGCAGACTGAAAATTCGATCGATGGGCAAACGCGGTCGGCCTCGATCGCGGCGGGGGGGTAGCGCCGTCAGAGCGCTTGCCAGAGACGATCTCAGGTGATCCAGACCTTCGCCGGTCTGTGCGCTCACGCGCACGATTGGCGCGGCCTCCAATCGAGTGCCGGCAAGAATCTCCTGAATGTCAAGCTCGATCAGTTCCAGCCACTCGGGGTCGTCGATCAGATCTGTCTTTGTGAGGGCAACCAAGCCATCGGGGAGAGCGAGCAGGTCCAGTATGGCAAGGTGTTCACGGGTCTGGGGCATGACCCCCTCGTCTGCAGCGATGACGAGGATTGCGGCGTCGACGCTGCCGACGCCGGCAAGCATATTCTTGATGAAGTCGATATGGCCGGGTACGTCAACAATGCTGACAGGCTCTACAGAACCGCCGGGCATTGCCAGGTCCATCCAGGCGAAGCCGAGCACGATGGTGAGCCCGCGACGTTTTTCTTCTTCAAGTCGGTCGGGGTTACTTCCCGTCAGCGCCTGGACCAGTGTCGACTTGCCGTGGTCCACGTGCCCTGCAGTGGCGACGACCCGCATCAGGTGCGGTTTTGTGACTGCTCACCGGAGACCACTCCGGCCGTACGGGGCGTGTTGTTGTTCTGGCGGGCGTACAGTTCGGCGGTACGGCGTTGCTTCTGCCACTCCTCTTCCAGGTCTTTCATGGTTTCGTCCCTTTCTTCAAGGGCCGTCTGCAGACCGTCGAGCCAGAGCTGGGCCGCGCTGATATAGCGGCCGCCGTATTGCTCCTGCAGTTTCCAGAGGAGGCGCAGCATCTCTTCATGCACGCGCAGGTCGTGCAGAATTGGAGGGAGATGATCGAGCAGTTCCTTGTTGTTCTTCTCCTGCTCCCTCCACAGATGCTCCTGTCGAAGACCGTCGCGGCGGTTTCTTTTCTCGTACTCCTCCTGAAAATCATCCATCTCCCGCCGCATGCGTTCTTCGGCCAGCCGTTGAAGTTCCTGCACCTGTGTCTGATCGCGACGAATGTTTTCCTGAAACTCGGGGATGGTATTGGCGGCCCGGCGGGCAGTTTCGACGGTCTGGGAGAAGGACTGCAAACGTTCCTCATTCTTGTTAACGACCGACTGCTGGTCGTCAATGATCTCCTGCCAGCGGGTGAGAACCTGCAGGCGCTCGACGACCTCGACGCGCAGCCGCTCCATGAACTGCTGCTGCTCCTCCCGGATTTCGCCAAAGACCGGTCGCCAGCGCTCAATCTCGGCGCTCATACGGCGGTCGGCGTCCTCAAGAATTGAAAAGCGTCCCGTGAAAGCCTCGGTTCGCTTGAACAGCTCGACAGTCTCCTGCTGCAACTGGGCGATACGCTTTGCGTCACCTGTGCGCTGGTCGGCGAGAAATGGAATCTGGCGCGTACGTTCTTCAAGGTCCTTGACAAGCAGATTCACCTGATTCCGACTCTCCATGATCATATCGACCATGCGCTCTTCCTCGCCCTTGCGCAACTCGACCGCCTCTTCGATGCGGCCAATGCGAGGCAGTTCACGGCGCACCTCACTGATCTCTCTCGTCAGCGCTTCCCTGTCTGCCAGCCTGGCGCGCTCGTATTCGCGGGCCGACTGGGCCTGCCCCTCATCGCTGCGGTCGATCACCAGGCCAAGTTCCTGCTTGAAGTGCTCAATCTGCTGTTCAAGTTGAGTGAATCGGCCCAATTGCGCGGTCGTAGATGCCAGTCGTCCTTCAAGCTCCTGGATACGACGCGCTTGTTCGACGATATCTCCGCTCTGGCTTTCCAGCTGCTGTTGCAATCGGGAGATCTCAGCGCGATCGCGCCGATGCTCCTCGTCGAGCCAGGTCACCATTTGGGCTAGTTGGGCATTGTCCATTTTTCTTTCTTTCAGTGCACTTGATTGAAATAGGCGCGTTCAATTCGGCTTGCTTGACAGGCGAACCGTTCTAATTTTTGTATGCCGCCCTTTCAAGTCACATTGGAGGCACGTATAAGACACCTCAGCCTGATTGACAGAAGGGGCAAATTGGGAGATGAATTATACCACTTGACAGAAAGTGTGATCAACCGTGAATCATTCAGCTCTGACTTTGCTCGCTCGACGGGTAAGAGGCGATTCTCACTCCACAGCGTTCTCACTCTACAGCATAGTGTTTGACCGCATCCGGGTCAAGTTCCAGACCCAGCCCATGTTTGTCAGGATCGGGGGCCCAGGCGCCGTCTTGCGGCTCATCGAAGGAACTGTAGTAGATACGGTCTGCCGCTTCCACCGTACCCAGATATTCGACGACTTTCAAATTCGGCGTGGCGCAAGCCATATGCAGGTGAATGAGCTGGTAGGCATGGGGGGCCACCGGCAGGTTGAAGGCATGTGCCAAGTGCGCGACCTTCATCCACTCGGTGATTCCGCCGACCCGGCCCACGTCGGGCTGCACGATGTCGGCGCCGCCCCGAGCAATGAGATCACGGAACCCATACTTGGTGTATTCATGCTCGCCGGTTGCAACGGGAATGTCGATGGCTTTGGCAACTGAAGCCAGTCCTTCGATATCGTCGGCCAATACCGGCTCCTCAAACCAGCCTACGTCGTACTGCTCAAAGGTTCGCGCCATGCGGATGGCCTGTTTGGCGTAATAGCCGTTATTGGCGTCGATGTAGATTTGCACATCGGGGCCAACGGCCTCTCGCACCGCCGCGAGGCGAGCCACATCCTCCTGCTCGCTCTGGCCAAAATCCTTGCCGACCTTCATTTTCACGGCCTTCATCCCGCGCTCCACGTAACCGCACTGCTCCGCCACCAGCTCATCTTGACTGAAGTGGGTCCAGCCGCCGCTGCCGTAAACCGGTACTGACTCCGTGAATGGCCCCAGCAGCTGATAAAGAGGCGTCTCGTAGTACTTCGCCTTCAGATCCCAGAGTGCGATATCCACAGCCGACAGTGCGCTGAAGGCCAGTCCCTTGCGACCGACGCCCCGAATCGCCCAGAACATGTCGTCCCACAGCTTTTCGATATGCAGGGCATTCTGACCGATGAGAATGGGCTTGAGGGTACGTTCGATCACCTCGCGCGCCGCGGTGACTCCTCCGCCCAGTCCTAATCCCACCAGCCCCTGGTCGGAGTGAACATGGACGAAACACTGGCTGCGCCCTCGAGAAATATGGCGGATTGTCGCATCCTGAAATCCCGGCAAATGGGGCAGGGACAGTACGGTTGTCTTGACATCTTGAATTATCATCTGGTCTCTCCTGCAGGAATGTTTGGCTTTCAGGTTGGCAGTTGGTATTATCCCACAGATTCATCAAAAATGGCTGCGTCAATATCCTGCTCCAGAACTTCCTCTCGGAAGGGGCAAGGGAATGCACAGGCCGCCGCGATCCGGGCCGCATATCGGCGGCCAATTAACGAACTTGACCCCGCTGCGGGGCATAGGCCGCGGACAGATGCTCATTGGGAAATAGGACCCGGTAGCCGGACCCGTTCATGAAAAAAATCGAATTGGGATCAATTGTACAAGTGGGAATCGTCGTGCGCGATGCACGCGCCGCCGCCGATGCGTGGACAGAGCGCTTTGCGATGGAGCCGGCGCAGGTCGTGGACTGGCCGCCCGAGGGAAGCGCTCTGGATGCCCAATCGACATTCCGAGGGAGGCCAGGAAACTTTCGCATGCGGTTGGCCTTCATCGAGACGGGCGCGGTGCAGATCGAGTTTATCGAGCCTCTTGAAGGCGACAACATCTACTCGGAGTTTCTGGAAGAAAGGGGCGAGGGATTGCACCACTTGCTCTTTCGTGTTCCCGATCCGGAAGGGGTAGCCCAGGATTTGAGAGTGGATATCCTCCAAAGCGGCGGTTCAACATTGGACCCTGGCGCCGTGTGGGCCTATCTGGATACGGAGGATCTCTTGGGCACGATCATCGAACTGAAGACCAGCCGGTGAGGGTGAAATTTCGGGGCAATTTGACCAACTTTCCGGATACTGATACACTGCTACGCGTTTGTCTGCCCGCGTGTTGAGTTGCCAGCCCCACAAGGCATCACAGTCGCTGTTTACAGTTTACTGTTGTTCCTGGAACCAGGAGGCGCGCAGACCAGATTTCTCCACATGAGCAATCGCCGGGATTATGCGAGTTGGCATTGACGCCAGGCTGAGTTATCATCAGCCGGCAGGAATCAGCCGCTATACGAAGCATCTCATAGAAGAGCTTGCCCAGCTGGATCGGGAAACATCGTACACTGTTTTCCAACACCGCAAACAACGGGAACCGCTGACAAACGCGCCAAATTTTCACAGGCGCACTTTGTTTACGCCCGTGCACACCCGCGTGGAACAGCCAATGCTGGCGGCAGAACTGTCTTTCCATTCCCTGGACCTGCTTCACAGCACTGACTTCATTCCTCCTCTTCACAGCAGCGTTCCTTCGGTCATCACCGTCCACGATCTCGCCTTCCTGCGCTGGCCCCATTTTCTGACTGAGTCCCACGCAGCCTATTACAGTCAGATTGACAGAGCGGTAAGGCATGCTCGGCACATAATTGTGCCCAGCGAGAGTACAAAGAATGATGTAGTCCGGCAACTCGGCGCTTCACCCAAAAAGATCAGCGTCATCTACGAGGCCGCGGCGCCCCATTACGCCCCTCTGTCGCAAGGGCAATGCCTTACGGCCATGCAGAGAAAGTATGGCCTCCCGGAGAAATACATATTCTTTGTCAGCACGATCGAACCGCGCAAGAATATAGGCGGCCTGCTGGAAGCCTTTCACCACCTCCGGAAGTACTACGGCGTCGAGGACACAGGCCTTGTACTGGCCGGGAAGCCCGGCTGGTTATACGAGGAGGTCTATCGGAAAGTCGAACAGTTGGGTCTTGGACAGAGCACCTTCTTTTTGGGCCGTGTGCCAGACGAGGATCTTCATCAGCTGTTCGTCGGCGCACGTTGCCATGCTCATCCGGCATACTACGAAGGGTTCGGACTGTCTCCGCTGGAGGCTATGGCCTGCGGCACACCGACGATCGTGAGCAACACCAGCAGCATGCCGGAGGTTGTCGGCGATGCCGCGCTGATCGTCGACCCTTCCGACTGGGAAGAGATTGCAGTCGCAATGCACCGGCTCCTGACAGAGGATGAACTGCACAAGGAGTTGAGGCAGAAGGGACTGCAGCGAGCGTCCGTATTCAGCTGGAGCCGGGCCGCCTCCGAAACACTTGACGTCTACAGGATGGTTTGCGACAGGACATCTGTTACGGCCGCGTCTGCGCATCACTCCTCGGCCTGACGTCCGCCGATGAAAATCCTCTTCCTTACCCCTCAGTCCCCTTATCCTCCGCGGCAGGGAGCAGCGCTTCGCAACTACCATCTGCTGTGTCACTGCGCCTCAAACCATGAGGTCCATCTCCTGACTTGCCTCTCGCCCCAGGACGAGGAAAGGCCCGATCCGGGTTTAACGGCGATCTGTTCGCGGGTAGAAGGTTTCCGCCAGCCTGAGCGTCCTCTTCATAGCCGCCTTCTCGATTCCCTCCTGGCAACCAGACCGGATATGGCGTTGCGCTTGGAACAAGAAGGCTTTCACTCTGCCCTGCAGCGAATGCTGGCCGAGGAGAACTATGATCTCGTCCAGGTCGAGGGTCTGGAGATGGCGCCATACGGCTTCCAGGTCCTGAACGCTGTCGGAGGAGGTCCTCCGGTCGTTTTCGACGCACACAACGCCGAGTTTCTGCTGCAAAAACGCGCCGCTCTGATGGACGCCCGCAGTCCGAACCGCTGGCATGCTGCCTGCTACAGCTTGCTGCAGTGGCAGAAGCTGTATCACTATGAAAAGGGCTTCTGTCAGGCCGTTGACGGAATTGTTGCCGTCAGCGAACCGGACCGGAGGGCGCTGTCTTCGTTAGCCGGGCAGACCCCAACTGTCAGCGTTCCCAATGGCATTGAAATCTCTCGCTATATTCCTGAACCGCTCCCGGAGACGAGCCCCCCTTCGCTGGTTTTCACGGGGAAGATGGACTATCGCCCCAATGTGGATGCCATGCTCTGGTTCGGGCTGAAGGTCCTGCCTCTCATTCGCAGCCATCAGAGTGTCCGACTGCAGATCGCCGGCATGTCGCCGCATCACCGGCTGGACAGGTTGCGCAGTTTGCCAGACGTCGAGCTAACCGGCGCCGTTGAAGACACTGTGCCCTACATTCACGGTTCGGCGATCTATTTGGCGCCGATGCGAGTGGGGGGAGGCACACGACTCAAGATCCTGGAGGCGATGGCATGCGCCCGACCCATCGTAAGCACATCTCTTGGTGTTGAAGGGATCCCGGTGCGCGACGGCGAGCATCTTCTGATCGCCGACGATCCCCGTTCATTCGCCGACGCTGTCTTGTCCCTCCTGCGCGATCAGGCGGCCGGCGGAAATCGTAGCCGCTCTCTCGGCGAGGCGGCCCGCTCCTTTGTCGGGCAGCATTTTGCCTGGGACAAGATCCTTCCCCAGATGGATGCCTTTCACGCGCAGTTGGCATAGCGGCAGGCTGCGAAGGTCGCCAGCCGTGTGAAATCATATGGCGTAACAACCACGGATGTTGTACAATTCCTGCGGCACACTTGAAGTCTTCGGAAGTTCCGGGAACACGGATAGCGCGACAGACGCCGACTGCCTTGCTGAAAGAGATTGTCGTGCGCCGTTCCCAGTGCAGGCGCACCCGGAACAGGCTGGCGGCAGGCTGGAAAGCTTGCAATCTGCCGTGTACAGGCTTCACAAACCAGCACGCGATCCTCAGCGGGCAATCGGCGGCACACGGAGAAACGAGATGACGGCAAACGCGCTCCCCAGTGCACAGGTAGGCAATACCGGTCTGCAAGTTACTCGATTAGGCATGGGCACGGCCCCAATCGGTAATCTTTACGATCCCATCGACGATGCAGAGGCCCTTGAGACAGTGCGACGCTCCTACGAAAACGGTATTCGTTTCTTCGATACGGCTCCTCTGTACGGTACGGGAGAAGCGGAGCGGCGGCTCGGGGCGGCGTTGCAGGGCGTTCCTCGCGACGAGGTAGTTATTCAGACCAAAGTTGGCCGCATCGTGCGCCCGGACAGGTCGATCTACTTCGACTATAGTCGAGATGGCGTGATGAAAAGCATCGAAGACAGCCTCGAGAGATTGGGGATGGATCGAGTTGACATATTGCTTGTGCATGACCCCGATTTTGAGAACGAGGAGGTTCACTTTCGGCAGGCGATGGACGAGGCGTTCCCTGCACTTGTTGACCTGCGAGAGCAGGGCGTTATCGGGGCCGTGGGAGCAGGCATGAACCAGTGGGAGATGGAGTGGGAGTTCGCTAAAAACATCGACGTCAACTGCTTTCTGCTGGCAGGCCGCTATACACTCCTGGAGCAAACTTCGCTGGATTTTCTGGACTGGTGTACTGAGAACGATGTAAGCATCTTTCTGGGCGGAGTTTACAACAGCGGCATTCTGGCAACGGGCCCGATTTCGGGCGCCAAATACAACTACGAAGACGCGCCTGAAGAGATTCTGGCAAAGGCGGGAAGTCTCCAGGAGATAACGACCAGGCATGGTGTGCCCTTGCACGTAGCGGCCCTGCATTTCGCGGGGGCCCATCCCGCAATCGCGTCACTCGTAATCGGTTCGGCGACAGTGGTCGAGGCGGATGACAACCGGGCAATCTGGGATGTGGAAGCGCCGGCGGCGATGTGGCAGGAACTCCACGAAAGCGGTTTGATAGAGTCCAGTGCTCCGTTGCCAGGCTAGTCGCAAAGGGCTGCTTCATGTACGCCGCGCTACAGTCCATCCTCCAATCGATTCTTGTGTTCATGGGCCGCGTAATCGTAAACCTTTTTCTTTCGGTTTCCGTTAGCGGTCTGGAGCACATTCCCCGGAGCGAAGCTCTGATCCTCGTTTCAAACCATTTCAGCTGGTTCGACGGCCCGCTCCTGATGATATTCCTGCCGTTTCGCGTCGCATTCCTGCTCGCCATTGAGACCGAACGCGTCTGTTTCTTCCGTTTCCTCAGCCGCACATTCAATCTGATCCCGATCTGGCGAGGACAGGTGGACCGCAAAGCGCTGCGGACGGCCCTTGCGGCCCTGAGAGAAGGTCGTACTGTGGGCGTTTTTCCGGAAGGAGGCATCGATCCAGCTATGGCGGGGGCCCGGGAGCGGGGTGAACGAATCGAACAGATAGCCGGGCACACGGCTCGTCACAGCGCCAAGCTGATACGAGCGCAATCGGGCATCGGTCTGCTGGCGACGCAGGCGCAGGCCCGCCTTCTGCCGGTTGCGGTGCTGGGAAGCGAAAAGATTCTCGTCAACCTGCGCCGGTTACGCCGGACACAGGTGCGAATTCGTGTCGGCCACCCCTTTGGACCGATGACGATCCCCGATGACTTACCCCGACGCCAGAGACGAAAACAGCTGGACGCTCTGGCCCACGAAGCCATGAGGCAGGTTGCCGTGCTGCTGCCGCCAGGAAACCGTGGTCCCTATCAGGATGTAGCCTGAGAGTGGGCGGTCGTTAAGGAGCCCCATTGGTGAGGGAAGTGCATCCAAAGGGGCGAAAGAACGCGCGGCGTTTTTGGACGCGCCGTAGATCGGACCTGCCCAGAATACATTCAGGGCAACTGCCCCACCGGTCGCAAGCCCCGCCGGCAGGCCCTTCACCCGTTTGTCCGTCGCTACCGCCACAGTGACGAACATCAGGATGGCGGTTACCAGTCTTATCTGCACCTGCTCAAATGTGACGAATTCAACCAAGTAATGTATCCTATGCCGAACCTCCCACCCGGGCTGGCATCAAGGACCTCATCGAGTTGCCGCCACGCCTCGGGCCATCCATCGGTTCAACATCAGAATTTCAGTCCGAAGCTCACCCCTGAGGAGGGAACTATGACAGACGCTCAACGGAGCAGGAGCCGCCAGGTATCCCGGCGAAAGTTTCTGCAAGGAATCGGTATCGGTTCCACGACATTGCTGCTCGCAGCGTGTCCGGCGCCAGCGCCGGCCGGCGGCGGAGCAAGCGGCAGCGCCGCCCCGGCCGCCGAGGACATAGAACTGGACTTTTTCGCCTGGGGCGACGCTTCCGATATCCCTGCCTGGGAAGAGCTGGCGACTACCTATGGCGAGCAGAACCCGAACGTCACAGTCAAGCCGTCGATCAGCGGTACGGGCGTGGATTATTACACCAAGTTGCAGACCTCTTTCGCGGGCGGTGTCGTGCCTGAGATCGCCTCGTTCCAGGGGTGGGAGTGGCAGCCCTTCAGCGATGCCGGACTTCTGGCCCCGATCGACGCCTACATAGAACGGGACAATTTCAATGGACCGTATCCGGATGGCGTAGACAGCATCGAGTTCAGTACGCGTCGCGATGGGAGCCGCTATCTGATTCCGCTCCAGTCCGGTGTGATGGTGATGTTCTATGCAAAAAACGCCTTTGACGAAGCCGGGGTCGCATATCCGACCGACGACTGGACGTTCGACGATTTCGTCAGCATTGCCGAGCAGCTGACCAGCACTGACGGCAACTCCAAGATGTACGGCTATCAGGCCAACGGCAGCTACGCCAGAGACATCCACTGGATCCGGGCCACCGGCGTGCAAGAGTTCGATCAACTGGTGGACCCGCGCACGGCCATGTTCGACCAGCCGGAGATCATCGACATTCTGCAGCTCGTGGCGCAGGACTTTATGTACGATCTGGGCATTTCGCCGACGCCGGCCGACCTGGAAGGCGGGACCAATACGATCGACACCGGCAACGCTGCCATGAAGTATGAAGGCCCCTGGTTCTTTCCGCGACTCAACAGCCCGGAACTGCGTGAAGAAGGGAAGCAGATCGAGTTTGACGTGGTGATGATGCCGCAGATGGCAGACGAGAGCCGGCCTCACCGCGGCTGGGCCGAAGGTGTGTGCGTACCGAAGAGCGATCTGGTAGACGCTGCCTGGGACTTTGTCCACTATATGGGCGGGGAAGACGGCCAGAAGATCTATTCGACCATTACCGGCCGCATTCCCAATACTTCGGATCTGGTTGAGAATTTCTGGGGCCCGACGATTGAGGAGCGTTTCGGCGTCTCCAACGCAGCCGCATTCAGCAACGCCTTCCTGCGTTCAGAGGTGGACGTCATCGGCGGCGTTTCTCGCGGTCAGATCTGGAGCGAGGTCGCCAAGCCGGTTGGCTGGGATCCGATGCTGGCCAACAGCGCCACGGCTGCCGACGTCATCCCGGCGGTCAACGAAGGTGTGCAGGGGCTGCTGGATGCCCACTGGGCGAAGCAGGGATAACTGAGTTGTGCCGAACAGGGGGTGGCGAGCAGCGAAGCCACCCCCTTTGAGGAGCATCCATGGCCGTAACGACCGCACCGGCAGGCAGGCGCCGCATTTCGAAACGCCAACTGCGGGACTGGATTGCAGGCTATCTGTTTGCCTCACCGTTTATCATCGGGTTCTCGGTCTTTATCGCTTTCCCGATGCTCTATTCGGTTTATCTGATCTTTGTCGAATGGGATCTTCTGAGCCCGCCGTCGTTCGTCGGTTTCGCCAATCTGGCGCGGATGTTCAAAGACCCGAAGGTCAATCTCAGCCTCTATAACAGCGCCTTTTACACCATCTTCGCAGTGCCGATCCAACTGACAATCTCATTCTCTCTGGCGCTGGCGCTGACGCAAAGGATCCGCTTCCGGGACTTTTACCGGGCCGGATTCTATATGCCGATAATCGTGCCCCTGGTTGCCAGTGCTGTGGTCTGGCAACGCGTGCTGCACCCGGAGTTCGGCATCCTCAACGAGGCGCTGGGCTGGTTCGGTTTCGAGCCGCGCATGTGGTTGTTTGAACCGAAGCTGACCAAGCCTGCATTCATATTCATGTCTTTCTGGATGATTGGCCGCCAGATGGTGATCTTCATCGCCGGGCTGGGCAACATCCCGGACTCGCTGAAAGAGGCCGCCAGTCTGGATGGCGCCGGCGCGTGGGGACGGCTTCGCTACGTAGTTCTGCCGCTGATGACGCCCCTGATCTTCTACAACTCGGTGATTGCGATCATCAACTCCTTCCAGACTTTCGTGCCGGCGATGATCATGACCGAAGGCGGCCCGCAGGACGCCACCCTGTTCGTGGTTCTGAACATCTACCGCAATGCCTTCCAGTACTTCAACATGGGCTACGCATCAGCCCTGGCCTGGGAGCTTTTCGTGATTGTAGTTGGATTCACCCTGGTCCAGTTCTACTTGTCTAACCGCTGGGTCTACTACGAGGAAGGGGATTGACGATGCGGTCGGACAGACAGGTGCAGGGGGCCTTGGCGCCCGGTTGGCAGTCATCATCTGCCGAACTGCAGGCCGGAGGCGCACTGAGACGGGGTGAGACATCTCGCTCGGGGTGGGAGATAGCCCGGCTCGCGGTTCTGCAACTTTTCATGACGTTCCTGGTGGTCACGTTCCTGGTGCCCACCTTCTGGATGATCTCGTCCTCGCTGAAAGTTTCGACGGAGGTCTTCGCGCACCCGATCGTGTGGCTTCCGCAGGACCCCCACTGGAACAACTACGTCAAAGCATTTCAGCTGTTGCCGCTGACGAGATTCATCGTCAACACGCTGATCATCGTTCTGTTCGCGGTCGTGGGGACGGTCGTTTCGTCGGCACTGGTGGCCTATTCGTTTGCCCGCATCAGCTGGCCGGGGCGCAACTTCTGGTTTGGGCTGCTGCTGGCGACGATGATGCTGCCCGACGTGGTGACCCTGGTTCCCCGCTTCCTGATATTCAAAAACCTGAAATGGATCGACACCTGGCTGCCGCTGATTGTGCCCTATTGGGGCGGCATCGGCGCCATATATGTCTTTCTGATGCGCCAGTTCTTTCGCGGCATTCCGATGGAGCTGGAGGACGCGGCCGAGATCGACGGCGCCAACCGCATTCGCGTTCTTATTCAGATTCTCCTTCCTCTGTCCAAGCCGGTTATTGCAACCGTTGCGGTGTTTGCGCTCCTGCAGCACTACAACGACTTCATGAACCCGCTGATCTACATCAACTCGATGGACAAGTGGCCGCTTGCACTGGGCATCCGCGCCTATAATGACTCCTACGCCAAGAACTGGGAGGTCGTTTTCGCAGCCAGCACGGTGATGCTGACGCCGATGGTAGCGATTTTCATTGTGGCCCAGCGTTACTTTGTTCAGGGTATTGCCATGACCGGCTTTGGCGGACGGTAACAGATCCATTCACTACGTTGCACAGAAATACTAGCGCCTCGCAATCCTCCGCTCCTCGTCCATTCGTCAAATTTAACTGAATCAGGGCTCCCCATTGCCTGCCTTTAACCAGGCTGCGTAGAAGTCACCAACTGACGCATAGCGCATTCTGCGCTCGTCGCTGCACGCCTTGAGAACAATGTCATAGTGGGCGTCGCTGCCCCGGAAGGCGGAACGGGCCAGTGTGCCGTCTGACAGTAGGTTGGCTGCGGTTCGTCCCATGGTGAAGACATTCGTTCGCTCATCGATCCACGCCCCTCGTTCAAACTCCTCGGGCGCCATATAGCGGGAGGAGCCAAACATTCTGCCCATCTCATTGACAAAGGGCGACCTGCGATACATGTCCAGATCGACGACATGCATTTCCCGGCTGGCAAAGTCATAAATAAGGCAGCCGTCATAGAAGTCGACAGCGATCCATCCCGACTGTGCAAGCTCATAGTGTAGTTCGTAGATGAGGTCCAGCGCTTTCGTGATCTCAGGGAGGGGCAGCCTGCGGAAGCGCTGCATGGCTGAATGGGGGTGTTGTCGCGTTGCACTGCCAGCGTGAAGAAGCTCGCCTTCGACCCACGAGTAGACGAGCAGCGGCCCGTGCGCCGACTCGATCACGTTGTGCAGCCGGGGTAAGGCGCCGTGAGAACAACTGCGTCGAACATGAACTGCGTTGTGAAGCAGGGCTACTCTTTCCTCGTGGGGCAGAAAGGGACGGGGATCGTGAGGATCTCCGGGGGCCTTGACGAAGAAGCGCTGCTTGCCGACCTGAACGCCATAGGAGATGTTACCGGAATCCTGCACCTGTGCATCAAAGACTGCGTAGACCTTGCCGATCTCGCTAAGATATTCTCCGGGCGGTTGTTCTATCGCCCTTCTGTCCAGAAGTGGATGGCTCATGAGTCCCTGCTCCTCGGTGCACCGGATTCAAAGGAAAGGATTATTTTAGCACGAGGATAGGGAATTGGACGACTGGCGAGCGAATCAGGCCCAGGGCAATCGCATCTAATCTGGTTTGCCAACATTGCCGAAGTTAGCCAGAGGGTCCATGAAGGGCATTCTCAAGGAACAAACATAGAGCCTGCAGGAGGGCAGGCACAAGGCCTGCCCCTACCGTAGTTTGAGGGGGGAGGTGGAGAGTGCGGTATGCATGGGGGGCGTGGGCAGGGCAAGGCCTGGCCATGCGTCTCGGGCAGGCTCCCAAGAGATTAGCGCGATAAGATGCGATTGCCCTGTGAATCAACCCTTGATGCCGGTGAGAGTGATGCCTTCGATAAAGGCCCGCTGGGCGAGCACGAAGACGAGGATCACGGGCAGGATGGCCATTGTGTTGCCGGCCATGGCGAGGTTCCAGAGGGGGCGGTCACGATCGAGGAAGTAGGTAAGACCGAGAGCGATGGTGAAGTGTTCCTGGCGGGTGAGGAAAATGAGGGGGGCGAGGTAGTCGCTCCAGACGCGGTTGAATTCGAACAGGGTCACGGTCGCCAGAACCGGTTTCGAGAGGGGTAGAATTATACGTGCGAATATACCGAACTCCGAGCAGCCGTCGACCCGCGCCGCGTCGGACAGTTCCATGGGGATCGTCAGGAAGAACTGTCTGAGAAGGAATATGTAGAAGGCGCTGCCCAGGAAGTTGGGCACGATGAGCGGCAGGTAGGTGCCTGTCCAGCCCAGGTTCTTAAAGATGATGAAGAGAGGGACCATGGTAACGGCCCATGGGATCATCATTGTCGAGAGGCAGATGAAGAACAGAACGTCCCGGCCCCAGGCGCGAATGCGAGCAAAGCCGTAGGCGGTCAACGTGCAGGAGAAAAGGATTCCAATGATGGAAGGTATGGCGATCTGCAGCGTGTTGATCGTATAGCTGAAAAATGGGATGAAGGTCCACGCTTCGGGATAGGCCTGCCACTGGAGTGGCCAGGGGATCCATTTTGGCGGCGAGATAAATACGTCTCCCGGGACTTTGAGGGAGGTGGAGACCATCCAGAAAAAGGGCAGCGCAAAGGCGGCGGCCGCGATCAGGCCTCCAAGATAGAAGATTGATTTGCCCAATGCGCGCCCGCTGAGGTGAAGAGTCCTGTTCTGTGCAGGCAGGCCGGCGATTTGCCCCTCCGAGTTTGTCACTGTGACTCCGCGATGGTATCTCTCACTCTAGATTCTTCTATCCTTCACCGCCATAGTATACCCAGCGCGCTGAGGTCCGAAACAGGATCACGGTAACGACAACCACGACGCCGAATAAAATCCAAGCCATGGCCGAAGCGTAGCCCATGCGGAAGAAGCGAAAGCCATTGTCGTAAAGATAGAGAACGTAGAATTCGGTTGAGCGTATCGGTCCGCCGTCGGTCATGATCCAGGCGTTGGCGAAGGTCTGGAAAGCGGCGATCATACCGGTTAACAGATTGTTTTCATTCACTCAGATTCGATGGTAAGTCGGGCTTGGGCTGCCCCTACTCGCGACCGACTCCACGAACAACGACGTTGGCGACTTCAAAGGAATAGGGCGGATCGTCGGCCTGTGCATCGCGATAGGTGGGGACCCAGGTCCAGCGTTCGCGACGCTCTGTGTTCGGGTGGCTGGCGTGCATGGTCAGGTCATGGAAGAAAACCGCTCCGCCAGCCTCTACCGGTGCGGTAATGGCCGAGCTCTCATCGATCGTCTCGGGCCGGATGCGGTGGCCAAAGCCGGAGCCGTCGCTCATGTCGCCATCGTGAATCACGCTGCCGCGATGCGAGCCGGGCAAGAGCTTGAGACAGCCGTTTTGGGGTGTAGCGTCGTCGAGCGCGACCCAGACGGAGATCTTGTGCGTTCCTTCCCAGTACGGCCAGTCCTGATGCCAGGGACTGGCGATATGCGTATCTTCGTCTTTGTACACGACTTTGTCGCTCAAAAATTCGACATTGGGGCCAATGATGGCTTCGAGGATATCGACCAGGCGGTCGTCGCGCACGGATTGGCGAAACAGGCTACTGCGGCCGGCCAACCCGACGTAGACGCCGGTTTCATCCACGAATTTCTTCTGGCTGCCCTCTCCTTCAGACTCCTGCCTCACCTCGTGCAGAATATTCTGAATTTCCTCTTTAAAGACCTTTACCTCCGCGCGATTGAACAGGTTGGGGACGACGACAAACCCATCGCGCGCGAAAGATTGGGCGATTTCAGCTATGGATGCGTTCATTGACTTTCCCTTCTTATTCACTCTTGAAACAAATGATCTGTTGCCGATTGGACGAGCACCTCTAATATACTTCAATAAGAAAAAAAACGAGTCGCCAGAATTTTCGCAGGTGGCTCACATCCCGGTGTATAAGCAGTCAGATGAGATAGCTGGAGGCGACTCGGCGAAAGGTGTCGGCCCGCTCCGCCACCACGTCCAGACCGTCGTTGATTGTCACGCCAAAGGCGGAACCCAGGCCAGCGTCGGAGACGCCAATGCTGATATTGATCGAACGGTTCAGCAGGTCGTCGGTGCGCGGCAACATCCCTTTTCCGTATTGCATCGAACCGCCGGCTTCGGCGTAGTGGGGGCAACTGAACGAGCAGGACAACGGCGTGGGCATACGTTGTTCCAGCAGGTGTTCCATGTTGTTGTAGACGTGCCAGCCTGCTTCGGCCACGACCTTGCTGTCCAGCTCTGCGGCGATCTTCGCGGCCACATCTGCGTCCGGGAGGATAACCGTAAGTATGGTGGCGACCTCCTCCTCGGGATCGAGGACTTCGCGGAATTCCAGGCCTGGCAGATCGGATATCGCCGCTTTGAAGTGCCGCTTACTGGTCTGTAGACGGTCGATCAATGTGGGCAGCTTGCGCAGTTGGGCCAGCAGCACGGCGGCCTGCAGCTCAGTGCAGCGAAAGTCCAGGCCGAGGAAGGGGCGTCTGCCGATCTCGACGCCGGTGCGCAACGGGGAATGCCCCTGGTCATGAAAGGCGAACGCCCGCCTGTACAGCTCCTCGTCATTGGTGATGACCATGCCGCCGTCGCCCGACGTGATGGTCTTGTAGATGTTGAAACTGAAGGCGCCCACGTGGCCGATGGAACCGATGGGGCGGCCGCGGTAGGCGGCGCCGAAGGCCTGGCAGCAGTCTTCGATAAGGTACAGGTTGTTTATGTCCGCGACTCGCCTGAGCTCCTCCAAACGGGCCGGGTTGCCCATCATGTGGACAGCCATTATCGCTTTGGTACGGGGACTGATCTTCGCCTTCACGTCCTCCGGGTCAAGGTTAAAGGTACGATCGATCTCTGCCAGGACTGGCACGGCGCCTGTGTAGACGATGGCCGAGATACTCGCCACAAAGGTAAAGCCGGGGACGATCACCTCGTCGCCGGGACCGATGCCCAGCGCCGCCATTGCCGCCAAGAGGGCGGAAGTGCCGGAGTTGACGACCACTGCGTACTTGACTTGCGACAGAGCAGCGATCTCCTGCTCCAGCTGGTAGACCTTGCCCTGGAAGCGGGGGTCAACACCATCGGGGGTCGTAATTCCGTAGCGATAGAGATAGCCGGCCCGCAAGACCTGGAGGACTTCCTCTATCTCCTCTTCACCGACCAGTTCCATGCCAGGCCCGGCCATTCTAGTTCTCCTTGATTTCAGCGAACCGGCCGCAGAGTGACCGGTTATAGGATTGCACGTCTGCGCGTTGCGATGTCTGCTGGTCTATTCATTGCGAAGTCAGCCACCGTATCCCGCGACATTCGTAATCACGGGGGACCACGCGAACTCTTCGTCCAGGGGGAAGATCGGACGAGTTACGTATCTGTAGGGCAAACGCGTGAAGTCCAGATCAGAGTATCCCCGGGTAAGGGCCAGGATCTCTCGCGGCGCGGCGTCGCGCAGTTCCGGCATCAGATAGCCGAGCTTCACGACTACGATCTTATGGTCCAGGGGCTCGACGCCGGCCCTACGGAAGTCGTTCAGAGATGAGAAGTAGGTGCGCCTGTCGGTGATCAGGACACGAACGCCGCCCGCCTGGACCGTAGCGATGGCGGGTTCCTGCGACCCCTGATCGGAATGGCAGAGATGCTCCACGGTGCCCGTGACTTCCAGGGGAGCGCCGTACTCGGTGTCCAGTTTTCCGCCGAGGCTGAGCGAAACAGTGGCTCCGACACCGGCTTCGAAACAGGTTCGGGCGGCCTCGCTGTCGGGAATCCCGGCCAGAATGGCATCGGGAACATCTTTGGCAAGGAGTCGCGACAGAAAGAAGGGGACATCGCCGGGTGTGCCCGCGGTGGGGTTGTCTCCAGAATCTGCGATGAAGACGCAGCTTTCCTCGGCTGCGAGTGCCAGATCGATGGCCTCGTCGGCGGAAGCGGCGACCTCCTGGTCGAAGGTGAAGTTATGGCGCTGGTCCCACATGGCCTGCGCCAGGCGTTTGGCTTGCCGCCTTGCATGGGGCAGGTGCGGCTCGTCCTCGGCGATCACCACGACACTGCTGGAGGAGTAGGGGGCGTCAGCCCAGCCGAAGCCGACCAGGATCTCGGCGGTCAGGATGCCGGGCTGCTGTCCGATTTCGATTGCCAGTTCCAAGAGCGACTTCATTGGGTCGACTGCGGTCGTGGCCCTCTCGCCGGGCAGAATCATCGGTACGCGGACGAAGACCGGGCGCGGGCGGTGGCCGCCGCGAATGCAGTGGCCCAGTAATGTCACCGCCCTTTTCAGCGTCTGCGGCGCGTCGCGATGGGGGGCGGTGCGGTAGACGGTCCAGATATCGGTCTTGTTGGCAAACTCTTCAGTCAGGTTGCCGTGCAGGTCGAACCTGGCTGAGATGAGGAGGTCGTTTCCGACCGCGGCCCTGATCGACCGAACCAGGTCGGTCTCGCCGCTCCAAATATGCTCGACCAGGAGGGCACCGTGGAGGATCAGGCAGATGCCGTCCAGTTGCCCGGATTGTTGGATTCCGTCGATGATTTCGTCTCGCAGCCGGAGATAGGTGTCTTGTTCTACCGTTCCTGACGGGGAGAGGCCATTTGCGTGCAGAATAGGGACCGGTTCCGCCCCCAAGTCGTTCATCATGTCAGCAAGCGAGGCGTATTTGGGTCCGGCCACAGACCCCACCGGGTAGGGCGAGAACAGTGTTTCCCCATGCAGGAGCTCCTGGCCGCGCCAGACCTGAAAGTGGTCAAGCGTGGTCGGAACAGGGGATGTATTCAGGGCTTCATGGCTGATACCCGCGATTGCTATGCGCACGTCGTTACTCTCCCTTCAGGAAAAGAGGACTATTTGACTGCGCCGCTCGTCATGCCTTGCACAACCCAGCGCTGGAACAGGACAAAGATGATCATGAGCGGGATGCTGGTGATCGTCGAGAGTGCCATGATGGAATTCCAGTCTCTGACGAATTGGCCAAAGAAGGCGGCCAGGCCGATCGTGAGAGGCTGAGATCCAGGCGAGTCTGTGAGTGTAACGGCGAGCAGGAACTCGTTCCAGGCAAAAACGAAGACGAAGGTGCCTGTGCCCACGATTCCCGGTACGGCCAAGGGCACCAGAATCTTCTGCATGGCCTGGAGCCGAGTGCAGCCGTCTATCATTGCCGCTTCTTCAAGATCTACAGGTATGGCGTCCATGTATCCCTTCAGGAGCCAGATACAGATGGGAAGAATAAAGGCAGAGTTTACGACGATGAGTCCAAAGAGGGTGTCGTAGAGCCCGACAAGGTGGGCCAACCGGAAATAGGGAACGATCAGGGTTACGGTAGGCAGCATGAGCAGTGCCATGATACCCAGCAGCATGTAGCGCCCGCCCACCATTTTGAACCGCGAGAAACCATAGGCCGCGAGCAGGCCAAGAACGAGAACGATCGCCAGCGTGGACAGAGAGATAATCGTACTGTTCACGAAGTACCCACGATACAGTTCGTTTTCGATCAAAGAAGCCATGTATTCGAAGGTAAGCTGGCTGGGGTCGAGCCGGGGAGGATATGTGAGAACTTCCTTTATTGGCCGCATCGCGGCATTGATCATCCAGACCACAGGCGTAAGGATTATGATCGCCGAGAGAGTCGTGAGTGATACGACAAAGACTTGATGAATCAGATAGCCGTACCTGAATCTGAGATCAGAAGCTCGTTTCACCTGATTCGCTCCCTCGAGACACAAGCCTCAGATAGAGGATGATAAGGATAGCCACCATGATCAGCATCAGGGTGCTGACCGCCGCGCCGTAGCCAAGGTTGCCGTCCAGTAAAGCGGTCTTATAGATATAGTAGGCCACGGTCTCGGTGCTGCGAAGAGGACCACCCCGGGTCAGCATTCTGATCAAATCGACGTGGCCGACAGTCGTAATGATGTCGATGGTTGAAATGGCAATCAGGATGGGACGCAGCTGGGGCAGAGTGACATGCCAGAAGCGTCTGCCTGCGTTGGCCCCGTCTACCTTGGCGGCCTCGTAGATTTCGGGCGGGATCGCCTGCAGTCCGCCAAGAATGATGATCATATAGAAGGGATAGGCTTTCCAGGTATTGACGGCCACAACCGAGGCCATTGCCAGACCCGGCTTTGCAAGAAACTCGATCGGCATTTCCTGACCCAATAGACCGACCCAGAGATAGTTGAGGAGGCCGAAAGGATGATACAGGAGAGTCCACATAAGTCCAGCAGATGCGGTGGAGAATACCCACGGCAGGATCAGCAGGCCGCGCATGATGTTTCTCAACGTCGTACTGAACCACGTCTCATTCAGAAGCAGTGCCAGCACCATGCCGATGAAGATGTGCAGAATTACCGAGGCAACTGTAAAGACTACTGCGTTTTTCAGGCTACTCCAGAACCACGGGTCCTGCACCAGTTCGGCATAGTGTAGAATGCCGACAAACAGGGGTATGCCGGCCTCCACATCGATCAGGCTCATCTGGAAAGTGCGCAACAGTGGAAAGATGCTGACAAGGAGGAAGAAGAGAATGGCGGGACCCACGAACAAAAAGCCATACATCTCGCGGGGCAGGACCCTTCGCGTCGAGGGAGGCCCTTGTCGGGCCGATTGGGCTTCGGTGACCCTTACAGTCATCTCAGGGGAAGGCGGTCGATGCGCGCCCTTTTCACCCATGCTTGAACTCTCAAGAAATATGCTGAATTCAGGGGGTTGGTGAGTTATGAACCAGGGCCTTACGGGTACAAATAGCCCGTAAGGCCCTATCTTTCCCAAGGTACGCAGGGATCGCAGCAGCCAAAACGGAGCCTGAGAGAACGCCTACTAAAGTCCTCTCAGGTTCGATACAGTTACTTGGCGGCGTCCAATTCGGCCTGCCAGATGGCGGCAGCCTCATCCAATGCGGTCTGGGAATCCTTTTCGCCGGCAAGTACCTGCTGGAAGGCCTGTTGGAAAGCATCGATGAGTTTCGAGGCTTCTGGCAGGGGGGCAAACAGGATATTGCTCTCCGGATCCTGATTTGCAAATGCAGGCACCTGGCTCAACATTGGATCATCCGAGTCGGCCAGCGAATCGACAGCCGCATTCGTCGCCCAGAGCAGGCTGACCGTTTCAGTCATCTTAAGGGAGACTTCATCCGAATAGATATACTTGAAGAATTCCCAAGCCTCTTCTTTGTGGGGAGAGTTGGCAGCGATCCCCATGCCGCTGCAGGCCCAGGAGTAGCCACCGGTATTGTGCGTCCATGCAGGGGCGTAGGCCATGCGGATGTCTGGATCGATCTGTTTTGCCTTTGTCCAGATAAACGGGCCGTCGATGATGGCGGACGTCTGGCCACTGGCCACGAACTCCAGCATCAACGCCTGGTCCTCGCCGAAGGAACCGGGTACAACCAGGCCCATATCGTAGAACTCTTTCCACCAATCCATAGCCGCCACGCCTTCAGCCGAGTTGAAGGCAACGTTGCCGTTCTCGTCAAGCATCTGGCCGCCCTCCTGGGCGAGCCGGAAGTTGAAATAGCGCAGCAGGAGGAAACCACCGTCCTGCAAGGGCATACTCATGCCGTATGAGTTGGTATCCTCGTCCCGCAAGGCTTGCAGCACCTCTACAAATTCATCCCAGTTTGTTGGCGGCTCAAGACCCTTTTCTTCAAAGACGTCCACGTTGTAGGCAAACTGGTAAGGAATGAGATAGAGGCAGAGTCCTCTTGTCTCGCCCAGCAGGTTCATTGGCGTTGTCGGGGTCAGTTTGGCGGCGAACTCAGGGTCATTTTCAAGCCATGGACCGAGATCTTCGATGAACCCCTGTTTGGTAAGACCGGCTATCCATGTCGACTCCGTACCGAACAGGTCATAGGTTTCGCTGCCACCGGCGGCCGCGGCCTGGAGCTTGCCTGCCATTTCGGGCCAGGGCACGTCGACAACTGTAACCTTGATGTTGGGATGTTGGGCTTCAAAGTCGGCGATCAACTGGGCGTGGTTGTCCGGGCCCCATTCATTGACCCACCACTGCAGCCAGGTAATCTCGACTACTTCCTCTTCCATTGCCTCGCCGCCGTCGGCAGCTGCTCCCCCGGCCGGAGCCGCTGGCGCTGCACATGCTGAGAGGACAACAGCCAGAATCAGTAGAGCTGCCAGCACAGAGGTGCGAGTAGTTCTTTGCATGAGTTTCCTCCTGAGGAATCCAGAAAACGAAAAAGAAATCCGCCCAGCGGTCAGCCATCACGCGTCATACTGATCCAGGGAAGAGCTGTGCGGCGCTAACGCACGCGAAGACTTTCGGGGCGGTTGAAACCAGTTTCGAGAGCTGCGAGCATGAGAGAAATTGCTCTGGTCGCGCCCGTTGGATGCTGGCAAGAGTGTGGTTCTTGGAGAAGAGGCTGCCATCGCGTTCGCGCTTCACTATAGTATCGGGCTGCTAACGGGAAGCGTAGGCAAGAGCAATTCTCTGCGCCTGATTGGATTCTTTGCGGTCGGCCCTTGTATACTACATTTAGATTGGGCTGTCAAACAGGTTTGCAATGCGCCATCGCAGACATCAGGGCAGGCAGACGCCCTGAAGTTATGGCATTCACTTGAACCGAAAACAGATGAATTATCAAGCAAACTCTCGCCTCCTGTTCCTGCCCGTGACAGCGGAGCGGCTTCCAGATCTGGAAGAGTTCTCGCAGTGTCACGGCAAGTTTCGATACTGCTCCTGCATGCGGTGGCGGATGACAAGCTCTGCATTTCGCCGGTCAACTAAGGAAGACCGTGTGGCCGCTCTTGAAGAGTTGGTGCGGACGGGCACGCCCGTCGGTATCCTCGCCTACAGCGGGACGACAGCGGTTGGCTGGTGTTCAGTTGCGCCGCGCGATAGTTACGCGGCGCTGGAGCGCTCCCGCGTGCTGCCGCGCATAGACGACACGCCGGTCTGGTCGGTGGTGTGCCTGTTCGTCGACCGCCATTTCCGCCGGCAAGGGCTGACGTGCAGGCTGTTGAAGGCCGCTGTCGACTATGCCCGCGGTCAGGGCGCGCCTGCTGTCGAAGGCTACCCGGTTGCGCCGGATTCCGCGTCGTACACGTACATGGGGACGCCGGAGACGTACCGCCGCGCCGGTTTCGTGGAGGTGACGCCGGCGGGACAGAAGCGACTGGTGATGCGTTACGACCTAAGTGCCGGAATTAGGTAGACATTTTGACTTTGTTGAACCAACACACTATGCTTCCTGACAGTTTTCTTCCCTGACTCAACGAATTCAAGAGCCGGAGCAGTTTCCATGAACCTTTCTGAACTAACGCATGTCTGGAGCGAAGCGCCCCAGCTTTCGGACGCTCTGTCCAAGTTTCCCGATGCGGTAACGCGGCTGATTGCGGACCCGGATGACCCGGTAGGCAGCGCCGAGCCGGCCCAGGGGATTCTGGCGGCCTCGGCCATCCGCTACAACGATGATATATTCGACCGGTTGCCCAATTTGCGAATCTTAGTGCGCACCGGAATCGGGATTGACAATGTGGACCTGGACGCGGCGACGCGGCATCGGGTAGTCTTCTGCAATACGCCTGACGGGCCCACGGAATCGACTGCCGAACATACGGTGGCTCTGATGCTGGCCGCGGCCAAGCAGGTCAAGCCGGGGCAGGAGCAACTGGCCGCCGGCGACTTTGCCCCGCGGGCTGTGCCGATGGGCACGGAATTGGTGGGTAAAACGCTCGGGCTGGTCGGGCTGGGCCGGATCGGCGGGCGCGTGGCCCATATCTGCGGGCGGGGATTGGACATGCGTGTACTGGCGTTCGACCCCTACATCACAGCGGAGCGGGCCGCGGAGATTGGCGTAGAGCTCGCTGATCTGGACACGGTTATCGGCAGTGCCGACATTCTCAGTCTGCACGCACCTTCCACGCCGGAAACGCGCCACTTGATGAATGCCGACCGCTTCAAGCAGATGAAGGATGAGGCTATCCTGCTCAATCTGGCGCGCGGCCCGCTGGTTGACCAGGACGCACTGCTGGAGGCGCTGGACTGCGGACAGATTCGCGGAGCGGGATTGGACGTGTTTGACCCGGAGCCTCCCCCGGTCTCGTCGCGGCTGCGCACGCATCCCAAGATCGTGGCGACCCCGCACTCGGCGTCAACGACGATTGAAGGGCGCAGACGCATTGAGCATATGGCCGTGGATGCGATTCTCGACTTCTTCAACGACCGGCAGCCGAAGGATATATGCAACCCGGCTGTGCTGGAGTTTGTACAGTTCGGGAGCGGTTGAGTAGTAGATTTCTGCCCACAAGTGAAGCTGGCCTACGCCAGTGCGAAGATAACCTCTGTGCCGGCCGGCGCTTGCTCGTCGGCCGGCCGCTGATTGGCTGCCATTGCATCCTCGCTTGAAACCGCCTGAATGACCCAAAAGCAGTTGGGTTCCGACAAATCAGCGGGTCAGGACGCCGCCGGAATCGGCGAACTGATTCTGAGACTGTCTGAGATCACTCGACTGCGATCAGCGCATGCGCCCGCAGTGGCGGAACCTGCACGATCAGGTTGTTCCCATCTACTCGGTACTTGAGATCGCTTTGCGGGGGCGCGTAGACCCGCTGCACGCTTTCCAGTCCCAGCCGTTTCAGATCCAGTTGAATCACCAGGTTGTCCAGGACCAGCCCATTTTCCTGGTCGAACGACGGTCGGTCCGGTGAGCCGACGTGATGGTTTACAAGGTGAACGACGTTGCGTCCGTCCTGACGGTTCAGCACAACTTCCACTCCCGCCGGTGCGGTGGTCGTGAGCGCTGGCTGGGTTACTACGTCGCTGACAAGCTCCTTGATCAGACGCTTTATCCAGACGTTTGACAGGCCCCCGGTTCGCAGCGGCCATGCGGCATACCAACATACTCCTTTGCCGTATTCGTTTCGACACAGCCCGGGGTGGGCCTGGTCCTCGTCCGGCGGCGCATTTCCCCACATCACAGTCGTACCGCTTGTACGATTTGCCTCAGAATAGACCAAGTCACCAAGCACGGCGGCGCCGTTCAGGCTTACCTCGACGGGGGGCGCATCTTCCGCAAACATGGGAAAGGAGGTGACACGGTCAATGAGATCCTGGTCGCGCAGACGGACGCTCACATAGGGCAGACCGGGATCGCGGCGGAAGGAAATACCGAAGAGATCGGCCAGGCCGAAGTCATCGCGACGGCGCCCGTTTTCGTCCCACAGGGAGCTGTACGCGCTTGCCAGCAGCTTGCCGCCCTGCGCCACATAGTCACGCAGCCGCTCGAGCTCGGCGTCGGAGAGCGCGGCCTGGTCAGCCAGAACGATTAGTTGGTAGGACTCCAGGTCATCAAGGCTGCGCAGGAAGTCGTACTGATAGTGGTATTCGAGCAGAGCCTGGTGGATGTTTTCGACGCCCTCGGTCATCAGATACCAGAAGAGCGAGGCCGTGCGAGGCTTGGTCAGCAGAGGGATGCCGATGTCGCTGACCGACTGGGGCTGGCGCAGCCAAGGCTCAATCTCTGCGGTGGGTCGAAAGATCTGTTCATAGCCGCGATACTGGGCAGGGTCGGTCGAGCCGTCGGGATAGGGGAACTGCCCGAGTACACTGCTGCCGCCGTGCGCCAGGCTTATTGCGTTCTCCATCTGGAGAAGGGGAGGCGGCTTGTGATCGTAGCGGCACCAGAGGCCGCCCAATGGGCCACCGGGCAGACCGGCGGAGACAAGGATTTCGAACGGTTTGCCGGTCGCCCGGCCCCAGCGGGCGATGAAACTCTGGCGTGTGTAGAGAGGGGCGTGGCCTTCGATAGAGACCAGGTCGGCGTAGTCGAAGGGATCTCCAGGACCGTTGGCGCCGTTGTAAGTGATCAAGGCTTGCGGATTGTTGGTGCGCAGGATGTCCATTGTCTGCGTAAGGAAGTCTTCCCCCTTGCCGAGCAAAAACTGGTAGGCCTGGTCGGCGTGGTGGGCCAGGTAAGGCTGGCCGACGATTTGTTGCAGCGACAGATCCCCGAACAGAGGATTCCCCACCTGTGACTCAGGCGTTTCGAGCAGGGGCAGCCGCTCTCCGGTCTCCTCTTCATACCCCTTCTGGCAGCTGAAGCAGTAACAGGGCGACGGCAGCGAGTTGGACATCCACTCGGTCTGGGGAACGTTCCTGACATAGGGCATGATATCCAGCCAGTAGCCGTCGACCTCGTAGCTCTGCGCCAGCTCGCGAATCTGCTGCAGGGCATAGTCCATGTAGCCGGAACTCCAGCAGGCCATGTAGAAGGGCCCGACTTTGCAAGGATCGCCCCAGACATTGACGGCGCGCCATTCCGGGTGCAGGCCGAGCGCGTAGTTGTCAAAGCATACGCTGAAGTAGGCTATGAGGCGGATATTGCGTTTGCGGAGGGCGGCCAGCAGCTGGCCGACAACGTCGTGCGGATAGGAGAGTCCGAGAGAACAGGGGTAGTAGCAGATCCCGTGATGGTCCTTGGTATAGAGTTCCACGCAATCTACGCCGGCCCCGGAGAGGGATTCGGCATACTCTTCGGCATTGAATGCTGTGCCCCGATTCTTCGCCCAGAGTGGCGAGGCGTAGATGATATGGACTTTGCGAAATGTCTGAGCGAACCAATTCATCGCGCTCGTCCCCTTTCTGTGGTGTTTACAAGTGCCGGGAGTCGGGCCCACTCCGGGACTCCGGAGAGTGAGCAGCTCCCATCATGGCGGGCATGAGTTGAGGGCCTGGCCCGGAAACGCTCTTCGGAATACGCGCTTCCGTTCAGCGGATCGCGCCCATCGTCATGCCCTTGGTAATCTGTCGCTGGAAGAGGAAGTAGACGAGGATTAAGGGCATCGCGGCGGTGACCATGGCCGCGAATTGGGGGCCGATAGTCGACTCGCCCATCATCGCTTTGGGCGCGTAGGCGATCACCGCCAAGGGCATCGTCTGCGCTTCCGACCGGTCCATGAGCACCAGGGCGAAAAAGAGCTCGCTCCAGACCCAGCTAACGTTGATGATGGCCATGCTGGCGATGGCGTTGCGCGAGACGGGGACCACTACGCGCCAGAAGACGCCGAAGCGGGAACAGCCGTCGATCTGTGCGGCTTCCTCCATTTCTACGGGGAAGCTCAGGAAATAGGCCCGCATCAACAGCACAGTAAAGGGCACGCCCATCGTGGTGTACATAAGCGACAGGCCCAACAGGTCGTTGCGAAGCCCGAACCGGTCCATCATAAAAAAGACAGGAATGATGAGGACGTGGACAGGCACGGCCAGGCAGAGCAGAAAAGTCTGTTGAGTGGCGGCGCTGCCGGGGAAGCGGCCGCGCGCCAAGGCATATCCGGCCAATGAAGAGACTGCAAGCAGCAGCGCTAACGTGGCGACCGTCACGGCGATGCTGTTGCGCAGGTAGAGAGCGATCGGCTTATTGTTTGCTCCTTCTCCCACCCAGACGCGCACGTAGTTGCCGAAGTTGAAGGCGGTGGGCAGGGCAAAAGGCGTGCTCAGTATTTCGGAATCGGTCTTTAGCGAAGTATTGATCAGAAAGATTACAGGGTAGAGTTCGACGATAAACCAGACGGCCAGCGCGACCATCATGATGCGCGTGAGCAAACGCGCAGCGAACGGCGATCCGTTAGCGGTTCGCCTGTCGGCCACTTCCAGTTCCCTGTCCTCAGAATTCGACCGCATCAAACTTCACCAAACGCTGATAGAGATAGGTCAGCGTGAATACGATCAGGAACATTACCACTGCTACGGCTGAAGCATAGCCGTACTTCTGCGTTTCGAAGCCTTGTCGAAAGAGGAAGGTTCCCAGGACTGCGGTGCTGTTGCCGGGACTCCCCTTGGTCATCACCCAAACCAGATCGAATACCTTCAGTGAGAAAATGATTTGCAGGATGCTGATCGAGGCGACCACAGGGCGCACGAGGGGGAAGATCAGGCGCCAGGTACGCTGCCACTCGCTAACGCCGTCAATTGTAGCGGCATCGTGCAGGTCCTGGGGGATGCCCTCAATAGCAGCCAGCGTAACGATCATGGGGAAGCCGGCATACTGCCAGATTGGAACGACAATCACGGCGGCCAGCGCGTACTTGACGTCGGCCAGCCACGGCAGGGCAAGAACATCCAATCCAATGGCGCGCAGAACAGTATTGAGAAGGCCCCAGTTGAACTCATAGATGCGAACCCACAGCGCCGCGACCACGACCACAGAGAGCATTACCGGCAGGTAGAATCCTACACGGTAAACGCCCGAGCCGAAGACGCGGCGTGAGATTACCGTCGCAAGGAGATAACCGATGCCGACCGTTCCCAGGGTAACAACCAGCGCGAAGACCAGCGTGTGCCAAGTGGCTCCCCAGAAGAATCGGTCGTCGAGCAGACGCTCAAAGTTGTCGAGGCCGACGAACTTGCGCGCGCCCAGTCCCTTCCACTTATAGAAGCTCAACACCAACGAGTCGGCCAAAGGATAGGCCAAAAAGACAAGCAGCAGGAGAACGGCGGGCGCAAGGAACAGGTACCAGATGCCTTCCCGATTCCACCATCGCGCCAGACGCGAACCAAGGCGGGGACCGGGAGGCGAGGAGTGAGGAGAAAGAGGCGAATTCTGCCCCCTCTCTTCTCGACTCCCATTTCCACTTTCGACGCTGGCGGTTCCTCGCGCCACGCTCTTCGTCTCCTGCGAGTTCAGTCCAGGAAAGCGCCCAAACTACGGTAGCTCCTCAAGCCGTCCTACTGGTCGGCAAGCTCTGCGCGGACTCTTTCGGTCTCTTCCTGCTGCATGGCAGCTGCCTCTTCGGGTGTGAGACTGCCGGTCAGCATGAGGTCTATTGAGGCCTTAAGAGAGGCCAGAAGCTCAGGTGGCACCACGCCCTCATAGAGTGTAGGCGCTCCGGCCGCGGCGATCTCCTGCAACATGCCGGCCATCACGGGACCAAGTACCTCCGTCACTTTTTCGGTCGGCAGGTCGGTCCGCCCAGGGGGGCCGCCCAGTGTCTCGGCCCACAGCACCATGTTTTCGGGCTGCAGGATGTAGGCTACAACATCTTTGGCTGCTTCGACGTTGTCTCGGTCTTCGAAGACGATCAGGCAGTTGGCGACGAAGGAGCCCATTTCGCCGTAGTTGTCCTGGTCCAGT
Source organism: Caldilineaceae bacterium SB0661_bin_32 (assembly GCA_009841235.1). Classification (GTDB taxonomy): domain Bacteria; phylum Chloroflexota; class Anaerolineae; order Caldilineales; family Caldilineaceae; genus Bin5. The sequence continues at coordinate 105,004 of VXMH01000071.1, read as the reverse complement.
CGCGGATAGTAGAAGTAACCCCAGTCGAAGGTTGCCTCTTCGGGCAGTGAGGTGGCGCCCGTCGACCAGCTGCCGTCCTGGAACATGGCGGCTTTGCCGGAGAGGAAGAGCCCCTTGGACTGGCCGTAGTCGGTGATGCCGGCGTAGCCCTCCATCAGCAGCCCGCTGTCGGCCATATCCATAATGTACTGGTAGATGCGGACGCCGTTGGGGTCGGTCCACTTGTGTTCGAGAGACCACTCCGGCGCGTCGGGCATCCAGTTGAGGAGGAAGGCCTGGTATTCCTGCTCGGTCCAGGAGCGGAGCATCAGGCCGTCCGGAAGGTGGCTGCGAACGCCCATTTCATAAGGAGTCGTGAGCGTCTCATAGCCGGCTGCGCGGATCTTGTCGCCAAGCGCGTAGAACTCATCCCAGGTTGTCGGCGGCTCGACACCCGCTTCGGCAAAGATTTCCTTGTTGTAGTAGACCATCGGCGTCCAGACAGCGTCCAGATTGACGCCGTAGCGGCTGCCGTCGGTGTGCGTGAAGTAGTCGAGCGTGCCCTGCGGGAAGGACTCGTTCCAGCCTTCGCTCTCATAAAGGTCATCGAGCGAGGCCAGCAGCCCGGCGTCCATCATGTCATTGAACTGGGCGAAGCGGCCGCACCACCACCAGGAAAGATCGGGGCCATCGGAGGCGGCGAACATGGTTGTGGGAGCGGTCTTCTGCCAGCTCATATCGTCGCCCTGGACGTCGACGATGATCTCCACGTTAGGATTTTCCTCCATGTAATTGTCGGTGAGCGCGGTGACGGCTTCAGCGACGATACCGCCCAGGGCAGTCATGCGCAAGGTCACCTGCTCGTCTGCCGCTGATTCGGCTGCGGCGTCGCCGGCGGGTGCAGCGGGCGCGGCACAGGCGGCCAGTATCATGGCAGTGATTGCGACTAGCATCAACGGGTTGAGTTTACGAAGGGTTCTCATCGACGGTTCTCCTCTTTGTGATTTGAACGGGAGGCTCTTACAGGAAGATGGCAGTCATGCGTCAAGTGAGCGAAAGTCCCTCTTCGCGAAGTATGTCTTCCAGTGGCGGCGCGGGGCACCAACCACTGGGTTATTCTCGCAGTTCTGGCACATAACGGCAACCGTCATTTTTCAAGCAGCAGAAGAGTTGCCTTGGGGACGGCGCGGAAGCTCAAGGTTGCGCCGGCAACTCGTAGTGTACATCCACTGCGGTCACGCGGGGTGTGCTGCATGCGTTGCTGGCGCCCAGTGCGAGTCTGTACTGCACCCATTGGCCGGATTGGTTCAGGGCGCCGGCGACCTGGGGACTTTCGAACCACGTTGCGTCTCCGTCCGATCCCTGCCAAGCCGCTTCTTCCAAATCCTCTTCTGTGCTGCCGAATCTCAATTGGGCCTTGACCCAGGTACGAGGCGGCGTTTCCGCTTCCCATGCTATCTCGGTCACGTGTGCGCCTTCGGGCAGTTTGCAGGGGGCGGACTGATAGTATTCCTCGGGCCCGCGGTCGGCAATGCTGTGCGGGCTGACGGCGGTCATGCCGTGCGGGCCTGATGTCGGGAGCCGGGATACGCGCTCGGCGCTGAAGCCTTCGGGGCCGTTCCACCAGACAGCTGAATGGCCGATGTGGTCGCCCTCTACTTTGTGGTTGGCGACGGCCAGGTCGATCCAGCCGTTGCCATTGAAGTCGGCGGCGAGGCAGCCGGACGCGGAGTGCGTGAAGAGGCGAGTGCGGTCGTTTGCGGCGAAGCCGCGCCCGTAGCGATTCCAGTAGAGGAAGGAGTCGATGTCCCGCTCGCGGCCGTTATGGTAGGAGCAGATGAAGAGGTCGAGGAGGCCGTCGTTGTTGAAGTCGGCGACGGCCATGGAGTTGACGGCGCTGGCGGGGAGCAGTGTGCGGCGGTCCTCGGCGAGGCCGTCAGGCCCGTTCCAGTAGATGTAGGCAAAGGAGTCGTGGGGTCCGTCCTGGGAGGTGATGTGACCGCCGATGATGAGATCGAGGTAGCCGTTGCCTGTCAGGTCGGCGGCGCGGGCGCAGGCGCCGCGCACGACGGAGAGTGGCTGGCAGCGGTCCATGCTGAAGCCTTCAGGTCCACCCCAGAGAATGAAGCTGCGGTCGTATGCGATCTGGGGGACGACCAGATCGAGCCAGCCGTTGTTGTTGAGATCGGCGAGGTAGATCCAGCGGGGCTCGTTGTAGAGCTTGCCGTCGTGTTCCAGGCGAATGCGCTGCGGATTGGCGGTGTCAAAGCAGAGCCCGTTCGCCGTATCTGCGGCAACGCCGTAGAAGATCAGGAGTTCGGGATTGTCGAAGCCGCAGAAGATCAGGTCGAGATGGCCGTCGCGGTTGATGTCGGCGGCACAGACGCCGTGCGCCCGGTTGGTAGGCAGGATCCAGGTTGGCTTTTGGTCAAAGCCGTCGGGCCCATTGAGAAGCAGGTAGGAACCCGGATCGCGGTCAACCGAGTTTTCCGACGCGTTGGCGAGGACGATGTCGACGCGGCCGTCGTCGTTGAAATCGCAACAGAGGGCCTCGACCGCGCCCCAGCCGGGCAACTCCTGCCGCTTCTGCGGTGAAAAGCCATCCGCTTCGCCAAAGTATATGTAGGGATTGATGTTGCCCAAGCGGTTACGGCCGAAATGGTTTACAAAGATTACGTGCGGCCTGGCGTCGGGGCCGGCTCGCGCCAGCAGGACGCGGCGGGCGTCCTGACAGGGCAGGCGGACCGGCTCGGGTTCGATGCCAGTGTGTGAGGCGCGGTAGATTAGCGAGTCAGCACTGTACGAATCGGGGGTATGGGTCTGGCACAGGATGACGTCGGCGCAGCCGTTGCCGGACAGGTCGGCGACGGCGACATCGCAGGCGCGGTGGCTGTTGAGAGGCGTGCGGCGGGTCTCGTCGAATCCCTCCGGGCCACCCCAATAGATCCAGGAGCGTTCACCCTCGTTACCAGGCTCGCGGCAGGCGAGCACAAGGTCATCGTATCCGTCGCCACTAACATCGCCGACAGCCACGGCCAGTGTCTGAGAGCAGTACAACTCCAAGGGAGGTCCCAAGTGCCGGTCCTTGCCGACCGGCGCGAGCGAAACACTATGCGACCGGGGCAGGAAGAGGTGGGGGAGGCCGTTCAGATGGACGATGCCGGCCAGAGGCTTCGCTTCCTCAACGTGCTCGGCGTACTGTACCGCCGGCTCTGAAGGGCGGGCGCGCTCGGTGTCAGGTTGGTAGAAGACGGTTGCGCGCTCCTGGTTGATGCCATCGGGACCACCCCAATATACGGTTACACCGCCCTCTACTGAACGGACGACCAGGTCGTCAAAGCCGTCACCGTCAAGATCGCCGGCGGTCAGTTGTTCGGCGGCGACGTCCAGATCTACGAATCTCTGCGGCTCGAAACCCAGGTCGGATTGAGAGAAGATGCGGAGCACGCCCTGGCTGGCGAAGGCAAGGTCGGGACGGCCGTCTCCGTCAAAGTCTCCGGCCGCCACGGACTCGCATTGGGGAACGGGCAGTTGCTGCTGGCGTCGTTCACTCATGCCGTCGGGCGCGCCATAGTAGATGACGGCGTTGAGGTCGGGCCGGATGCCGTTGTGGCGCATACCCAGAATCAGGTCGTCGAAGCCGTCGTTGTTGAGGTCGGCGACGGCGCCGGTCCATGCGCCTTCGGCCGGCAGCTCGGTGCGGGTCGCAGCGCCCAAGGGGTCATCGTACAGGTAGGCGGGCGGGCGTTCCTGGTGGTTCTGGCTGTTGCAGAAGACCAGGTCCAGATAGCCGTTTCCGTTGAGGTCATACTGGTGGATGCGCTGCAGCACGCCGGCGCGGGAGACGTAGAGGTTCTGGCCTGCGTTGCCGAACCGGCCTTGGCGAAAGCTTTCGAAGCCGCGGGTGGTCCAGGTGGTGGTCATGGGTTGAGACTGTAAACGGAATGCGGCGCGTTGTCAATCGGGATCAGGATCTGCTGGATTTTCACAGGCTTCTCGGGATGTCGGGTGTCTTCAGGCACGGGTGAGGTCGTGCGAGTGTTTACGAGAGTTTTCGAGAGATTTAGGAGTGTTGACGTGTTTGGGCGTGCGAAAAGTTCCTTCAGGACGTTGAGCGGACTGTCTGCATCAGGATTTGCTGGATTTTCTTGGGATTCTCATGCTGGCGGATGTCTCCAGGCACGAGAGTGGTCGCACGAGCGTTTACGAGTGATGACGAGAGTTCACGAGAGATTGGAAGCGTCTGTGTGTTTTCAAAATCGTCTACGCGAGAATGCGAGCGAACGGAACAGACCACGTAGACAATAGCAGCGGACGTCTGCCAAGTCAATTCACAAAGACCAAAGAGACCGAGCCGGAGGCACAGATTCTGAATTCCTGTTGACTTCGTAGCCAGTGACGGAGTGAAATTGCAACTGAAGGAAAACAAGCCCCAGAAGTTTGATGGTATGTGATAGGTAGTTCAGGAAGCAAATGAAAGAGGAATGGTCAGGAGTGAGCGTGCAACGCGGCGGTCCCGTGAAGTGTTACAGATTGGCAGTAGCTGAGCCGAAACAGTTGAGGTAGAATTCGGAGCGCGGTCACGGCATATCTGTTCCAACAGATGACAGAATCGGGAGCATCCAATGGCGGTTCGACAGGTACTTTTGCTTGGACATCCGAAGCTGTACGAGGTGTGCGAGCCGGTACGGCGGAATGAAGTTGAAAGCCTGGAACCGGCCATCCAGGACCTGCATGACACTTTGTTCGATTTCCGGCGCAAGTACGGCGTCGGCCGGGCGATTGCCGCGCCCCAGATAGGTGTCATGAAGCGCCTTGTCTACATGTATATTTCCTCCCCGACGGTCTTTTTCAATCCGGCCCTTGATCAGCAGAGTGAAGAGATGTTCACGATGTGGGACGACTGCATGTGTTTTCCCGATCTGGTCGTAAAGGTGAGGCGGCACAAGAGGTGCCGGATCAGATTTCTTGACCGGGAGTGGCAGGAGCAGACGATGCTTCTGGAAGATGATCTGTCGGAGCTGCTGCAGCACGAATGCGATCATCTGGACGGCGTGCTGGCCGTATCGCGGGCGATAGACGCGGAATCTTTTGCGCTGCGCAGCCAGATGGAGTTCCTGGACTGAATTAAGAGCACTATACTTCCGCGGATTAGTTCCCTTGACCGGTCGGCCGCTCTGCAGGCCCAACCTCTGCTTACCCACCTGATTAAGCGGTACAGCCGAATATTGTCCGGGAAGATCCTGCACCAACGGCCCACGGACCGAAAACGTCCCTTCGATGTTGAGAGGGGGCGGGCCTCACGCGCAGGGAAAGACGGCGCGCGCCGGTCTGCACTGAAGGCGCGATGATGTTAGACTGTCATTGGTACCCAAGTCGCTGACTTGGGTAGAGATTCAGAACGGGAATAGAATCCACCGCTGAGTCTGCGCGTGGGATAAGTACCGGTTTCAAATTGTGATCGATTTCAGTTGGACTGAGGTTCAACTATACATTGTCAAGAGTCACAGGAGGCGGTCATGTCGGACGGCGCGTCATTGAAGCAGCGCATACGCAGAGGGGAGATCGTGATCGGCGTGTCGGCCCCTTTCAACGCAACCAGGAGTCAGCTGGAAGAGATTCTGAGCAAGGACAGCTACGACTTCCTGTCGGTGGACAGCCAGCATTCGCCCTATAACGAAGAGCGGGTGGTAGAGATCTGCGGGCTGGCGGCGGAGCTGGGCGTCCCGGTCCAGTTTCGCATCAAGCACACGCGGCACGCCTACCTGATCGGCAACATCCTCGACCTGGGCCCGCTCGGCATCGAGATCCCGATCGTGGAGGAGGAGACGACGGTGGATGAAGCGCTTGAAGCCTTCTATTACCCCCAGGTCGGCAGGAGGAGCTGGGGCGGCGCGGCGCGCTACGGAATCGAGGGGCGCGACGATCGGCTGGCGTATGCGGACTGGTGGAACCGCACCGGAATCCTGTGCCTTCAGATGGAGTCGGTACGGGCCGTGACCAATGTGCGCAAACTGGCCAAGCCGGGCGTCGACTGTTTGACATGGGGGCCGAACGATCTGCTCTATGACTTGGAAGCGCATCCGGAGCATCCGTTCAAGAGCGTTGACGATTGTGTGCGCCACGCGCTCAAGCAGCTGGAGGGCGCGGACGCCAAGATCAGCTTCAGGAGCTACTCGCCGGACCTGCGCAACAAATACATTGATATGGGCGTCACAGTACTGATGGAGAGCCCGAGACCGTAGCGCCGGCTTTCGGTCGTGCTGTCGGTATGCGGCCGGCGAACCGTTACAGCAGAGGAGGACGGGAGATGGCAGGGAGCCAAGGCGGACTTGAATACAAGGTAGTTGAGGGGTGGGGCCAGGGAGCGGGCAGCCGCGTTTTCGGCGGGGTGACGCCGGCGGTGGCGACAGACTCGAGTGACCGCGTTTACATCGCCCGGCGCGATCCTCCGGCGATCCTGGTCTATGACAGCGGGGGCAATTTCCTTGCTGCGCGGGGCGAGGACCTGTTCAAGAATTCGCACAGTGTCTGGTTCAACGAACAGGACCAGATGTACGTGGCCGACGTCGACGACCACACAGTGCGTAAGCTCGACACCGAGGGGCGCGTTTTGCAGACGCTGGGCACGCCCGACGCGGTCGGCGCGCCGGGCCAGCCGTTCAACCGGCCGACCTGGGCGGTGGAGGCGCCGTGGGGCGATATCTACGTAGCCGACGGGTACGGCCAGTTTCGCGTGCACCGCTTCTCTGCGGACGGGACGCTGCTGCAGTCGTGGGGCGAGGAGGGCACGGGGCCGGGGCAGTTCGCGTTGCCCCACGGCCTGCGGGTGGACAGCCGCGGTCGCGTGCTGATCCTGGACCGCGAGAACAGGCGGATGCAGATTTTCGATGCGGAGGGCACGTACATTGGCGAGTGGCCGGACCTGGACGGGCCCAACGATCTATACATCGACAGCGACGACAAAATCTATATGGCTGAGGGCAACTACCGTATCAGCGTCTTCGATTTGGATGGCGAGCTGCTGGCGCGCTGGGGCGAGCAGGGCGAGGCGCCAGGCCAGTTTGCCAACGGCCCACATGGGCTGTGGCTGGATTCTCAAGGGGACCTTTACGTGGCGGAGGTGCCCTTCCTCGACAACCGGCTCCAGAAGTTCACGCAGGTATGAGGCGGGGGGAGACAAAAGGGGCGATTCATGCTCAGCGACCAACAGATCGACCACTTCAGAACGTTTGGATTTCTCCTGTGGCCGCAGCTTTTCTGCGCCGACGAGATCGGCGAAATTCGGCGCGCTGCAGATGAACTGTGGCGCGCAGAGCGGGGAGGCGGTCCAAGCCAGGGCGAATACCAGCATGTTGCGCCCTTCATCGAGTCGAGCCGGGATCTCTCCGGGCTCGTGGAAGACGACCGCATCTATCTGACAGTTGAACAGCTGCTGGGCGCCGGTTTCGTGTGGGGCGGCTCCGAGGGCAACAAGGGCAGCTTCAATGAGACACAGAGCCACGAGTGGCATTGCGACCGCCCCGGGGAAGAGGAGCCGGACTATGTGCGCATCAAAGTGATGTTGTACCTCACACCCACGAAGAAGGAAGCGGGGGCGCTGCGCGTGATGCCGGGCTCGCATCGAAAGCCGTTCTACGATCAGCTCGAAAGGCTCAACCACATTCAGTCCAAGCCGGAGGTGATGCCCTTTGGCGTGCCCGGACCGGATCTGCCCGGTTGCGCGCTGGAGGTCGAGCCGGGCGACGCTGTCTTCTTCAATCAGTACTTGTATCATGCCGTTTTTGGCAAGCAGACCGACCGGCGTTACATTGCCCTGAAGTTTGCGGCGAAGCCAACGCTGGCGCGTCATTACGAAGGGCTGAAAAAGCACGGCGCCTTCTCATTTCACAGGTCATTTGTGGACCTGGCGCGGCCGCGCATCCGACAGATGACTGAACTGCTGCCGGCGGAGGACTGGCCGTGATGGGTCCACGGTTCATGGCGCGGCGGAGGGAGAGCGGATCATGCCAAATGTTGTGAACTGGCGAGAGGCGCAGCCGGTTGTCAGCCATGACAGCGCGATCGTCTGGAGTTGCCAGCAGCCCAAGCCGGCGGGCGGGGACGGCGCCAGGCACCTGCTGCCAGAGACGACCTACTACATATCCAACAAAGACGAAGCGCGGCTGACTTACTTGCTCGTCGCCGCGCGCTAGGGAGCTGTTGATGAAAATTCTGATTACGGGCGCTGCCGGCGCGGTCGGCACCGTCCTGGTGAATGGCCTGCGCGACCGCTACCCGTTGCGGGCTTTCGACCGCGTGCCGATTCCGGATCTTGAAGACGTTGTCGTAGGTGAACTGACCGATTTCGAGGCGGTGGCGAGGGCGACGCAGGGCATGGAGGCGGTCGTCCATCTGGCCGGCAACCCGCTGGGGTCGGCGCCGTGGGAGGAGATCCTGAACAGCAACATCATCGGGACGTATCACCTGTTCGAGGCGGCGCGGCAGAGCAATGTGCGCCGGGTGGTCTTCGCGAGCCGCGCGGGGCTGCTGGCTCACTATCCCGAGGATATCACGCGCACGATAGACATGCCGCCGCGGCCGGAGAGCTACTACTCGATCAGCAAGGTTTTCGGCGAGAATCTGTGCTACATGTATGCCAGCCAGTTCGGTCTGGAGTGCGTATCGGTTCGCATCGGCAACGTGCGGGCGGACCGGCCGCAGGCAGAGCATCCGCATCATCTCAGCCACGCCGACCTGGTGCGGGTTTTCGAGCGCGCCGTCATCCATCCGGACGTAGCGTACGAGGTGGTTTTCGGCGTTTCCGGCGGCGACTGGCCGCTCTATGACATGGAACACGGGCGCCGGGTGATCGGATATGAGCCGCTGGACGGCAGGGGTTAGGCGCTGGGGGTTAGTGAATCGCGGCGATATGCTATAATCTTCGATGGATAGACCGAAACGAGAGGCGGCGCTTCGAAGTAAGTGAGCGCAGTCTCGTTCGCAGAGTCGTTGCAGGCTGACAGCAGTTGCAAGGCGCCTTTCAAGCCAATGAAGCTGACATCAGAGTATCTGGACACGCTGAACCGGATTCAGGAACGCATCATGTGGCTGTCGATGCGGATCGTGCACGAGGCCAACAGTGTTCGTCCGCAGCGGGACGGCGTCAAAGTTGGCGGGCACCAGGCTTCGTCGGCCAGCATGGTGACGATCATGACCGCGCTCTACTTTCACCTGCTCAAACACGGGGACAAGGTTTCGGTCAAACCCCACGCTTCACCGGTTTTTCACGCCATTCAATATCTCCTCGGGCAGCTGCCCCGCGAATATCTGACCACGCTGCGCGCCTTTGGCGGCCTACAGGCCTATCCCAGCCGTACCAAGGACCCCGATCCGGTCGACTTCTCTACCGGCTCGGTGGGGCTGGGCGCGGTGGCGCCGGCCTTTGCCGCGCTGACCCACTACTATGCCAAGATGCACTTTGGCGAAGTGACTTCCAATCGTTTCATTGCCATAATCGGTGACGCGGAGCTGGACGAGGGCAATGTCTGGGAAGCCGTATTCGATGAATGGATGGACGAACTGGCCAACACGATCTGGATCGTGGACCTGAACCGCCAGAGCCTGGACCGTGTGGTTCCCGGCATCCGCGCGGGGACGCTGAAGTCGATGTTCGACAGCTGGGGCTGGCAGGTGTTGGAGGCGAAGTACGGACGCAAACTGCAGAGCCTTTTTGCAAAGGAAAACGGCGAACTCGTCCGCAAGCGCATCGACGACATGAGCAACGAGGAGTACCAGCTGCTGGTACGGCTGCCAGGCGATGAGTTGCGCCAGCGCTTTGTGACGGTAAACGGGCACAAGGACCCGCACCTAGAGGCGCTGCTGGCGCCGATAAGCAATGCGGAGCTGCCCGGCGTCGTCGGCAACCTGGGCGGCCATGACCTCTTTGAGATGATTAACGTGCTCGAAGAGGCCGACGCAACGGCCGACCGGCCCACTGTGATATTCGCATACACGATTAAAGGCTGGCGGCTGCCAATCGCCGGCGACCCTCACAACCATTCCAAACTGCTGAGCGTTGAAGAGATGTCGGCCCTGGCCGAGGAGCTGTCGATCCCCGGCGACGATGAATGGGCCGCATTTGACCCGGGTTCGGAGGAGGGAGCGCTCTGCACAGAGATCGCCCAACAGCTCTACCCCGCGCCAAATGGAGAGATCGCCGCAGCCCCTCAGATGGTGAACGGCGCGGCACAGCCGCCTGAAGGACTCTCGGCACAGGATGTTCCCGAAAGCGTGCCGGCCCGTATGCATGGCATGCTCAGCACGCAGCAGTCGTTCGGCCAGATCCTGGTGAGCATGAGCCGCGATCCAAAGCTGGCGCCGCGGCTGGTTACCACCTCACCCGATGTCTCCACGTCTACGAACCTTTCGGGCTGGATCGCCAAACAAGGCGTCTTTTCCCTGACCGATAAGGAGATTTACGAACTGGAGGAGAATCGGGGGCTGAGCTGGCACTACGGGCCCGATGGCCAGCATATCGAGCTGGGTATTTCGGAGATGAATCTCTTCATGATGCTGGCGATGCTGGGGCTCTCGGCGGAGTTGAACGGCCAGCAGCTGATCCCGATCGGCACGGTTTACGATCCCTTTGTGCTGCGGGGTCTGGACTCGTTCATATACGGCCTCTACGCCGGTTCCCGGTTTATCATTGTGGGCACGCCTTCAGGTGTCAGCCTCGCCCCGGAGGGCGGCGCGCACCAGTCAACGGTGACGCCTTCACTGGGCGCGGAACTGCCGAATCTGAACAGCTACGAACCCTGTTTTGCCCAGGAGCTGGTCTGGATCATGCTGGAGGCGGTGCGGCAGTGCTGCCGAGATGTGGACGGCAGAGCGACCTATCTGCGCCTTTCTACAAAGCCGACCGATCAGTCGCTGCTTGAGCCGGCGATGGAGCGTCTAGGCGCCACCGAATTGCGCCGCCAGGTGCTTGAAGGCGGATTCAGGCTGCTGGACTGGAAGACGGCCACGCCGGAAGCAGATCCTCGATCGCTGGTCCACATTGCCTCAAGCGGCATCATGCTGGCGGAGGCGATGGAGGCGGCGGCGATGTTGCAGGCGGAAGGTATTGCGGTCAACGTGCTGAACATATCCAGCCCCCGCCGCCTTTTTGAGAACTGGCGGGCCGCGCAGTGGGGACGCAGGCCGGGCAGGGAGCCGAGCCGGCTGCTTTCCTGGTTGATCCCCCCGAACGAGCGCCAGGCCCCGATTGTCACCGTACAGGATGGGGCGTCGCACAATCTGGCCTGGCTGGGCAGCCTGTTTGGCAGCTACCTGATACCGCTGGGGGTGGACGATTTCGGTCAGTCGGGTACGCCGGCTGATCTCTACCGCCATTTCGAGATTGACAGCCAGGCGATTTTCGAAGCAGCGCTGGTGGGACTGAATCGAACAGAGTTTGGGTAGGACCGACGTGCCATCAGGCCTGCAACTGTGTATGAGAGACGGGCGGCGGCTGGCTGCCGCTGCCGCTTATGGGAGGGTTTCGTGGCCGAGATAGTCCCAATGCCCGACCTGGGTTTTGAGGCCGATGAAGGCGAGCTTTCGGTCTGGTTGAAGGGCGTGGGCGACGCGGTGCAGGCGGGTGAACCGATCGCCGAATTCGAATCGGACAAGGTTACGCTGGAGGTGGAGTCGCCTGTAGCGGGCGTCCTGCTGGAGCACCTCATCCAGCCTGGAGAAAGCGTCGCAGAAGGCGCGCCGATTGCCAGGATTGGAGAGGCCGACGAACTCTCCGCCTCGCCAGTGCCCGCTCCATCCCCTGCCAAAGAACCTGCCCCGCCACCAGCACCTGAACCCCCCAAAGCGAGGACGCCATCCACTCCCCTGCCCACCGCACCGCAGGAGGTTGAACCGGCGGGTCGCGTGCCTGTAGCGCCTGCGGACAATGGCTTGCTGGCAACGCCGATTGCACTGCGCATGGCCCGCGAGCACAATCTGGACTTGCGGCGGGTGGCCGGCAGCGGACCCGGCGGCCGGATTCTGCGCGGTGACGTTGAGAATCACCTGGCCGAAGCCCGTCCAGGGGCGATCGAGGAGGTCGTCCAGCTTCCGCCAGAGGACGGAGACCGGCCTTCATCCGTCGGGACTGCCGCTTCGCCGCTGCGGCGGACGATTGCTCGGCGCATGAGCCAAAGCAAGCAGACGATCCCTCACTTTTACATTACCAGTTCGGTCACGATGGACGATGCGCTGGCACTGAGAAGGCAGTACAATGAAGCCTTCCCAGCAGATGCACAGGTCACCGTCAACGACATTGTGGTGAAGGCCGTTGCCCTGGCGCTGCGCGACTTCCCCAACCTGAACGCGTCATACATCGACGACCGCATCGAAGTTCACACCGACATAAATGTAGGCGCGGCCGTGGCGGTAGAAGGGGGCGTGCTGACGGTCACCACACGGCAGACCGACCGCAGTCCCATATCTGACATAGCCCGCGAGAATCGAGCCATGATCGAGAGGGCGCGTGCGGGCAGGGCCAGGCCGGATGATGTAGCGGGCAGCACCTTTACGATCAGCAACCTGGGCGGCTACGACACAGATCACTTTGCCGCGATCATCAACCCGCCGCAGGCCGCGATTCTGGCGGTGGCAACGGCCAGGGAGACCGCGGTCGTTGAAGAGGGCCAGTTGGCCGTGCGCACGGTCATGCAGATGACGATCTCTGCTGACCACCGGGTGACCGACGGCGCAGAGTGCGCTCTCTTTTTGCAAAGGGTGAAGGAGCTGTTGGAGTCGCCCATCCGGCTATTCCTGGGTGGCTGACAGCACTACGATCTCACGATCACCGAAACTCCCGCCGCGATCGCGCGGATCTACTGCATCGGCGGATGGCCGAAAGGCCCAGACCCGCTGCATGTGAAGGGGCTCTAAGACAGTGCGCAAAATCAGAGTAGGAGTCTTGTTGCTAGCCGTTGCCGCGGCATGTATCGTGGTCGCCGCAAATCAAAAAGAGGGAAGTGCCGAAGACTATTTCATTCAGGGCAACGCCAATCTTGGCCTCGGTCTTTACGATGAGGCCATCGCCGAGTACGACAAGGCACTCCAGTTGCAACCCGACTTTAGCGCCGGCTACATCGTAAGGGGCACCGCTCATCTCATGAGTCGTCGGTTTCAGGAGGCGATTGCGGACTTCGACCAGGCCCTCCTGTTGGAACCATACCTTGTTAATGCCTACTATTACCGGGGGGCTGCCAAAAGCGGCCTCAAGTTGTTCGAGGACGCCATCGCCGACTTTGACGTAGCTCTGCGGCTGAAGCATGACCATGTTGATGTCTTAGTGGAACGGGGCAATGCCAAGACCTGCCTTGGTCTGCAACAGGAGGCTTTCGCCGACTTTGAAAGGGCTCTCCATTACGATCCTGACAATGCCAGGGCCTATCACGGTCGCGGCGTCACTTATCTTAACCTTGGCCGGAGCGAGGACGCCCTCGGCGATTTCGATCGGGCACTCCAATTGAAACCCGACTTTGCTCAAGCATTCGTCAGTCGGGGCTATGCAAAGGCAGCATTAGGTCTATACCAGGAGGCCATCGTCGAATACAACCTGGCCCTCGGGCTGCAATCAGGTCATGTCAGTGCCATCTTCAGCCGGGGCCTTGCAAGGGAGAAAATGGGCCAATATCAGTCTGCCATCGCCGACTATGACCAGGTTCTCTTGTCCAAGCCCGACAGTGCCCACACCTACTTCCACCGGGGCCTCGCCAGGGCCAATCTCGGTCGATTCCAGGACGCGATCGTCGATTATGACCGGGCACTTCAACTCAAGCACGACTATGCCAAAGCCTACCTCCAGCGTGCAATTGCCAAGGACAACCTTGGCCTATTCGAAGGCGCATTCGCCGACCTGAAGAAAGCGGCCGCGTTGGATTCGGCAGAAGTGGCCGTCGCCAATGCCGGCAGTATCGACTTGGAGGGGTTTGCTCGACAACTCCGGTTTGAGCAATACTGAGCGCACCTCAGCCCAAACTGTTCTTCTACGGTTTCCGAGGAAGTTGGCTGCCCAGTTTACTTCATAACGGTACTACACACGAGCATGCCCAAGTTTTCCCCTCATCAGCTGACCGCAATCGCACGTGAAGTTTTCGATGCCGCCGGCTTGGAACGGGGCGAGGCTCGGACTGTAGCTGAACACCTAGTGCAGGCCAACCTGGCCGGACACGATTCCCATGGGGTTCTGCGCATTCCCGAATATGTTGCGTGGATGGAGGCGGGCGACGTCGTCCCCGGTCAGCATATCTCTATCATACATGAGACGCCGATACTGGCGGTGATGGAGGGCGGCTGGGGTTTCGGCCAGGTCATCGGCCTGGAGGCGTTCGAGGTCGCGATGGAGAAGGCGCGAACTAACGGCGTCGGCATCATCGCGGTCAGGCAGTGCGGGCATATCGGGCGCGTCGGGCATTACCCCTACCTGGCGGCAGAACAGGGGCTGGTGACGGTGATGTTCGTCAATACGCACGGGGGAGGCAAGCTGGCCGCTCCGTGGGGCGGGCGCGGGCGGCGGCTTTCGGCCAATCCCATCTCGGTTGGAATCCCGCGCCAGGACGACGAACCGCTGGTGCTGGACATGGCGACGTCGGCGATTGCCGACGGCAAGCTGAAGGATATGCTGAACCGCGGCGTGCCGGCGCCGGCAGGCTGCATTGTAGACGCGGACGGCAATCCTACGACGGACCCTGCCGACTACGTGGGGCCGCCTGAAGGCGCACTGTTGCCTTTTGGCGGGCACAAGGGATTTGGCCTGTCCTTTGTCATCGACGTGCTGGCTGGCGCGCTGTCGGGGGCAGGGTGCAGCCGCGACGGCGTGAACCGCATCGGCAATGGATTCCTGGCAATTCTGATCCACCCTGAGCAGATGAGGGACGGCGGTGGCTTCTATGCAGATGTCGAGGGGCTGGTGCAGCACGTCAAGGGTTCAGAGCCGGCGGCCGGGTTCGACGAGGTCCTGGCGCCGGGCGAACCAGAGATCCGCACTCGTCAGCAGCGGTCCCGGGACGGCATCCCCGTTGACGACACGGCGTGGGGTATGATCTGCGCCGCGGCCGAGCGGTACGGCCTCCACTTGAACCCATCAGAATAGGGCCCCATAGGCCTCGAAGTAGGCTTCGCTCGTCATCAATCCCCGCCCTGGCATCTTGAACTCCCGCAGAGGAAACGGCAGTGAGAAGAAGGAGAAGGTGAAGCGTTCTGCGGCCCTGTTGTCGCTCAGGCGAACACGGTGATTCATCGCTTTGATCGCGCCGTGGGTCCACATCTCCATCAAGTAGCCGGGATAGACCAGGACCCTGTCTGCAGCGTCAACTGACTGCCACACGGATTCCCCGTCCTCGCCTGTCACTTGCAGCTCCAGCTCTTCGTCGATACCAAAAGGGAAAACGGTGAATAGAGAGGCATCGGGATGCGCGGAAAGCCGCGTGTTGCCGGCTGCGGGAGAAGTGAACTGCTGCAGCGGCGGATAGTAGTTGTTTGAGACCATGTGGCCCGCGTTCCCGTGGTAGAAGTCCAGCAAGCCGGGAATGTCAAGCTGCGTAAGCAGGGCAGTTTCCAACGAACGCACCGTCTTCACGACCTCTTTCCAGCTTCCCTTCAAAAAGCCCAGAAACTCTTCGGGATAGCGGTCCGCCGGGTAAAACTCGGAGAGGACAAAGGTGCTTATGAGGTCGTCCTCGGCCTGATGGCTGCTGTCGGTTTGGCCGTAGAAGGAAAAGCCGTCGTACGCATATCCGAATCGCTTCTGAAGGAAGTGCAGTTGATAATCACGACTTCTGTGGATGAAAGTTCGAAACGCATCCAGGAGTTCGGACCTGTCCAGGGCGGCAAAGGAAGCTACAAGGTATCCTCTTGACTTCAGGTGGTCTGCGCTCTGTCTGTCAATCACGAGTTGGCTTCTCCGCGTTTAGAGTTTCAGGTGCGCAAGCGCATTTCGTTTCAGTGTGAGAAAGTCCGGTTCCAGGATTGTATTCTCGTCTCGCGGGTGGGGCAAGTCGATTTTCAGATCGGCGGTGATGCGGCCGGGACGGGGGCTGAAGACGAGCATGCGATCTCCCAGCAGAAGCGCTTCGTCGACGTCGTGGGTGATGAAGAGAATGGTCTTGGAGAAACGCCTGCGAACGCCCAGCAGCCACTGCTGCAGCATGCGGCGGGTGAGGGCGTCGAGTGCGCCGAACGGTTCGTCGAGGAGAAGGATGTCGTAGCCGGCCAGGAAGGTGCGCAGCAGCGCGGCCCGCTGCCTCATTCCGCCCGAGAGTGTGCTGGGCCAGTTGTTTTCGAAGCCGTCCAGCCCAAACAGAGGGAGCAGTTGACGCGCCTCTTCACGGGCTGCGTCGCGGCTGCCTCCCGCCAGCTCCACCCCCAGGATGACGTTGTCGAGCACAGTGCGCCATGGCAGCAGGGTATCCCGCTGGGGCATGTAGCCAAAGCGCCCCTGCCGGTCGGACGCGTCCGGCAGGGGCTGGCCTTGCAGGTAGATCTGGCCGCCGTCCGGCTGTACGAGGCCGGCCAGCAGGCGCAGAAGGGTGGACTTGCCACAGCCGCTGGGTCCGATAATGGTCAGGAACTCGCCCGCTTCGACCTTGAAGGTCAGGTCGACGACCGCTTCGACCTGGCTGCGCGTCCCTCTGCGGGCGCCGCCGCCAAAGGTCTTGGAGAGCGAGTCGACCGCCAGTAGCGTCATTCTTTTTCCGGAAGGAACTCGTTCGTATATGCGCTCTCGCCTTCGAACGACTCGATGATGCCGCCGTCGATCAGAAAGTCGGCGTAGGCCTGCCAGACTTCGCCGGTCTGGATGCCCCATTGCGCCGCTTCCGCCCGGTATTCATTGGCGAGCCATTCCTGGCTGGCGTGGACGAGGTCGGCGTCCAGGTCCGGATTTGCTGCCAGCAGGATGTCGGCCGCTGCGGCAGCGTTTTCGATGGCGAATTCAAAGCCCCTGGCCGTCGCCCCGACAAATGCGCTTACGGTCTCGGGATCGCTGGCGATCATGGACTCACTGGTGATCAGGATCGGCGTGTAGTAGTCGGGGATGCATTCCAGGTAGTCCTTGAGCATGATGATGTCAAGGTCGATGCCCTGAAGCTCCGCGTTGATGCCGGTCCAGGCGTAGTAGATCCAGGCGAAGTCGACCTGATCGGCTTCGGTGATGGAGAGGAAGTCGGCCCAGCCGACGTCGATGAATTCGACGTCCTCGGCCGAGCCGCCGGCGCATTTCATCAGCAGGTCGATGGTAGGGTACTCGATCGGCGAGCCGAAGCTGCCGTATCGCTTGCCGGCGAGGTCGGTGGGCCCTCCGATGCCTGCGCTGCTCCGGGAAGCAAAGCCCGAGGTGTTGTGCTGGATGACCGCGGCGACGGAGACGATGGGGACGCCCTCGACACGGGCGAAGGTGGCGCCCTCCTGGTAACTCACGCCGAAGTCTGCCGAGCCGGCGCCCACAACCTGGTGCACGTCGGACTCACCCGGTATGACGATATCCACGTTGAGGCCGGCCTCCTCATACCAGCCCTTGTCCTGAGCGACATAGATGCCGGTGTGATTGGTATTCGGCGTCCAGTCCAGTAGCAGGGTGACGTCCTTCAAGGCGGCGGAGCCGTCCCCGCTCTGTGCGGCCGGGGCAACCGGCACACAGGCAGTTGCCAGTGCTACCGCCATCAGCATTGCAATCAAGAGAGTGGTTCGTGACAGTCTAGTTCGCATCATCTCCTCCTTGGAGTAAGAACCTGTTTCGGGCAGCCGCCGGGCGGCGGCCGCCTCTAACGTTCGTCAAAGTGCCAGGGCATCATCCCGCGCTCAAGTGCAAATACGGCCAGAAACAACATGATGCTCAGGAGGGAAGTGATGACGATTGCTGAGAAGACCTGCGCGGTCTTGAAGGCCGCGGACGAGCGCAGCATGTAGATTCCCAGCCCCTGTTTGGCGCCAACCCACTCCCCAACGATTGCGCCGGTAACGCTATAGGTGGCTGCAATTTTCAGGCCCGAAAAGAAGTAAGGAAGGGCAGCCGGCAGCCGCACCTTGCGCCAGATCTGCAGCCACGTCGCTCCCATCGAGCGGAAAAGGTCGATCAGGTCGGGCTCGGTTGAGGTCAACCCATCGCTCGTGTTGACGGCAATGGGGAAAAAGCAGAACAGTGTCACGACGATTACTTTGGGCGCGATGCCAAAGCCGAACCAGATTATCAGCAACGGCGCCAGCGCCAGAATGGGCACGGTCTGGGAAATTACCAGGAGTGGATAGACGGCGCGTTGCAGCAGCGGCGAAAAGTTGATGGCGGCTGCGACCGATACGCCCGCGGCTACGGCGATGCCTATGCCGATAGCGACCTCCAGCATGGTCTGGGCGACATGGAGGCCCAAGAGAGCGCGCATTTCCCAGAATGCCAGCCAGATGGCCGACGGCGAAGGTACGATCCACTTGGGCACTTCGAGGCCCCAAACAACAAGCTCCCAGAGGATCGCCAGCGTCAGGAGAACGGCCGCGGGCAGGAACAGGCGCGCCGCCTGCATCAGCCGGCTCCTCGGAACTTTGCCACCTTGTCCTCGATGGTGGAGCCGCCGACCGCCTCGCCGATCTTGATGATCGTGACCACCCCCGCCACGCCGTCGACAAAGCAGGCGCGGTGGGCGGCTTTGGCCGCGTCCAGACAGCTGTCGAGATCGCCCTCGACTGTCGTTCCCAGGGCGCCGACCTCGTATTTGAGGCCCGATTCCTGGATGACGCCGATAGCGCGATCGACAATCGAATAGACATCGCCGCCGGTCGAGGGGAGTACTTGAATATCGACATTCACTGGATCAGACATCGTGTCTCCTTTCGCAAACAAAAAAACCGCCCTGATAGGCGGTTGGCGTTTCTTGCTATGTACAGTTCTTCTACGTGTCGCTAAGATTCCTACGCCAGCATTACCTGGATCAGGTGTGTCGGTCATCTCCACAGAGCGCCATTCGGACGCAGAAGGAGATTTCTCAGCCCAGTTCTTCCGAGCTCCCGATTGCGAATCAGTTGTTCAGGTGCCAGTGCGCTCTGTTCAAGAGCGGCTGGAGACATTATATTTGAGACGGTTCTGTACGTCAAATCAGGAAAACAGGGAGTTCTCGCAGACTTGCGGTTAGCGCAGGAAAGTAAAGCGCCAGGTCCCTAACGAGACCTGGCGCTGTTTTCGGGGTTGGCGGAAGGAGTTCAGGCTGCGACCGGATTCCCCGCTTGCAGGAGCGGCTGCGCGGAGCCGATACGCTCGTCGCGGAACTGCTTTGTATAGAGGTCGTAGTAGTGGCCCTGCCGGCGGATCAGCTGGGCGTGTGTGCCCTGCTCGGCGATGCGGCCATCCTCGATCACCAGGATCCGGTCCGCCTTGCGGATGGTCGAGAGGCGGTGGGCGATGATGAAACTGGTGCGATCGGCGAGGATCGCGTCCATCGCTTCCTGGACCAGCGCTTCGGTGAGGGTGTCGACCGAGCTGGTGGCCTCGTCCATCACGAAGATATCGGGATCGGCAAGGATGGCCCGCGCCAGGCTCAACAGCTGTGTCTGGCCGACCGACAGCAGGACGCCCCCTTCTCCGACTTGACTGTCGTATCCTTCTTCCAACGCCTCGATGAAGGAGTGCGCTCCGGCCATCCCGGCCGCATTCACGACCTCGTCGTCGGTGGCATCGAGCCGACCGTAGCGGAGATTCTCCCAGATCGAGCCGGAAAAGAGGTAGGGGGTCTGAAGCACTACGCCGACGCGACTATGGATTCCGTGCAGGGTCCACTCGGTATAGTCCCTGCCGTTAATGAGAATCCGGCCCTTTGAGGGTTCGTAGAAACGGCAGACCAGATTGACGATGGTCGACTTTCCGGCGCCGGTCGGCCCGACCAGCGCGATCGTCTCTCCCTGCTTAACGTGCAGGCTGAAGTCGCGCAGAACCGGCTTCTCTTCCTCGTACTGGAAGTCCACATTCTCGAAGACGATGTCGCCTCGCAAGCTATCCGGAGCCTGCGCGCCGCTGCGGTCCTGGACCTCGGGCACAGCGTCGACGAGACTGAAGATGCGTTCTCCCGACGCGATGGCCTGTTGCATCTCGGCGTAGATGCGCGCCATTTCCTGAATTGGAAACAGCATGTGAGTGATGTAGAAGATGAAGGCCTGAATGCCGCCGATGGTCATGCCTCCCAGTTGGAACTGCTGGCCGCTGTACAAAACGATGCCGGACACCGCAATCGCGCTGATCAGCTGCACCACGGGCAGGAAGAGAGCTGAAAGCCATGCGGCTCGAAATCCGGCGCGGTACATGGTCCGGGTGAGATCGGTGAACTCTTCGAGGTTGCCCTCTTCGCGGCGTAGAGATTTGACTACGCGCACACCGGTTATATTTTCATTGTAGGCCCCGGTGATCTGGGAGTTCGTCTTGCGCACGTCGCGGTATTCCACCAATATCTTCTTCTTGAAGCGGAAGGCCACCACAATCAGCACAGGAATGACTGCGGCAACGAGCAGCATCATCTGCACGTTGATCATCGCCATGAAGCCCAGAGAGACGGCGATGGCCACGCCGCCCCAGAGCAAGTCCATGAAGCCCCAGGAAACCAGATCTCCTACTCGGCTGGCGTCGGAGGTAAGGCGACTCATCAGCCACCCGACAGGGGTGCGATCGTAGTATGAGAGCGACAGGTCCTGCAACCGGGCGAACATCGTTTTGCGCAGATCGTACTGCACGCGCTCACCCAGCCGCCCCGCCGAATAGATGAAGCCCATCACGCCCAGGGCCACGAGCACGAGTCCCAGACCGTATTGGAGGACCAGCCGCCACAGCTGCTCTGCATTGCCAGCCACAATACCATCATCGACTATCCGCTTTGTGAGAAGGGTCAAGTAGCCGTCGAGCACAGAGGTAACAACCACTGACAGCAGATAGCCGAGCATCAGCGGCCAGTGCAAAAGGCCCAGACGAAAGATGCGCAATACGGTCTGGCCGTTAAACTCCGTTTCGAATTCTTCTTCTTCAAAGTGTTCGTGTTGTGACATCGGTCAACCTCTTGTAACAGAATGGGGGATTTCGGGTTCAGAGGGCGAGCCGTACCCCTGCGGGAAAGGCTGCGCTTTCTCAAGCCCACCCAGCTTTTCCTCCGCCGCTTCGACAACAGCGGCGATTTCTCTTTCAAGGTCTGCTTCGATCTGAACCTGCAGTTCGAATATCCGGCGGTAGACACCCGGTTGGGCGACCAATTCGTCATGGCTGCCCCGCTGAATAATCCGCCCGGCCTCCATCACCAGGATCTGGTCAGCCGTCATAACGCTCTGCACGCGATGCGCGATGATGAAAGTGGTCCGCCCTTGCATCAGCCGCTGCAGCGCGGCGCGGATGGCGGCATCGGTTTCCGTATCGACACTGGATGTGGCGTCGTCCAAAAGCAGAATTGCCGGGTCCTTCAGCAAGGTACGGGCAATCGTCACCCGCTGCTTTTGACCGCCGGAGAGGGTCACGCCCCGTTCGCCTACCAGTGTTTCGTACCCTTTGGGGAAGGTCTGAACCACGTCATGGATCGCGGCAGCCCTGGCCGCGGCCTCCAACTCTTCATCAGAGACTTTTCGTCCCAGTCCGTAGGAGATATTGTTGCGGATCGTGGTCGAGAACAGGAACGGCTCCTGCTGCACGATGCCGATCTGCCCGCGCAGGAAGCCGCGCGAATAGGCCCGCAGTTCTTCGCCATCCAAGGTGATGCTGCCGCCGCTGTATTCGTAGAATCGCGGCAACAGGTTTACAAGGGATGACTTGCCCGATCCGGTCGCGCCGAGCAGGCCGACAACCTGGCCGGGCTCGACGTCGAAGTTGATATCCCGCAGGACGTAGCCCCGTTCCGCAAAGGCCCTTCGCCGCGCTTCCTGCGGGTCCAGTTTCGCCTCTTCGCCTTTCTTTGCTGCGCCGTCTTCTTCGGCAGGCGGCGACTCATAGGCGAACTGCACATTTCTAAACTGCAAGGCGCCGCGAAGACGCTTATTCGTCGGCGTGTTTCCCTCTTCCAGGTTTTCCCTTTCCTGGCGAATGATTTCCTGCACCCGGTTCAGCGAGACCAGACCGGTCGAAACATGGGCGACCAGGCGGCCGATGCCCTGCACGGGCCAGATTGTAGCCACGAGCAGACCGGTGAAAGCGACAAATGTGCCTACAGTGATGTCACCGCTCAGGGCCATCCTGGCAGCCATAAACATACCGAACAGCAGCTGGCCCCCTGTCAAGGTCTCTACGACCGGCCAGAACAGAGTGTGGAGTTTTGCAATCCGCACGCCGCGCAGGTACTTCTCCCAGTTTTCCTCTTCAAAGCGGTCGATCTCGTACGACTGGCGCGCGAAAGCTTTCACAACGCGCACACCTGTCAACCTTTCCTGCAGCCGATTGGAGACGGCGGCGTCCTGACTCTGGTAGGACTCGAAAACGGTCGTCATCCGCCTGAAGAAGAAGAATGAGGCTACGGAGACGACCGGCAGCAGTGGAATCGACAGCAGTGCCAGCCAGCCGTGCAGCAGCGCCAGCGCTATGAGATTCACCAGGAACAACAGGCCCGTCCGCCCGATTCCTATCAGCTGATCCTGGAAAAGACGGCGCAGCGTGTCCACATCAGAGGTGGCGCGTTGAATCAGTTCACCAGTCTGCATTGTGTCATGGTAGGTGAAAGTCATCCTTTGGATGTGGTCGTAGAGATAGTTGCGCAGCCTGCGAGTCACTCCTTCGGCGGTTTCCGCGGCCAGCCGGCCCATGCCAAATGAGAAAAACCCTTGCAGCAGCGCCAGGGCGATGATTCCGGCCGCCACCCACGGTATCTGCCACTGACTGTCGGCTCCCATCAATACATCGTCGACGAAGTAGCGCAGCAGGTAGAAGACTGCGGAGCGGCTGAGCGCGGCAAAACCTGCGGCCACGACGGCCATGACATAGATGGTACGGAAGCCGGTTGCCATGCGCCAAAGGCCGACGAAGCGGTTGGGCGTCAACGTGTCTTTCAGATCGTAATCGAGCCGAATTCCTTTGTCGTTGGTCTCCTCTTCATGTTTTTCTTCGGATCGGAGGCCCAAGACCGACCAGATTCTGCGCAGAGGCCGCATCAAGGCTGGCGCCTCCTGGTGCGGCAGGGATCGGCTGGTCCTCCCAGTTTCTGATACTTTGTCTGCCATACTGATAAACTCCTGGCCACCTTCACAGCGTGCGCGCCAGTTCGGCGCGCAGGGGGATTGAGGTGCGGTAACGGCAGCCCCAGTTCGTCGGGGGAGCGCAAACTGACACTGCACGTTACCACTTTTGGGCAGTTGCCCGCCCAAAACAAAAGAGCCACAGGCCGGGCCCATGACTCTGAATTGGAAATGCCAATTAAAAAAGTCACGGGCATCTGCACCGTGACCATTTTGCCGATTTGGGAGGGGACGGCCTTTATGCCGATCCGCCCTCCAACTTAAGGATCACCGGTGCTCTGCTCCTCCTTCGAAGTTCGCAGTGCAAAAGACTGCGGACTCATTTCTGATACGTGCCATTTTCACCGGTCCTCCTGATCTACAGTCGGTGGGAGCAGAAAGACCCACCCGCTATTGGCTGCCAACAGTCGGGTACTATAACAGGCCTGCACAAAGCCGTCAAATCTCGGAAGGCGCGAAACGAAGTGCGAATCTGGGGTGAAGCCCAGGATTTGTTTGAGATATTGAACAGGATTATGATAGCTGTTCAAGAAGCGGCGCCTCTCCGACGCGAAAAGCACAATTTGTCGAAGTCAGCAGCAGCGGCCTCATTGCAACCGATGTATGGGATGCTATGCCCGGACCTGGAGTCAGAGAATGAAACATGGTCAGTAAGCGACAAGGAATCATCTCTCTGCTGCTGGCAGTTGCGGTGACGGTGGCCCAGTCGCTCCTGCCTGGAAATCCCCCGCCGATCGAGGCATCCTCCCGTATTGCAGGCGAAGGCAGGCCCTTCGGCCCGGATCCTCCAACCAAGAGAACTCACCTTTACCGGCTCCAACTCCTGACCATTGAACTGGAGGAGTTCCAAGGTGATGGTGGGGCAATCGAGCCCCTGGGGGATCACCTGCTTCTGGTGACGCCAAGAGGGCGGATTGCGCTGATTTATTCCGAAGGCGAAGTGGTCTACCTGCCGGATCGGGTGCCCATGTTTGAGTCGGCACCTGACAGACCTGTCACCTGGGTCGGATTTCGCGTCGCCGACATAGTTCTCAATGAGCTGTCGCCAGAGGAGTACACCCTCTTTGTTTCCCATCATTATCTTGTCGGCGACTGTGTGGAGTTTCGAGTTTCATCAACGAAACTGAGCATAGGAGATGGGAGAGTTGGGGTCTCGGGCGACTGGAAGACAGAGTTTACCGTGAATCCCTGCGTCGAAAACGCTATCTTCGGCTACTGGGAAGGAGATGTGCCGAAAGTTGGCGGGGGAATTCAGGCGGGCGGCCGGATGTTGATGGAGGGCGCAGGTCATCTTCTGATTGCAGTAGGCGACCACGCCTGGTACGAGTGGCATTTGCGAAACGAGGGTGGTGACCCGGAAAAGCCGCCGGTGGTTGACCCTGACTCCCATCTGGGTAAGCTTATTCGCATTGAACTGGCAAGCGGCAAGGCGGAAATCGTCGCCACGGGCTTTCGCAATCCACAGGGGCTGGCGCGCGATGCGGAAGGCAACCTGTGGCTGACTGAGCACGGCCCACAGGGAGGCGATGAACTCAACCTGGTGATAGCGGGTCGCGACTACGGCTGGCCCTTCGCTACCTACGGAATTCTCTATGGAGACAGGGTATGGCCGTACAACACAGAACAGGGCCGGCACGATGGTTCTGAAGAGCCTTTCTTTGCCTGGATTCCAGCAATCGCGGTGTCAGGTCTGATCGTCAGCAACAGTCAGCAGTTTCCGCTGTGGCGAGACGATCTGCTGGTCGGATCGCTCAGAAGCGGTTCGCTCTTTCGCGTGCGCATTCGCCAGGAGCGGGTCACAAGCATCGAACGAATCGGATTTGGCGAACGTCTCCGCGACATCACGCAGATGGCGGATGGCCGCATTGCCCTGCTGACAGACTCTTCGAAGATAGTTTTTTTGCAACGCGCTCCGCTGTACTGCCAACTGGTTAACAATCCCAGATCGATCTTTTCGTTTGACGCAGAGGAAGTATGCGTCGACATCTTCAGCCTGGTGGGGGAAGACGTCGACCCGTTGATTCAAAGACTTGACGGGGCTGATATCGGCTCCCCGGCAATGCGCTCATTATTTGAAGTGTTCATTCACGAAAACCTGCTGATATATCTGAGAATCCCTTGCAGTGCCAACAACTTTCGGAACCGATTTTTCCTGCACATTACCCCTGTTCACGAGCAAGACATTTCCGAAGATCTCAGGCATTTCGGCTTCAATGTCTATGACTTTTATTCCTTCGACCAGGGAGGCGTAGGCAGCACCGTGTTTGAGGGCGGCTGCCTTGTTGTGCGCATGCTGCCCAACTATGAGATCAAACACATCCATACCGGCCAAGTAGTTCGTGAGGAGAGTCCTGACGGCGAAGTCCTGTGGAGGGGTCCCGTATGGGAGGGCAGCTATACATTCGGGACTCCATACCTCGCAGCCCCGCCTGAGGAAAAGTCTCCTCCCTCCCCACCGTCTGACGAGGCGGGGAGCCATCCCGGCGCCAGGCTCTTTACAGCATTCTGTGCGGGCTGCCACAGATTGTCGGCCGAACATAGCGTAGGCCCGCATCTGGCCGGTGTGACAGGCAGGCGGGCCGGCAGCGTTACGGGCTTCGACGCCTCGGCCGCAGTGGGTGGGCTGGACATCGTCTGGACGCGGGAAAATCTGGCCGAATATATCGCAGATCCGGCCCAATTCGCACCGGGAACTACGATGGCCGCAGTTGGCGTCACCCCAGAGGAAGCGCGGACGATTGCGGAATTCCTGGAATTGGAACGATAATGGAAGCATGACTCATCGACGACACAACCTCTGAACCAGTGGAGAAAGTACAATGAGCGATTTCAGTGGCAAGACCGTAATTGTGACAGGCGGGGCGAAGGGCATTGGCGAAGGCGTTACGAGGGCATTCGCCCAAGCCGGAGCCCACGTATTCTGCGCCGACGTCGACACGGAAGCCGGCGCCAAGATGGGGGCCGAGAGCAGCACGGTGGCCGGATCGATTACCTTTGTCAACGCCGATGTTTCCCAGGCGGCAGCTTGTGAGGCATTGGTGAGCCAGGCAGCCGCGACCGGCAGGGTTGACGTCCTCGTCAACAACGTCGGCATTCAACCCGTGGACAGCTACCTGCCCGCCCATGAGTTTCCGGAGGAGACCTGGGACCGCATTCTGGACGTCAACCTGAAGAGCGGATTCCTGATGTCCAAGTATGCGGCGCCGGTAATGTTGAAACAGGGCGGAGGTGTCATCATCAACATCGCAAGCGTGCAGGGCCGCCAGTCGATGAAAGGCGTGCCGGCCTACGCCGCCAGCAAGGGCGGCATGATTTCGCTCACACAGCAGCTGGCCCTGGAATATGCGGAGCAGAACATTCGCGTTCTGGCTGTCAATCCCGGCACAATCGAGACCAGCCTGGCGATGGAAAGCGTAAACCACGACCTGGAGGCCTTGCGATCTGCCGCGGAAGCCACGCATCCCATGGGCCGCATCGGCAAACCGGAAGACATCGCCTCGGTCGTCCTCTTCCTCAGCAGCGACGCGGCCTCCTTTATGACCGGCGAATATGTAAATGTAGACGGCGGCATGATGGCCAAGGGATCATGGGCTCAGTAGCGGCTGAAGGCTTCAGTGTTGGCAACAGCCGGCGCCTCTTTTGAAGACCTGGAGTCAGGAACGGGGCGGCCGTTGAATCAATGTAGTGCAGCGCGACCGCACTCAGCCCGGACGGACTGCGTGCGGTTTTCGCTTATCTGACGTCACTTGAGTGAGCGTTGTCAGTGAGACGATGATAGATCGCTTCCTCGACGGGTTTGCCGTTGCGGAGATGCTCCTCGACGATCCTGTCCAGGAGGGCTTCGTCGACCTGGCAGTACCAGATGCCTTCAGGGTAAACGACCAGTACGGGGCCGCTGTGACATACGCCCAGACATGGCGAGGTCCCCCGCTTAACGCGCAGTGGGTTGTCGTACTCTCCCAAGTCGCCCAACTTGCGGGCCAGCTGTGCATAGAGCCGGTTCGCCTTGCCGTCGGGATCGCAGAACGGCCCTGAACATATGAAAACGTGACGCGTGTAGGGCGCCATCTCCGGCAGGTCCACTGAAATCTCCTCCATCCGTATCCCCGCTTAAGCCAGGCAGCGCAAAGGGAAAGACCCGTAAGTCGTGGAAGCGTTAGCAGGCCGCAGCGCTTTTGGAGACGCTGCGTTCGCTCATGCCGCCGGGTCCCACAGCGGCTCCGCGACCCCCTGTCGCAGGTTCTCAAGGCGGGACATCACGAAGAGCGCGTCGGACAGCCGATTCAGATAGCGCATGGCCTGCGGGTTGATTCTCTCTTCCTTGGCCAGCGAAGTTGCTTCCCGTTCCGCCCGCCGGCACACGGTACGCGCGACGTGCAAGTGGGATGCGCCCTGCGAGCCGCCCGGCAGGATAAAGTTTTCCAGGGGGCCGACGACCGGCGTCAGCTCATCGAGGAGCGCCTCTAACCGGTCCACGTGGCGCTCCTCGATCTGCGGGGGCGTATAGCGCAGTTTATCCTCTTCCAGAAAGCACAGATCCGATCCCAGGTGGAACAGTTCATTCTGAATCTCAGGCAGCGTCCTTTGCAAGCGCTCGCACAGGCCGCCGGCCAACGCGACGCCGATGTGCGCGTTCAACTCGTCAACGGTCCCGTACAACTGGACGCGCAGAGAGTCCTTGGGGACGCGCTGACCGCCGCCCAGGGCGGTTGTCCCGTCGTCACCGCCGCGCGTATAGATCTTCGTCAACCTTGGCATCAGATTCCCCTCCAGCGCCGCCGCGGCGCAGGTATGTGGTCAGGGCATTTAACGTCGCAAACAGTTCTTCCCGCCCTTCAATCTCAAGCATATAGATAAGGCCGCCGTCCCGCTTGCGTACGGTAACGGCGCCGTTGACCGATTGCGGAGGATTGAGGTTCGACCGGTAGGAAGAGGACTCCCCGCCCTCTCCTTCTCGCTCCACCGCGTACCCGATTCGCTCCAGTGCGCGACGCGTCCAGAAGGCCGCCACGCCGTCTCCTTCCAATCGCAGCCGCCCGCAGGCTTCCTGGCGCGTATGGAAGGATCCGCGCTCGCGGTCGAACGTCACCCCTTCGGCGGAGAAAACGCGTTCAAACGCGCCGTTGAGTATCAGGTCCTCGGGCGCGCCGTCGAAGAGTTCGCCATCCGCCGACAGCAACCATAGGCGGTCGGCGTTGCGCAGTGCCAGGTCGAGATCGTGCGTGGAAAGCAGGATTGCCTGGCTGTTCTCGCTGGCGAGCTGGCGCAACAGATCCATCACTTCCACCCGTCGGGGGAGGTCGAGGAAGGCGGTGGGCTCGTCCAGCAGCATGACCCGCGGCTGCTGCGCCAGCGCACGGGCGATGAGGACTTTTTGACGCTCGCCGTCGCTCATTTCGACAGTCAGCCGGTCAGACAGATCATTGGCGCGGACGGCGTGCAGCGCCCACTGAACGATCTGTTGGTCCTGCCCGCTCATCGTCCCTGCCCAGCCGGTGTAGGGATGGCGGCCCAGGCTGACCAGTCCGTAACCGGACATTGCGCCGACGTCGACCCGGTCTGTCAAGACGATGCTCAGGCGGCGGGCCAGCTGGCCGGGCCTCAGGTCGTCGAGGGGTCGCTCATCCAGCCAGATCTGCCCTGACAGAGAAGGTTGAAGACGGGCCAGGGTACGCATGAGGGTCGACTTTCCGGCGCCGTTCGGCCCCAGCAAACAGACCAACTCCCCCGGCCGTAGTGAGAAATTCAGATCGCTGGCGATGACAACGGGCGCTTTGCGGGCGCGGCGATAGCCTATGGAGAGGTCTCTCGTTCGCAGTACAGTCCCGTTCATCATCATGCCAGCACCCGGTCAACCCGCGAATGCCTGCCGCAGATTGCGTTGGCGGAGAATCACCCAGATGACAACCGGTGCGCCAAGCAGAGCGGTCACGGCGTTCAGGGGCAGAGTCAGTTGACTTCCGGGCAGCCCGGCGACGATATCTGCGCCCAGGGCCAGCGTGGCGCCCATGAAAGAGACGGCGGGCAGCAGCAGCCGGTGGTCCGACGTATGCAGCAGAGTGCGGCAGAGATGCGGCACCGCGATCCCCAGAAAGCCGATCGGCCCGCAGAAAGCGGTAACAACGCCGGCCAGCACTGCCGACGTGCCAATGATTCCCAGGCGCACACGGCGTACATTCAGTCCAAGAGAAAGGGCGTAGGTCTCCCCCAGAAGCAGTGCGTTCAAAGGTTTCATCAATAGATGACCGCCTGCCAACCCCACGAGAATCGCCGGCGCCATGACCTGGAGCTGGCGCCAGGTGACGCCGCCGAAAGAGCCGAACGTCCAGGAGATGTAGGCTTGAATGCGCTCAACGACACTGAAATAGATCAGCACGCTCACCAGGGCGCTCGTCGTATAGCCGAACATCAGGCCCAGGATGAGCAGCGTCATGCCGCTCTGCACTCTGCGGGCCACCGACATCACAAGCAGCAGCACCAGACCGGAGCCGGCAATCGCGGACAGGGCCAGGCTGGTATCACCCGCAAGACTGATCCCCGCCAGAAGGGTCGTGCTGCCGCCGAGGCCGACGGCCACGCCGGCCAGCAGCACGGTCAAAGCGACGCCCAGGCTGGCGCCGGAGCTGATGCCCAGCACGAACGGCCCGGCGAGGGGATTGCGGAACAGGGTCTGCATCTGCAGTCCGCTGACCGAAAGTGCGGCGCCGGCCAGCATCGCGGTCAAGGCCTTTGGCAAGCGGAATTTGAGAACAATCGTCGCCCAGGCCTGCTTGGAGGCATCCCCACCCAACAGCACGGACACGATCTCGTCAAGAGGGATGCGAACGGAACCTACCGCCAAGCTCAACATGAATGCCGCAAGCGCCACGAACGCCAGCCCGGCCAGCAGCAGACCGGGGGCAACGGAAAAGCCCCGCGTCAGCGAAGGGTGGACCCGAATACTGGATGTGGCGAAGGGAACATTCTCTCTATTCATCTCTCGTTGCGGCTGCCTTCGCCGCCGACGCCATGCGGACGGAGACGGGTTGCCGGGGTTCCCCGCCCTTCAGCATCAACGGAAGGCCGGCCACCATCAGGACCGCCCTGTCAGCGGCTGCGGCCAATGTCTGATTCGCCTGACCCACGAGGTCGCGGAAGGCTCTCCCTAAAGGCGTGAGGGGCGCCATGCCGGTACCCACCTCGTTTGAAACGACAATCAACCGGCTCGTATCCGGCATATCGTTCGCCGCTTTCAGGAGCTCCGCGATCTCCCTGTCCACCTCAAGCCGCACTGCTTCAGCATAAGGGTCTGGCCCGTCGACCAGCAGGTTCGATACCAGTAGCGTGATGCAGTCCACGATAATGGTCGCAAAGGTCTGGGACTGTCCACCGATCGCCTGCCCGACATTGCGCGGCGCTTCCAGCGTGTGCCAGTGTACGGGGCGCTCGGCCCTGTGTTTCTCTATGCGAAGCCGCATTTCATCGTCGCCGGGTTCAGCGGTCGCCACAAAGAGCACCTGTCCGTCTGCACGCTCACTCGCTGTACGGACGGCTTCTGCACTCTTGCCGCTGCGGGCGCCGCCAAGAATCAGTATCAGTTCCCCCACTGATTTCATTCCTTCTCCAGCCAGCGAGTCAACAGGCCCCAGAATGTGTCCCCGATTGTCCGCCAGCCAGGTTATTTTGCAGGCGGAGACTCGCTCTGCAGCGGGCCTCAATGACAAGGAAGTTTTGTCCTAGGCAGCCCAGTTTGCCGCCAGCGTCACGATGCAGACGGTCTCGCCGACTTCACACAGCGCGCCGTAGATATCGCCGGTCAGCCCTGGGATACGCGACAAAGTGAATCTGACAAGAAGCCAGGCGCTGATGCAGACCAGGACCATAGCCGCGCCGGTAGCCGCGATGCCCACGGACGGAGCGAGGAGTCCCAGCGTCGCGGCAGCAATGGCCGTCGCTCCTGCGGCCTGGGGCCAGCCAGCGTTGTCCTTCATATCCCGTCCCAGACCATCGGTACGGGCGTACGAGAACAGAACGACGCCCATACTGGTCAGCCACCGCCCCGCGACCGGCGCGGCGATGAGTGCGCCCGCCTCCCCAATGTTCCCCATTGCGGCGAACTTCAACAGGAGCACAGTACCTCCGGCGGCGACTGCAAACGCGCCGACGCGCTCATCCCGGAGGATGCGCATTCGATCCTCCGGCGTGCGACCTCCCAGCAGACCGTCCGCCGCGTCCAGCAGGCCGTCAAAGTGCAGAGCCCCGCTGCAGGCAATCCAGACAGCCAGCAGGATCGCCGCTGCCACCGTTACCGGGAAGACGGCAGACAGAAGCCTGTGCAGCCCGAACAGAAGAAGCCCCATCAGCAGGCCAACAAGCGGGAAGAAGGTCACCGACTTTCCCAACTCTTCAGGCGATACTTTCCGGCGCAGGGGCGGCGGTACGATTGTCAGAAACTGAAACGCGACCGCAACACTGATCAGAGCTGCTCTCACGGGGCGCCCGGGCCTCCCGGACCGCGCCAACGCCGGCCGTCACACTTCCGCCGGGGCGAAATCCTGATCATTGGACCTGCTGGTAAAACCGGAGCTCATGGTCCGGCAGCAGATGCGGGTGCAGGATCTTAACCAGATCCTTCAGAACCCTTTCGGGATGGGCTGCGCCCTCTTCGTAGTAGGCATTGCCCCCATTCTCGTTCACTCGGGCGTTGTTGTTGTACATCCGTCCACGTTTCAGCGGTGCAAAATCACCGTAGCGGGGGTCGCTGTCGAGTACGTTTTCGACGCTGAACCAGAAGGAATTGTCGGGGTTGAGCCAGAATTCGGCCTCTGCCGCCACCGCGTATACCGACTCAAAGTCCAGCGGAAGCGCGCCCACATCCCCTTCATCCGACCAGAGGTAGGCAGCGCCGGCGTCGGCCAGTAATCTGGCCATGTAGCTCCCGCCGCCCGCGACATACCAGGTGCCGTTGTAGACGCTCCCGAGCAGTACCGAGGGCCGCTCAGTAAGGGTTGCCGCCAGCTCCGCGACGGCATGATATTCCATCGCGACGGTGTCGAACTGCGCTGCGGCGTCAGCCTCCCGGTTGAAAAACAGCGCGATGAATTTCATCCACTCCGCCCGCCCGAGCGGACTCTGCTCAACAAAGTCGCCGTTTAGCGCGACGGGAATACCGGCTTCCAGAAGCACAGGATGTGTGTCGTAGTCGGCAAATCCGGTCCCGTAGGTCATCACCAGCGCCGGGTCCAGGTCGAGCGTCAGCTCCACATTGACGGCCGCGCCGCCGCCGATTTCGGCGACGTCTCCGGATTCGATGCGCGTGCGCA
This sequence comes from Caldilineaceae bacterium SB0661_bin_32, assembly GCA_009841235.1. Classification (GTDB taxonomy): domain Bacteria; phylum Chloroflexota; class Anaerolineae; order Caldilineales; family Caldilineaceae; genus Bin5. The sequence continues at coordinate 72,524 of VXMH01000071.1, read as the reverse complement.
CGGCCGGGTTCGTTGTCCACATATAGCTGTCCAACCCAATCAGCCTGTCAATCAGTCCCAGATCCTCAAGAGTGGGCAGATAGGTGGTCGACATGGCAATGATGTTCTTGACCGGCACTTCGACGACGGCGCCTTCCACGCCTTGAGGCGCGGGGGTGCCGCACTGGAGTAGCAGATAACGGAAACTCTCCTGCGCCCCCTGCCACGGATTAGTGACGGTAACGATCTTGTAGTTGTTGCGATACTCGACGTCGAAGCCGGAAGCATAGGCAACCGACAGCTTCTGTGGAAAATAGTCGACTGCCGGGTCGTACGATTCGACGCAGCCGTCATGCAGGTTCTGGTCCGGAGACGCAGCCGCCGCGGCAGAGTTGCCTGAGGCGCCGTCCGGCGGCGAGGATAGCGGAGCTGGCTGTGCAACACAACCGCACAAAACCAGCAATACGATGACAAGAAGGTAGTTTGGCAGACGTTGCATCACTCTCTCCTCAGAGTTTGAAATGGGTTGATGCCCCTGCCGCGTCACCCGAAACAGCCGCACAAACTGAAACGTCCGATCTCTGTCGAGATCGGACGCTACCGGTCATGCAAGCCCCACATGCGGAGGCTTCACTCCGTCACCCAATCCACGAGATGTTTCAAGAGCACGACAGAGGCGGTCGACCTGGCTTGGGAAAATCCCCACCGAATCTCGTGCGAGATTCCCTTCAAGCTTGAAGGGGGCGCAGGATGTTCTCCCTTACAGTTGCGGGACAGCGCCGGACTCTAACCGGCTTCGCCTTTTCAGCCCTGGCATCCGGACCATGGGCACCGCTGACGTTCGATATTCAGTTGCCGACAGTATACAACCTGGGGCGGGGCCTGTCCAAATGGCGCGGCTGGGGGGAGCATCCCAAAGCCGTCAGGCCAGAGTGCTTGAACTCTTTGGGGCGTGCCAGCCTTTGAGCATTGGTTCCTCCTTTGGCATACTGTGGTCAGTCGAAGCATAGAGTGACTGCCGGGGCGGAGGCAGTGGAGTCGGAACGGAGATCGATATGCCAATATACGAGTATATCTGCCTGGAATGCGACAACCGGTTCGACCGGCTCTGGCCAACTATGGCCTCCGCGCAGGACCGACAGCCGGCCTGCCCTGTCTGCGCCAGCGCCTCCACAAAGCAGACGGTCTCACGGGTTGCCGTTCTGGGGGAGCTGGGCGGACTCACGCCGCAGGAAGAGAGCGCGTCCAGCGCCGAGTCGGCCAGGACGGCCTCATACACACCGAAGGAACAGATCGAGACACTTCAGGCCAACAGTCAGCGAAAGCGCGAGCAGGGCAGATGAACGGGCACGTCCCCTTCGGTGTCGCCGACTACTTCTGGGATGAAGCCAGCAGCCGGCAGAGCCTCCTCGATCAACTGATGGAGACGTTTCGCGGCTGGGGTTACGGCGACGTGATTCCGCCGATGTTTGAGTTCGACTCGACCTTGAGCGCGCAGTATGACGACCGGTTGCGCAGCGGCATGTACCGCTTTCTCGACCGTGACGGCAGCACGCTTTCCCTGCGGCCCGAATTTACCACGTCGGTGGCCCGCCTGGTGGGAGCCCGGCTCCACGACTGGCCGATGCCGCAGCGATTCTGTTACGGCGGCAGCGTCTTCCGCTACCTGGAACCACAAGCCGGGCGTCAGCGCGAATTCTGGCAGGTAGGCGGCGAGTTGATTGGCGCGCCGAGCCCCACAGCCGACGCCGAAATCCTGGCGCTTACCGCCACCGCCCTGAAGGCTGCCGGCCTGAAGGGATTTCGACAGATTGTCGGGCATATCCGTTACTATCGCAGTCTCCTCGAAGCGCTGGCGCTCAATCCGCAGCAGGCGCAGCAGCTGCAATGGGCGTTGGAACGAAAGAGCGAACCGCTTCTGGACGACTTTCTGCGGGACACGCCCCTCCGCACCGGGCAGCGCCAGGCGGTAGAGACGCTGCCGCAGCTGGTCGGCGGAAATGTAGATGGCATCCTGTCACTGGCCGAACGCCACATTCAGAACAGAGGGATGCACGAAGCTCTGCAAAACCTTCGCCGTATCGTTGACGCTCTGCTCGGTTACGACATTCTGGACAGCCTCATCATCGATCTGACTGAGATTCGCAATCTGGGTTACTACACGGGCGTCTCATTCGAGGCGATAACGCCCGGCCTCGGCACAGCGGTCGCCAGCGGCGGGAGATACGATGACCTTGTGGGCCGCTTCGGACCCTCTCAACCGGCGGTGGGGGCGGCCTTGGGCGTGGACCGGCTGTTGGTGGCTCGGCAGCGGCAGGACGAGGCGGACGCTGCGAGCGGCCGCCGCCGGCCGCAGGCCGCGCTGGCGCTGCCTCATGGAAGCCCGGATGCTCTGGCCCAGGTGCAGAAGTTACGCCGGGCCGGGCTGCATATTCAGGTTGACGTCAACAACTGGACCGTTGATTCCGCCATTGTCTATGCGGCAGAGACTGACGTACGCGACGTCCTCGTTTGGGAAGATGGATTCCAGCATCACCGGCGCGACGACCAGGGGGACTATGTGCTGCTCGGCCAGCTCGAAGAAGGCCGGCTGTCAGGCTGGACGGCAGCATGTCGAGAAGAGCTGCCAACATGACTTCAAAAGTTGCGGCTCCGTATCGCGGCCCGGCAGAAACCATCGAACAGTCACAGCCCAACATGGTAAGCGGTCGAACCGAACAGTCCCTGCTCTTTGCCTTGCCAAAGGGGCGGCTGGCACAGGACAGTCTATCCTTCCTGGCAAAGGCCGGGCTATCTATCCCCACCGACACGGAAAGCCGCAGGCTGATTCTGCCGGCGGCAGACGGCTCGACCGGCTTTGTAATGGCCAAACCGCGCGATGTGCCCACATACGTCGAACACGGTGCAGCCGACCTTGGCATTTGCGGACTCGACGTCGTGCGGGAGACGGACAGGGCGGTCTATGAACCGTTGCTGCTTCCTTTCGGGCACTGCCGCCTCAGCGTCGCCGGCCCGGCGGACGATGCAGCAGGCCCACCCGAAAAGAGAAGCGGTTCTGATGACCTTGCCGTCAAACCGGTTTCATCTTCCAACTTGCCGGGTACGCCCTTGCGTTACATGAGCCAGCCCCGCATCGCGACCGAGTATCCGCGCCTCACCCGCCAGTTCTTCGCCGATAGAGGCGTAAACGCTGAGATCATTACGCTGGGCGGCTCAGTCGAGCTTGGGCCGATCCTGGGTCTTGCCGATCTGATAGTCGACGTGGTCCAGACCGGGACAACCCTGCGCATGAACGGGCTGGTGGAGATCCGCACCATCCTGAAGAGCCAGGCGGTGCTCGTGGTCAACCGGGCCTCGTACCAGCTCAAAGCTGCTGAGATCAACAGGATTATTGAGCGAATGCGTTTGCTGACGACATAGAAAGCCGGCCCTGATGGGGCGGCTGACCGGAGTGAGGAAGACATTTATTGCATCCGAATTGCTGCCTCAATGTCAGAGATGCCAAAGGATTTCCTGTGCCAGAGATTACTGAATCACAGCTGATTGAAGGCGTTAACTTCGCCGCACTACGCGCTTTCGGCGATGACCGCGGCCGCTTTCTGGAGACGTTCCGCAAGGAGTGGTTTCCACAACGCAGCTGGGCGCGCGTCCAGTCGAACGCAAGTTATTCAAGCGCCGGCGTGCTGCGCGGGCTGCACTTCCACTACCACCAGGTCGACTACTGGTTCTGCGCGAACGGAACAGTTCAGGTTGCGCTGGCCGATCTACGGCCGGACAGCCCGACTTTTCGGCAGACAGAGACGGTTGAAATCGGCGAGCACAACTACATGGGCGTCTTCATCCCGGTCGGCGTTGCGCATGGATTTCTGGCGCTGACGGATGCCGTACTCACATACAATGTTGACAACTATTATGACAGCACGGACGAACACGGCGTAGCCTGGAATGATCCGGAGCTGGCGGTGGATTGGAAGCAGAACGCCCCGCAGTTGTCGGATCGCGACCGCGGAAATCCCTTCCTGGCAGACCTGCCGGCCGATCATTTGCCGCGCTACGGTTCAGGCTAGTTCCTGGGTTGTTTGACAGCGAGACAGTACAGTTACGATCCTGCTTTGTGCGAGACTCTGCGGTGTGAAGACAGAGCCATGAAAGAAACTGGTTCCAACCGACCTCACAATAGCTCTGACAGCGAGAAGCGGCTGAGCGAAGTTTCGGAGTATCGAAAGCTGCCGGCAGTCGACAAGCTCTTGTCTGTGCCGGAGATCGCCGCACTCGCTGCGTCTTACGGCAGCGGCCCTGTCACCGAGGCAGCCCGGGCTGTACTCGACGCGGCGCGCACTGCCATCGACAGCGGAGAGCCGGCGCCCACGGCAGGACAGTGGCGGACGCGCATCACGGACAGCGTGCTTGCAGCTTCCTTCTCCTCCCTGCGCCCTGTCATCAATGCCACCGGCGTAATCATTCACACGAATTTGGGACGCGCGCCCCTCGGCAACGAGGCCCAGGATGCCGTCGTCCGCCTGGCGGAAGGGTACAGCACGCTCGAATACGACTTGGAGGCCGGTCGGCGGGGCAGCCGTCACGCCCATCCGGCAAGACTCTTGTGTGAGCTGACCGGCGCCGAAGACGCGCTCGTGGTCAACAACAACGCCGCGGCCGTCTTCCTTGCACTGACGGCGCTGTGCCAGGGTCGGGAGGTGATCGTCAGCCGCGGTGAGCTAGTCGAGATCGGAGGCGGCTTTCGTATCCCCGACGTGTTGCGCCAGAGCGGGGCCACTTTGGTGGAAGTCGGCACAACCAACCGCACGCATCCGCACGATTTCGCGGGCGCAATCGGCCCCCGTACAGCCGCCCTCATGAGGATTCATGCCAGCAACTTCAAACAGGTCGGCTTCGTGAAAAAGCCGGAACTTTCAGAACTGGTCGAGATTGCCCGCGAGCATGGAGCCGCCAGATCGCGGCGTGCCGCCGAGGTCGTGAGCGCCGGTGTCGAGAGCGAACCAGCCGGCGAATTTCAGGGCCGAGCATATGGCGACCGCCCGCTGGTCATCGACGACCTCGGCTCCGGCACACTGCTGGATACGGCCCAGTTCGGGCTGGCCCCGGAACCGATGGTACAGAGCAGCGTGCAGGCCGGCGGGGACATCATCACGTTCAGTGGCGACAAGCTCCTGGGCGGGCCCCAGGCCGGTCTGATCGTGGGCAAAGCCGAACTGATCGGAAGATTGCGCGCACATCCGCTGGCCCGCGCCCTGCGCGTTGACAAGATGACCCTGGCTGCTCTGGATGCGACGCTGCAGTCCTATCGACGGGGGCGTGCCACTGCCGAGATTCCCGTCTGGCGCATGATCGCGGAGAAGGGAGATTCCGTTAAAGAGCGCGCACGTGAATTCCAGCGCCAGCTGACCGCGGCGAAAATCGAGTCCGCAGTGGTTCCAGGCAGGAGCACAATTGGCGGCGGCAGTTTGCCGGGCGAAACGCTGCCCACGTCGCTACTGGCGCTTGACATGCCGCGGCCGGACAGCGCAGCAGCCTCGTTGCGCCAAGCTGACCCGCCCATAGTCTGCCGGATCCAGAAAGACCAGTTGCTGTTGGACCTGCGGACCGTTCTGCCGGAGCAGGAGCAGGCACTGCTGAAAATTCTCAGCAACCACCTGCCCGATCTTGACGGCCAAGCAGGCGGCGCCGGCCTGTAGCCGGATAGCGGTAACCACTGTGCCCCTCATCTACCTGAAACTCGGCGGCTCGCTGATCACCGAGAAGGACAACCCCGAAACGCCCAGACTGGATGTATTGGAGCGGCTGACCAGGGAAATTGTCCGGGCCAGAAAGGCGCGTCCGCGACGCCAACTCGTTCTGGGACACGGCAGCGGCAGTTTTGGCCATGTCAGCGCGCAGCGACATGGAACCCGCACTGGCGTCAACAGCGAGGACGATTGGTTTGGCTTCGCCGTCACGGCCGATGCAGCCGCGCGCCTGAACCGTATCGTCGCCGCACAACTGCTGCAGGCGGACCTGCCCGCCTGGACTGTACAGCCCAGCGCGGCTCTCCGCTGCAAGGACGGCCGCGTCGTCAGCGGGCCGGCCGAAACTGTGCGCCTGGCGTTGGAGCGGGGACTCCTGCCGTTGATTCACGGAGACGTGGCGCTCGACAGCGTGCGCGGCGGCACAATTGCCAGCACCGAGGAGATCTTCGAGGAGATGGCCGCGCAGCTGCCGCCGGTCCGGATTGTGCTGGCAGGCGAGGTAGACGGTGTGTATACCTGCGATCCTCGAAAGGACCCGACGGCCGCCCTGTTGAAGGAGATTACGCCCTCCTCTTTCAGTTCTCTGCAGGCGGCGCTCGGCGCCAGCCACGCAACCGATGTGACGGGCGGCATGGCCGCAAAGGTCGAACAGTCCCTGCGTATGGTCCGCGCCCTGCCCGGCCTGGAGGTAATCGTCTGCGGCGGGCTCTTGCCGGGCGCCGTGTTTTCCGCGCTGACCGATCTCTCCGACCCTCCCGGCACTCTGATTCATGCCGGGGCGCCGCGCGGCCTCTCCTGAAAATCCCTCTGCATACAACAGCAGCTTATTCATGTCCGCTGTGTTCATGTCCGCTGTGCGGACTCCGAAGAGTTCGGACCGGCCGTCGATCGGCGCCGAATCGTGGTCAGTTTGCGGGGATAGGGTAGGCCCGAAGTATTTGCCCGCTATTTTGGCGTCCTAGTATAATAGCTCCATGGGAGTGTTCCAGGCGCTCAGTTGCTGCTCCTCCCTGTTGCCGCGGCGCTTGGCAGAGACACGTGGGCAGGGCGCATCGTTTCACCGCCCATGATATGCAGATTTGAGAGAGGGCCTGGATTGCGCCTCCTCTGCGGATTTCGGAGTAAGGAGTCGGATGTTCTTAACTATTGTTTCGTTTTTTCTCCTGTTGGGCCTGTTGATCTTCTTCCATGAACTGGGCCACTACCTGGTTGCACGGCGCAATGGAATTGAGGTTGAAGAGTTCGGCGTCTTTGGTTTCCCGCCGCGACTGGTCAAGCTGTTCACCTACGACGGCACTGTTTTTTCGCTCAACGCCATCCCTTTCGGCGCGTTTGTGCGCATGAAGGGAGAGGACATGGCCGACACCAGCCCCGGCTCCTTCAACGCGGCCCGCAAACGCGGCCGCGTTCTGACTCTCCTGGCCGGACCGGCGATGAACTTTATTCTGGCGATCTTTTTTTCAATTGCCAGTGTCTTCTCCGGCTTTCCCGCCGGCGCCGCCCACCCCCTGTTGAGCGATGTCCCTCCCGGTACCGAATTGATGGGAATCGCTCTCGAGCCGAATGACACGCTCATCCGACTCAACGGTCAACCCGTCTATGTTGACGTAAACACTGGTGAGCTGCTAACGCCGAAGCGGCGAACGTCCGCATTCGCCGACGAAGCCGGGACTGTCGTCATACTGCGCGGTGATGCTCTACACACTTTGCAGGTTCCCTTTGCTACTCGCGCCGAGCTGCAGCTTCTCCTGGAGGAGGTCTCCTCGCAACCTGCTCTGCATACTCAGATCACTCTGGTCGCGCCGGGCAGCCCAGCGGAGGAGGCTGGCCTGTTGCCAGGGGACATCTTCTATGCCGTAAACGGGGAGGTGGTAACGGCTGAACGCAACCTCGGCGATGTAGTACGGTCCCATTTGGGGGAGACGATTACAGTGACGACGCTGCGCGGCGATGAACTGTATTCCCGCGATGTGCTGGCTCGTCAGGATCCCCCGCCCGGCCAGGGTGCGATGGGCGTTGGCATTGGTGGAAATCTCATGTTGGTTACGCTGCCTTTTTTCCACAGTATCTGGCAAGGAATCGTTGGCATCGTCGACTATGTGCAGGCGGTGATCGCGTTGCCTGTCCTGCTGATCTCCGGGCAACTGGCGCCCCAGGACGCCGCGCTCTCCGGCCCGGTTGGGATCGCGCAGCTTGTCGGCGGAGCCGTCAACGCCACTGCCGATACCGGACTCTGGTTCCCGGTGTGGCAACTGGCTGCCATCATCAGCGCCGGTCTGGCCATTGCCAATCTGTTGCCGATTCCCGCTCTTGATGGAGGCCGATTGCTGTTCATTTTCATCGAAAAGCTGCGCGGGCGTCGCATGCCACCGGAAAAAGAAGGCGTAATCCACCTGGTCGGCTTTGTCTTACTGCTGGGATTGATGGTTGTCATTACAATAAATGACATCCGCTCCGGACCACAAGGCATCGACTGGTCCCAACTGTTGGGGCCTTGACGGCGCAGGCGTAACCTGGCAGTTCGCGGATAGGCGAGATTCAAGCCCCGACAATGTCTCGAGATGACATAAGCTTTTCGGATGCCAATTCCGATCAGTTTATCCCACCCCAATCAGAAAACCGCTCGGAAGCGCAAGTCCCATCCTGGGGCGCAAAGCGCTGCCCTACCTGCTATACCGTTGTTCTACACAATCAGACCGTCTGCGCAGAGTGTGGAACTCGCCTGGTCCCGCGTGTCACCAGGGTACGGTGCCTCCGCTGCGGAAAGCACGCCACAACAGACCACGTAATCTGCCCCAGTTGCGGACGCAATCTGCAGGCTGCGCCATCGCGACTGCTCACAATTGGCGTACCGGCGCTGCTTGTCGGGGCGCTGGCCATTGTTCTCATCGCCCGCGGAATGCCTTCTTTCCTTCAGGAAAATGAGAACTTATCTCTGCTCCCGAACTTCGTGATTACACCGGCCTCTTCAGACAGTGAACCGACCGTACGGCTCGCGCGCGAGAGCCTGGCGCCCGCGGTCGTTCAAAGCGGCCCCGGCCAGCCTGGCGAGTCGTCCGGCGCCGTATCGGAGCCGGCAGTTGTCGCGGACGCAACTCCGACGCCGGCGCCGGAGGAACCCGGCACAGCGGTGGACGGCTCTCAGGCCGGATCCGTGCCAGAAGGCACAGCAGTCCCGCCAACTGAGCCGCCGGCTGAAACCCCAACGCCCGTCGAAGAGGCGCCGACTGCGACCGTTGCCGCGGTCGAAAACACGGCAACGCCGCCTCCCCCATTTCCACCGCTGCCGACCGTGACTGAAACGGCGGCGGCGACAGCGACTCCGACTCCTACCCCTGCGTGGATGACCTACACGATCGGAGCGGGCGATACTATCGCTAAAATCGCAAATCAATTTAACATCCCGCAAGATGAGCTGCTCAGGGCAAACAACCTCACCCCCCGGGATGTTACGAGACTCCAAATAGGAGAAGTAATCGTGTTGCCTGGATTGCCACAGGCCACGCCGACGCCAACGGAGGCCGCCACAGAGGCGTCGCCCGCGACTCCAGCCGGGTAGCCTTGCGCGGCTGCGTCCCAAGACACGCCGTTCATCTGGCGACAGTGGGAATGTCGTTTATAATTCAACCAACCTGTGCAGGTAATGAAGCTCCGCATTCAGGCAATTTGCACTATTCGTATGTGAGGCGGCAAGTGACGGATACTGTCGCAGCCAATGGCGACACGCAGACGCAACCAAAGCCGGCCCGGTCCGTCGAGGTACTGTTAGCCCAGCTACGGGAGGACGATGTGCTGCCGAGTGCGCATGACCTGGTCGTTCTCTCCGACTTGAGCCTGGCCGACATGAGGCGCGTGCAAGAGGCGTGGGGGACGCTCAGTGACGCCTGCCGGCTGCATGTTGTCCATTCGCTCGTGGAAGAGAGCGCCGCCAATTTGCACGTGCAACTGGGCCGGCTGCTGCGGCTGGCACTGAAGGATCCTCTGCCCGACGTGCGAATTCTCGCCATCCGCGGCTTGTGGGAAGATAGAGAAGCAGATCTTGTCGGTCCTTTGGTCCACATTCTGAACAACGATCCCTACGATTCCGTCCGCGCGGCCGCGGCCGAAGCCTTGGGCGCGTTCGTTCTGGCCGGCGAGTTGGACGAGCTCTCACCGGCTCTGGCCATGCGGGCCGAGGACGCGCTGTTGGCGGTTTTGCATGCCGATCTGGAACCGCTCACTGTCCAGGCCAACGCGCTGGAGAGCATCGCCTATTCCGGGGAGACGGGCATTCGAGAGTTGATCGAAGACTGCTACTATTCCCACGATGAAGAGATGCGAGTCGCCGCGCTGCGGGCAATGGGGCGCAGCGCAGACGTGCGCTGGCGTTCAACCGTACAGACCGAGCTCGGCAGCCCCGACACGGAAATGCGAGCGGCCGCGGCGCGAGCCTGCGGCGAGCTGGAGGCCCGAGACGCGCTTGATGACCTGATGGAGCTGCTGTCCGACGAGAGCAAAGCGGTGCGGCTGGCCGCGATCTTCGCTTTAGGCAGGCTGGGTGGAAGGCGGGCAAAAGAGATGCTGAATGCCATGAGCGCAAGCGAAGACTCCGACGAAGCGAAGACGGCTGAGCACGCTCTGGAAGAGGCCTTGTTCTACGGAGATGCCCAGGGGATTCCGCTGTTTGATGAATCTCTCGAAAACTGGGAAGATGACGCGGACGACTGGGAGGCGTGGTGAATCTGAAGCTCAAGCGTCTGGTGCGCACGCACAGTTCCGAACAGTATGCACTCTTTGACCTGGCCCAGACCGACGAACAGAATCAGCCCCTTACGATCGGCAAACTCGATCTTCATTACACAGGTGAGGGCACCTATGGCACGCTTCTGTTGTGGGAAGTGGAATCTCAGCAGATAGAGGTTGATCGCAGGCGCATGTTCGTGCAGGCCCTGCTCAGTGAGCTGGTGCTGCCCATGGGCCTTCCCAACGAATTCGTAGTTGAATTCTTTGCTCCCTCTTTAGACGAATACGAAGTGTTCCACAATTTAGACGAGGGAACGGACAACCCTGCCGAAGCGTTTGAGCGGGCAGACTGACTTCGATTGAACTGTGTTTGCACAAGCCTGCGCCGGGCCTATCCTTCCGTGTGAAAGTACGAAAACAGCGATGACCGAGAGCGATTGGAACAGTTCCACTTCTGAGAATGGCGGCACTTCCGCCGACTACCGCCGGATACTCAATGAGAGCGCCCGCCTGTTGCGCGCGAACCGGCCCGGTGAGGCAATCGCCGTGCTTGAGCCGCTGCAGGCAGACATGCCTGACGACCCCGACATCGCAATAAATATGGGCGGCGCATTGATCCTGCAGCGAAAGTGGACGAAGGCGGTCGAGATACTGAAAAAGGCCGTCGATGCTTCACCTGAAAATGTGCTGCTGTGGACCAACCTGGCTGCCGCCTATCTGGGCCGGCTCGAAACCTCCGGCCCTAAGCACCAGGCGAGGGCCATAGCCGCGTACGAAAAGGCGCTCTGGATCGATCCCTCCACACCGAATGTCCACTATCACTTGGGGCTGATCTACAAACAGCAAGGGAACCTGAGTCGTTCCTCCGCAATGTTCCAGCGGGCCCTGGAAATCAATCCCAATGACCGTGACGCCCGTTACTGGATGGAAAAACTCAGTGACCAGATGGTGGAAAGAGAGCGCGAGAAGAAGCAGAACCGTTCCCAGCACGGGCGCGGGAACGGAAGACGAGGCGCAAACGGGCGCCCGCCGGGCCTGGGTGGAGAGGAATCCTGACCATGACGGCGGAACCATCGGTATCGCCGAGCGCCACCGTTGACGAGACGACGACCGTTCATTCACAGCCGATGCCCCGCTGGCGTGAACGCCCGGAACGCGCAGCCTGGATCGTCATTCTGCTCTCTTTCGCCCTTTTTCTTGTCCTGGTGACGGGCATCCCCATAGCAATACGCGGGCTTTACCATTCGGCCGCCGCGAAACAACCTCTCCAATTCGAAACCACGATAGGGACAGTACTTCTCTACCCGCCAAATTCCGATCAACCGATTGCCCTCACGGACAGGCGCGAAGGCATTAGCGAAGGCAGCCGGTTGGAGACGGACGCGGCGGCCCAGGGTGTGTTGGGCCTCCCCGCAGGTGGACAGAGCGATGAACTGATGGGAACAATCTTTCTCTACCCAAACACAACTCTTGAAATCATGAGAAGCCGGCGCCCCTACTTTGCCGGCAGCAGTGAACCCTATCGGCTGCGCATTCGAGTACAAGGGGGACAGGTGCGGCTATTTACGAAGAGCGGATTTGACAGGCCGGTCGAGGTCCAAATCGAGACCCCTCAAGGCAAGGCCCAGCTTGAGGAAGGCAACTACGCTTTCTTTGTCAACGCCGAGAGCAGCGAGATCGTGGTGAAGCAAGGTGTTGCCAGGATCATTCAGCCGGGACAAGAGCCGGTCGAGATTGAACCCGGCCTGCGCTCATGGATTCGGGCTGACGGGACAATAGAGCCAGCTGAAGCGGCCTTGCATAACCTGCTTCAGGACAGCGCTTTTGCCAGACCTTTGGGCGAGGTGTGGGAAAGCTACACGCCCCCTTACGTTACTGCGGGCACGGTTGAATTCATCGAGAAGGACGGTCGCAAAGCGGCCCGCTTTTACTATAAGGGCCCGAACCAGGTCCATACCGAGATTGGGATTCGCCAGGTTGTAAAACAGGACGTGCATAACTACGACTCCATGGTCGTCAAGCTGGACGTCAATCTGGACTGGCAGACACTGGCAGGCGCGGGCGAGCAGAGTTCTGAATTCCCCATACGCGTCGAAATCACTTACACGGACGATTTTGGCGAGGAGAGAAAGTGGGGCCATGGCTTCTATAACATGGACCCAAGACCGGAATACCCTCTGTCTGGCGGCGAACAGGTTCCCCAATTCATCTGGCATAGCTATGAGTCGGAAAACCTGATGGAATTGCTGGACGCGACGCCGCCGGCTCGCATCGAGAGCATCAGGCTCTATGCCAGCGGCTGGAACTATCTGTCGTTCGCCAGCGACCTGGAACTGATCGTCGAATGACCCGCGGGCAGAGCAAGGTACGGATTGGCTGGCTGGTTGCTTCAGTCAGCCTCTTTCTTTTTCTGGCCGCATATCAGTTGGGCTTGCCCGGTCTCCATTACGACGAAGCCAGAGAAGCTGGCGTCAACGCGATCGAGTTGCTCCAGCAAGCGCCGGTGACCGCGTTCCGCGACGCGACTGTAACCTTCTTCGGTCTGAATCTTCCCTTGATGGTGCAGGACTACATCGGGGCGTTGAACGTCTATTTGGCCGTGCCATTTCTAGCGGTAACCGGCATCGGCGTGCCCAATCTACGCCTCCTGCCGCTGACTTTGGCGGTTCTCGGGCTGCTCGCGCTGGAACGATCCGTATCGGAATGGTTGGCCCTCAGCGACCGCAGTGCCGTTCCCGTTGCCCCCGTTGCCCCCGTTGCCCCGGCCGCTCTCGCATGCCTGACTCTGCTGGCCGCCGCACCCAGTTTTGTATTCTGGCAGCGGCAGGGAGTTTTCGTAACGAATGCCACGATTCCCTTTACCTTCGCCTGTATCTGGCAGGCGCTCCGCTGGTTGCGCCTCGGGCAGGGCCGGGCTCTGATTCTTTCGGCTTTGTGCGGCGGGCTGGCAGTCTATGCAAAACTGCTGGCGGCGTGGATAATCCTGCCTTTCGGACTGTTATGCGCGGGATGGCGGCTCTGGCAGTGGAGCAGGTTCGCTCTTCGCGCAAATGAAGAGAAAAGCAGGCGGACTTCGCTGGCGATGTCGTCGCCATACAGCCACGCGAGACTGCGTCATGTTCGTCCTCTTGCCTTGCCCCTCGCGGCTGCGCTCGCTTTCGTGCTGCCCCTGATCCCCCTCCTTCTGTTCAATATCAAGACCGGCGGAACGCTGACGACGATAACAGAGAATCTCGGCAGCAGCTACTACGGCGTGAACAATGCAGCCATCTGGACGAACGCGACGGTACGCTGGCAGCAGCTGCTGCAGACGTTGCGCGGCGACCATCTCTGGTACCTGGGCGCAGTCGAACAGAACGCGCTTGCGCCGTGGCTGGCGCTGGCGCTGCCGGCGGCCGCTCTGTCCCGGCCACTTGGCCGCCGTGTTGTCGGGCCGCCGTTTCTGTTGCTGGCGGCCGCAGTCGCGGCCAGTCTGTTCACTGTCAGCGACCTGTTCATCACCCACTATGCGCTGCTTCATCCCCTGGCAGTTGCTGTAACGGGCGCAGGTCTGCACGTACTTTGGCGATCGTGTGGGTCGAGAGGCGACCCGGCGACCAGGAAGACATTACATGCCGACGCCGAAAGCCGCAGGCAGCGTCGGGTCCCCGTCAGCTGGACGTGGAAACGGTTACAGTCCCTCGCTTCGCGCGACTCCTTGAAGCTGCCTTGCGGGCGTACGTCTGTACTCCAGGTCATTCTTGTGCTTCTGGTGTGCGCCGGTGTGCTGCTCGACCTGCGGGCCACGGCCGCCTACCACAGCGCGCTGGCGCGCAGCGGGGGGTTGGTGGACCATTCAGACGCGTCCTACCATCTCGCCTATGACCTGCGCTACGGAAGCATGGGCGCCCCGGTGGTTCTGGACTGGGGGATGGAGGCGACAGTCCGTTATCTGAGCGAGGGAAGCGTCAGACCGATTGAGGTATTTGGCTACAGTTCACTGTCGGAGCCGGACGATGCGTTCATCCGGCGTATCGAGCCGTTTCTGGGGAATGTTGATAACGTCTACCTCCTGCGGGCTCCGGGAAACGAGCTCTTCCGAGGGAGGCGCGAAGTCTTCGAGCGAATGGTCAATGAGAGGGACGGCCGGCTGGAGCGCGAACAGGTCTATACGCAACAGGACGGTACACCTTTATACGAGCTCTGGCGAGTCAGATACTGACGCCTATCGCGGGGTTTCGACTTCACTTCCGAACCTGCCGTTATGTTTCCCCTGCAGTTGTCACCGCTTTGGCAGTGGGCGTAGACAGTCACTCTGGTCGAATCGCATAGCTCCTCCGGCTCGGTTGAGCATATCGGATATAGCTGATAGAATGTGGGCACGTCAAGGAGCAGTCGTTAACAGACGAAAAATGTACAGCCGAGTTCCGTCCGAAGTAAGTCAGAGTAACGCCGAAGCCGCCCTGACCCAGCAGGCCCGAATCCGACCAAAAAGTGTCGGTTACTTACGCGTGATCGCCCAGATGGGGCGGATGCGGGCGATTCCCGCACTGCTAACGCCGGTCCTATGGGGAGCGTCCACGGCTCGCTGGCAATCTGAGACGATCAGCATCTGGTGGGCAGCCGTGCTGGTGTTGACCTACGGTACACTGGCATTGGCATGCCACTATTTCGGCGCCTATGTGGACTATTTGCGCCATATACGCGCCGAAGGTCAGCACTCGACAGCGGCGAACGTGCGGAGTTCGATGCGGCCATCGCCGGTTGGGGCCTTCGATGGCTTTGATTGGATGCAACAGGGCCTACTGCGTCCCGAGACATTCCTCAGTCTTGGTCTGATATCAGTGACGATCTACGTACTGGCGGCGTTGTGGCTCGGAATCTTCGTCGGGTGGCCGGTCTGGTTCTTTGCGCTTATCAGTGGGCTGATGTGCAGTGTTCCGCAATGGCCGGTCGTCCGCTTCGCCGGCAGATTCTGGTGGCTCGGCGACCTTGCCTATTGGTTGGGATTGGGCGTTTTCCCTTTGCTGGGAACCTACTTTGTTCTGACCGGTACGATCACACGCCTCGTCCTGTTGATCGCCTTCGCTCCGGCGACATTCGCCTGGCTGGCCTATCAGTCCTACAATTTCTATAGCTGGCGCCGAGACTGGCGTCTTCGCAGACGCACTCTGGCGGTGGTATTCGGGCCCGAACGGGGCCTGGACGTTGCCGCGATCATCGCCATTGCCGGGTTTATCTCCCTGATTCTGTTGATGGCAACGGGCGCCGTGCCGGTCTGGACAATTCTCGTGCTTGGCGCATTCCCTCTATTCCTGCGGGCATTCACCAGGGCACGCGTATGGCCCTTCTCCCGGCAGGCCGGCATCGGGACTGTCGAAAACGCTATTAACGCGGTAATACTGGCTGGGATGTTGTGGCTTGTGCCGATGTGGCTCATCTGACTGTGGTTCGGCTGTGCCAGGCGGAAGAGCGTGGTCCAGCCAGCGCAGAACCGGTTGAAAGGGAGGTACCCGCGCGGCGCCAGTGTCAAGGGGCCCGATGGGCAACCGGCTGCGAGGAGCGGGCGCCGTAGGTCAGGCGTGATTTTACGCCCCTGCCGGCAGCACGACAGACCCCGTCCGAGTATCTTGCGGATTCGATCCATGGCAGAACTAACCCGCAAAGAGTTCTATGAGTTGGCCGACCAATGCCGGGAACGGGCGCTGGAGCTGGCCCACTTTGATCAGAACAGGGTCAACCGCCACCAGTGCCGGCGTTTCAACATGTGGCTGGCACGACTGAAGACCTACGATCAACTGGCCGCGGGCGTGCAGGACATCAGCGCGGCTCGCCCGATCACCCGCTATGACCTGATGGCGGCGGCGGTTGTGCTCTGGCTTGTGTCGATGTTCCTGCTGCGGGAACAGCTGAGTATGGGCGGGAACAGAATTCTGGCATTCAGCATTTGGGGACTTGTGGTTCTTCTCTACTTTTTGCCGGAATCGCTCTATGCTACAACTGTCGAACTGCTGGAGGCCAAGGTGCTGCGCGTGGTGGAAGCGCTGGAGGAACTGTTGATCTCGCAGGAGATGGAGGTCACGGAGGCAGTTTTCTTCAAGATAAAGGAGAATCTAAACACCGCTCGTCGTGAACTGCGCCAGCAGATTCACCTTGCCCACCGCCGCTGAGACTCTTCTTACCCGCATCAGGCGTACCCGGCCAAAATTACCTGCAAATGCTCACAGCTCCGATCCGGAACTCAGGTCACTGCCCAGCCCGGATCTTGGGATTGTGCGCCGGTGAGAACTGGCAATTGCGGCCTGCGATTCCCGAACAGATTGAACTGCTAAGCGCAACTGACACAATCCAAAGAGGTTGTCAGTCTACCAAGCCGTTACGCTTCATCCCGCCTCGGAAAATAGTAAGTCCACACGGGCATGCCGTTTTCCCGGCACCAGTGTTCGCGGTGCGTGGGGCGATAGGGCCCGACCCGGTCAGCCAGTTCCGGTCGGTGGTCACGGAACGCCGGGTGATGGGACAGCAGATGGCGCACTAATTCCCCGTACTGTTCTACATCGGTCTTCAGGTGCAGGTAGCCGCCCGGACGAATTTTGGCCGCCAGCAGGTCTACGAACGGGGGAGAGAAGAGGCGCTTGACTTTGTGCTGCGCCTTCCACCAGGGGTCGGGGAAGAGAACGTGAACCGCGTCGACGCGTCGATCGGGGATCGCCAGCTGCAGACCCACTCTGGCGTCGTCGTCGCTCAGCCACAGATTCTCCAGGCGCTGACTCTCCAGGCGGCGGAGCGCCAAACGGACGGCCTTGGTTCTCACTTCAAAGCCGACGAACCATCGCTCGGGCCTGCGGGCGGCCCGGTCCAGCAGGAAGTCGCCGCGGCCGAAACCGATCTCGATTTCAAGCGGACTCGGGCCGGCAATTTGCTGGCGAAAGCGCTCGCCATTGTTCGCGCGGCAGTCGTCGAGGGCCAGGGCGCGCGCAAAGGACCGGCCTAATGCCCAGGAAGGAAGAGTGTCGGAATTGGGACGCTGCCGCGGGTCGCCGCCGATGAGGCCCTTGCCAGCGTGCCAATCGGCGTAGTGCCGGGCCCGCTGCGCGGGCGTCAACTCTTCCCAGGCGAAGTCCATCCGTCCTTGCGAAAAGGAGGTTGGACTATAGTCAAGCGGAGATCTGTTTTCTTCGGGCACCTGGTCAAATAGACGTAGGAGGTCAGATCAGAGCAGTTCAGTCCGCCAACAGTCGCGTACTGGGCGAGGCGTCTTCACGGTCCCTGCCGGTCATGCAAGCTTTCGCTGGATTGTTTCCCGGACGATTTCGGCGTCGGCAGGCAGGTAGACCGGCGGGTTGGCCAGATCGCTCTCCACCTCCGCCAGCGTGCCCTCGTGATAGCCGACTTTAAAAGGTGTGAACTTCAGCCCGTGGGCGGTGCTGACAACGATCACCCGCTGATGACTCTGTATAACCTCTCGCTGCAGAAGCTTGAACAACGCAGCCAAAGCTGTACCTGTGTGTGGACAGGTATACATACCGGTGGCGTCCGCCATGGCAGCGGCCGCTGCCATCTCGTGTTCTTCTACTTGCTCGACGATGCCGTCGGTCTCCTGAATCGCCTGTACCGCCTTCTCGTAGCTGACCGGATTCCCGATCTGAATGGCGGACGCCAGGGTCGATTGGGCCTCCACGCTTACTTTCTGGCTGAATCCGCTCTGGTAGCTGAGATAAAAAGGGTTCGCCTTGGCGGCCTGGGCCGCGACCAGGCGGGGCAGGTGGTCGACTACGCCCAGATCCAGCATCAGCTTCAGCCCCTTGTAGATGGCGCTGATATTGCCCAGATTGCCGACGGGGATGATGATCCAGTCCGGAACTTCCCAGTCGAACTGCTGCACGATTTCTATGCCGACCGTTTTCTGGCCCTCGATGCGCAGGGAGTTCATCGAATTCGCCAGGTAGATCGAAGAGTCGGGCATGTCGCCGTCGTGGGTGATTTCACGGATAACGCGCATGCAGCCGTCAAAATCGGTGTCGAGGGCCAGCACATTGGCGCCATTGGCGATGGGCTGAATCAGCTGCGCGGGGCTGACTTTCCCTTCGGGCAGGAAGATGACGGCAGGGATGCCGGCCGCCGCGGCATAGGCGGCCAGGGCGGCGCTGGTATCGCCGGTGCTGGCACAGGCCACGGCCCGGACCGGGACGCCCTGGTCCCGCATCTGCTTGACGACACTGATCAGCACCGTCATGCCCAGATCCTTAAAGCTGCCGGTGTGGCTGTTCCCGCACAGCTTTACCCAGAGATCGGAGAGACCAATCTGCCGGCCCAGCCGCTCGGCCCAAAATAGATTGGAGTTGCCTTCGTACATGCTGACAACGTTGTCATCAGCGATGGTCGGCATGATCCACTCTTTCTTGCCCCAGACGCCGCTGCCGTAGGGCCACTCGGTGGTGCCGACGCGGCTGTCGAAGAGCCGCTTCCACTCATCAGCGGACCGCATTTGCAGGCCGCCGATGTCGTGCTCAACCTCCAGTAGCCCGCCGCATTTCGGGCAGGTATAGATTACTTCATATATCGAATATGTACCGGCGCAGCCCCGAAAGCAGCGAAAACGGGAATTGTACTCGGTCATTTCTTTTTCACTTCAGCCTTTTGCTGAACTCTGCCGTCAGCGCGGGCACGGTCTTGAACAGATCATCGACGATGCCGTATTTGGCGCGCTGAAAGATGGGGGCGTCCGGGTCCTTGTTGATGGCGACGATGATTTTGCTGTTCCCCATGCCGGCCAGGTGTTGGATGGCGCCGGAGATGCCGCAGGCGATGTAGAGGTCCGGCCTGACCGTCTTGCCGGTCTGCCCCACCTGGTGCTTATAGGGGATGTAGCCGGCGTCAACCGCGGCCCGGCTGGCGCCAAGGGCTGCGCCCAGGGTACTGGCCAGTTCGCCGACGAGCTCGAAGCCCTTCGGCGGGTCCTCGGCCACGCCGCGCCCGCCTGAAACGATGATGTGGGCATCGGTCAGGCTGACTTCGCCCGTGTCGGTCGCCCGGAATTCGCTGATCTTCTGGCGAACTTCATCTTCATTCGGCCCGACATTCAGGTCTTCCACCGTACCCGTCGCGTCTCTCGGCGCCGGCATGGGAAAGGAACGCGGCCGCACGCTGGCGACGGCCAGTGAACTCTCGAACTGAATCTCGGCGTGGATATTGCCCGAATAGATAGTGCGGGCGGCGAGCAGTCTGCCCTCTTCCACCTTCAGGTCCGTTGCATTGGCGGCGATGCCGGCGCTCCGGCGGCAGGCGACCGTCGCGGCCAGTACGCCGCCGCGAATTGAGGCATTGGTAAGGAATGCGATCGCGGCGGTGCGCTCCACCGCCTGTTCGGCGACGGCGGCAAAGGGCTGCAACCGGAAATGTTCCAGAGTGGGTGCGTTCGCGGCAAGGACTCGATCGGCTCCGTAGGCAAAGGCCTGCTGTGCCGCTTCACCAGTGTCGCTCCCAATCAGAAGGGCGGCCGCGTCGGCGCCAAGTTCTCCGCCCAGTTCCTTCGCCCTGGCCAGGAGCTCCCAGCAGTTGGACACCGCCTGTCCCTCATGCTGTTCAATCCAGACGAGAATCGCCATCGTTTTCCCTCTCTCGGAGAGAGCTTTCGAGAGGCGAGCGGGTAGTTATTCCCGTTGCCTCCCATTTACATCGCTCTATATGACCTTTTCCGCCATCAGCGCATCGGCCAGCTGGGCAACCTTTTCCTCGACACTGGCGCCATCGAAGATTCGCACCTGTACGTCTTCCGGCTCCGGCTTATTGAGATCGGTCCAGCGGGTCGTGCTTGAGGGCCGAATCTCCAGGTCGTCGCGCCCAAGGGTGGGAATCGAGGCGCGGCTGGCCTTGCGGATACCCATAAAGCTGGGATAGCGCGGCTCGTTGATCTCTTTGGCCACACTGATCACGACCGGCAGGGGAACCTCAACCGTTTCCTGCCCTCCTTCAAAAGCCTGTTCCGCGATCAGTTTGCCATCGACGATATCGACGATTCGGGTTACATTGACCAGCAGGTCCCAACCCAACTTGCAGGCAACACCGGCATAGATGACGCTGCTGTTGCCGTCCACGCTCATCTTACCGGCCAGAACGAGCTCCACCTCCTCACCGGTATCGACCTTCTTGACGGCCGCAGCCAGGGCCTCGGCAGTTGCCCACTCGTCGCCGCCGTCGATTACGCGCTCGTCTACGTGAACGGCGCTGTCGACGCCCATCGCCAGCGCGTGCTTCAGCGCATCGGTTTCGCCTTCACGGCCCATAGAGATTGCGACCGTTTCGCAGCCGAACCTGTCGGAAAGGTCGATTGCCTCCTCAACGGCAAATTCATCCCAGGGGTTGATGACCATTGTCGCCTGCAGCTGGCCGGACTGCGCCTCGGCCACCGTTACCCTGGGCAACTCGGCGGTATCTGGTGTCTGCTTGATCAACACCGCTACGTTCACACAGCGCTCCTTTCGTGAGAGACTGCACGCCACCAGACCAGTTCCGGAAGATGCGGCCTCTGGTCGTGCGCGGCAGTTCGCCCTCTATTGCCAGGAATCCGGGTCGTAAGCCGGCATGGGGCAGCGCAACGGGCGATCCTCGCGCATGCCCAAGGTGTACGCGGCCTGCATCAGCGTGTGAATCTGACTGGTGCCTTCGTAGATCACAGCGCTCTTTGTATTGCGTAGATGGCGTTCCACATTGTACTCATCTGAATATCCGTAGGCTCCATGAACCTGGACGGCGTTGTCGGCGGCCCGGCGTGCGGCTTCGGTGCAGAACCACTTGGCCATACTGGTCTCCCGGGTATTGCGTACCCCCTGATTCTTGAGGGTCCCGGCCTTCCACACCAGCAGTTCGCCGATATCCAGGTCCTGCTGCATTTGGGCGATCATCTGCTGGACAAGCTGGTGTTCAGCGATCGGTTTGCCGAACGTCTTGCGTTGCAAGGCATATTTGACCGACTCGTCGATGCAGGCGCGAATGATGCCCACCGAACCAGCCGCGACACCGAAGCGGGCGTTATCGAGGCAACTCATCGCGATCTTGAAGCCCTCACCTTCCTCCCCCAGGCGGTGACCGGCCGGCACCCGCACGTCCTGCATGTTGATCCAGCCGGTATTGCTGGCCCTGACGCCCATCTTGCCTTCAAGCGTGCCGGTGGTAAGGCCCTGCCAGCCGCGTTCCAGGATGAAGGCAGTGATACCGCGCGCACCCTGGTCCGGCTGCGTCTTGGCGAAAACGAGGAACCGGTCGGCCACGTCGGCCAGGGTTATCCACATTTTTTCGCCGGTGAGGATGTAGTCACCGCCCTCACTTACGGCGCGCGTCTGGATGGCCGCAACGTCCGACCCGGCGCCCGGCTCGGTCAGTCCAAAACAGGCGACATGGTCTCCGCAGGCAAGGCCCGGCAGAAAGGTCTCCTTCTGCTCTTCAGTCCCCCACTGAAATATTGGAAGCGCGTGCAGCGCGAGATGAACCGCGACCGTCTCGCGCACGGACGAATCCCCGTATTCCAGCGCTTCGGAAACGATACCCAATGACAGAAAGTCCATACCGGCGCCGCCGTAGCATACAGGCAGACAGATGCCAAGAAAGCCAAGCTGCGCCATCTTGGGCAACAGTTCAAAAGGGAAGGTATGTTTTCGATCGTGTTCTGCAATGATTGGCATGACCTCGTTTCGGGTAAAGTCATATGCCATCTTGCGTACCAGATTGTGCTCTTCCGAGTACAGCAATTCGGTTGAAGAAGCCATCGGATAGGTCCTTTCCCGACTGCCGGCGGGCGTGTATGCGATGGGCCGCGGTGACAGTCTACGATGACGCGTCGAAGAAAAAGGCGGAGACGCCTTTGTCTCCGCCGAAGAAGAGGAACGCTCCTCTTCGGCGCGCCCAACAGCGACGCGCCAGATTAAAAGTAATGAGGGGCTCAGTATAGCAATAGATTGAAGATATACAAACATTTGAATGCATCGCCGACTGTGACCTACACTTAGGTCATGGACTGGCGCTATGCACTGTTTGCCATATTGACTCTGCTCATCACCGCGATTGTCGGGTACGGCGCGTATAAGACCGCCCGCCTGTTGCGCTCCTGGCAACCGCAGGAGAATCTACTGCTGCTCCCAGCCGAAAATGCTCTCAGGGCAGCTGTCTTGGTCATATGCCTGCTTCTGGGCAGAGGCAGCGGCCTGCCGCCGGAGACGCTGGGATGGCAGATTCCAAATGCCGGGTCCCAGATTGTGACCGGGGCCCTGGCCGGCCTGGGATTGGCGTTGATTTTCGTGGGCATGGGACGGTTTGTCACGCGCTACACTGATACCAGGTTCTACCGTTCGATTCTGGAGCTGGTCGTGCCTCGAAGTCGGAGGGAGGCGGGGCTGCTGCCATTTGCCTTGCTGCTGAGCGTACTGTTCGAGGAGGTCCTGTTTCGCAGCCTGCTCATCGGCGGGCTTTCGCCCTTGCTCCCGACCGCCTGGCTGATCATTGGCTTCAGCGTAATATTCGGCCTGCTGCACAGCCCGCAAGGAACGTGGGGCATCGTCGGCGCGGGTACGGCCGGCGCCATATTTGGGCTTATGTTCGTTTGGCGCCAGAGCCTGCTTACCCCGCTGGTCGCACATTTCGTGGCGAACGGTGTGCAGATTTGGCTGGCGAGCCTGGAGTTTGGCCCGTCTTCAACAGCCTGACAGGTAGTCCGGAAGGTTAAGGCCGTCGTTGGCGATTCTTGCGGTGGGGGCCGGGCACGACCTGCAATTGCGGAAGTGGCGGGTAGATGCTACTCCGTCGTCCTGGGGACCTGCTCGTAGATCCCGCGAAGCCCGTTAACACGAATGCGTAAGACTTCTCGCACCATATTAATCGTGTCGAGGATGGGATTGACCCGACTCTCTGCCATGTAATACCAGTTGATTGGCACTTCGATCAGGTGCAATCCGCGAATGCGGCTGATGTACAGAATTTCAGGGTCGAACCCCCAGCCGTCTATCGTCTGGTGGGGAAAGACCTGGGCGGCCGCTTCCCGCGTAAACATCTTGAATCCGCACTGGGTATCCTCGATCCCCGGCATAATCAGCCTCTGCACTACGTGGTTGAAGACCCGCCCCATCAGATGACGATAGAAGGGCTCGTTGTAACGCACGGCGCCGGCTATCTCGCGGCTGGCGATGGCGACGTCAAATCCATTTTGCTCCTGCTGCGGCGGCAGGAATTTCTCGACCTCTTCGATAGGCATTGAAAGATCGGCATCGCAGATAAACAGGTAGTCACCTTTGCCGACCAGCATCCCCGTCTTCACGGCTGCCCCTTTGCCCGGCGCACTGTGAAGCAGTTCCAGCGTAAATGGATCTGAGGCTGCAACCGTTCTCGCAAAATCGCGTACAACGGCGCTGGTTTCGTCGGTCGACCGATTTTCCACCACCAGTATCTCGGTTGTAAAGGTTTGACTCCGCAAATACGTAGCAATTCTTGTCAGTGAATCGGGAAGACGCTGTGCTTCGTTATAGGCGGGAATAATAATGGTCAGGAAAGGGCGCGACACAAAGAACTCCTCGGCCGACTGGGTCGCAGCGAAAACCGTTGGGCTGTGGTCAGCGAAGTTTCCGATTGACGCGTCGAGCGATTCAGGAAATCCTGTTTGCAATTGAACTACCGTATCTTCTCCGAGCACAGGATACCAACTCGGTTCAAATGGTCAGGCTCAGGAGCGCCAGAAGCGATAGGGCTTGCACAAGAAGCGAACCGGTCCAGAACAGGTAGGCGCCGGAAAGCTGACCTTGCAGTCTCATCCACAGGCCGGCCATCGTATTGGTCAAGTATGTCAGGAGGCCGATGACAGGAAGCAGAAAGAGTGCGTTCTTGGGCCTGACGCTGTCCGGCACACCTTGTCGATTGTAATGAAAAACGAGCGCTTCCGGCAAATCCGGGAAGAGGATCATGAGATAGCCGAAGAGTGCGAGGCAGCCGATCAGCCCAGCCAGAAGCAACCAGCGGCCCGCCGCGGATTCGGTCGCCAGGGCATAGTAGTTGGTAGGCTGCTCGCGCACCAGAGGCAGCGTGCGTGCTTGACCAAGGCGATTGAGAGCTTGCAACTCTTCAAGAAAGCCGACCGGGTCCTCTGGGGATATGGCAAAAATGCCGCTGTCGGTTTCGATGAGCAGACATTGGTCGAGAGGAACGCTGGCCAGGCGCACCAGACGCCGCCCCTGCCCTCCTTCTACGATGCGAACAAAGGGTGAAGGCCAGTCCAGCAATGAGGGTCGCGAGGACATCTCGTCAACGCCTTCGACGATGCGGCGTATGCTGTGAAGCGGAATCACCTGGCGTATACCGGCCCAGCGGACTCGCAAGGCATTGCGGTCGAGCCAGTACTCAAGATTGAACGCCCCCCATGTGCGCACCATCAGATGGACAAGGACGGGCAGCGTGGCAAAAAAGACCAGAAGGAGCAGGAAGCTGCTCCAGCCAACCTGCTTCAGCGCTACCCAGGCAATGATGATTGCATCGGTCAGGACCAACCAGCAGAGCGCGGCCAAGCCCTGCCACCGAGACCCATCTGAAGGAGGTGTGTAGACCATCCGTGACAAATCGATAACCCCTGCGTCGCGCCCGAAAGCGACGCGCCAAGACTGACAGCAGTCTCTGCGTTACCGGCTCTCCGTACCCGGCAGCCGTGTCAATCCAAATGACGCTGCCGCAGACCTGAGAAGTATCCCTACCCCGCCCCCCGCAGACCTTTCCCGCTGCTTACGCGTGCGCCTGAAGCTGTCAAAAGGCCTCATCGGCGGGATCCTGGCCGCGTTCAGTTGGGTAGAGCCCAGGCGTCTGCAGCCAGATCGGCCAGGACTTCATGTCTGGTCAGGTCGATGCCCAGTGGTGAGACGCTGACGTATCCGCTTTCGATTGCGCCAAAGTCACTGCCGGCGTCGGCGATTCCGGTTGGGACTTCGCCGCCAATCCAGTAGTACGGCTTGCCCCACGGATCGTC
This sequence comes from Caldilineaceae bacterium SB0661_bin_32, assembly GCA_009841235.1. Lineage (GTDB taxonomy): Bacteria > Chloroflexota > Anaerolineae > Caldilineales > Caldilineaceae > Bin5. Next base: position 47,102 of record VXMH01000071.1, on the reverse strand, counting down.
GCGGGCGACCAGCACATCCCCGTAGATGCGCCGGCCCAGGAATGTGTAGCGCAGGCCGTGGATCCGATCTGCCGGACGCCGCGGCACGTTGACGTTAAGCATGGTCTGCGGAGGCAGCGGCCGGTTGAGCGCGGCGGCCGCCAGCGTGCGGGCGTACCTGGCGGCGTTCTGCCAGGCATCGGAATCGGCGATTTCGAAACCTTCTACGGATCCGGTGCTGAGCGCCAGAGACGGTACACCCATCACCAGGGACTCCATCGCCGCCGCCACGGTGCCGCTATAGAGAACATCGCAACCGAGATTGAAGGTGTCGTTTACACCGCTGACCACCAGGTCGTAAGCGTCTCTCGGTTCACCTGCGGCCAGATGCGGCGATGAATTGTTCGGCGTGTACGGCGCGCCGAGAATGGCCAGGGCGACGCAGTCGGAAGGTGCGCCGCTGCAGGCGTAGACGCGGCGCCCGTCGGGCCAGCTGATCGGCGCCAATCGCAGTGGCTTGTGCAGCGTCTTGGGGTGCCCGGAGGCGCTCCAGTTCCTCTCCGGAGCAACGACTGTGACACTGCCCAAGTCGTCGAGCGCCGCGGCCAGCACACATATGCTGTCTGCGTGAACGCCATCGTCATTCGTAACAAGAATGTTCGGCATAGCTAACCTTACTTGCAATCTTCGACTGCGAGCAACCGGCTGACGCACCGGTCACCGGTCGGGCAGCGGCTGCCGGACGTATACCTGCACTTCATCGCTTTCCGTCTCATTGCCGGCGCGGTCAAAGGCGCGTACTTTTATGAGATGACGCTCCAGATAGATGCCGCTGCCTGAGTAGATCGCCGCGAATCCATCCTCAAATTCACGGATTCGGCCAGGGCGAATGTCTTCATCATCCGACTGAAAAGCGGGCCAGTTCCGGGTTTCGGACGACTCGACGGTCTCATAGCGAAGCTCAAGAGGCCAGCGCTCGTTGTAAGGGGCCACAGTACGGGTAATGAACCAGGTTCCATCGATCGCAAATTCGACACGGTCCATTGCCCATTCATCGTTAACGAGCGCGTTGATGTTGATCTGGTCGTCCTCGTTCAACACGTAGAGTGCGTCCGGCTCCGGATCGCTGATCTCTACGGTCGGCGGCGTATTGTCGATTGTGATTGGAGCATCCCAGATGCGCACGTTGCCGTCATGATACCGGACGGTCAGCCGCAGCGTATACTGCCCTTCTTCAAGTCCCTCGGTATCGAACAGTTCCAACAGGCCGTTGGCGTGCTGCTGGGCGTGTTCCGGACCGATCTGCGTCCACTGCGTTGGTTCATGGCCGCTTCCGAATTCGAGGCGATAGTTGGCGAAATTCCCCCCGCGGGCATTGCCGAGGATCTCGACCTGGCCGCCGATGTAGCCGCCGGGCGGAGGGAAAGTGATGGCGACATCCGGATCAAAGTCGATGAAATCCTCCGGACTCTGGCCCTGGGGCGGCTGTTCGATACCGCTGCCGCTCACCCAATCTTCGGCTTCAGGAGGCAGGATGAGATAGACCTTGGTCTCCCGCTCCTCTGCCGGCGTGGAGGCCCTGGCGAGAAGTCCGTTGCGGTTGTCGATATCGAAGGGCTGCCACAGGTTATCGACGACCTTCGGCTCGGTGCCCGCAATGAACAGCTCTACCCTCTGACGCTGGCAGTCCGGCGAAGGCTGCAGGCCGCTCGGTTGACAGACCGTCTCGGCGACGACATTGGGGGGGCGTTCATACCAGCGATAGGGCAGCCCTTCATGGTAACGCTCCATCACGCTCTTCCAGATCGGCGCTGCGCCCGATGCGCCGGTAACGTTGTTCATCGACTCGTTGTCAGTGTTGCCAATCCAGACACCGACGGTCAACTGGGGGGTAAAACCGACCGTCCAGGCGTCCTTCCAGCCGTTGGTCGTGCCGGTCTTGGCACTGACCCTGCGATCCGCCAGCACGAGATTGTTATTGATGCCGAACATGGGTGAGCGGGCCACATTGTCGCTCATAATGTCGGCGAGGATAAACTGGGCATCGGCGCTGATGATGCGCTCCTGGTCGGGACTGTCATATCTGCTCAGTATATCCTCTTGGGAGTTGTGGACCTGCAAGATCGCAACGGGGTCCAGGTTGCGAAATCCGCTGCGTCTGGACTCCGGGGGGACCGGCTTGCCGGCCATGACGCCGCCATTGGCCAGCACGCTGTAAGCATATGTGTGGTCCAGAAGTGTGACCTCGCCGCCTCCCAGCACCAGATTGAGTCCGTAGTAGTTGAGACCGCGGTCGAGGCCGTTGATGCCCATTTGATGGGCCGTGCGCAGTGCGTTGGCGACGCCGACCTGATCCATGACGCGAATGGCGGGGATGTTGAGCGACTGGGCGAGGGCGTCGCGCAGGCCGACGGGACCGTGGTAGAGACGGTCATAGTTTTCGGGGACGTACACGGAGCCGTCGTTTTGCTGAAATGCGGTACGAACGTCCAGGATCATCGAGGCGGCATTCATACCCTGCAGCAGGCCGGTCAGATAGACATAGGGCTTGAAACTGGATCCGGGCTGCCGTTCTGAAATCGCGACGTTTACCTGTCCGTCGATCTCCTCGTTGTTGTAGTCCAGCGAACCGACCATCGCCAGGATCTCGCCGGATTCCGGTTTGATTACGACGACGGAGGCGTTGTTGACGTTTCTGCCCTGTTCGTTCAGCCTGGAGATATGGTCGCGGGCCACCTGTTCGGCGTATTTCTGCAGGTCGACGTCCAGTGTCGTGTAGACGGTCAGCCCCTCTTTCCAGATGCGATAGGGGTCGTCGGCCGTGTTGAATTCGTCTTTGATACGTTCGAGCGCATACAGAGCGAAATGGGGGGCTGTAATGATATCGAAACGCTCTGCGACCGAGCCCCGCAGATCCAGCTCCTGGGCAAAAGCGGCGTCGGCCTCGGCCTGAGTAAGATACCCGGCATCCACCATGACCTGGAGCGTCACACCCTGCCGGGTCTTGGCGTCCTCCGGATTGTCGATGGGATTGAGTGCCGGAAACTGGGGAATCGGCGCCAGCATGGCTGCTTCCGCCACGCTGAGATCGGAGACACTCTTGCCAAAGTAGACCTGACTGGCCGCCTCGATTCCATAGGCCAGGTTGCCGTAGAAATTGTAGTTGAGATACCACTCCAGGATCTTGCCCTTGTCATAGCGGCGCGTCACCTCCATCGCCAGAATGACCTCCTTGAGCTTACGGGCGTAGGACTGCTGCGTCCGTTCCTCCACCGGAATCACCACATTCTTGATCAACTGCTGGGTGATCGACGAGCCGCCCTGCACGCTGCCGCCTTGCAGGTTGGAGACAAAGGCACGCATCAGGCCGCGCACGTTTATGCCCGGATTGTCCCAGTAGTTGTGGTCTTCAAGCGCGACCGCGGCCTGAATGACTGCGGGCGACATCTCCCGCAGAGCCATGTAGGTGCGGTCGCCGCGGAAGGGGCGGGGGTCTACGCTTTCATAGAGGAGGTGCTTGCCAGTGCGGTCGTAGAAGCGGATGGTCTCGAACTTTTCCTGCTGGCGTTCGATAATGCCGGCGTCGGGCAGCTGCGCGGCATAGAAGGTATAGATGCCGAAGACGCTGGCAACTGCCACACCGACCGCGCCCCCTACGGTCAGGAGGACTGCGAGAAGCAGAGCTGCCGTCCCCTGGAACAGCCATAGCCACGGGCGGGCGCGGTTGGCCTTGGCCCGGTAACGCCGCCGTCTGTGCGCCAGGATACGGGCGGATCTGCTGGGCCCTACTGCGCCAGATAATGATCTTGGGCCGCGATTTATCTCCGCCACACCAGTCGACCTTTCCCATCTGCCGAGACACTGCGCTTATCTTCTTTGCAATCAACCCTGTCCTGCATTCTCTTCGCCCGGGGCCTTTTCAACCATGTCGCAGACCGCTTTTCTGCGGTCTGCCTTTGCCAGCATTCTAGCATCTGCCCAATACCGACCCAAATCCGCCTGAGATGCATCGGTCTGGCGAGAAGAGGCTGATGAACTCTTCTGTATTCTGCGGGAGTCGCGGCATCGTTGGGGTGAATCAGCAGATCCCCCTGCTCGTGCCGGGGCGTCATAACGGGGCAGGACTGGCTATTCGACCTTTTCGAGCACAAGAAAGTGACTGATGCCAAAGGTCGTGAGAGGCGTCTGCTCCAGGGCGTAAGTGAACGCTCGCAGGAGCCGCCCGATGGCCGGGCGCCGGGCGTTGATGCCGTCGTAGCCGGGAAAGATCTGCGTGTGCCTCCGGACGAGGACGGGCTCTCCTGTGAACAGGTCCAGGAGGCCGCAGTGGGTATAGGCTCGCACGTGAGGGGCAAGCTGGCGGCGCAAAGCGTCCGGGAGATAGTTGATCAACGGCGTATTGCCGAAATGGTAGACGCCCTGCCAGTAGTGGCCGTGGGTCTCAAAAGGAAAGAGGCGGTTGGGGACGAAAATAGCTGCGCGGCCCCCGACCCGCAGGACGCGTACGATTTCGGCCGCGGCCAGACGGTCGTCCTGTACATGCTCCAGGACCTCGTGGGACAGGACCAGATCGAAAGTCCCTTCGGGATAGGGGAGTTGCTCACACTGGCTGAGGTTCAGAGGTGCGCCGGGCACGTTACCAGCGGCCGCCTGCAGATGCTCACCCTCGATGTCCATCCCGTGAACTTCAGGGACAGAGTGCTGCAGCGCCCGCAAGTAGACGCCCACACCGCATCCGTCAACCAGCGCGCGTTGCAGCGGCTGCGGCGCCGCGTCAAGGATCATCTGCAGGCGCCGTGCCTGGCCGGCGCGCCAGACGAATGAAGGATTGCCGCGCAGAGCTGCGCGGTCGGGCTGGTCGGTCACAGGCTTGTCCTCCCGGCGGCGGAAACGGCTGGAGGGCCAAGGGCGCTCATGCCGTGCCCACGTGAATGGCGACCGTTCCCATCATCTTTCGCACGTAGGAGACGTGCCGAAATCCTGCCCGTTCGACCTGCCGCGCCATCTCTTCCGGCTGCAGGAAGGCGACCGTGCTTTGCGGCAGATACCTATAGGCCGAGTCTCGCGGGCGGAAAACTTTTCCATCTGTCCCGATCCCGGTCGAGAACAGTTGGCCAAATACAGGGATGACCCTGAGCATATAGAAACGCAGCAGCGGTTCCAGCATCGTGGGCGGGGGCGGCGATGTCTCCAGGCAGACGATGCGTCCCCCCGGCCTGGTCACCCGCCGCTGTTCAGCCAGACAGGTGTCAACGTCGGTCACATTGCGCAGAAGGAAGCCGCTCGTAACTGCGTCAAAGTAGCCGTCGGCAAAGGGCAGATGCAGGCCGTCACCCTGAACGAATTCGACGCGCCCCGTCCTCCCCCCGCCGGGAAAGCGGGGAGAGCGAATGGCTCTCTTGCGGCGTCCCACTTCCATCATCTCGAATGTGAAGTCACAGCCGATCACTTCTGCGTCGCGATGCGTGCGTTTGGCTTCGTAAGCGATGTCGCCGGTGCCGGTGCCCACGTCGAGAAGACGGCCGGAGGCCGGCAGCCGGCACAGCGCGACGACTTCGCGACGCCAGTTCACGTCCTGCCCACCGGTCATGAGCCGGTTCAGCAGATCGTAGCGATGCGCGATCCCGGCGAACATCTGGTTGACGTACGCGGCCTTTTCGGCTGTGGGGGGAGGCGTGGACGAGTTCATTCTTCCCGGCTATTCGGCCAGATTGCGTAGCTGAGCGCTGGCTTTCTCCAACTCCCGGCGCAGTTCCTGAATCTCCTGCAAGACTTCCGGCGGCGTTTGATCGGCATGTCCGCTGTATGCTGCCAGTAACGACTCCAGCCGCCCCTGCAGTTCCGGGATCTCGTGTTGCAGGTAGTCCAATTCCACCTTGCGCCCCATTTCAAGCAGAGTTTCGACCCCGTAATCGCTCACGTCGGAGTACAGGGTCTGGGCCAGCTCCTGGTAGTTTTCCAGCATCCAGCGGCGCAGAAACTCGTTGCCGATTGTCCAGCGCGGGAATTCATCGTGGGAAGGGGGCGCTGCCGTACCATCCGCCCGGCTGTAGACCCTCTGCAGGTAACCGAGATTGTTCATGCCATGCACGTACATCGAGATCTGATCGATTGACTCGTTGTCGGTCTTGGCCACCAGCTCCTCTTCGCTGATGACGCCCTGGCGGGCAACGGTCAACAGTATCTGCCTTTCGGTTGGGGCGAGACACTTGAAGTCTACCTCAAAAAACCCGGCAAGCAGGTGGTCGGCCCGCAAGTCCTCCTCGCGAATCTCCCGCAAAGAACCTCTTCCTTGCTTTTCCTCGAACAGGCGGTAACAGAGCGTCTGCACCAGGTAGGGATGGCGGTGCGAGTGCCGCAGTATTTCGTCGACGCGCTCCCGCTCGACGTTGACGGGCGTGTTGCTCTGTTCCTGCAACACCAGGCTAACGCTTGCCTCGGGTTCGAGGTTCCACAGGTTTACGAGTGTGAAACCAAAGAGAAACGGGCTTGTGAGCCAGTTTCGGGTCAGGTCGTTCAGTTGCATCAGCAACTTGGTCGACGTCATTATGGTGCGCATTCCACCGTTCTGAAAGGCCTTGCGGAGCCGCGCCAGGGCCTGGTAGTCATTCCTGGCCAGACTGATCCAGGCTTCGGCTTCGTCGATGAGAAGGAGCAGATGCTTGCCATGGGCTCTCAGAGCACGTTGCAGGGTGCGCAGGATTTGAATCGCGTCCTGATTGTAGAGAGCGCTTACATCGACCCCGTAGGCCTGAAACCTGGGCATCTCGTCTTCGACGGCAAGGAACAGCTCGTAGTCGAAATCGTCCTTTGTTTCACTTCCTTGCAGGTCCCAAAACAGAGGAACTGCGCTTGCGCCTTCCTGCCCGGTCAGCAGCCATTCAAGCTGCCGCAGCATCGAGGTCTTGCCCATGCGACGCGTGCCTACGACCCAGATGGCGGGGTCCTCGGCGTTTATCAAGTATTCGAGCAGCTGCTCCCGGCCGTAGTGGTCGGGCCCGCGCAGCCAGCGGCCAACGGTGTAAGGATTACGCATAACGCTGCGGGCGTTCCTCTTTTTGACTTCGACAGCCAGTTTCCCGTGTCGGGAGAAAGCTCTAGTCTGGCTCAGCGGATAAAAGGACTAAGTGTCGTCGTTTTCACTCAGTCCGATATTGATGGTATCACCCATCTGCTGAATATGCCCATGAGCGAATACGGCGTCCGCCATCGTAATCGTGCGCCGCCCGTCTGCGAGCATGCGCCCGACCGCCTCGAGGCCGTACTGTTGAATGCGAAAGGGGCGACCGGCACAGTTTTCGATAATGAAGTCCACGACCCCCGGTTCATAGCGGTAAAAGCCTCGTACCGGCTCGGTGAGCAGCTCCATCGCCTGCTCGCGGGTAAAGGGCTCCAGTTCGATCTCATTAAACAGATTGTACCAGGGGCTCTCGATTCGACCCCATTCCTTGCTGATTCGGATGCCGGCGATAACCGCTCCGAGCGTTGCCGCGAAGTCACGCATGAAGATGCGCCGCAGCCGCTGCTGCATCAGGTGATCGTAGGCGTTGAAGACGTCCATTTCGTCCATCAGAAGGATCAGGCGCAGGTGCTTGTCGGGATGACTTTCTTCACCAAAATGCTGCAATGCCTTGATCACATCGCGCAGATCTCTGATGAACTCTCTGTCGGTGTACTGTTCGTGGCCGGGGCGATAGTAGAGAAGGTCCTGGAGGGCATCTTTCGTCTCCGGCGTAAGCCCGGACAGCGTCGAAGCCGTGTGCAGGATCTCCTCCATCAGGAAATGGAAGAATGTATCCTCCTCAGTGCCCTCGAGGTCCACATACAGCGGCACAAACCAGTATTCCTCATCCTCCAGGCCCCAGAGATGGTTGTTCAGCTGATAGAGCAGCGTCGTCTTGCCGATCCGGCGTTCGCCGTGAATCATAATGCTGTTGTTGTGCAATGTATCCACGATCTTCTGCAGCATCTCCCTTCTGCCGAAGAACATGTCCTCTCGTCGCACCGGCTCGCCGCTGATGAAGGGATTGAAGGAGCGGACGACGGCGTCCAGTGCCCGGCGGCGGGTCTGGATGACCTCGATACCCATATAGCCGAAGCCGATGAGCGCCAGCAAGCCGGTGACGATCAGCGTTATGAGATAGTCTGTGCGGATCGACCCCAGCAGGGGCAGCCGCACCTGCGCGGGCAGCGGCTCTGCCTCAAAAGATACGCTGCTTATCTCGGAATAGGTGAAGGCGAAATCCCGCACCTGAAATTCGAGCGTATACTGGCCCTTTTCGGTGAAGTCGGACAGCTCCAGAAAAGGCCGGTCCAGGAGTTGCCACTGGCCGAGTTCTCCAGGCGGACTTAGCCGGTAGAGGACGACGAGCTCAGATTGCGGCGTATAGAGATCACCTGCCTCAAAGCCAATGATGATATTGCCGTCGGATTCCACCTGCCAGGCATTTGCAGATATCAGTTCGGCCTGGCCCGATATGTCCTTGATCCTGATCCAGGGGGGCATCGAATCCGGGCGATGGAATGTCAGCCCTTCTCTGCTGCCGAACCAATAGAGCCCGCCCGGCGAGCGAACGATTGAAGAGATGGACGCGGCCGGAAGGACCGATTCGACGATGAGTGTTTCCCATGTGCGGCCGTCATAGCGGGTGACGCCGCCCTCACTGCCGATCCACAGGGAGGCGTCGACCGGGTCGACGTACAGATCGTAGAAAAGCTTGCTCGGAAGACGGGCGCTGGCCGTACGATCGTGCCAGACCTGGCCGTCAAAATAGATCAGGCCGTGCTGGTTGACGGCGGCCCACATGGCGCCGGGGGCCTTCGGGTCCGAGACCAGGGCGGCGACATTGTCCCCGAAGATCGACTGACCCGCCTCCGAGCTGGCCTGATACCGGGTCCATCCACCATCGGGTTCGCCGACGAATATGCCGCCGCTCTCAGTAGCCGCCCACAGACGGTCTGAGGCGTCCAGCGCCAGGTCCTGCACGACCTGTTGGGTCAAGGCCTCCTCAATTGACAACACGCCGGTGTCAAAGTCGTAACGCGCCAGACCGTTGTCGGTGCCTATCCAAAGTTGACGCTCCCAGGCCAAGACGGTGGTCACCAGTGCCGAAGGGAGGGTCTCCGGAGGAACCGGCTGTGTCCACAGTTCCGCGCCGGGTTCCAATGACGCGAGGCCCCACCACGTGCCGGCCCAGATACGGCCCGACGCGTCGAGGGCGAGATCGGTGACAAAGAGGCTGGGGAGACCGCTCTCCACATCGAAAAAGGCCTCGTCGGCCAGGCCGTTGCCGGCGGCTTTGCGGCGGATCCCCTCTCCTCGCGTGCCGATCCAGAGGCGGCCCTCTTCGTCGGCAAGCATCGTCTGAATCTCGTTGGCAGGGCTTGCGGCCGGGGGGTGAATCTCTCGTCCCCAGATCTCCCTGTCCGAACGGAAAACGCCGGAAACGGTACCCAGCCAGAGAGAGCCGGCCCGGTCGACCGCGACCGTATGGATGAAGGAAGTTTCCCCGCTGTTAATCGACTGTGGGATCAGGTTGTATTGCAGTGATGCAGAGGGTTCGACCTCACGTTCGACGAGGCGGAAGAATCCGCCGCCTTCTGTGCCGACCCAGACAGTGCCGATGCCATCGCCGGCCAGCGAAGTGATGCGCACGCGTTCACGGGCATGCAAAGGGTCGGTCTCAACCTGTTCCCAGGCGCCGGTGGAGGGATCCCGCCAGGCGATGTTGCCGTCTGCCGCCACCCAGACCGGTCCGGCGGTATCGGCCCACAGGGCGGTAACTTCCCGTACGGGCAGCCCTTCTGCTTCGCCAATCGCGCTCCAGCGGCCGTCCTGCCTGAGCCAGAGCCCATCGGACGTTCCCACCCAGATACTGTCTCCGCCGTTCGAGCTGCCGATAACGTTTATGTATGCTTCGTCCAGCCCGGTCACGTGGGACGGTGCGTCAACGTTCCAAAGATAGAGGCCGGCCGCCGTGCCGATCCAGAGTTGGCCTCCCGTGTAGTGCAGGGCCCGCACAGGAGAATCCAGCCGCGTGAGCAGGTCCCAGGCGCTTCCATTCCAGACGAGGACAGCGCCGGTTGCCGTTCCCGCCCAGAGTTCTGAGCTGGTTTCACCGAGAGTCAAGCTATACACACCGCCCTGCAGATCGGCGCCTTCCATCCACGAATGCCAGGCGCCGTTGAAGCGGCTGATGCCGTGATCGGTCCCAAACCAGACTTCCCCTTCGCCGACCGTAACCGCCAGAACGTTGTTGGAGGCCAGACCGTCTTCCTGTGTGTAGTCGGACCAGGGAGGAATCAGGGTTCCGTCGGCGAGGGCCCGAGCGGGCCAGAAAAGCAGGCCGAAAGCCCCGACGACCAGCAGAAGCGCGGCGCGCCTGTGAAATCTGTCTGTTGCTGATGAACGTTTGAACATTACTCTTCGCGCGCAAGGCCAGCAGGGCGTGACCAGTGGCCGGCCATACCGGTCGCTGCGAGGGTTTTCTGACGACTCACTACTGGTCACTGAACTTTCAGAATATAACGAATGGACATTTCCTGTCAACGCGCACGCTTTTCCGGCTCTTGAAAGTTGGAAAAGACGGCATTCTGTCCCGAAGTTCGTCCCCGTTCCCAAGCGACGGCGAATCCTTCAAATATTTGCCAATTCCCTGCCGTTTTGTTGTATGATCAGTGCTGTTTGTTCTGAGTGATTCCGGGGAGACCCGGCGCGGTTTTGGAGACAAGGAATTAATGAAACAGACCCGACTTTACGACCGACATGTAGGACTGGGCGGACGCATGGTTCCCTTTGCCGACTACGAACTGCCTGTGCAGTACACGGCCGGGCCCAACGCGGAACATCGAAGCGTGCGTACCGCCGCCGGGGTGTTCGATATCGACCACATGGGCCAGTTTGCGCTCAGCGGCGAGGACGCGCTGTCGTTTCTGCAATTTGTGCAGGTAGCGGATGTCTCTTCGGTGAAGGAATGGGAGGCCCGTTACAGCCTGCTCTGCTATGATGACGGCACGATCGTTGATGACATATTCATCTACCGCCTGCCGGAAAAGTGGCTCATCGTCGTCAACGCCGCCAACCGGGAGAAGGACTTTACCTGGTTGCAGAGCTTCACCCATGGGTACCGTGTGGAGTTGACCGACATTTCGGACGAGACATATATGCTGGCCGTGCAAGGCCCGAAGGCAGCCGCCATCCTGAACAGGATGAGCCCCTCCGACATTTCAGCCGCGCCGCCCCGCACGGCTCTGCAGGCTGAGGTCGGGGGGGTCGAGATGCTCCTGGGCCGCACCGGTTACACGGGTGAGGACGGCTTCGAGCTCTACTTGCCTCCGGACAAGGCGGTCCCGTTCTGGGATGCTCTTCTGGCGGAGGGGACGCGCGATGGTCTTCTGCCTTGCGGCCTTGCGGCCCGCGACAGTTTACGATTCGAAGCCTGCATGTCGCTATACGGCCACGAAATCGACGCCAAGACCAACCCCTACGAAGCGCGGCTCGGTTGGGTCGTCGCCCTGCAGAAACCGGCCTTCCTGGGGCGCAACGCATTGCTGAAAGTGAAGCTGGAGGGAACCGAGCGCTATCTGGTGGGCTTCGAAATGATTGAAAAGGCCGTTCCCAGAGAGGAGTATGGGATCATCGGTCTCGAGGGGCAGGTGGTCGGGCACGTCACGACCGGCATGAAGAGCCCAACTCTGGACAGATTTTTCGGGTTGGGATATCTGCCGCGTGGTATGACCCGCATCGGTTCGGAGATCCACGTACTGATCCGCGGCAGGCCGCGCCGGGCACGTATTTGCAGACGACCGTTCTACAAGGCGAGACAGTGACATAAAGGAGAATTGGCGAAATGGCTGTAGAGCATGCAAAACATGGAAGGGTAGTTGACCTCAACACCTTTGGCGGAACGGCTTCGACCGCCGTCGTCAAGCAAGAAGAGTTCGAGGCAATTCGCGTCTACCTCGGCCCGGGCAAGAAGATTCCACCGCACAAAGTTGACGGGACCATTACGGTCCACTGCCTCAGCGGCAGTTGCACCTTTTTCGTTGGGGACGAGCCGCGATCCTTATCTCCAGGTTCATGGCTCTTCTTGGAGGGAGGGACGATGCACGCACTGGAGGCGGAAGAAGAGTGCGCTTTGTTGGTGACGATTCTGTTCAGTTAGAGCGGATAAGGAGAAGAGTGAAAGTATGCAACGGCCCACACAGGAGTGCGGCCGGTTTCACGCATCTTCAGGTTCTACGCGGCTTGCTCTTTCAGACGCCATGGTCCCAACGCAGGACGTCCTTAAATCTGACGAAGTCATTGTCGAAGGTCGCAACGTGGTCGCCAGAGGCAGCGGCCATGGCGGCCAGATAACAATCCAAGAAATCGAATCTTGTTAAGGCAAAGCGATCCAAAGCATCTAACATTTGATTTCGATTCACACAACGAACGCCTGGACTTTTAACAATGTTCTGTAACTCTTCCGCAATCTGCCTGCGATCGATCTTGTAAACGGACAGAAGAACCCATACAGCTTCGGCAACTGCAATGTCCGTCAAAATCAGTAAACATTCTCCTGAGAGTGCTTCTAAGAACAGCCCTTGGGCAGCCGGAGAGTGCTCTTCATGGTCATCGCGCAAGAATCTGATGAGGACATTCGTATCAAGGAGATAATTCGTCATCTATATCTGGCAGAACGTGCGCCGCGCGAAATTTCTCTCTCCTCTGATTTGGAGCGGGCGGGCTTGCCATCGGCAAAAACACCAAACAGATCTTCAAGCGTTTTTGAAGGAGCGGGAGTCGAAAGCTCATCGTCCAACAGCTTCCTTCGGCCTTCCGACTCAGATTGACCAGAAGGATTGGATCGCCTCTTGTAAGATTCCAATTCCGCCAATAGAAGTCGCCCGAGTCTATCCTGATCCTCTTGCGGCAGTGCCGCGGCTCTCTCGTAAGCCTGTTGAAGAAGCTGGGTCATCATTCCGACACCCCCTATTGGACGGAACTTCCGAAAATCCGTCGTCAATGTTCTCAGACTACGCGCACAGTATACACCATGCCGCCAAACTGCGCGGGCCGTGTCATAGAGGCGTTGGCGCATTTGGCCGCCCCACTAGCGATGACCTCTAAATTGGCGATCTGTTACCCGGAAATGAGCCTCACAACCCCAACTCCTGCGTCTTTCCGCTGCGTATAGCCTCAAACGCCTTGAGCACCATCGCCGTCGCGCGCGTACCGTCGCGGGGGCCGATTGGCGGCTCGGTATCGTCCAGCAGACACCTTGCCCAGGCCTCCAGTTCACCTCGCGTACCCTCCGGATCGGAAGAGGCCGAAGGCGGCAGCTCCTCCACTGACAGCGAATCAAGTTCGCAGCCGCCAAAGGTAACCTTGTGGCAGCGGTCGTGAAGCGTGGCCGTGCGCTGACCGTCGAGCACCTCGAAGAAAAACTTGGACGTATAGCGGGCATCCCCGCTGTCGCCTGCGATGATGGACGCGATGCTGCCGTTTTCAAACTGCACCGAGACGGCGGCGTTGTCAACCAGCCCAATCTCCGGATGGGTCAGCGCCCCGCCGGCCGCGCTGATGCGCACCGGCTCCGATTCATTGAGCCAGTAGACCAGGTCAAAGGCGTGACAGCCGTTTGAGAGCACCGGCCCGCCGCCCCGCTCCGGCGTAATCGCCCAGCCCTTCATGTTCGGGTGCAGGCTTTGGCCCACCGTAACCAGGGGCTTCCGGATGACCTCCTTCACCTTGGCAACCAGCGGAGCAAAGCGAAACTTGAAGCCCATCATCAGCTTGACGCCCGCCTTGGCCACCGCCTCTTCGATCTCCAGGCACTCCTCGATCGTGAGCGCCATCGGTTTTTCGAGAAAAATATGCTTGCCGACTGCGGCCGCCTGTGTCGCGAAGGGCGTGTGCGAATCATGGTGGGTGGCGATCAGTACGGCGTCAATCTCATCGTCGTCCCACACGGTTTCGACGTCGGTCGTGTGGTAACGGCCGCCAAACTCCCGGCAGGCGCCGGCGGCAGCCTCTTCCAGGGCATCGACATAAGCCGCGAAGTTCAACTCCGGCACGTCGCGGGCTCTGCGCATATGGCTGCGTCCCATTCCTCCACAGCCGATAAGCGCCATATTGATCGGATCAGTCATTGAAGTTTTCCTCCAAACTCAGTGGCCTTTAAGAACGCCTCCATCCAGCGGGCTAATCCGGGCGAGCCTCCAATTGCGCGACTGTCTTACTTGAGAAGAAAAGTTGAACCGGCAATGTAACGGGTGCCGCCCATGCCGTTGCCATCGTCCATCGTAAAGTAGTAGGCGGTGAATATACGGCCCCGCTCCACTTCCGTCGCAACCGGGTACCCCAAATCCGTGGTTGGGCAGTCGTCGCGGAGAATCTGCTCGTCGCTCCAGGTTTCGCCTTCATCTTCGCTTATGATCATACCGATTCCGCGGGGGATTTTACGGCGGGCGAATAGCACGAGAATACGGCCGTCAACCAGCTGCATCGGCCACGGCGAACGATAGTGTTTGCCGATGACTGACAGTGTACTCCTCCGCTCCCGCGACCGAATCGCCCAGGGAGACCGCCCCCAACGTACAATCGGCTCCGGCTGGGACCAGGAGTAGCCGCCGTCGTCAGAGTAGCTCATCTGGATGGCATCGCGCAGCCCGTCGATGTTTAGGGAGTAACATTGCAGGCGCCCCGACGGCAGCAGCAGCAGACCGGCGTACGTGGGACGGCCGTCCCCGGTTGGGTCATCGCAGATGCGGGCAAGCGGTTCCCAGCTGAGGCCGTTGTCGTCTGTCCCGTACAGGACTACGCCTCCGGTGGGCAGGCCGGCCGTCATCGCGGCAAGCTGTGTCCCGTCCGGCATCTGCACGAGCGGATGTCCGTCCTTGTGTACCATGTCGTGTCCGAGAGGCGGTTGCACAGGCGTAGGAACGGTCTCCCAGGTCAGGCCGCGATCCGGCGAACGCACGGCGAAACAGAGCAGAGCGGGCAGTTGGCCCTCGCCTGCATGGGTGCGCCCAAAGAAAACGGCCGTATCAGGAGCGGTCAGGTCGATCCATTGGCGGGCGACGGTGGGGTCTGCTTCCACCTGTTGGAGAAAGGCGCGCCGCTCCTCGACCGGTGCGCTCTCGTCGAATATGACGACGTCATTGGCCCGGTCCCAGGTTGCCCCGTTGTCGAGGCTGCGCGCCAGGATGATCTGCGCGCGGCCGTGATATCCGGCCGGACCATGTTGGACATCGCTGCGGTGGCGGTAGGCGCAGGGGGCGCGGTTATAGATGATGGCGATTTCGCCGCCGCCGAAGTTGAAGATACCGCCCTGCCGGGGGTGGCCGGCGTAGCGGTCGCGGGCATAGTCGACCAGCGTGTGTTCGACTTCTGCCAGTTCAGGTGCGGGAATGACTTGTGCCATCATGGGTTCGACCGCGAGTCAGCGCGACGTGCAGACATGCTTACCTACTTCAGACCGGTGAGAGCAATACCCTGCACAAACTGGCGTTGAAATGCGATAAAGAGGACGAGAATGGGAAGTACGGCCATCACCGATCCGGCCAATAGGACAGACTGGAACAGTTCAGCCATCGAAGTCAGCGAACCGGAGCCGTAGGCGAGGGAATACATTCCGACCGAAATCGTGTAAAGCCGTTCGGAGCTGGACATCACCAGCGGCCAGACGAAGGCGTTCCAGCTGCCCTGGAATTGGAAGAGGGCCACGACGGTCACGACGGGGCCCGACAGGGGCATAATCACCCGCAGCCAGATCATCGGCTCGCTGCAGCCGTCGATGCGCGCCGCGTCCTCCAGGTCCTTCGGCAACGTGCGGAAAAACTGGCGAAATAAAAAGATGGAGCTGGCGCTGACCACGTTGGGCAGGATCAGCCCGGCATAGCTGTTGTAGAGTCCGTGCCCGCCTGCGCCAAAGATGTCGTTGCCGCCCAACAGCGGCAGCCGCAGCATGAGGATAAAGAGCGGCAGAAAAGTGACTGAACCGGGAATCATCATCGTGGCCAGAACAAGCCCGAACAAGAAATCGCGCGCCGGAAAGCGGAGACGGCCAAAAACGTATCCGGCCAGTGAGGAGGTGGTTGTCGCAAGCACCGTAACCGCGACCGCGTAGATGGTCGTGGTACGGATATATTTGCTGATGCTGGCCATCTTCCAGGCGACAACGTAAGGTTCAAGGCTCCAGTTGAGCGGGTTGAACATATCCCAGGTGAAGCCTATTCGTATAACCATGCCGGCCGTGCCCAAAGAGCTGACCGCCATCCAGAGAAAAGGCAGTGCCGCGATGATAAGTCCTATGATGATGCCGAGGATAAGAAGAGTTCGATAGAGCAACTCCTCCCGCGGCGGAAGACGCAATCTCCGAGTCTGTGCCATGTGTTATGCAACCCTCTCGGCCACTGATCAGGCGAGCGACCGAGTACCGATGATCAGTATTCGAGCGATGACGAAAAGAACTTCCAGTTGAAAAAGGTAAGCACGGCAATGGCGACAAACAGCACGACCGCCATGGCCGAGGCGTAGCCCATCTGGTTGAACTTGAATGCGTTCAGATAGATCTGGTGAACGATGGTCGTCGTGCGGAATGCAGGTCCGCCTTCGGTCATGATCATCACCAGGTCAAACACCTGTAATGAATCGATCATGCCGATGATGAAAAGGTAGAAAGTGACCGGTCGCAGCAACGGCCAGGTGATGTAACGGAGCAGTTGAAAGCGCCCACAGCCATCAACTTTGGCTGCGTCGTAGTAGGTCTCCGGGATCCCTTGCAGTCCGGCCAGGTAGATAAGCATCGTGCCTCCGAACGCTTTCCACACCGCCACCCCGATCACGGCCGGCATCGCGGTAAACGGGCTGTTGAGCCAGTCTTTGGGTGTAACGCCAAAGAGCTTCAGCGCCAGGCTGACCAGCCCCACCTGCGGCTGAAACAGCCACATCCAGGCGATGCCCATGGCGATGGTCGATGTCAGGACCGGCAGATAGTAGGCGCCGCGCAGGAAGGAGATGCCGCGAAACCTGCGATTCAGCAGCATGGCGGCGGAAAAGCCGACCGCCATCGAAAGCGGTACGAAACCGACAGTAAACTGCAGTGTATTCCTGATCGTGGTGCGGAACAGGTCGTTGCGGAACGCCTCCCCATAATTGTCGGTTCCGATCCACCGCATCGTGGCGCTAAATGCGTCAAATTGGGTGAAACTGAGCCCGATCGCCCCCAGGACCGGCAGGACGGTAAAGATCAGCAGGGGAAGGACGGCCGGCAAGATCAGGGTATAAGCCCATTTGACCTCGCTGCGGCGCAACTCGGCGCGAAACTCCTGAAATCGACTAGCCGTGCCAACAGCCACAGGCGACCTCCTGACCCCGGTGGATAGTGGCAAGTGAATAGTGGACAGTACCTGCACCACCCACTATCCACTCACCGAATTGCTCTTAGATCTGCGTCCTCAACTTACGCGCCTGTACTCAGGATCCTGTTCGTGATCCCGTCCGCCTTGCTCGCCATGCTGTCCAGGGCGTCCTGGTCCTCACGCAGGCCGAAGAGCGCCATTTCGGTGAAGGGGCTCCAGATGTTGATGGCCATTTCGCGATAGCCGACGTGGTCGTAGCCGACGTCGCGTCCCGAGCCGGCAAATTCGAGGAAAGCCGTATCGCGGATCAACGGCTCATCCTGGAGCCAGGCCAGGTTTTCGTTCATCGACCTGAAGGCCGTGAGGAAGAACTGCGGGAACTTGCCTTCATCGTCGATGGCGTTGTGCAGAGCTTCCTGGCTGGAGGGGCGGGAGTAGACTTCCAGCAGCGCCAGCGCGGCTTCCTGCACTTCGCTCTCGGAGTAGACGGAGATGATATGGTTGGCATTGGCCAGCCCGATGCGCTCGCCGCCGGCATTGCGGGCGATCGGCGCGCCGATCCCCATCAGGTCGGCGTTTTCGGGCTTGCGCAGTCGCATGTTGGGCACCCACCACGGCCCCTGTATCTCCATCGCGGTGTAGCCTTCCACCGTCGCCCACGTGCCGGGCGGCAGGGTCAGACCTTCCAGCGGGTTAATCCCGTGGACGCGCTTCAGATCCAGGTTCCAGCTAAAGGCTTCGGCAAACTCGGGCGCGTTAACCGTGCACTTGCCGGTCAGCGGATCGCTCTGGTCGAACTCGCCGCCGCCGTTCTGATAGGCGTTGACCGTCATCTGCTCCCAGTCCCACGTCTTGCCCATCCGCATGCCTGCGCGCGTGATGTTGCCGTCGCCGTCGCGCTGCGTCAGCTTGAGTTGGGCATCGAGAAGGTCATCCCAGTTGTCCGGGAAGTTGTCCGCGTCGAGACCGGCTTCATCGAAGAAATCTTTGCGGTAGATGTACATCTTGGTGCCGCAGAGGGCCGGGTAGCCGATCAGGTCGCCGCCGACGGTGCAGAGATTGCGGAAGCCGTCGATCATGTCGTCCCACTGGCCCCACTCCTTGACATAGTCCTGGAGCGGAAGCGTGTAGCCTGCATGGGCCAGGCTGCCGCGGCCGGCAAAGTTGGCAAACAGGTCGGCAGGCTCCCCGGCCATCCGGGAAGTGATCATCTTCGGCACCAGCTCAGTGTTGGTGACAAAGGTGAACTCGACGTCCCAGCCGGGATTCTCCTGCTCAAAGACGGAGAAAACCTCTTTGATCAGGGTGGCGCCAAGTGGATGCTCGGCGTTGTAGTTGTCCCACCAGCGGATCGTCTTGCGCATGGCGCCCATCGCCGGTTCGGCGTCGCCGCCAGCCGGTGCAGCAGCCGGAGGCGCCACACAGGCCGCCATAAGCGTTGCGCCGGCGGCCGCGCCGGTCAACTTGAGCATATCGCGTCGCGAATACTTTTTCGACATCATAGTGAATTGACTCTCCTTGTGATTAGGAAAAAATGGGAAGGGTTATGGTTTCATCGGGCCGCCCCGCCGCCGGTTGCAGCAACGTGGTTGCGATGGCGAAGCAGACCGACGTGCACCTTGTCTACCAGGCGCCACGGTTCAGTTCATTGCGCGGGCCACCACCCCCTTGTACAGGACATCGGCGTCAACTGTGGAGCGCTAAACGCGCATGGAAATTAGTATGGAGAGAAATGAACTTCCCGCTGGTTATATGGCCCGAGAATATGCCAATGGGAGATGCGGGCCGTTTCCAGTCCACGGCCCGCAGTATGCTCTATTTTATTGCCTGTGTCAAAAATGCAACCCTCGTTACATTCATTGCTCATTTGGGGCCTGGGCCGCCAAGGAGATGGACGCAGCGCTCTCTCAAGACCGCGACACGCGCCTTCTCCCAAAAAATTGCGAATGGCCAGTCCCGGTCTGGCGCCGGCCCTATTCCAGCCCGCCTAACTTGATGGCTTCGTAAATGCGTAACTGGCGCAACTGCCCAACTACGATTGCCAGTGTCACGATCACCATTATGGCAAAGGCAAGATAGATCTTCACTGCCTGCCCCCAGGCCGGGGCAACGACAAAGGGCGGCGTCGAGCCATGCACCGCCGTTCCGATCTGTAGCAGAGGGACGAAGAGCGCGGCGGTCAGCGCGCCGATCAGCGTGCCACCCACAGCGGCAAGCAGCACCAGGAACAGCTTTTCAAAGACGACGACAGCGGTAATTTGTGCCGTCGACAGTCCGATGGCCCGCAGCAGGCCGAACTGCAGAATGCGCTGCCGCAGCGCAAACAGCGAGTGCAACAGGAACGCCAGCCCGGAGATGACCGTCGCGACGACGAAACCGAGAGACAGGATGCCGAACAGTGCTGTGCGCTGCGGGTCGGTGCGCCAGACGGCGGTCTCCCAGCGGCTGTCCGTCGCCGCGGTGATGATGAACCCGCGGGCGCGCAGAATCTCAAGGATCGCCGCCGGGTCGGCGCTGCTGTCCAGTCTCATCCAGATACTGTATGGCCGGTTTCCAATCGTGCGATAGATGTGTTCCAGATTGCCAACAAAGAAGTGCCCGTCCTCCGGATACAGCGTTGGGAAATAGCTGAGGACGCCGGTGATGCTGAAACGAATGGGCCGGCTGATTCCCTCCACGAAGACGAACAGGTCGTCACCCACCTGCAAGCCTGTCTCCTCGATGAAGCTGCGGCTGACGAGAACGCCCATCGAGTTGAGGGCCAGCCTGTTGGTCAGCGCGCCCAGAGATTCCTGGGAAAAATCATCTCGCCACCAGCCGGCCTGGCTGAACTCGGCGCGGTCGATCCCCAGCACGGTAGTATTGACGTTCCCCTCAATTCCATCGACGAAAACCGGCTGTCGCAGCACACGCGTCGCGGCCTCCACGCCTGGAATCGACTGGACGACGGCGAAAGGAGGATGGCGCCAGCGCTGCTCGGAAGTTCCGCCCACCTGCTCCCACTGCACCTGGATGACCAGGTCGGAGCCGACGGCGTAACGGACCACGTCGGCATAGTGCGTATCTAGCGTGCCGGCGAATGTCGCGCTGAAGAAACCGAGTGCAATCGTAAAGATCAGTAGAAATAGAAGTGCGCGATTGCTGCCTGAGCGCCGCGAGATCTGCGCTATGGCCAGCCACAGCGGCACACTGATGAAGCGGCTCGCCGCCCGCCCCAACAAGCCGGTGATGGCCGGAAGCCCGCGCAAGGAGACCAGCGCCGCCGCGGCGACAAATACCGTCGGCGCCAGCAGGAGCAGCGGATCTACAAACGTGCCTTCCGTGACCTGAAGCCCCTGCTCTTGTTGCCGGAGGCGCCAGTAAGCGTAGATGACGCCGGCAAGGAACAGGAGTTCAAAGGGAAGCCATACGCTACGCCGGGCGCGACTGAGGAACTCCTCGCGCGCTGTTTTGCGCTGGTGCGTAACCACTGTGCGCCTGGCCGCGCCGGCGGCAGAAAACAGCGTCGCGCCGATACCCAGAGCAACTGCAGCCCCGGCGTACATGGCGACCTGTGTGGAAAAGGAGAGGTCCAGGAGCGGTCTGGCCGCGAAGGTCAGAAAACGGTAGACCTGACCCATCCCCTGGGTAACTCCGCCGGCCGCCAGCAGCCCTGCGATCAGGCACAGCACGCCAATCGCGAGCATTTCCAGCAGGTAGAGACCTGCGATCTGCAGACTGGACGCGCCCCGGCTTTTGAGCGTGACGATCTCGCTCTCATCCGAAGCCACCATGATATCTGATGAGATTAAGGTGTAGAGCAAAAGGGCAAGCAGCACAGGCAGACTCAGTAGCAGTAAAAAGGTCCGCAGCGCGGCAGCCCGTTCGGCGTACTTTCGCAGCAGCTCGTAAGCCGGCGCGGTGAGGTCGACGTGGGACAGGATGCCGGATGTTCTGGCCTGAATGCGTGTAATGGCCGCCAGCATGGGAGCCACTTTGTCGACCCTGAATTCACTATCGTCAAAGAGCAGGAACCAGGCGTACTTTCGAACCTGGTCGCCCAGAACTGGCGCCACCCGGTCCATGAAGTCCGCTTCGGAAACGATGAAGTAGAAGGCGAAAGCGTCCGGCTCTTCGAACCAGAAGCCGCGATCCGCGTCGGCCGGGCGCCACACGCCCTTGACCAGCACTTCGACGGGAGCAACATTATCAGGACTGTCGAGGCCGAAGAGAACGCGATCGCCGACCTGAACATCGTGGTCGTAGTAGAAGCGTTCGCTGACCCAGGCCGGGATGACGCCTCCGGCTGCGGCCGGGTCCACCTGTCCCGGGGATGCGCCCAACACGATCTCCACGTGTTCTTCCAGACCGGTCAGAAAGGCCAGCCCGGCCGACTGATACTGGCGCAGGTCTTCGGGCAGCTCCTTGTCGGCAGCGGCCAGGAACTTGAGGACGCGCGTCGAGCCGTAGCGGGTCATGCGGGTGAGCGGCAGGCCCGGAAGCTCCGTAGCGCGTTGACGAATGAAGACGTCGGCCCGCCTGTACTGTTCGAGCGGAGTCGAGCTCAGAAGGGGAACGCGATGCACAAGGAGCAGGCTGGAAAGAGGGAGTTCAGAGTCCTGCGCATGCAGTTCGCTGCGGAGAAACCGGTCCAGCGACGCAGTTGTGAAGAGAGGAATTGCCGCGATCAGCGCAACGGTGATAACCAGGCCGACAACCACAAATGCCATTGGCTGCCATTTGCTCAAATTGCGCCGCAGCGCCAGTACCATCATGGCGGGTCACCGGTCAAGAGCAGTCGCGGCTGGCGTGGTTGGCGGCCTCGGTTCACTGTCCAATGACCACAGGCCGCCGCCTCTGCTGTTCAACGAGGGGTCGGCTACCGTGCTGCGTCACGACGTACGACTGCTCGATGTGCAGAGAGCCGACGCCCGGCATGAAGAGCGGGGCCTCCAGGTTGAGGACCATGTCCGCCTCCAGGGTCAGGTCGGACGGAAGGTCTACGCAGTCATCCTTGATGCGAAGCCCGTTGTCGGGGACGAGAACCGGGTAGTCGCGCACCTCCAGGCCCACGCCGTGCCCATGAGGAAAGGAGGCCGTGATGCCGCGATCGTGCAGTGCTGCGACCATTGCGTCTGCTACATTTGACGCCTTCGCGCCGGGCCGCAGCGCCTCTCCGCCGGCATCCATGCAGGCGCGCAACGCTGCAAAACGCTCGCTCAACTCGGCCGGCAGTTCTCCCATCGCCAGGGTCGTGCCGCTGTCGGAAAAGCAGTACCGGTAGATGCAGCCGTAATCGACGTATAGGACGTCATCTGCCGCCAGCCGGTAGTTGGTCTCGGTCGTCATTCCCAGTCCGCGCACGCCGAAGGCAAAGTGATCGAAATCCGCCCCCATCTGTGCCGCCTGCGCCCGGTAGTGGTCCGCCATCTCGGAGACCGGACGCCCCGGGCGGGCGGTGGCCAAAGTTTCCATCGCAGCCTGTTCGTTGATTTCGGCGGAACGGGTCAGGCGCCGGATCTCTTCGGCGCTCTTCACCATGCGAATCATGCGAATCAGGTCGGCGCAGTTCCTGAGCGACGCCCCCGGAAGCGCCCGCCTGATCAACGCATCTGTTTCCGGCGGCAGGCCCTCCATCTCCAGGCCGATGCGCGCGTCCGTCAACCCGCGCCGGTTCAGGATGCTGAGCAGCGCGTCGGTCGGCGTGGCATTGTCGTGCGGGGAAAGGAGGAAATCCTGGAAACGGTGTAAGGACTGGGGCAGCTCGCCGGCAGGCAGCGATTCGTCAAGGCCGGCGCTGCCGAAAATGTGCAGGTCCTTCACCCACAGCTCCTCGGCGTTGGCGGCGAACAGCGGGTTGACGACCAGCGCCGACTCGCCCTCCAGCGGGAAGACGGCGTAGGCTTGAGCCAGGTTGGAGGATGCCCCAGGCACCATCATGTACTCTTTGAAGAGCGGGTCGAGCCAGCAGTAGTAGTCGGTGAAATAGGTGATATTCACTGGCGATGTCGCGATCAGGACATCCAGCCCGTACTCCTTCATGTAGTCGATTGCGCGGGCGCGATTGAAAAGCATAGTCCGCTCTCCTTCGGTATTGCGCGGGGTATGTTCGTCAGAGACCGGGCACGTAACCCTGCCCCCACTGTTCCTGGCGCGGGTCGCGGAAGTCGCCGGAAAGAGGCATGATCGCCAGCATGCCGCCGTCGATGACGAGCGTCTGGCCGACGATGTAGCGGCTCTCGTCGGACGCGAGAAAGAGGGCCAGCTTGCCGATATCGTGCGGCGCGCCGATTACACCGGCCGGAATAGTGGAGCCGGCCGCCTGCTGGTCGAATTCCCCCAGCACTTTGAGATGATTCTCGACCAGAATCCAGCCGGGCGCAATGGCGTTGACGCGCACGCCTCTCGTCGCCAGCTCCAGGGCGAGGACGCGCGTGAATCCCACGATCGCGGCCTTGGTGCCGGCGTAGATCGTGTGCTCGGTCATCCCGGCAAAGGCATGGACCGAGGTCAGGTTGATCACGGCGCCGCCGCCCTGGTCGATCATGGTAGGTACCGCGGCCTGGGTCAGAAAATACATGCCGCGGATATTCACGTTGTAGAGCGTGTCGAACTGTTCGGGCGTCACGTCGAGAAAGGGCCTGTTCATGGTGATGCCCGCGTTGTTCACGAGTACGTCGATCCCGCCGAGGAAATCGATCGCCTTGTCAGCAAGCCCTTTCACCTCGTCGATGTCGGCCAGGTCTGCCTGGAAGACTTCGGCCTTGCCGCCGGCGTCCCGGATCTCGTCAACAGCGCTGGCCGCGCCGGCCTCGCTGTGGGCGTAGTGCAGCACAACGGCCGCGCCTTCGCGGGCAAACTCCAGGGCAACGCCGCGGCCGATTCCGGTGCCGGAGCCGGTCACGAGTACGCGCTTGCCTTCCATCTTCCGCGTTTGGGTCATCTCTTGTGCTCCTGGTGCGTGGCAGGCGGATGATCTCAGTGGACTGTGGCGAGTGGATTGGGCATAGTATACACGACCTGCAAATTTGCGCTAACCGCTGCCGGTCGGCAAATTCAGGTGATTGACGAACTGCGCCGACCTTACTATGATGACCGTGCCAAGGCGAGATATTCGCCGCAACGGCGCCAGCGAACTGGCAGGTCGGGCCTAAAGTTCCCAGGCCGCATCCGGTCTCCACGCGAAAGGCAGTCGCTATGAAACTCGGCATGAACACCTTCTTTATCAATATGTTCGATTTCGAAGAGGGTCTGAAGTTTTGCCAGGAGCAGGGCGTACAGGCAGTCGAGGTGGCGGCGGGCGGTCCCGCGGCCAGAAAATACTGCGACGTCGACAGACTGCTCGCAGATCAGGGGGAACTTAATCGCTGGCTCGACATCTACGCCTCCTACGGCCTCGAAATATACTCTTTCGCCGGACACGGGACGCCCCTGGTGCCCGACCGCCGCATTGCACAGGACTATTCACGCCAATTCCGCAAGACGTGCGCCCTTATGGAGAAGATAGGCTGCACACGGTTGGCCCTTGTGGCCGGCCTGCCCGAAGGAGCCGAGGGCGATAGCTTGCCGGCCTGGATCATCAACACAGACCTGCCCTTTCTGCGCGACGCCCTCGAATGGCAGTGGGAGCGGCGCCTGCTCCCCTACTGGAAGGAGCATGGCAAAATCGCGGCCGACCACGGGGTAACGCTGTGCTTCGAAATGCAGATCAACGACATGATCCACAGCCCGGTCAAGCTGCGCCGCCTGCGCGACGAGCTGGGCCCGGTGGTTGCCTGCAACTATGACATCTCGCACATGTGGGTGCAGGGAATAGACCCGCTGGCCGCCATCCACGAGTTGAGCGACCTCATCCAGGCGGTTCATCTCAAGGATACGCTGATCCACGAACCGAATCTGAGGCTGCGCGGCTACTTCGACTCGACCGACCTCAAGCAGTACCAGAATCGCTCCTGGACGTTCACGATACCGGGCTGGGGCCACGACGAACGCACCTGGCGCGAGGTCATTTCGACTCTGCGGTTTATCGGCTACACCGGCATCCTGACCCTCGAAATGGAGAGCGAATACATTGAGATCCAGGAGGGCCTGGAAAAAGCGGCCGCGTTCATCAGGCCGATGCTGCTGGAAAAGCCGGTGGGGCCGGCCTGGTGGCAGGTCGCGGCAGTGCATGAGCTTTGGGAGGAGACGAAGGAAGAGGGAGAGTAAACGATTAACGAACTCGACGGCCTCGCGCTATGATCTTTGGATCGCTTGGGAGACATAAGATGTCGAAAATCCTCGTAACCGGAGGCAGCGGCACCATTGGCGGATATGTCCTGAGAGAGCTGCTCCAGGCCGGCCATTCCGTGTCCAGCTTCAGCCGCACCGCGCCGCGTGTGGAGGGGGCCGGTTTCGTCCAGGGCGACATCATGGAGACCGCCCGGCTTGCCGGTGCCTGCCAGGACCAGGACGCCGTGATCCATCTCGCGGCCATACCGGGACCGGGCCGCGCGACGCCGGCGCAGCTGCTCAACGTCAACGTGATCGGCACCGTCAATGTCCTTGAAGCGGCCGTCCAGGCCGGGATCGGCAAAGTCGTGTTTGCCTCCTCCGGCGCGGCCACCGGCTTCTCCTTCCAAAAGCGGGAGATCCTGCCCCAGTATCTTCCCATCGACGAAGAACATCCCTGTGAACCGCAGGACGAATACGGACTGAGCAAGCTGCTGGGCGAGCTGACCTGCAAGCGCTACAGCGACGCCTTCGGCATCCAGACCATCTGCCTGCGCATCAACAACAACTGGTATCTCGAACGCGCCGGCGCCGAAGTGGCCGTGCGCTCCGGCTGGGCGCAGCAGTTCACGGTCGAAGAGCTGTGGAACAGGCGCTATCGCAAGACAATTGAGGACGCCGGGGGCGGCTGGCCGTCGCCCGGTCCGCCGGCGCCCCGCAGTATACTGTGGGCCTTTACCGACGCCCGCGACGCCGCGCAGGCCTTCCGCCTGGCCCTGGAAAATGACACGATCAGGCACGAACTGTTTCTCATCAACGGTGACGACACCTGCTCCAGAGAGCCGACGCCCCTGCTTATCAACCGTTTACGGAGCTCGTTTGGCGAAGAGGAAGCAGACTCAGCCAGCCCGGATATACCCCTCAAAGAGCCGTTGGAAGGCCATGCCACCCTCTGGTCGCACGCGAAGGCGACCCGCCTGCTGGGCTATCGCCCCAAATACACCTGGCGGCAAAGCGACTTTCAGTCCTGGATGGAGAAAAGATGACCACAGAAAGAAAGATGGAGTTCTTCGGCGGAGGCTGGCGGCAAGTCGAACCTGAACAAGAAAACAAAACGCCCGTCATCGACGCCCACGCCCACATCTTCCGCCGCTTTGCCACCGGCTCAGGCGCGGCCAGCGCGGCGCTCACGCTCAAGTTGTGGCAGTACCACCTGCGCGACTTCACCGACTTCTGGCGCAAGAAGGACGGCGCCCGCGTCAAAGAACCGCTGCTCGACTTCCCCTCCGACGACATCAACGCCATGCCCGACCTCAACTTCCGTTTCGGCAGATACGGCCAGGCTGAGCTCACCGTGGACGGTGTCGACTACGTCATGCAGTTCTATCCCCCCGCACTGGAGAACCTGGAGGCGACCCCGGAAAGAATGATCGCCGAAATGGAGGTCGCAGGCGTGGACCGGGGGATACTCCAGAGCGACCACGTCTACGGCGCCAACATCAACGAGTACTACGCCGAGGCGATGCGACGCTACCCAGATCGCTTCATCGCACTGGCACAGATTCGGGAGACCGAAGGGCATGAGGCGGAGGAGCTAGCGCGACTTGAACGCTCCGTGACGGAGCTGGGATGCACGGGGCTCTACTTCAGCGTGGAGCTGTTCGCGTTGCGGGGCTATGTAGACCGGATCGACGACGCCAAGTTCGAACCGCTGTGGCAGTTGGTGCGCCGCCTGGGGATTCCCATCTTCTGGTATATCGACGCCCGCAAGCAGGACCGGGTGGCAGGTTTCATGGAGCGCGTCGGCGAGCTGAGCCGCTGGGCGGACGTCCACGATGACATCCCGTCCGTGATCACGCACGGGCTGGTGCCGGCCGCCATCATCCACGAAATCGGCATTCCCGACGAGGTGATAGCGCTGCTGAAGCGGCCCCACATGAACGCCGAAATCCTGATGCAGGCGAAGTGGCCCGAGTACCCCTACGGCGCAGGACAGGAGATGCTCAAATGGCTGATCGACCAGGTCGGCGTGGAAAAGCTGATGTGGGGATCGGACATGCCCTACAGCGGCGGTTTCTGGTGCACGTACAAACAGTCCGTCGACTACATCCGCCTGCACTGCGACTTCCTATCGACAGCAGAGAAAAACCTGATACTGGGCGGCAACGCGGCGCGGATGTTTGACATCGAAGGTTAGCGGAGAGGGAAGTTTTTGAATATTGGTCACCTATCGGCCAATTGTGGGGCCCGAATACATCTTTGGACATACAGTTTTTTGACCGAAAGAATCTGCTTCGCGGCTTCAAACCTCCGGTAGGGGCAGGCCTTGTGCCTGCCCTTCGTGGACCCTCTGGCTAACCTCGGCAATGTCGGCATTCCAAATTAGATGCGATTGCCCTGAATATCATCGAGAATCACCGTTCTCGCTCTATGTTCCTACAGACGAGTACGGTATCTCAGTCTGTCAAGAAGCACCGAGTGTCAATTATCTGTTTGGGGCCCTGATCTGCTGCAACGCGGCCTCGGCGCCGGCAGAGACGAAGCCCAGATCCCCGCCAATCGTCAACAACCGCAGCGTCGGCGCATACGCCTTTACCCAGGCGATACCGGCCTCGGCTCCCCCCAGCACATCCACCGGGAAGCCGGCTGGAACACCGTTGGCGTCGCCGGCCCGGACAATCCGCTGAATCGTGCTGATGAACGCCTCGCTCTCCCACGCGCCGAAGATGTCCATCGAAAGCGTCAGGTCGTTCGGCCCGATGATGAAGCCGTCAACGCCTTCAAGCGCCGCGATCTCCTCAATAACGTCGACGGCGCTGTAATGTTCGATCTGGATGAACACCAGGGTTTCATCATTGGCGGTACTCTGATAGGCGCGATCATCGCCCCCGAACGATGGCATAAAGGGCCCGTAACCGCGCACGCCGTCCGGCGGATATTTGCAGCCCGCCACCGCCCGGCGGGCGTCCTCTACAGACTCGATCAGCGGAACGACGACCCCGTCTGCGCCATTGTCGAGCGCCTGTTTCATCTCATCGGGCCGGTTGTCCTTCACTCTGACCATCGCCGCCGTCGGCGTCTCCCGGACCATCCACAGGATGTAGCGCAACGATTCCACGTTGCGCGGCGAATGCTCCATGTCGATGCTCATCCAGTCGAAGCCGGCTTGCGCCACCGTCGCCGCCACCAGCGGATCGGTCGACGCCGACCATGTTCCGTAGACGTGCTCGCCTCCATGCAGGCGCTTCTTAAGTTCCAATCCCTTCATGCCCTCATCTCCTTTGCAGCTGCCAGCGCGGCTTCACACCGGGGTTGACGTAAGAACGGGGCCAGCGCCCCTGCGCCAGATCGAGTATGGTCTCGACCGAAAACCGCCAGCTGTTATCCAGCGACTCATCAGAGTAACCGGCGATGTGCGGCGTGAAAACGACGTTATCCAGTCTGAACAAGGGATTGTCCCTGTTCGGCGGCTCCTGTTCCAACACGTCAAGACCGGCGGCCGCGATCCAGCCCTCGGTGAGCGCCCGGAACAGAGCCACTTCGTCTACGACCGGGCCGCGTGAAGTATTGATCAAAATTGCCTGAGGCCTCATCAGACGCAGTTCACGCTCTCCGATCAGTTTGTGGGTCTCGTCGAGCAGCGGGCAATGCAGTGAAACAAAGTCAGAATCGGAGAGTACTTGCTCCATGGATGCCGCTTGCACGCCGTGGTCAGCCATCAATTCTGCGCTCACGAATGGGTCATGCGCAAGCACTTTCATCTCGAACCCGCTCAGCTTGCGCGTCACCAGGCGGGCGATATGCCCGAAACCGATCAGCCCCAGCGTCTGCCCCTGAAGATGCCAGCCCGGAAAGCCGGCGTAGCGGTCCCAGGTGCCGGCGCGCACGTTCCGGTCCTGAAGGGCAATCTGACGCACGACGGCCAGCAGCAGCGCGATCGTATGGTCCGACACGCCGTCGTTGAATGCCTCCGGCGTGTTGGCGACGATAATGCCGTGCGCGGTCGCGGCCTCGATCGGAATGTTGTCGGTCCCGCTGCCGGTGCGGATCAGCGCGCCGCACTTTCGCAGATCGGGCACGTTCTCGGCGGTCACGATGTGACTTCCGCCGAAGATCCAGACGACATCGGCATCTTCTGCAGTCGCCGCCAGCTGCGCACGCGTCTCGCACTCCTGGAATACGAACTCTATGTCATGGCTCGCCATCGTTTCTGGAACCCATTCGGGCAGCTCCTCCGGGTCCATGTGGACCATGGCCACTTTGAATCTCGTCATTGTCTCTCCTTTGAAATTGGCCCCCGGTTACACCTTGCCGATCACGGCGCCAGACGAAAAAGGGTACTGCTCAAGCTCTTACAGTTCTCCAGCGTCATCGCACCAATTCAGTCACCAGATCGCCCGGCGGCAGCCCCTTGGCGATGCGCTCCACGTTCGCCACCGCCGCCTCCATCCGCCTTTGAGGCGTCTCCGGCGTAAGACCCGATGAATGGGGCGTGAGGATGACATTGTCCAGCTGTAGCAGCGGGTGGTTGGCCGGCAGCGGCTCCTGCTCAAAGACGTCCAGCCCTGCGCCCCTGATCCCGCCCTGCTGCAGCGCCTCCACCAGGGCCTCCTCATCAACCAGCCCGCCGCGGGCGATGTTGAGCAGGACCGCGTTCGGCTTCATCAACTCCAGAGCGCGTCGGTCGATCATGTGCCGCGTCGTCGCGTTGAGATGGACGTGCAGAGAAAGATAGTCTGCCTGTCCCAGAACGTGATCCATCTGCTCCGGCCCGCCCAGAAACTCGACGTGAAACTCGTCCAGCTCAGCCTGCGGGAACGCAACCGCGTCGATCGCCATGATGCGTAAACCCAGCGGCCAAGCCCGCCGCGCCACCTCGCGTGCGCTGGCGCCAAATCCGATCAGCCCCAGCTTCTTGCCAGCCAGCTCCTCCCCCATCGCCCGCTGCCAGCCATCGGCCCGATTGTGTTTCAGGTCTTTGGCGAAGCAGAGGATCAGCATGACAACGTGTTCGGCCAGCGGCACTGCGCTCAACCGCCCGGGAGAGTTCGCCAGCGGCAGCCCCTGCTCCAGGAAGTAGGCCACGTCAACGTGGTCGGTGCCGTTGGTGGTGACATGCCACAGCTTCACACCCGCGGCCAGGGCCGCGTCGATCAGCGCCCTCGTGCCCACCGCGCCGCCGGGGTCAATGACAACGGAGACGCCCTCGAACTGTTCTGCCATCGGCCCGTCGGGATCGTATACCTCGTAAGGAAAGCGTCCGTCGATCGCCTTGACGAAATCGGGGTAAGCGCCGTCGAGTCCGGTTGGCGCGCGTAAGTAGAGAACTGTCATAGCTTGTGATTCCCGTGTGTTGAAAGGAGTGAAGGAAACAGGGGCGTCAAGGACTAAGAAAGCCTCGCTTCCTGTCGCTGTATGGGGCTGCTCATGGCCACCCCCACCGCTCAACTCCATCGAATGAGATGATGGACTCCCAGTATAGGAGGAGAGACGACCCTCGTCAACCGGGCTTCACAGGACGCGAAGCGGGGGTTGGCGTGAATTTTCGCCCTTTGACCTCGATTCAGCAATATGCTATAAAAGTCGTTCAGAAGCAGGCACTGTTGGTAACACGGTGCGACCTATGACCGGGGTGAGTTGCATGACGAACCGCCGAGCGGCATTCTTGGAAGCAACTACTTGCTGACTCCAGACCTCGCCCCTTTCTCGATCTACACCGCAGGACAACAGAACAGGACCCTGCCGCACCGGCCGCCTCCGGCACAAAAGCATCGGCAATCCGGCATACCGATTCTGCTCTGCCAATCTCACTGCAACGGAGCCAATCGGGGTAGCGGCGGGGCGGCGTTCACAGTATGAGCCTTTAGGCGTCAGGGTCGTTCAATAAACCAGGAGCAACGAGGGCCGCAGACATGAGCAATGTACCGATGACAAGACCCGAAGAGATGCTGGCCTTCCACGACGGTCAGTTCCCAGGGAACGCCTTTGTGGGCCTCGAGGGCGGCCGTGTCCTCTTCAGCAACGGCACACACTTCTCCGTCAGCGCCGACGGCGGCGTGACCTGGAGCGAGCCTTACCACGGGCTCGACGAAAACGGCGACCCGCTCACGCTCAAGAACTGTTCGATGGTAAACCTCTCCGGCGGCGCCATCGGCATGGCGACAAAGCGCACCCGGCCGGGCACCACCCGCCTGTACGAGTCGCAGATGGTCTTCAGGCGCTCCGAGGATGAAGGCAGGACATGGTCCGCCCTCACGCTGATGAACCACTGGATGCTGGCAGCCCACGCTCTCAACGACACCATGATCCGCACCCAGTCCGGCCGCATCCTCCTGCCGGTCTATTTCGGCATCGGCCAGGGCGGCTTTCACCAGGAAGGGGCGCCGTTCCCGGGCGGATACGTCGATGGCGTCTTCGTCTCGACAAGCGCCCACTTCTACGATCCCCACTTCACCGCAAGCTATGTCATCTACAGCGACGACGAAGGCGAGACCTGGCAGAAGAACAGCGACGGCGAGCTGCTCATCATCATGGAGTACGGCGGGCGCTGGGAGCTGACCAACGAGCCCACCCTGGTGGAGTACGCGCCCGGCAAGCTGCTGATGATCCTGCGCACGCGGCTGGGACGCATGTACCAAGCCTGGTCGGAGGACGACGGCGACACCTGGACCCGCCCCGAACCGACGCAGCTGGCCGGCACGCAGGCCCCCGCCCAGATCCGCCAGTTCCCCGGCACGGGGCACCTGCTCGTCGTCTGGACGCAGCAGAGCGAGCAGGAGATCAAGCAGGGCTTGATCCGCACACGCCTGTCGACCGCCATCAGCCGCAACCAGGGTCGCATTTGGGAACACTTTCAGAACCTGGAATCGCTGCACGAAGAGACCCACGTCGAACCAGGTCCTCTCTATACGGTCCGTCCCGAAGGGGCTTACGGTGCGCCGGGGGGCGGTGTCGAATGCGACGTCGACTCCGTAAAGCCGTTGCCGGAGGGATACGGCATGTGGTCCTACCCGGCCGTCCATGTCGCCGAAGACCGGGTCCTGATCCAGTACAACCACTTTCCGTTCGACATGGCGGGCCACCGTCACCGCGGCCACCATCTGAAAGTTCTTCCTTCGTCATGGTTCTACGGTGGCGAGGACCCCACGAGCGAGAATCCGACTTTGTCTCGCATTGAGGGGCACGTAAGGGGGGAGTTGTAGAGCACAAGCGGTAAACTGCCCGCCGCTTCGCCGTTAGTTGGCTTGCCAACAAGTCCAAGGGGGAAACTCGACATGGCACAGGAAGTAGAACTGGGAGGGCTGCGATTCACCGCAGGGACACCCCGCATCGTAGCCGAAGGCCTCGGATTCTGCTGGTATCCCAGCATCCGCCGGTTTCCCACCGGCGAGTTGCTCGTCTCCTACAGCAAGAACCCCGATTCGGCCGAAAACCTGACGAACGTAAACGGTATTTCGCTTTCCAAAGACGAAGGCGCAACATGGTCGCAACATGCCGATGTTTCCGGCCTCAGCGGGCGCTTGAACATCAGCCTGTCCGACGGTTCACTGGCCAGCCCCAACCAGCCCTATAAGCCGGCTCCTCTCGGCCAGTGGCGCACCTTCGTGGGCAACTACGGGCGCATCGGCAAGGGCGGCCAGCAGTACTCGGTTGATTTGTGGGGCGCGCGCATCGAAGGCCTGCCGCGTGACGTGAAAGCCCGCACCGTGCAGAGTCCCACCCGCTGGGCGGAGATCTCTCCTTTTACCCACATGATTGAACTGGAACCGGGACGCTATCTGTCTACCACCTACCTTACCTTCGCAGGAGACGACCGCTACAGCACTGTGGTCATGACCTCCGAGGATGAAGGCCGCACCTGGCACTACCTCTCCACCGTGGCCACCGCCGAAGACGGCGCCGACTCCTGGGAGGGCTTCTGTGAGTCCTCACTGGTACGCCTGGAAGACGGCGACCTGATGTGCGTCGGCCGCATGGGCGGCGGCCGCGATCAGCTGCTGGCGCGTTCCTACTCCAGCGATGAAGGCAAGAGTTGGTCCCCTATCGACCGCCTGCCGGCCTGGGGCGTGCTGCCCCAAGTGAAGCGGCTGAGCAACGGCGCGCTGGTGATTTCATGCGGCCGTCCGGGCCTCTTCATCTGGTTCTCAACCGATCCGCGCGGCGAGCACTGGGAGCCGTTCGACCTCATGGCCCACCACAACTCCGAGATGGGCGAGGCCCATCAGATCAGCCCCGGCAAGTACGGGCTGGAGCCTGTCACCCGCGAGCAGTACTACACCGTCCATCACAATTTCGACCAGCCGGACCAGACCACGTCTTACACGTCGATGCTGGAGGTTGAGCCGGGCCGGCTGCTGGTTGTCTACGACCGCATGCCCTATGGGTGGATGCCGGTTCCGACCGACGCCGAAGTGCGCAGCCGCATCCTTGCGCGCTATGCCGTCTCCAATCTGGCGCCCGACAGCATGACGCCGGACGAACGGGAACGCATCTACCTGCTGGAGCTGGACTTCTGACGGCTTTGGCAGTTCAGGGTGGAATTGCCGGTCCAGTTTGGAGGTTGACGGAAGTTGACCCCTTGCCAGGAGGAGCCAATGCACACAATGGAAGTTAATTCACCTGATTCACACGATGTGAATGACTTATCGCACGGTTCATGGCAACTGCGACAGTCGCAGTAGAATTCAGGAGGAAACAACATGCAACGCTTCGAATCCAATGGTTTCTCACGCCGCAACTTCCTCAAGGGGTCGGTCATCGCCGCAGCCGGCGGCCTCCTGGCGGCCTGCGCGCCGGCGGCTGCGCCTGCAGGAGAAGCGCCCGCCGCAGACGACGATGCCGCCATGGCATCGGACCGCCTGGGAGGCACCCTCGTCTTCGGCTATCCGCAGAAGACCAGCTACCAGGACCTGCTGGCGATGGAGCACAACGCCGGCAACAGAAGATACTACCTGGTCGGTCTGACGCACAACTGCCTGGTCAACATCAGCGCCGACTATACCACCTGGCTGCCCGAACTGGCCGAAAGCTGGGAGTTCGACGGCAATGACGCGACCTTCAATCTGCGCGCGGGCGTCAAGTGGCACGACGGCGCACCGTTCACGTCTGCCGACGTGGAGTTCACGATCGGACGCCTTGTCGGCCATCCGAACGTCAACCAGTGGAACGGCGTGCGTCACTTCAAGGGCATCATCGAAGGCATGACCGAGTTCTCCGCAGGTGAGGCTGACGAGGTGACGGGGATTTCGGCCCCTGACGACCACACAATCGTCTTCCACATGACCAACCCCTATCGCGCCGCATTCCTGGAAAAGCTCCTCAACTTCCCCATCATGCCCAAACACCTCATTAGCCAGTATCCGGAGGACACCTGGGGCATCGACGAGCAGGGACAGCAGGGGTTGAAGAACACACCATACGCCAAGGAGCAGGGCATCGGCACCGGCCCCTTCAAGGTCAGCAACTACATTCCCGATCAGATCGTCGAGTACGAACCGTTCGACGACTACTGGGGCGGGAAGCCGCAGTTGGACAAGCTGGCCTTTGTCCCCTACACCGACCAGCTGGCGATGGCCGCCGCGGTGGAAAAGGGCGAATGCCATATCGCCATCCGCACGCCGCAGTCGGAGTACGAACGCTTCAAGGCGATGGACCACGTCGACATCGTGCTCAACCATGGTCCCAGCGCGTTCGCCTGGTACCACAACCTGCGCTACGTCCTCAACGACAAACGCGTCCGCCAGGGCCTGAGCCTTGCCCTGAACCGCGACCAGATCGCCCAGGACTTCTTCTACGGCACCGTCGAAGGCGCCAAGGCGCCGTTATGGTACGGCGACTACGGCATTAGCCCCGATTCGGCCAAGTGGTACGAGTACAATCCGGAAAAGGCCCGGCAGCTCCTGGAGGAAGGAGGCTGGGACTTCGACTACACCTTCCGCCTGGGGATGTCGTCGCTCTCGCCGACCTACGAGCCTCTCTACGCCATGTTGCGAGAGATGTGGGATGCCGTCGGCGTCAAGACCGAGTTCCACGTCATGGCCGCAGAGTACACCAACATCCTCAACAACCCTCCGCACGACTTCGATACGCTCTTCAGCGGCTATGGTTGGGGCCTGACGCCTGGCGGCTTCATCCACAACTTCACTGACCCGCGCTGGGGTGATGTCGATGAGCAGGGCGTGTCAATGGTCGATGAACTGATTCTGGTCGAAGACCCGGATGAGCTGCGCGAAGGCGCGCTGCGGCTGCAGGAGTATGCCGCCGACCTCCAGCGCCACTGTGTAATCGCCCAGGTTCCAGGCATTCACGTGGTAAGCAAACGCGTGCAGAACGGCGGCGTCGTACCGGTCTACGGTCCGCGCACCGACTGGATCGACTGGGTCAACGTCCATGTGTCTGCCTAGGGGCAGTGAATCGTGGTCGATGGTCACTTATGTGGTCCCGAAATTGGATGGCCACTGATCTGTGACCACTAGGGTTCTTACAATCGCTGGTCCTCCGGGGTCGTAGCGACCTCGGAGGGCCGAACTTCACACAACCGACATGTCAACT
Organism: Caldilineaceae bacterium SB0661_bin_32; assembly: GCA_009841235.1. GTDB lineage: Bacteria > Chloroflexota > Anaerolineae > Caldilineales > Caldilineaceae > Bin5. Next base: position 11,036 of record VXMH01000071.1, on the reverse strand, counting down.
TACGTTCTGCGCCGTATTCTCCTTGTCTTCCCTCTCCTGCTCGGCGCTACAATTATCAACTACACGATATTCGCATTGTCCCCGGGGGACCCGGTTTCCGCCATGATCGACCCCTTCGAGCTGAGCAACATGACGGCAGAAGACCTGCAGGAAGCGCAGGAGGCCCTGGGACTGAACAAACCGATCTACGTACGCTATCTGCTCTGGCTTGGGCAGGCGATTCGGGGCAATCTGGGCTACTCGATCTGGTTCAACACGCCAGTATTCGAGGTAATGTTGCGCGCTTTGGGCAACAGTATGCCGGTGATGATCTTCGCTCTCCTGGTGTCTACCATCGCGGGGATCACCTTGGGCATCATCTCCGCCCTGAAGCCATACTCTTTGATCGACAGCGTACTGACCACTTTCGCCTTTGCGGGTGTGGCCGTGCCTGGGTTTTTCTTCGCCTTGCTCCTGATCTATGCGGTGGCAATCAAAATGGACATCCTGCCGACCGGCGGCGTCACCACACCGGGCGCTGACCCCTCTTTTGGGAACCGCTTTTCGCATATCATTCTGCCCGGCTTTGCACTGGCCTATGAGACGACCGGCAGCCTGCTGCGCTATACAAGGTCGAGCCTGCTGGAGGTTCTCAGCCTGGACTACATGACGACGGCGCGGGCAAAGGGCCTTGTCGAACGCGTCGTAATCCTGCGGCATGGACTGCGCAACGCTCTGCTGCCGATCATAACCATTCTCGGTCTGCGCCTCCCCAGCCTATTTGGTGGGGCAGTGCTCATCGAAACCGTGTTCAATTTTCCCGGTGTCGGCCTGACCCTGGTGCATGCCACCAACATGCGAGATTATCCGCTGATGATGGGCGGCGTCCTTATTTTGGCGATCCTGGTCCTGTTGAGCAACCTGCTGGCGGACCTGCTCTATACCGTGGCCGACCCGCGCATCCGCTATGAAGAAGGTTGAGGTCGATGACCGAGAAGCAAACGGCAACAGCGTCCGACGAAATCTTTAGTGAGACGCGGAGTTCCTCCTCGGCCAGGCTCCGCGCCCGCTTCTGGAGCCGTTTTCGACGCCACAGAATGGCGATGGCAAGCCTGGTCTTTCTGGTCGTTATTGTCTTGCTCGCGATCGCCGCGCCCTGGGTAACCCAGCACCCTCCGAACGATATCCAATCCGGCCTGTCCCGCGCCGCGCCGAGCGCCGAACACATCTTAGGGGGCGACATTGCCGGGCGCGATGTCTGGTCCCGTGTCGTCTACGGTGGACGCGTCTCCCTCTCCGTAGGGCTCGTAGCTGTCTCTATCTCTATCCTGATCGCAGTTCTCCTGGGGACGCTGGCGGGCTACTATGGCGGTTCGGTCGACATGATCATCATGCGTATCACCGACATTGTGATGCTCTTTCCCGTCCTGATTATGATCATGACAGTGGTTTCCATTTTGGGCCCCAACATCTTCAACGTCATGGCGGTAATCGGTCTTTTTGGATGGCCAAGCTCTGCGCGCCTGGTGCGCGGCCAAATCCTGACAGTGCGTGAGTGGGACTTCGTGATGGCGGCGCGCTGCCTGGGCGTAATGGACCGCAGCATCATGTTCAAGCACATCCTGCCGCATGTACTTGCGCCTTTACTGGTGGCAGCAACATTCGGCGTCGCCTCTGCCATCCTGAGCGAGGCCGGTCTATCCTTTCTAGGCCTGGGCGTGCTGCCCCCGACTGCCTCCTGGGGCAATATGCTTAACGGCGCACAATCCATCTTCATCCTCGAACGCCACTGGTGGATCTGGGTACCCCCCGGAATGGCGATTCTGCTCACCGTGCTGGCGATTAACTTTGTCGGCGACGGCCTGCGCGACGCATTCGACCCCCGCATGAGTCTCGACTGACCGCCATCTCCTGGCCAACGCACGGACTTCAGCTAGACCCGCCTCTGGCCGCACACCACCTGGAGCAAATGACAATGGAAGACCGTCCCTTTCTCCTCTCTTCCCTGGTGGACTTCCCCGACGACTGCCAACGCATCGAATTCACCGAAGATCTGGTCGCGCAGCTGATCGACCGTCTGCACTGGATGGGTGTGCGCCGTGTCTACTGGAACTACTATCATGCCGGTCATTGGGAGTGGTTCCTGGCCTACGGCCCGCTCGGCGGCGTGGCCAAAACGCTCGAAAACTTGGGCGATCCGATGCGTGTGGGACGGCGGCTGGCCCATGAGCGAGGCATGGAGTTCTACGCCGTCATCAAGCCCTATGAGAACGGCGTCAGCCACTCACATCCCAAAGCGGTTCTGGCGAAGGACGGAATCATCGGTTTGCCCGGCATCGGCGGCCACTATCACGTCGACCCCTGGGTGCTGGCGCGGCCGGAGCTGCGTGTGAAAGCCCGTCAGGCAGATTTGCCGTGCGGGATGGACAGCACACCGGTTACACGCATCCAGCTACGGCAAAAGGATTCGACGCCGCTTCGAATCCAACCGGAAAACCTGGTGATTTGGACCAGCGACGACAACAACGGATACCGCAAACGCGACCTGGCGTTTGAAGTCAGTGAAGGGGTCGAGTCCTGCCCCCGCGATGTCGTCGACATCGACGGCAATCCAGTCAGCAGCCGGGGCGACGAAGTGCGCGTCCTAAATATCACCGGTCTCAATCTTCTGGACCCCTTCATCGCCGTCGCGACAAATTTCGAAGACGGCGAGGGCACGTTCACAAACACGGCGGTGGAGATGGTGCGCGCCTTTGGCCCCGACGACCAGCCCCTGCCCATCGTCGTCGCCAGCCACAAGGCAATCTGGCGGCCGCAGCGCGACCTGCGCAGCGGAGACCTCGAATACGACACTGGCCTGGGCGGGGCCATGGTCCGCCTGGACGTATCCAACTCCGCATCAGCTTTCGACAATGTCCTCACCCACACAGCCAACGCCCCTGACGGCGTGATCGCATTTGCCAAGGGCCGCAACAGATTCGTCTCCGGTTCCTTGTGCGAAGGCTATCATGAGGTGCAGGCGCACTGGATGGAATGGGTCAGCGACTGCATTGCCGCCGGCGTCGACGGCCTCGACGTGCGCATCTCCTGCCACAGCTCCTGGACCGACTCACCAGGCATCTACGGCTTCAACCCCCCGGTCGCGGCCGAATACGAACGGCGCTACGGCGTCAACCCCGATGTCGAGCCATACGATCCGGTCCTACTGGGCGAAGTTCGCGGCGACTTGTATGATCAATTTCTGCATGCGGCCAGGGCGCGCCTCGCCGCGGCCGGGTTGCCGCTGCACCACCACATTGAAATCGAATCATTCCGCCCCGATGCCTCGCCGTCGCGCACGCGTTCCCGCCCCGGCAACATCACATTCCACTGGCGCCGCTGGCTGCGCACAGGCCTGGCCGACGAGACGACGCTCTTTGGCCGCGCCTGGACGCCCGAACGCCTCCTCAGCGACGCCTTCGTGCAGGATGTCCTGGATGAAGTCGCAACGACACGCGTGCCCGCGCACCTGAGCCTGCCTGTGAAAGTTTCAGGTACCGACGGCGGCCGGCTGGCCGATCAGATCGAGTATACTTGGCGCTCCGGACGCCTCAACGGTTATACCATTTATGAGACCGCGGCCCTTTACGACAGGCGCCACACCGGCGCCGACGGCCGCCTGCGTTTCCTTCCCGGCCTTACCGAAGCGGTGCACGAACGCTCTGAGAAACTTGGCTTGCTGTGAGGATGGCCGCGACAGGCACTGTATTCGGCCGCTGCAAAGAGAAAGGGGGGAGATTTGCCCCATATCACGCTTGGCGAACCGGTCCTGATAGACCAGGCTCCGGTCGGGTTAAGGGAGTGGGGCCCTTGGCAGTTCCCCCACCTTGAACGCCTGGCCGACGGCCGCATCCACCTCGAATTCCACGTCGAAGCCGATTCCGTCACCGCCTACGGCCTGCCCACCAGGCACGCGCTCTCCGCCGACGACGGCCGGACGTGGGAGGCGGTAGAAGCCCGCGACGCCCGCGGCGGCCTCCTGCTGCCGAACGGAGACCGGCTGCTGCCGGTGCAGCTGCAGTCCCGTCCCCGTGCCGAGGTGACGTTGCCAGAGCCGGTATTGGTCCAGGAGGATGCGCCCACCCGCATAACCCACATATACCGTGCCGCCGACCTGGCCGAAGAACTATCTGGCTGGCGCTTCTTGCGCCTGCGCAGCGGAGCGAAGGACTGGATCGAAGAGACCGCCTCCGTGCGCATGCCCGGCGAAATCCGTATCGTCCGCGAAGGCATGTACGCCTTCTGGCCCTCGTTTCACCACGGCCGCTCGCAGCTGGCGCCGGATGGCTCCATTTGGGAAGCGATCCATACGAAGCGAATCGTCGACGGCGTGGTACAGCCGGCGAACAATATTGTCTATCTGCGGTCGGTCGACGCGGGATATTCCTGGGATGTTCTGAGCGAAATCCTCTACCAGCCGGACAGGGAGGCCGACCCGCACGCGGACCGGCGCGACGGCTTCACCGAGCCGGAGTTCAACTTCATGCCGGACGGCTCCGTGCTGTGTCTGTTGCGCACCCATGACCTCCTGGGGGTCGGCCCATCCTACTGGTCCCGCTCGCTGGACGGCGGCCAGTCGTGGAGCGATCCGCGTGTATTTGACGACCGCGGCGTGTGGCCGCGCATGTTGACGCTCGAAAACGGGATAACACTGGCGTCATACGGCCGGCCCGGGCTGTTCGTTCGCGCCACTGCCGATCCGGCCGGTCTCGAATGGGATAAGAGGGTGGTGGTGGTCGAGCCAGCCGAAAGGCGTCAGGACACCTGCTCCTATTCCGCCCTGCTGACTCTGGACGAAAGTACGGCGCTGCTGGCCTACTCCGACTTCAACTACCCTGACGGGCAGGGGCAGAAGCGCAAGAGCATCCTGGTGCGCACGGTGACGGCAAGCCGCTAGGCAGCCGGCTGCTTTCTCCTCTATACGCTGCCCGGTCGATCGACTGCAGCCCGCGTCGCCAGGCCGGGAATCACGCCAAGCGCCTGGCACGCGAGCGCGCCGCAGCGGTTCGCAAACGCGACGGACTCCGCAAGGCTCTTCCCTTCAGCCAGCGCAACCGCCAGGCCCGCGTTGAAGGCATCCCCCGCGCCGGTCGTGTCAACCACGTCAACCGAAACGCCCGCCACCTCCTCCTGTCCGTCCTCGGTCAGAATCAGGGCGCCCTTCTCTCCCATTGTGACGATCAGGTTGCCAACCCCGCGGGCGCGCAGCTGCCCGGCCAAATCTGCGGTGTCTGCAGGCTCGTCAGGCGCAAGCCCCAGGAGGATGCGCAGCTCGGTCTCGTTCGGTGACAGGTAGTCGACATTCTGCAAAACGCTCTCGTCAAGCGCAGTGGCCGGCGCCGGATTGAGGATCGTGCGCACGCCATGTTTCTTGCCCAGCGCCATCGCCCGCGCCGCCGCCGCCACCGGAATCTCCAACACCGACATCACCACGTCGCTGCGTGCGATCTGCTCTTCGACCTGGTCGACAAATGCCCCGTCCATCAGCTCATTCGCGCCCATGTCGAGAATGATGCCGTTCTCGCCCTCGGGATTCAGAATGATGAAGCCGACGCCCGTGGCAACCTCCTCTGTCCGCTGCAGGTAGGTCGTGTCGACCCCTTCCTGGGCGTAAAGGTCGACTGCAATCTCCCCTAACTTGTCGTCGCCGATGATGCCGGCGAAGTGGGCCTGCGCGCCCAGCCGGGCCGCGCCGACCGCCTGGTTCGAGCCCTTGCCGCCCGGCCCCATGTCAAAGTCTGAACCGACCAGCGTCTCGCCAAAGACCGGCATGCGCTGCGTCCGCAGGGTCATGCCCACGGCGAAACTGCCGACAACGGTGATTACGGGCTTGGTCATCGGAGCGTCTCTCTTTCGCTGTCAGGAGTCGTCTGTAGAGGAGTCTAGGAGGCTCGGTAGGGCTGGGCTCCCTGGGCCGAACCTTTCAGGCCGACCTCACCCGCCTTGGCGATCATGGCGTCGGCAACCTGACGAATGTCGGCCCGTTCGGCGTCCGTGGCCGCGGCAATCTCCTCCGCGACCAGCTCGTCGCAGCGCCTGTGCAGGCCCTCCATGTCGGGGATGCGGTCGGGGAACTTCTCGTGGAGTGCCGTGTGCCAGCGCTTGCCGTAGGCCGCGTGTATCGTCTCGTCAGCCCAGTCAAACTCCATGTCGTGCTGGCTCATCCTGTCCTGGTACTGCGCGAAGGCCTCCGCCCGCTTGACCTTGTTGCCGATATTCTTGGTTTCGAAGTAGTGCAGCATACCCAGTCGAACGATCGGCTCCTGCCCGGCCGCGCTGTCATAGATATAGCTCCCCAGCGGCATCTCGTCCAGGGCAAAGCCCCATGCGCGCAGCCGCTCGTAGCCCATCAGCACGTGGCGGCTCTCGTCGTAGGTCCAGCGCGCGGCGTCGTAGATATATTCCCAGCCGAGATCGTCGGCGAAGGCGTGCAGAATAGCGCCGCCCGTCTCCACCGCCCACACCTCATTCAGATGGCTGACGCCGCTCCGCAGCTGCAGATTGATCCCCTCACCGTAAGCAAAGTTGGGATCGACGATGTCGGGCCAGTAGTAGTGACACAGATGGAAACGAGGGTCCCGCGCCGGGACTTCGGCCAGCTTGAAGGGACGGTGTCCGGGCAGGTCGTTCGGCGACGGCGCCGCATGAGGCGTTTCCAGCGTCAATCCACCGACCTGTTCCAACCGTTCCGCCAGCGCCGAGGCCCAGCGTTCCGCTTCCCGTCTATGCTCAGGCTCAGACCCGGCCATCGCTTCCGCCTGGCTCTCCAGCCACGCGATCTGCGCCTCTTTCTCCTCGATCGCCAGGTTGAGAGCGCGCAGAATCGGACCGTCGCTGAGGTCGTCGGCGCAACTGACGTAGCTGCGGTAGGCTGACAACAGTGCGGGCTTGAAAACTTGAGCAAGCGCGAGAATGAAAGCCTGTGCACTTGGCGCGTGAGCTGACTCGTCGAAAACCTCTATCAGCGGCGCATCTTCGCCGATCTCCAACATCCGCCTCGGATATCGCAGCTCAAAGACCCGCTCGCGCAGCGCGTGCGCTGTCAGCGTATCCTGCCACGTGAATCGCGGCAGCGTCATCTTCGTTTCCAGCGCGGCAATGCCCGCCAGCCAGCCCGACTGGCCGATGATCAGCGACCGCTCGCACAGGTAGAAGCGTTTGAGAATGGTCGCCGCGTCCAGACGCAGAAAACGTGCGCGGGAATGCGCCCCAGGCAGATAGCGATTACTGTTGACAGTCATGGTTCCACTCTCAATTGTCGATGTCGATTGCGGGACGCGAACAGCCTGACTCTGCACCTACCCCTTGACCGCCCCCGCCGTCAGACCGCTGATCATGTAGCGCTGCAGGAACAGGAAGAAAATCAGGCCCGGCACAATGATCAGCACAGCCATCGCCATGATGTTGCCCCATACCACCGAGCCGGCGATGCCCACAAAAAAGTTGATGCCGACCGAGAGCGGGTACTTCTCCTGGTCCTTCATCATCGTCAGCGCAAACATGAACTCCTGCCACGCAATCGTAAATGCGAACAGCGCCACCGCCGCGATGCCTGGCGCCGCCACCGGCAGAAAGACGCGGCGAATCGCCCCCACGCGACTACAGCCGTCGATCATCGCAGAATCTTCCAGCTCGCGCGGAACCGTGTCGAAATAGCCCTTGAGCATCCATGTCGAAAATGGCAGCGCCCCCATCGTATAGACGATGATCAGACCCGCATACGTGTTGACCAGATTGAGCCGCGTCAAGGTGACGAAGAGCGGGATCAGCATCAGCACGCCCGGAAACATCTGGCCGGCGATCAGCCACACGCCCAGCGAACGGCGCATGCGGAACTGAAACCGGGACAGCGCGTACGCGCCCAGCGTCGTCAGCACCAGTGCCAGCAAAGTCGTAACGGTGGCGATATAGAGGCTGTTGAGAAAGTAGCGCCCGGCCGGCGTCTCGGTGAGCACGTAGTTGTAATTGGCCAGGGTCGGTTCCTTGGGGAAAAGTACGGGAATCCGCGTAAAGATCTCGGGACGCGCCTTGAATGAGCTGGTCAGCATCCACAAAAAGGGAAACGCAGTAAAAGTGCTGATGATGAGCAGCCAGGCATACGCTAACACATAGCGGACAAGCCGGCGGCGGACGAACTGTTCCATGAGAACCTCTCCTATTCGACGTCTTCCAGCACTTGCCGCGTATAGAGCGTGATCGGCAGCAGCAGCAATATCAGCATGACTACCCCGACGGCCGAAGCATAGCCTATCTTGAAAAAGCGGAAGGCGTTCAGGTAGGACATGATTGAAAGTAACATCGTCGTATCGCCCGGGCCGCCCCCCGTGAGGACGTAGACGCTGTCGAAATGATTGAAGGCCCAGATCGTGGTCAACAGGATGGCGATCTTGCCAACGCGATTCAGAAGCGGAACCGTTATGTACCGGAAGCGCCCCAGGACGCCGGCGCCGTCGATCGCGCCCGCTTCGTAAAGCTCCTCCGGCACCGTTTGCAGTCCGGCAAGCAGCATCACCACCGAGAAGGGAAGCAGTTTCCAGATAGCCACGACCATCGTCGCCGCCAGGGCCGTGTTCTTGTCGCCCAGCCAGCCGATCTGGCGGTCGATAAGGCCAATCTCCATCAGGGCGTAGTTCAGCATCCCGAAATGCGGGTCGAAGATCCAGCGCCAGGTCAGTGCGGCAACCACGGCCGGGCACACCCAGGGGATCAGGGCAAGCCCTCTGAATAGACCTCGCAGGGGGATGTTTTCGTTGAGTGCGATCGACGTAAACAGTCCCAACATATAGGTAATGAATACGATGCCAACGGTCCAGATGATATTGTTGGCCAGCGCCCCCCAGAAAAGCGTGTCGTTCGTCGTCAACTCAATGAAATTAAATGTACCGACCAGGGTTGTATCTTTGTTGTAGAGATTGTACTGGGTGAAGGCGAGATAGATCCCCCGCAAGAGCGGATACACCGTCAACAGCAATAGGGGAATGACGGTCGGCAGCAGGTAATAGTAGGGAGTAATGTGGCGGTTGCTCAGGCGGCGCGAAAGGCGTTCCAGCCCTTCGGGCAAGGGAACGGACAACGTTTTCGTAGACACGTTTGCCTCCAACCGATTTCAGTGACCCACGATCAGGCTGCGAGAGCGGTCACTGTCAAAGAGGGCGACCCGGGAACGCGGCAAAACAGAACAGGCGCAGGCCCGAACAGGTGCCTGCACTATGAAACTGCGAACGCATTGGACTTCAGTTCAAAACAGTAGACAGGGGCAGCCCCTGTCTACTGTGCATCCAGCGCCCTGCCCTTTGAAAAGGGCAGGGCTGCGGACGATTCGAAGCGTATCCTGACTGATCTGCGCAGGAAAAGGGAGAAAACGCTCCGGCGACCGGATAGAGAGAGCTCCGGCTCGCTAACCCGCCGGCTTAGGTCCTTCTCTGCCCCTCGCCAACGGCGCGCTAGGCCTGATACTCCTGCAGTATCTTGGTTCCCTCGACCTCCAGAAGATCGATCAGTTCGTCGAGAGTCATCTCATTCTGCAGATACTTCTGGATGTTCGGTCCCAGCAGACGGTCGTCGAACTCGGCCCAGGCCGGATGCTTGGGGTAACCGACGCCGTGCTCCACCTCGCGCAGGGCCACGTCCCAGGCGTGCTCCGTCGTCGTAAAGCGGGGATCCTCCATCGCCTTGATGCTCGTCGGGAAGAGCCAGTCGCCGTAGGCGATGGCAGAAGAATTCTCGTCGTTGGATAGCCACAGAGTGACTTCCCATGCGGCATCGACCGTACCTCTGGCAGTTGCGTCCGTGGCCACGGACCAGGTCTGCGGTTCGCTGCTGTTTGCGTGGCGCTTGTAATGGGGAAGCGGGACCATGTGCCACTCGAACTCCGGTTCGGCCTCCATCACGATACGTCTGGCCCAACAGCCCGTTTGGCGCATCGTATAGATGCCCAGTCCGAACGCCTCCAAAGTGTTGGAGCCGCCGAAACTTTCCTGGGACAGAATGTCATCCACCCAGAGCATGTCATGCCACAACTGCAGCGCTTCACGCGCCGGCTGCACGTCGATCTCCCAGTTCTGTCCCGATCCACCCATCACCTCGGCGCCTGTCTGCCACATCCAGGCGATGATGTCCTCGGTCGTCTGTGTCGCCGTGAGGTTGGCGGCCAGTCCGTAATATTCCGGCGGGCTGGTGAGCTCCTTGGCAGCCGGAATGAACTCGTCCCAGGTCCAGCCATCGAGCGGCAGTTCAAATCCTGCCTCGTGGAATCGGTCCGCATTCACGTACATCGTCCCGACTTCCCAGCACCAGGGCACACTGAAAATCTTGCCGTCCAGGGGGGAGACGGCCGCGTCAAGCGCCTTGGGATGGGTCGTTTCCACCAGCCCTGAGTTATTCATCAACTCGGTCAGGTCCAGGTAACCGCCCTGCGTGCCGTACTCGTTGGCCCATGCCGTAATGCCGTGGACGATGTCAGGCGTCACCCCACCGGCAATCGACGTAGTCAGGTAATCACGCGCCTGGCCCCATCCGCCCTGGATGTATTCGGCGGTAATGCGGCTGCCATGCTCTGCATTCCAATTGTCGATCGCCGCCTGTGCGGCCTCTACGGCGCCCGGCTGCCACACCAGCGTGTAAAACTGTACGGTCTGAGGCTCAGCCCCGCCTTCCATGTCACCGGCGCCCTCTTGGGGCGCGACCGGTGCAGCGCAGGCGGCGAGAGCAACGCCCGCTGCCGAAAGGCCGGCCATCTGCAGGAAATTACGACGACTCAATCTTGTTTCGGTCACGTTCGACCTCCTCTGGTCGTTGTGGGGTGCCTGACTCAGCAGCACCCCGGTGCCAAAAAGTGTATAAAGTCGGCCCTGTGGCTTTCCGGGGGACACGGCCTGAATATAGATGATGTCATGTGTTGGGGAGATAGTATAGTTTGCCGGATCCTGATTGTCAATCTGTTGTCACCGGAGGGTGCACCCCAAATTGGGGCTAAACCACCTTCCCCGCAAACCTCCGGTAGGGGCAGGCCTTGTGCC
>VXMH01000019.1 GCA_009841235.1 Caldilineaceae bacterium SB0661_bin_32 | reverse complement strand
GCCCCTACCGGAGGTTTGAGGGGGATGGGGAGAGGCGGCGCGGGCGGCGTGTGCGCAAGGGCAGGCACGAGGCCTGCCCCTACCGGAGGTTTGGGGGGGATGGGGATAGGCGGCGCGGGCGGCGTGTGCGAGGGCAGGCACGAGGCCTGCCCCTACCGGAGATTGAGGGGATAGGCGGAGGGGGCGCGTGTTCGGACGAGGAGGGCAGGCACAAAGGGGTGATGGTGGACGCTGGGAAACAGGCGAGGAGAGAGGAGTGAGAAAAGAGAGTGGAGAGTAGAGTAGAGGCACCATCTAATCTCTGAGTTTGACAATATCGGGGAATTATGAAATACTGTCGGCGTATCTCTAACACAAGGAGGTGATGCCCTATGGATAACTGTAGTCGTAGTACTGGTCCGGTAGCATCACCTCTGGAGATTGCTCTCTAAGTTTTGCTATCGGACCAGACGCCGCAAGGCCCCGTCGATGACGGGGTCTTGTACTTTGAAGCCTGCGTTAAGGAGCAAATCATCATGACCAACGCTGTCGTCCCGATGAAGCGGCGACCAGTTCCTCCCTCCCCAAGAGCCAATCGTTTCTTCGGCACTGCCAACCGTCTGCGGCGGGACCCGCTTGGATGTTTACAGGCGTTCGTAGACGAGGCAGGACCCGCCTCCAAGTACCGGTTTTTCGCCCGCATGTGGGGTTATCTCTTCGTACACCCCGACCACTACCAATATATCCTGCAAGACAACTACAAGAACTTCGCCAAGCTGCCCCATCCTACCTTCCTCCTGCTGGATCCACTGGTCGGGAAGGGCCTTCTCAGCAACGACGGCGAATCGTGGCTGAAGCAACGGCGGCTGGCCCAGCCTGCATTCCACCGCGGCCAGATTCGAGAGATGGGCCAGATCATGACGGCGGCCGCGGAGAGACGGTTTGCCCGGTGGGAGCAGTCTGCGCGCGCCGGCAAAGTGGTCGCCTTCGACCGCGAAATGATGGAAATGACCCTGGAAATCGCGGGCAGGGCGCTGTTCAGCGTCGACCTTACCGGCGAGGCCCGCGAATTGGGTGACGCCTTCGGCAGGCTGAACGAGCTCTTTGTCAAGCTGGTCGTCTCGCCCACATCACTGTACACGATGAGAGTACCTTTCTGGCCCAGTACGCGCCGTGTAACACGCGACGTAGGCGGACTCGATCGACTGATCTACTCCATGATAAACCAGAGGCGCAGATCCGGAACGCCGGGAAACGATCTCATGGGAATGCTGTTGTCGGCTCGCGATGAGGAAACGGGCGAGGGCATGGACGAGAAGCAGTTGCGCGACGAAGTTATCACATTGCTCATTGCCGGACACGAGACCACAACGCTTCTTCTCACGTGGTTTTTCTATTGCCTGGGAAGATACCCTGCATTCGAGGCGCAGGTCCAGGACGAAGTGGACCGGACGTTGAACGGCCGGATGCCGACGTTTGAAGACATTCCCAAACTGGTCTATACGCGCCAAGCGCTCGATGAAACGATGCGATTGTATCCGCCTGCCTATGCCTTGTCACGATGGGGAAACGAAGCAGACGTCATCGGCGGCTTCGCCACCTCCGCGAACGCTGTCATCACGCTGTGCCCCTTCATAACTCACAGGTTGCCGGAACTCTGGAACAGGCCATTGGCGTTCGATCCGGAGAGGTTCAGTCCGGCAAACAGATCGGGCCGACACCGTTTTGCCTACATTCCCTTTGGCGCCGGCCCGCGACAGTGTATTGGCGAAGGCTTCGCGCTCACGGAAAGCGTTTTGGTCGCCGCGGCGATTGCCCAACGCTTCCGTCTTCGCATTCCGGACGGCTATGCCGCTCAGCTGGACCCGCAAATTACGCTGCATCCAAAGGGTGGGATGCCGTTACAGTTCGAGCTTCGCTGATCCTTCTCCAGAGATGGCCGGCTGACTCTTTGACGCAGGTTCAATGAGCCAGCCGACAGCCCCTCCCCAATTGCAATTACATTGATTTGCGCCGATCGCCAGGCTGCGTGCCCTCACTGACGTGTTCCAAATAGAGGCGATCCGTCTTATCAATCGGGCTTTTTCATTGTAGCTTCGCCGTGCGGGTGCTATACTTGCCGTCACGGTGTTCACCGCGTCGAAAGGGAGGCCGCAGCAGTAAGCCGGTTCACCTGAACTCCGACAAGACGCGAATCCGCGCCGGCGAAGAAGCAATGTCCGGCAGCCTAAACCCGCGACCAGGTTCAGCAACAAGGAGTCACAATCCGATGGCGAAGAGATCGTTAATGGTTTGGGGTGGCTGGGAAGGCCACGAACCGAAGCAGTGCGTGGAGATATTCGCGCCGTTGATCGAGGAGGCCGGCTTTGACGTAGACGTCGAGACGTCCCTCGACGTTTACACGGACGCGAAGCGCATGGCCGCCTACGATGTCATCACGCAGGTGTATACGATGAGTTCAATTACCAAAGAGCAGGAGAAAGGCCTGCTGGACACGATCGCCAGCGGGGCAGGCTTTGCCGGCTGGCACGGAGGCATGGCGGACGCCTTTCGCCAGAACACCGAGTATCAGTTCATGGTCGGCGGACAGTGGGTAGCCCACCCGGGGAACATCATCGACTACACCGTCAATATCGTCGAGCGCGGAGACCCGATTACTTCAGGTCTGAACGACTTTGCGATGAAGAGCGAACAGTACCTGATGCACGTCGACCCCAGTAACGAGGTGCTTGCAACGACAACGTTTTCCGGGGAACACGCGCCGTGGATCGAGGGTACCGTCATGCCGGTCGTGTGGAAGCGCCGCTGGGGTCAGGGCAGGATTTTTTACTGCTCTTTAGGGCACGTAGCCAGTGATTTCAACGTACCGGAGGCCAAAGAGATCGTGCGCAGGGGAATCATCTGGGCGGCAAGAGATTGAAGAATATCGAGAAGACCGCCCGCCAATGATAGCCTCCAACCCTGAAGGGAAACCATAGATGAAATTGCCAGCGCGCGTCGGCCTCGTCGGTTGCGGCATCATCAGCACCAGGTATATCGAAGTCAGCCGGGAACTGCCGGAGTTCGACATAATCGCCTGCGCGGACGCAGTTCCTGCCGCGGCGAAGAGCCAGGCCGGGAAGTATGGACTGCGCGTCCTGCCGCCGGAGGACCTCTTTGCCGCGCCGGACATCGATATGGTGCTCAATCTCACGCCCCCTCCGGCCCACTACTCCGTCGGCAAGGCGGCGCTGGAAGCGGGAAAGGCGGTTTACAGCGAGAAGCCGCTGGCCGCGACCTTTGCCGAGGGCAGGGAGCTGATGGCGCTTGCCAAAGGGAAGAATCTTCGCATCGGTTGCGCTCCCGACACCTTTCTTGGCGCCGGTTATCAGTCGGCGCGACTGTACCTCGATGAAGGGATCGTTGGCGCGCCGGTGGCGGCCACTGCGTTCATGATGAGCCGGGGTCACGAGTACTGGCACGCGAACCCGGCCTTCTACTATAAGCCCGGCGGCGGGCCGATGCTGGACATGGGCGTCTATTATCTGACGGCGCTGGTCCATCTGCTGGGGCCGGTGAAGCGCGTGACAGGGTCGGCGCGGGCTACATGGTCGGAGCGCACGATCTACAGCGAGCCCCACAAGGGCGAAGTAATAGAGGTCGAGGTCCCAACGTTCGTTGCCGGTCTTCTTGACTTTGCGTGCGGCGCAATCGGCACCATAATCACGACATTTGATACGCAGGCATCCGGACTGCCTCGCATTGAGTTGTATGGCGAGACAGGCACACTCAACCTGCCCGATCCGAACACCTTCGGCGGGCCGCTGCAGGTTCGAACGCACGCGGACGACTCGTGGAAGGATTTGCCGCTGCGATTCGGCCATGCCGGCAACAGCCGGGGAATCGGCCCGGCGGACATGGCGGTCGGCACGGTTGAAGAGGAGCAGCACCGTGCCAACGGCGAAGTGGCGCTGCATGTTCTTGAGATAATGGAGTCTATTCAGGCCGCCTCTGAGACGGGCCGCCACGTAGAGCTGTCGACACGCTGCGAGCGCCCTCGCCTCCTGCCGGAGGGCGTGTATGCAGGCGTCAGGCCGGACTAGCAGAGATCCTGTCGCCAGACGCATCAGGTGACCGAGCTGCACCGCCCGTAACTCATTCTTTGGTGTACTCATGACGGTTGAAATAATTCACGGCGTGCCCGTTTGGGGTGATCCGCTGGACAACGCTGTCGCTCAGATTGTGAATTGCGCGGGCGAAGCCGACGCAGTCGCGCTGATGGCAGACCATCACCTGGGCTATGGCGTTCCCATCGGGGGCGTGGTCGCCTACAGGGACAGGCTGAACCCGGCGGGGGTCGGTTACGACATCGCCTGCGGCAACAAGGCCGTCCGTCTGGATATCCCTGCCGGAGAGGTAAGGGCAAACATAGATGAGATCATGGATGACATCTGGAGAACGATCTCATTCGGCATCGGGCGCAAGAACAAGGAGAGAGTCGATCATCCGCTTTTCGACGACGATCCGGCCTGGGACCTGCCCGTTGCCTACAGCCTGAAGAAGCTGGCGGCCGAGCAGCTTGGAACGGTCGGCAGCGGCAATCACTATGTCGATATTTTCGAGGACGAAAGGGACCGAACCTGGGTCGGGGTCCACTTCGGATCAAGGGGGCTGGGGCACCGGCTCGCCACGCACTTCATGAAGGCGGCCGACCGTGAGCGGGGCGGCAGGCAGGAGTCGGCGCCGGTTCCGGGCAAGCGCTCCCGCCGGCGGCGAAGCGCCCTGGAATCCGTTCCCAGCTTACTGAATGCCGGTTCAAACCTGGGTCAGGAGTACCTGGCCTGTATGCTTTTGGCCGGACGCTATGCCTATGCAGGACGAGACTGGGTCTGCAAGCGGGTGGCCAAGCTGCTGGGCGCTAAAGTCGTCGAAGAGATTCACAATCACCATAACTTCACCTGGCAAGAGGTGCACAACGGCGACAGTTTCTGGGTCACGCGCAAAGGCGCAACGCCGGCTTTCCCCGGGCAAAAGGGATTCGTCGGAGGATCGATGGGGGATATTTCGGTCGTTCTGGAGGGCGTGGAGAGCGAAGAAAGCCGAATGGCCCTCTACTCGACCGTCCACGGCGCCGGCCGCCTGATGTCGCGGACACAGGCCGCAGGCCGATTCCGCTGGAAGAAGGGGCGCAAAGTGCAAGTAAAGGAAGGGCAGATCCGGCGCAAGCAGATGCTGGACTCGGTCCGGCGTGCAGGAGCAACGCTGCGCGGGGCAGGCACCGACGAGGCGCCCCAGGCCTACAAGCGCCTGCCGACAGTACTGGACCATCACCGCAACACGATCAGAGTTCTGCATACGCTCAAGCCGTTGGGCGTAGCCATGGCCGGCGAAAACGAGTATGACCCTTACCGAGACTGAACGGCACACCGGCTCGATCGACGGCCGCCCCGCCGTGGATTCAAGCCGGACGGAGCCGCTCTCCGGCCCGGCGGCCCGCTCGACCGGCCGAACAGCTCAGATCAGCCCCCTTTCCTCTGCTTCCCCCAAGACGGATTGAATCGTCTCCACCAGTTGGCGGGCGCCCTCGACGCTCAGCTCCACCGCCACGCGCGCGCCCGGCCCGTAGGCATCGTTGACGAAGTCGATGTTGAGCGCGTGTTCCTCAGGCGCGTGAAAGGGGTGATCCCAGCTGACGTTTGCCTGGTCCATGTCAAACCAGCCGCCGGCGCCCTTGCCAAACCCCTCGAGAGGGACTTTCTGAACTATCATCGTACACATTTCTTCGGCCTCCTTTGAAAGAGGTGCTGCGACGTATTGCCGACTCCCTGTCCGCGGCTCAGGCTGCCAGGTTCCGGCCGAGGAACGTCCAAATTTTCTCCCAGCCGTCCACGGCCTGCGCCTGCCGGTAGTTGGGCCGGTGGTAGTAGAAAAAGCCGTGGCCGGCGTCCTCATACATGTGGAATTCGTACTCTTTACCGTGTTCCTTGAGCGCTTCTTCGTGGAGCGCCACTTCATCCGTTGTCGGGCTGTGATCTTCGGCGCCAAAGAGACCGAGGACGGGGCAGTCCAGGCCGGCGGTGTAGTCGATGGGAGCGACCGGCCTCCGGGGCGTGAGCTGGTCGGCAGGCATTACGACCCCGCCGCCCCAGCAGTCTACGACCGCATCGAACCCTGCCACCCGGCTCGCAACCAGCACTGCGTGCCTGCCGCCCGAACAGGTGCCGAATACGCCGATTTTTCCGTTCACATAGGGTAGGGCACGCAGGTAGTGCATGGCCGCTTCCAGGTCGACGACGGCCTGGTCGTCGGGAACTCCGCCATCTGCGCGCACGGCCGCCGCTACGTCTTCAGGCGCGCCGTGCCCGGAACGTTCATACAGATTCGGCGATATGGCGACGTAGCCGTGATGGGCGAACTTGCGCGTCGCCTCGCGGTACCATTCGTCCCAGCCGGGCATGTGGTGGATCAAGACCATGCCAGGGAAGGGTCCCGCGCCAAGGGGCCGGGCACAGTAGGCAAGGACCCGGTCGCCGTTCGCCCCCCGCATGGCGACAGTTTCAGCAAGCATTCCCTCATATTGATCGGTGGTGTACATGGCTTACACTCCTGAAGTCATTTGCGCTGGTTGACGGTGTCCAGGAAAGGGATGGCCGGTGGGGCGCCGGCACTGCCGGCCACAGGCGCCAGATCTGCGAAAACGCGACCCTTCCCTCTTGCAGACATTCAGAATAGCACATTAGAGAGAATTCTCCTCTGTGCCGCACGGCGGTGAGATAGATGAATGCGTTATCATTAACTTGATTTGTGGTAGATGGGCGACTAAAATAGGTCGAATATCGCTGGCGCAGGGCCAATTGCGATGTTAGTCCCGAAAGGTGACCCGATGAGAATCCTGCCGCACGCAGTCAACCGGTTCAACGGCATAGAAATCAACACTGAAGACCTGCCGACGGATGTTGCAGCCTTCGAAAAAGGTCTCGCCTCTTCCCTGGTGAAGTGGATCCAGGACGGTCGATTTCTCGTCTGGCTGCACCTGCCGATCGAGCGGGCCGCCTTCATTCCAATCGCCACCGCGGCCGGATTCGAGTTCCACCACACTGAGCCAAACTATGTACTACTCGTGCGCAGATTGCAGGAGGATGCCCTGGTTCCCGGGTACGCAACCCACTATATTGGGGCTGGCGGCGTCGTAATCAATGAGCGCCAGGAGCTATTGGTCGTATCAGAGAGGCATCGCAGCTCATCAAGGCCTTACTATAAGCTGCCCGGGGGAGCACTCCATCCCGGCGAGCACCTGGCGGCGGCGGCTGTGCGGGAGGTTCTCGAGGAGACAGGGGTCAAGACAAAGTTCGAGTCGGTGATCTGCTGGCGGCACTGGCATGGGTACCGCTACGGTAAATCGGACATCTATTTCATCTGCCGGCTCTCGCCGCTGACCCATGCAATCGAGCGGGACGACTGGGAGATTGACGAGTGCCTGTGGATGCCTGTCGGCGAGTATTTGCAGCATGAGCTGGTGGGCGACTTTAATCGAGCAATTGTCGAGGCAGCCATCAGTACGCCGGGACTCAAGAATTCATGGATGGACGGCTACGATGATCCAACCAAGCGGGAGTTTTACTGGCCTGACTTCGATTAGATTCCTCCCCTCCGGCAAGCACAATCTACAGAGTCGAATCAGACAGGTACAAGCACAACTGGCTGTAATGCAGTCGAGACGTTTCTTTCGAAAGTTCTGACTCGAAAGAAGCAGGCTCACCGGCCTACGATGCCGACTACTCGAACTCTCTGTTGGACCAGCAGAAGTTCCGTTCCTTTCTAGCGAACACGGAGGCGCCACTGTGCGCGAAATGCCTGGACCTGGAATTCCTTTTACCAGAGTCATATTGTCAGCCAAGCCAATCCAGGCAGTTCTTTTGGCGGCGCTGGCTTCCCTTCTGGCGACAGGATGCGATTTCACGGGCGGTCAGCTGGAGACTGCACTGTGTTCCAACGGGATCACTGTAACGAGCCCGCAAGAGAACGCCGACCTCGTTGCCGACTGCGTAACTCTACTGGGAATCAGAGATGAGTTGGCCGGGGACGTCTCACTGAATTGGAGCGCGCAAACCCCGATAGAAGAGTGGGAAGGTGTAAGCATCGACATGGAGGAGGCGCCGCTACGGGTCACGGAGGTGCGGCTTAATGGCATAGGACTGACGGGCAAGCTGCCGCCTGCACTGGGGTCGCTCTCCAATTTGGAGGGACTCTGGCTTCACGGAAACCGTCTTTCGGGCGAGATTCCGGCCGAGCTTGGCAGGCTGGCCAATCTTGAATGGCTGTGGCTGTATGACAACCGGTTGAGCGGAGAAATCCCGGCTGAGCTGGGCGCGCTCGCGGCATTGCAGGGACTGGGCCTGCACGAGAATCATCTGACAGGAGCTATTCCGAGCGAACTCGGCGCGCTTACCGAGCTGGAATGGCTGCGCCTGGACGGCAACCGATTGACGGGCACGGTTCCGCAGACACTAGGCGAACTCGTTAACCTGGTGGGGCTGGGCCTCTACAGGAACCAGTTGACAGGTAGTATTCCCGCCGAGCTGGGAGGGCTATCCAGTGTGGAGTGGTTTCGTCTCGACGGCAACCATTTGGAAGGTGAAATCCCGGTAGAGCTGGGCTTGCTCCAGAACCTGGAGGGGTTGGGCCTTCAGGAGAACCACCTCAGCGGTGTTATTCCGCCTGAGCTGGGCAATCTCAAGAACCTGGAATGGCTGCATCTCTTCAACAACGATCTTACCGGATCGATCCCTGCCGAGCTGGGCGCTCTCACCAACATGGAATGGCTGCGACTTGACGGAAACGGCCTTACGGGCCCGATTCCCACCGAGCTGAGCAAGCTGGCAAAACTGCGTGAACTTGATCTCTCCGACAACAGACTTTCCCAACCCATACCGGTTGCGTTCAGCGCGCTATCCAGCCTGGAATGGCTGCGGCTCAACGACAATCGGCTGGTGGGCGGGATTCCGGTCGAGCTCACCGGCCTCAGCAGATTGCGGGAGCTGGGGCTGGCAGACAACCGGTTGACAGGTAAGATACCGCCGGAGCTAAGCAATCTCTCCTTCCTGGAGGGGCTGGACCTTCAGGGAAACCAGTTGACCGGGGCAATTCCGAGCGGTGTGGGTAAACTGGCGGACCTTGAATGGCTGCATCTTCACGGCAACCGGCTCACCGGAGAAATTCCCCAAGAACTGGGCGCCCTGGCCAAGCTGCACCGGCTCCGTCTGGACGGCAACCAGTTGACTGGAGAGATCCCTTCCTTGCTGGGAGGCCTGCATGATTTGAAAGAATTGCGCCTGAACGACAATGAACTGACGGGCGCAATTCCACCCGAACTGAGCGCTCTGGAAAACCTCAGGCAGTTGAGCCTTGCAGCGAACAGGCTGACCGGGGAAATACCCGCGGAGCTGGGCGCGCTGGATGACTTGCGGTCCTTGCTGCTTGGCGGCAACCTGCTGAGCGGGGAGATTCCCGCTGAGCTGGGAGAAATGGCGAGTCTGAGAGAGCTGGGTCTCGGCGACAACAGCTTGTCGGGGACGGTTCCCGAGGAACTCGGCGCAACTGTCAATTTGCGGACCCTGCGCCTGGCCGGAAACTCGTTCGACGGGTGTCTTCCCCGGAGCCTCAATCAAGTCAGTACCAATGACCTTCCCGAGACTCAATTGCCCTTCTGCGAATGAGGCAGATGGGCCGCCAATCGGGACTCGCTGTCAAGCATGAAGCAACCGTCCGCCAGTGCTTCGATAAAGTGAAACGTATGCAATCCGGGAGCAGACAGATGTCCATTCCAAGCGATTATTCAGAGAGAGTTTACGCCGGCGTACTGGGCAAGTTGATCGGCGTCTATCTGGGCCGGCCCTTCGAGGGCTGGACATATGAGATGCTGAACGACCAGTTCGGCGAGATCAACTACTACGTGCACGAGCACCTGGACGTGCCGCTCATCGTTACTGACGATGACATCTCCGGCACATTCACCTTTTTGCGCGCCTTACCCGACTATGGCAATAGCCGGGCGGTCACGGCAGCGCAGATCGGTCAGAGCTGGCTGAACTACATTATTGAAGAGCGCACGATCCTGTGGTGGGGCGGGATGGGAAACTCTACGGAACATACCGCCTATCTGCGCCTCAAAGAGGGCATCCCCGCTCCCGACAGCGGTTCAATGGCTCTGAACGGCCAGGTGGTCGCCGAACAGATCGGGGCCCAGATTTTCATCGATGGTTGGGCCATGGTTGCCCCGGGCGACCCGGAGCTTGCCGCCGACCTGGCGCGGCGGGCGGCAAGCGTCTCTCACGACGGCGCCGCCATTCACGGGGCGCAGGTGCTGGCGGCCATGGAGGCACAAGCATTTGTCGAATCGGACATCCAGGCGTTGATCGATACCGGTCTGTCGGTCATACCAGAGGACTCCCTCATTCGCGCAATGATCAGCCAGATTCGGGAGTGGCACGCCCGCCACGGAGACGACTGGAGGGCGACGCGAGAGGAGATCGCCGCCAATTTCGGCTACGACAAGTTTGGCGGAAACTGCCACATGGTCCCCAATCACGCCCTGATCATTCACGCCCTGCTTCACGGAGAGGACAGCTTCCAGAAGTCGCTGATGATCGTCAATACAAGCGGCTGGGACACGGACTGCAATTCCGGAAATGTCGGCTGTCTGCTGGGAATCAAGAACGGGCTGGCCGGACTTGAAGACGGCCCCGACTTCCGCGGTCCGCTGTCAGACCGCCTCTATCTGCCAACCGCCGACGGGGGAAGGGCTGTAACCGACGCCGTTACGGAAAGCCTCAACGTGGCCAACATCGGTCGCGCCATGTCGCAGGCGCCGGCCCACGCCCCCAAGGACGGCGCCCGCTACCATTTTGAGCTGCCCGGCTCGGTACAGGGTTTCATGGCCGACGAAAGCGTAGACAGCCGCGGCACACTGACGCTCGAAAACGTGGCCGGTCACAGCCGGTCGGGCGGCCGCAGCCTTGCGCTCAGGTTCAATGGCGTGGCCGCGGGGCGCCCGGCACGGGCCGCCACCCACACCTTTATCCCCTCCAAAGAGACGGCAGTCTACTTCGAGCAGCGCGGATACGGCCTGCTGGCTTCCCCCTCAATCTATCCCGGACAGACGGTTTCAGCCGCAGTTGAAGCGGATCCCGGAAACGAACGCGCCGTGGACGCGAATCTGTATCTGCGCCGCTACCGGTCGCAAGACGATCAGCTGACCCTGGAGGCCGGGCCATCCCAAAGGCTTGAGCCGGGCGCCAACCATACATTCAACTGGACGGTGGATGGGGAAGGGAATGAGCCTATTGCCGAAATCGGGGTGGCCGTCCAGAGCGACGAACGAACACAAGGCACGATCTATCTGGACTACCTCACCTGGAAAGGCGAACCGGATGTGACGTTTACGCGTCCGGACGCGCCTCTTGACAGACGGCGCCTGGGAACGTCTATCCCCCAGATGTGGAGGCGGGCCTGGGTCAACGGCGTGGACAGTTACGACTTCTGGTGGCCGGAATCGTTCCGGCTTGTTCAGAACAGGGGCCGCGGCCTTCTGTCGACGGGAACCAGAGAGTGGCGCGCCTACGAGGTGAAGTCGGAAATTACGCTTCACCTGTGCAGTTCGGCCGGCATCGCGGCAAGAGTGCAAGGGATGCGGCGCTACTATGCCCTGTTGCTCAGCCGTTCGGAGGAGGGACGCGGTGTTGCCCGGGTCGTGCGGGCCCTGGATGGAGACACCGTATTGGCCGAAGCAGATTTTCCATGGAACTACGGTGAGAAGCACACCTTTGCACTACGCGTGGAGGGGGACCGGCTGCGAGGTTGCATCGACGATCTCGAAGGGCCTCTTTTCGACGTGACCGACAGCATGCTTGATAGCGGAGGAATCGCCCTGGTGGTGGAAGAGGGGCGGGTTATGAGCGATGAAGTAACGGTGTGCCCTGCGTAAGGGGCAGCCGGAAGCAGTTGAAATGGCCGATCGCGTGTGGGAGAGTGGAAGGACACTCACTCATCCTCCAGAGTACACCCGGGCACGTTTGGAATGCACCCAAAACAGTTACAGTTTCCTATTGCGCCTGAGCATGGCAGAAGGGCCAAACCTTTTCTCAAGTGGGCTGGCGGCAAAGGGCAGCTGCTGGGACAGATTGGACAACGGTTGCCTGCCGGTCTGTGGGAAGGAAGCCTTACAAAGTATGCCGAACCCTTTATCGGTGGAGGCGCGGTCTTTTTTCAGATCGCAAACCATTTCAATGTGCGCGAATTCTACATCTCGGATATGAATGAAGACCTTGTCCTGGCATATCGCACGATCAAACAGCAAGTCGAGCTACTGGTTGAGCGACTGGAGGAGATCAGGCGCAATTACCTTGTCCTGGACATGGCCGGGCGGAAGCAGTTCTACTACGCAACGAGGGAACAGTTCAACTGCGGGCGTTCCCTGGGTCAGCGCGCCGCAGACGAGGACGAAACGGCGCACGTTGCTCGTTTGATCTTTCTGAATCGCACCTGTTT
The DNA here is from genome assembly GCA_009841235.1 of Caldilineaceae bacterium SB0661_bin_32. GTDB lineage: Bacteria > Chloroflexota > Anaerolineae > Caldilineales > Caldilineaceae > Bin5. The sequence goes on along the minus strand of VXMH01000019.1, from coordinate 53,150 downwards.
CAATGGCCTCTACCGGGTTAATTCGCGCGGCGAATTCAACGTTCCACACGGCAACTACCGCAATCCCGGAATATGCGACGCCGCGAATTTGCGTTCGGTGTCGCATTCACTTCAGAACACGGAGGTCCGGTTTGGGGACTTCACTTCATGTAGAAACTTCGTAGACGAGAATACTTTTGTCTATATGGATCCTCCATACCGACCGATCAGCAAGACCGCCAACTTCAACTCTTTCTACAAGAGTCCTTTTGACGACAATGAACAGAGGCGGCTGGCGCATTTCTACCAGGAGTTGGGAAATGCGGGCGCAAAGCTGATGCTAAGCAATTCCGACCCGCATAACGAGAATCCGCAAGACAGCTTTTTTCAAGATCTCTATGCAGGGTTCAGCATACACAAAGTTTCCGCAAGCCGCCGGATCAACAGTAACGGGGCGAAACGAGGCCCCATTACCGAACTGCTGATCGCCAACTATTGAGGAAGAGAAGCCGGTTTATGTACTTGCCGCTGGCACATTTCTCGATTGCATCCGGATACCAGAACGCGGCAGTTGACCTGCCCCCAAAAGCTGGTCCAGGTAGTATGTTAGAATAGGGCCGTAGAAAGGGGGGAAACGGCCAAGAGGAGACATACGCCGGAGCAGGTGATCAACAAGCTCAGAGAGGCTGAGGTGGCAATAGCCGAGAGCAGCACAGGGGCTGAGGCCCTCTTGCCTGCCGACCCTGTTCCAGCCCTTGTCGGACTAACATAACCGGTGGTACTAACATCGGGGGCGGGACACTGGATCCCCTGTTCAAATCCCGCATATTCGCATGAGTACATCGTTGAACGCACGAATCGAAATTCCAACAGTGAAGATCGCCGCGTTCTGCCAGCGCAACCGTATCCGCCGGTTGGCACTGTTTGGTTCGGTGTTGCGAGACGATTTTGCGCCCGACAGCGATGTGGATGTCTTGGTGGAATTCGAGCCAGATGCACGGGTGGGGTTGGCCTTTATCACAATTGGTGAAGAATTGTCAGAGATTTTGGGCCGGCAAGTGGATTTGCATACCTTCCGGGGAATCGAAAGCAACCGGAACTGGCTGCTCCGTGCGGAGATACTCGGTTCGGCGGAGGCGGTGTATGACCAAACGGGATGACCAAGTTAGCCTTGTGGATATGCTGATCTACGCTGAGGAAGCCATTGATATGCTGGGAGACGCCAGTCTGGATGCCATGGTGAGTGACCGGAAAATGGGACAAAGACCGTTTCGCTGCCGAAGCGCACGTCCTCTTTCGTCAAGGTCAAGATCCAGCCTGTCTGAGGCAGATTTTGCAAGAACCGGCGCTATTTCAGAGCAGTATCGGGTAAGCTGTGCCCCAGCCGCATCTCCTCCGAACGCACTACGTCCCGCATTGCCGCTTCAATATAGGGATATGCAAGCCAGACCGAGGCCCCCCCGAACAGGGCGCCGGTGACAGTGCGCAGCCACCAATTGCTCTCGCGCAGACCGAACAGCTGGCTGAGGCCGTCGAGGGCGATGGGAATAAGCAGTAGCAGATAGACCTTGAGCCCTATCCCGCGTACGCGCCGGCGCAGAACACCAAACAGCAGGCCGGCCAGCACAACCGACCCGTAGATGGCCACGTCGCGCTGACAGACCGCAATCTTGTATCCGGTGGCGTCGTTGCCGCGGAAGGCGCGGCGCTGGAAGAGTCCCTGGTCCTCGGGCAGGCCGCCCTTTTCCAGGGATGAGAGGCTGTAAAAAGGCCGCTCGCCAAAGAGGAAATAACTGCGTTCCGGCAGCTGGTGACAGGTAGCTGAGTAAACGGAGTAGATGAGAGATGCCGGCCTGGAGAGTCCTGCATTAGCCAGTGCAGGCGCCAGGAACGGCAACAGCAGGTATAGGGCGACCAGGGCATTGAAGAGAGCAAGCCAGTGCCGCGCTATCCAAAGTACTGCGCCGTCCACGCGGCGGGCGACTTCCTTCTGAATACGGCCCTCCACCTGCCCGACGCCGCTCGAATCCACTGGCTGGCTCATCCTTTCCGGTCCGACCGGCGCTTCATCTCAATGTGAATGGCCCGGCGAAGTTCAGCTTGCTTGACCGGAAACTCGAAGCGGAGAGTGTCCCGGCCGTCCCGTTCCATGTGAATGAACGGAACGAGCGTTTCCTCGCCTTCCCGGACGTCCTGATCAGTTTCCACGAACTCCTCTTGCAACGCAAACTCATATTCGGTCTGCAGATCCAGGAGTTCATATTTGATTGCGTCGCAAAGCCGGCAGTTCAGTTTGGTGAACAGTATGACCCGCATGTTCGCCGCTCACTGCGTCTTGATCTGCTCAACGAAGTCATTCAGCTGCTCGCCGGCGAGAAAGCCGGGCCAGCGGGCACCGATCGTGCCATCGGCCCTGATAAAGACTGTGGTTGGCATGTTGCGCACTTCGTAAGCCCGGCGGATCAGGTCCTCCTGGTCCAGAACGACCGTCATGTTCATGCCGAACTCTGCCGCGAACTTCTCGACCGCGGGCAACTCTTCCCCTACGTTGACCTCGAGTACGACCAGATCCGGATCGCTTTCGTGAAGCGCAACCAGGTCGGGCATCTCGGCCCTGCAAGGTCCGCACCAGGTGGCCCAGAAGTTAAGGACGACGGGCCTTCCCTGCAATGAGGCAAGGTCCGCGCCGCGGCCGTCGGCGAGGAAAAACGCGAAGTTTGGCGCGGTTTCGCCGATGTCCGGACTGCCCTCCCGGACCAGGCCGGCTACAGGGAAGCCGCCGCCCAATTCTTTGGGGAACTGTTCCAGAGGCGTGGCGGTGAATTCGTCGGGTTCGTTGCCGCGTTGGGGTTCCGCAGCGCAGGCAGACATGACAATCGCGATTGCAACCCACAAAGCCAGGCAAAACCGACGCTGCATAGGGGTTCTCTCCTGCACTCAGCTCCGGCCCCCGGACAGCGCGGCGCCGCTCAGATAGCCGATGTAGGCCGGAATCAGGGGCAGAACGCAGGGACTGATGAAACTGATAATGCCGGCAATAAAGGCCAATGGCGCCGCGTTCAGCGCGCCGGCGTTGAAGGCAGCATTGACCCCTACTGTAGACGAGAGCGTATCCTCCAGGAGAAAGACCCACTGATTCAGGAACGCAAACTGAGTCGTGAGCATTGTCAACTGGTCGGCCCAGAGAAGCCAGGCCACGTAGAGCAGAAAGGCGCCGCTGACGAGGCTGACGATATTGGCGTGGCGGTTGAGCCGGCGGAGGATCCGGGTTGCTCTGCTGAACGCGGCCCCGGTCAACAGGAATGGCAGGCCCAAGCCCAGGCTATAGATCGCCAAAAGAAGCGCGCCCTGGACTACGGTGGCACTGTCACTCGCGAGAAACAGGATGCTGGCCAGGATCGGTCCGACACAGGGAACCCAGCCGGCGCTGAAGCTCACGCCCATCAGCGCGCTGCTGAGATACCCCCAACCACGTTTCACTCTGTGCAGTTCGGTCACGCGCCTTTCGGTATACATCAGCGCGTTGAGAAAGCCCAGAATGTCTACAAGCGCGACCACGGCCGGATTGGCGATGAGTCTCTCATTCGCCCGAATGCGGCTTACGATCCAGCCGACGATACCGAGAGTCGTCAGCCCGAAAACTGCCAGCAGGACCGCGCCGAGCCGCTGGACGAGGGGCAAATAACTGTTCAGGTTCTGTCCCAGAAAGCCGGCGGCAGAGCCGAGCAGCGTGAAAATGGCGCCAAATCCGATGACAAAAGCGAGCGAGTGCAAGAAGGTGCTGCTACGACCTGTCTGCCCCTGCGCAGGCAGTTTCGACCTGCTTCCTGCCTGTATCTTTCCTGCATTCGAGATGTTCTGCACCATGATTTCAACCCAATTGCGGCTTCATGCTGCCCTCATACGCTTGCCGGGCAGCGCATCAGATTCCCTCTTTCCAATCTATTGCACCAAAGACCTGTATGAAGTAAACAAGCTTACCAATAGCCGGCTGGAACTTCGGATCCCCTCAGTCTGCTTGCGCTCTGTCCTGAAGTTGCTCCTCCAATGATCGCAGCTCCTTTTCCAATGCTCGCTGGCGGACCAGCATGAACAGGAGGTAGCCTCCCACAAACAGCCACATCAGGATCAAGGCGGATGCGAGATAGATCATTCGTCGTAGTTCTCCCGTAATGCTTCAATGCGGGCCTCAAACGCAAGCTGGCGTACCCGGTGGAAGAGTATCGCAAGGAAAAGGAGCGCGAAGCCGATCATGGCGATAGTCAGGGTCTGTCCCATTGTCGGACCGACGCCAAAACCTCCCTGCGCTTCCTCATTAACGCCGTCGAAGACAATGGGATGGATGGAGCGGAACAGGCGCGCGCTGTAGTATGTCAAGGGAACGCTCAAAAAGGCGAACAGGGCGTAGACACTGGCAAAACGGGCCCGCGTTGCGGGGTCATCGAACCCGTTGCGGAAAAGCATATAGGCGATGTAGATCAGGACGGTGATCGTCGCCGTCGTCAGACGGGGATCCCAGGTCCAATAGGTATTCCAGGCCGGCTTGGCCCAGATTGAGCCGGACAGAAGAACGAGAATTCCGAAAATCGTGCCGACTTCAACACTCGCGGCGGCCCATCGATCCCACACCAGGCGGCGGCTGAAGAGAAAACCGACGCTGCCGATCACCGACCCGAGAAACCCGAGGAGCGCGGCGATGTTGCTTCCAATGTGAAAGTAGAAAATCCGCTGGGCCACCTGTTCCTCTCCGTCGAGATTGACAGCGTCCCCGGCGTAAAGCAGGGCCGTCCACATTACCCCAACCATGGCCAGCGCCGCCAAAAGATCGAAGACCAGTAATGGAGTAAACCAGCGATCCGGCCCCGTCGGTCTTGCGACTGCGTTCATCAGACAGTTCCTCGCGTTTGTGTCAAGTCTGTTCCCATATAACATCGACCAACAGGAAAGCGATTGCATAGACAAGGGCATCATAGATCCCGATTATTCCGAGCCACGGCCACGCTTCGGCATTGCCCCTGCCATCCAAAACGACTGCCGTCAAACCCACTCCTGATATGAAAAGGGGGGCGAGCACCGGCAGCAGCAGCACCGGCAAAAGCGTCTCCCTGGCCCTGTTTCGGGCGGTCAGCGCCGCGAAGAGCGTTCCCGCGCCCACGTACCCGACAGTGCCCAGCGCCAACGCCAGTAAAGCCAGCGGCTTCAGCAAGTTGACGTCGAACAGGATGAGCAGGACAGGCACAAGAAGCGCTTCCATAATCAGGAAATAGAGCAGATTTGCCGCAACCTTTCCCAAATAGATTGCAGACCGTTCTACCGGCGCCAGAAGCAGGCCGGTCAATGTGCCCCGGTCCGATTCCGAGCCGAAGGAACGGTGCAGCCCCAACACGCCTCCAAAAAGGATGATCACCCAGAGAATGCCGGGAACGACCAGTTCGGGCCGGGGCACCCGCAGGTCAAAGGCCAGCCCGAAAACGACCGCTGCCAGAACGGAAAAGGCCGCCATCGTCCCCACGACCTCCCTGGCCCGCAGCTCGGTGCGGACGTCTTTCTCCGCCACAGCCCATACGCTGCGCAGATAAGCTGTGAGCCCTCCTCCCTTGCCGGCAACCCGTTCCGCCTCCGTAAGCTCTGCCATTGCGCGGCGCGGGCCCAGATGAGGCCCGCGAACGGAGGAACTGATCGTATGAGCGGTTTGCGTCCTTCGCTGTCCAATACGATCGGGACCCTCCAATTGGTGCAGACGTCCGGCACGCAGTTCGACGGCCCGGTCGGCCCAGGTAACTGCACGCTCCATGCTGTGCGTTGTGATAAGCACTGCCCGGCCTCTTTCGCGCAGCTGCCCAATGAGCTCTGTCATCTGTTGCAGGCTTTCCCTGTCCAGGCCGGTATCCGGTTCATCGAGAATCACGACAGGGGGATCGTGCAGTAACGCCCTCGCGATCGCCAGGCGCTGAGACATTCCTCGACTATATGTCCGCACTGAACTGTCCCGCCATCGCCAGAGCTCCAGAGTTCGCAGAAGCTTCTCGATACGTTTCTGCGGCTCTTCCAGATCGTAAAGGCGGGCGAAGAACTGCAGGTTTTCGGCGCCGGTAAGTCGATCGTACAGCAAAGGGGCATGGGCGACAACGCCGATATAGCGGCGAATCTCATTTGCGGCTGCGGAAAGGGGCACAGGCCCCAGCCACACTTCTCCCTTATCCGGTCTGTCCAGCGACGCGATTATCCGCAGTAGCGTCGTCTTACCCGATCCGTTGGCCCCAAGCAGAGACAGGACTTCGCCGGCTGCAACCGAGAAAGAGACATCACGCAATACGCGTCTGTGTCCGAAACGTTTCTCGAGATGCTCGCAACGAATGAGAGGCGCAGCGCGGTTGCTCATCCGTCACCCCTCGACCTCTGTTCTACCAGGGCAATGTCGATTAACTCGCTCTTCAGTGAAGCTCTCTTCTTTTGCCAGGCGCGTTCTTCCAGTTCGCCCAGGGCGTGCAGATCATCCAACCGGGCAATTCTGTCGATCAGCTCCTCCCGTTGTGCGGCCAGCTGCTCAGCCGTCGGCGGGCTCTTGGCCCTCTCACGTTGGAGGAAAAAGACCACGGATGCGAGGAGGACGAGCGCGACGACGCTGCCGAAAACCACGGGAATGCGGACATCCAGTGGAGGCGCGGCAACCTGCAACTCTCGATTCAATTGCGGCCCCCTGTCCTGCCTGGGATCGCGGCCGCCTGCCCCGATCAAGCCGCGCAAGGAAAGTTGAACAGGGGAGCCGCCGGATGCCGGTCCGCTCCAACGGCGGAAGAGGACGCCTTGAATTGTTTCCCGGCCTGCAGGTTCGCGTGTCTCTCCTTCAAGTGAAAGATCCACTTCCAGTCCCGGCAGGTCGGCCACCAGGACATTCAACAGCTCAGTCTCGTATGGGACAGGGAAACTTATCCGGGCGGACTCGTCAGGATATGAAACGCGGTATCGTACGAAAATCTGGCGCGAGCCACCGCCTGGGAGAACGGGACGCGTGTCGTAGAGAATCTGTTGGCGCAGTCGGTAGGACTCGCCGATCAACCCGTCCTGGATTTCCACTTCCTGTGCGCTTTCGGGAAGGGGAATGACCAGCGTTGCGGGAGCGTCGAACAGGTCATCCTCAGTGCCGATGAAGGTGCGGTCGCTGCGATTGTCAAAGGTGAAGAGCTGGCCGATTAGCAATCTTCCCGGATCGTGCTCGATGATCCAGTTGGCACGGCTGACAAGAATGCCGGTCGGGTCGGATGTCGACTCAAATACGGGGAGCGACGTTTCGATTCTCTCCGGGCCGGTCCTGTCTTCGATGAAATCAGGACCGCTGAATGCAAGTATCGGTGAAGTGTAGCGGACAGTGCGGTGCTCGGTCTCTGCAAGGAAGTAAAAGCCTTCGTCCACAGGCAGGTTCTTGAATTCAAAACTGCCGCCGGCCTCAACTGGTGCGCTGCGCGTCGTCAGCAAATCGGCCTGCCGGTAGATGTTAAGAGTGACCGCCGTCTGCTGGGGCGCAGGCCCATTCTCGGTACCCTGGACCAGCTGGCCTGTGATCACGCCGGGCCCCGAGACCTCGAATGGCGCCCACACCGGCTGATATGTAAAGCCGCGAATGAACTCAAGAACCGCCTTCTGCTGCCCAGATGACCAGTTGGAGCCGAGTTCCGGGTGGGCTTCTCGCCAGCGCTCTGCCAAATCCGCTTGACTCAAATGGATCATCAACTCCTGCGTCGAAAAGTCGGGAATCCCGGCGCCGGCCTCTCTTCCTTCGCCCCGGCCTTCTTCCCCGTGGCAGGCGAGGCAGGACCGGGCATACAACTCCGCTCCCTGCGCCACTTCCGTCTCGCTCGTGTGCAAGTTCCAGGCGTAGTAGACCGCCTGCCAGATCTGCTCGTCACTCAAGCTATTGCGCCAGGGGGGCATCAGGTTCTCGATGCGCCCAAACTTGGTAACGAAGAAGAGTTCAGCCGGTGAGCGCTCCCAGACCACCGCCGGGTCGGAAAAGACGGTTGGGTCGGCTGCGGCGCCGGCCGGGCCGTCGCCATCACCGCTGGCGCCGTGGCAAGGGGCGCAGTTCTGCCTGTAGGATTCGGCGGCCAACCCGGCAACAGGCAACTGCTGTGGGACAGGGACCTGCTGCGGGTCATAAGGTGGGGTGGGCTCTTGTGCGTTGAGGCTATCGGTCGTCAGCGTCACGAAGAGAGCTACGGTAAAGGCCAACAGTAGAACTGCACAAGTGGACCATTTGAAGTACAATCGTTGCCGTTCCGACTAGGGTCTGATCCTGTACACGCGTGCGCCTGGGGCGTTGGGCGCTGCAAAATCCCCCGGTTGATAGATCCTGCTCAACCTGGCAGGCTCAGACGTCTTCAGGGATTTGCCTGAAACACGATGTCTTCCGGCTGTTCCTCGTATCGACTGGGACACGTGACAAGCAGTACGTCGGCCTCAATGAGGCCGTCCGGCAGAAGCTCTCCCTCCGCGATGACCGAAGCAGCCCGATGAAAATTGTCCGGTCTGGGATCGTTATAGACGATCTCAAGCTGCCGATTGGGATTCTCCTCGTCCTGAATCCTGAAGCGGAGGGTCACTTCAGAGGGGTTCCAATCTTCACTGCCTTCGACGACAACGCCATTGACCCTGATGCGCTGGGACAAAAGCGAGCTTTCCCTCTGATAAACCTCGTCGACAGTTAACCAGTAGGCTTTGGCGGTGGTCAGACCATAAACCATCAACGAGATGATAACGCCAACCAGCAGGAGCCCGGCAACCAGAAACTGCGGCCTGATACCGGTCCGCCTACGGGCCAGGTGGGCCGGGATTGGGCCCTCCCACAACTCTTCTTCGCTGAGTTCGTCTTGATTGGGTGACGCGTCACTCATCAGTTTACTTTCCCGTTGGACTTCCTATCGCTCGGTTGACCGACTTCAGAAACCGGGACTCGCCGGTTGGAACGGCCGTCATCTGCCTTCTGCATTATAGGCGCTGGACGCGGCGCGGCCGAAACTGAGCTATGTGCAGTCACCGAAGTCAGTGTCCCACTGGATCTCCTCGGACAGAATCTCCTCGGCGGATTCGGCCAGCGCTGCGGGCACCAGGACATCCCTCTCTGCCAGTCCGCCGTAGATGAATCCGTATATCCTGCCCATTGATTCACCGCGCACAATTGCAGGAATGCCGGCGCTTTGCAGGCGGCCTCTGACGATCTGGGCCTCCATCGGGTTTGCGGCCTGCCAGACCACAACCGGCTCCTGGGAAACGGAGCCGCCTGTCGTAGCGGAGCTTTCCGCGTCCTCCGATTCAACTGTCCGGGCGCGACTCCTGCGCTTTCCCCATAGCCTCTGGAGTCCGCCTGCCAAGGTCGTCATTGCACTCTCCAATATGTCATGTGAAGGAGAACGCGGCAGCCCTGCCGACAAAGGGATTGGCCTCTCGTTCTGCGCCGATGGTGGTCGCTTCTCCGTGACCGGGGTAAACGACGTAGGTGTCGGGTAGAGTAAGCAGCTGTTCCTGGATGCTCTGGCACAGCGTAGGGCCGTCCGCCAGCGGCAGGTCGAAACGTCCTATACTGCCGCGGAAGAGTGTATCGCCGGCGAAGATCTGCTCGTTTGCGTGGTCGACAAATACGACGTGGCCCGGCGAGTGACCTGGCGTAAAGCGGACTTCCAGGGACTCGGCGCCGAATTCGATCACCTGACCCGGCTGCAGGAAGTGGTCCGGTTCGTCGATTGGATCGACGCGGGCCCCCAGCCATTCGCGAACGCGTTCCGGCGCCGCCCGCAGAATGGGAAGGTCTTCGCGATGCAGGTAGAACGGGGCTCCGGTGGCGGCCCGCACTGCATTCACCGCCAATACGTGGTCGAAGTGGGAATGCGTGTTGATGATCTTCTCAATCGTCAAGCCCATTTCTTCGACTTCGTTAAGGATGGCTCGGGCGCTGTCCCCAGGGTCGATGACAACGCCGCGGAGAGATTCCTCACATCCGAGTATGTAGCAGTTCTCCTGCAATAGTCCCACGGTGAGGCCTGCAATCAACACTTTGGTCGCACTCCCTCTTCAAAGATACGGCAGTTCTCAGGCCGTTCTCAGCTGCTTTTCGGCAGCCTTCTCTTCCTCATTGCAGACCCAGCGCTGGCTCCAATCGGAGATTTCGGCGATCACAGGCGCCAATTCGCGGCCCTTATCGGTCAAACTGTACTCGACATGCGGCGGGATCGAACTGACCTGTTCGCGCATGACCAGCCCCTCGTCTTCCAGCATTTTCAGTCTGCTGGTGAGCGTTCCTGGATTGACGCCCCCCAACTCCTCCTGGAGCTCACAGAACCGTTTGTTGCTGGCATTGAGAAGGCGGTGCACGATCTGGAGCGTCCATTTCCGTCCGATTATGCGCGCGGCCGCTTCTACTGGGCAGGGCAACTCATCCGGCAAAACGACTGGATGGGTTGGCATGCGCATCCGGTATAGTCCTTTCCCGCACCAAGGCCCAAAATCTCGCTGGCAGGGCTTGAGCGCATTGCAAGGGCCGGGCAAAGTCCTCTCGACAGGCGAAAGCCCGGCTGCCTCCCGACTCGTAGCACTATTGACGTCGGGCACTATCGTACTATGCGCATAGCTCCTTGTCAAAGGAAACCGGGTCGGACTGCGAGGAGAGAGAGTAAGGAATGAGGAGAGAGTGGAGAGGAGTGAGGAGTGAGTAACGCCGGGGGCGTGCAGGCACAAGGGCGAGGAGAGAGGCATTCACGTGCGGCATTGCGCTTGACAGTCGCTCACAGAGATCATTCGATGTGGGGAATGCGGCCCAAGCGTTTTCGGGTATTCTCGACTTCCAGCCAGAGCATGGGATCCGAACCGTCGAATTGGATTTCGAAGGCGCTCCTGACCAGTTCGCCGGCGCGCCAGCGGCCGGTTGGGTAGTTACCGCCGGCCAAAGGGGCCTCTGCGGACTGATCGCCGAGGACGAGGCGCATTCTCAGGTCCTCCGGCCAGTCCGGAGGAAGGGGTGAAGGCGCCTTCCAGTACAGCGTTACCTGGAGCATCTCTCCCGCGGAGAGAGCCGTCGATGGCGCATGGGCAAAGGCCTTACGATGGTAGCTGTATCCGACAGCCTCCAGGCGACCAAAATCAAGGCTCGTGCGGTGCTGAAGAGGGATAATCGACACCGGCGGCTCCTGTTCGGGACGGATAATGCGCGGCCTGGCGAGCTCAACTGCGTCGCCGGAGTCGACGGAGAGCCGCGACCCGGTTTCGGCATCATAGACGGCGGCGATCAGGCGGTAGTCGCCGGGAGGCGTGCCAAACGGCAGAGAGAGGCCATGATTGTCGGTGACAAGCTCGCCGGTTTTCCAGGCCGTGGCCGGCAATGATCCGCCTGCCGGTTCGCCGTCGCGTTGAACGATCACCTGATCGCGGGCATCCAGCAGCTGCACCGTTACTTTGAGACGCCGATCGGGGGTTCTGAGCGGCCGCCAGCGCAGCCCAACCATAAGGGTATCACCGGGCGCCAAGGGCTCCTGTGAGAGGCAAAGCTCGAACAGCTCAGCGACGTCGTCGAAGAGATGGGGCTCATCCAGGGTATTGCAGGTAAGGCCGTTTGGCATGGAAAAGGTCGCAAAACGTACATTGCCTTGCCAGTTTTCCCATCCTTTGAAAGCGTGTCTTCCCAACCAATTCTCGACGATACCCTCCCGGTCGGACTGCTCGGTTGCCCAAAAGACTGCAAAGATTCGCCGGCGTTCGGCAGTCTCTTTTTCCAGTGTCCGTTCAGTTCCGGCCCGGTCGGGAGGCCGGTCCGCAGGCAGTGGGATGAAGTCAAACCCCACATCGTAGAAGCGCCAAACATCCGCCTGGCCCGGCGCGTTCAGAACTACAATGTCCCGATCCGGGTCACCAAGCGCAGCCACGGTCCGGGCGATGCCGGCGTAGTTGTCACGCGCTGCAGGGTCGGCGTAGTAGGGTGGGAGCGCTGTCACGGCCAGAACGGCGGCCAGAACGGCGATTGAGCCGGCGGCAACTGATGAAAGCGGCAGTGGATATGCTTTCGGATCTCCCTTCCCTGCCCGACTCTGCGATGCCGGAAACCAACTCAGTGGGCTGAGCGAAATTGTTTGGGCAGGGAGACAGCGGGGACAGGCGGCCGCAGCGAGGCACCAGGCGGGTGAAAGTGTCAGCAGGAATTTCAAGAACGGGGGACTGACCAGACCGAAACCGGCCATCGCGCCCAGGGGCAAGAGCAGCCAGAGTATCAGAGCCGCGCCGGCGTCGGAGCGCCTCAGATTCCAGAGTCCGCAAATGGGAAGAACGGCGGCCAACAGAAGCCATCCCCACGCCAGCTCCGGACCGGTGCGGACCGTCCCTGCGGCAAGGGTCTGAAGCGTCAGCCTCAGCCCCTCCAGCGCCCCGGCAGCTCCCTCCTGGGAGGGCCAGCTGAGCAGTCGTTCAACGCCCGTTGGCAGCCAGGGCGAGTAGGCCAGCAACGCGAGGAAGTTCAGAACCAGGAAAAGGAGGAAGGGCTTCCAGCGATCTGACGCAGTCCCGTAGACGGGGGTATCGAAGCCCCGTTCACGCCCTTCTGCACGCTGCGGCGCCCTGCTGCCCAGCCACCACCAGACGGCGGCTCCCCCCGCCGCGGCCACCAATAGGGCAAAGATGTAATGCGTCCACAGGCCGGCAGCGGCCGCAAGCAGATAGAGGGCGGCATACCTGGCAAGCGAGCGGCTCAGGCCCTGTGCCGCTACCCGTCTTCCCATGGCGAAGAGCGACCACATCAGTACAGAGCCTTCCAGGGTCAGCAGCGCGTACATGCGCGCTTCCTGGCTGTAGTAGACCTGAAAGGGACTCAGGGCGGCCAGGAAGGCGGCGAGGGGCGCGAATTTGTAACTGTTCCCTGCAGTGCCGGCGGCCATCTCCTGCGCGATACGGTAGACGACCGCCACCGAGAGCAGGCCCGCCAGTGCGGAAAGGCTGCGCATCCCCCAGGCGGAGAAGCCGGCCGGACCGGCCCAGAGCTTCAGGAGCCAATAGTAGCCTGGCGGGTGGATGTCGGCCGCGGCGTCTCTGGCGATCTGATCGAAGCTGCGTTGCGCGACAGCCCAGGAGTTGCCTTCGTCGTGCCAGAGGGAAGAACAGGTGAGGCAGTAGAAGCGGACGAAGGCGGCAAGCGCCAGAATGGCAACGAAGATGGCACAGCGAAGGAGAGACGGTCGCGCCGTCATCTTCAACATAGTCTAGTCTTGACTGCCAGCGCTGGAAATGTAGGCCCGGACCGATTCATAGACTGGCTGCGGGCTGAAATCCGGGGCAAGGAGACGAAAATAGGCCTCCGGCTGTCGATTCTGCTCCCAGAGGTCGGTGGCCCGCTTCAGATACCAGACGTTGGCGACACCCAGCCAGGGCCAGTCCTCGCGAATGCGTTCATACGCCCGGGGCAGATTCGATGACTGCTCATCGAGACTGACGCGCCCGTAACGGGGCTCGACGTCCGTCGGGGCCGCGTTCCAGTTCATCTCGCTTATCCAGATGGGCTTGTGCCCGTCGCCGTTGGCGACCATCAGATCGCGTATGAACTGCGGCCGGCCGAAGTTCATAACGCGCGGGTGCATGCGCCGGTCGGTCGGCCCGGACCAGAGCCCGTAGCCCTGCGTTGCCATTACATCGAAGTAGGGGGCCGCGCCGGCATCGTACATCCTCTGCAGGAAAAGCAGGTCGGAAAAACTGCGTCCGGGAACCGTCGTCCCGTCCAGGTCTACGGTTGCGGCCAGCGCGCCGGCGATGATCACGGCTTCGGGGTCGACGGCGCGGATTGCCGCGGCGCCGGACTTGAGCAGCTCGACGTAGGCTTCCGGATCAATAGTGTTGACACCCCATTCGGGGAAGATATTGGGTTCGTTCCACAGCTGGTAGTAGCGGACGCGCCCCTGGTAACGGGCGGCCGCGGCGGCGGCGAAATCGGCGAAGTCCAGGTAGTTGTCGGGCGGCGCGTAAGGACCGGCCTCGTTGCCCTTGGCGCGGCTCCAGGCAGGTGGATTCGAGATTCTGACTATAAGTTGCATATCGTACTGTTCGGCCAGGGCTACGATGTGATCGTATTTTTCCCAGGCGGAGCGGGCCGGTTCGTGGCGGCGGTCCTCGAAATCGCCTTTGCCGTGAACCTCGATGTCCTCCCAGACAAACTCCTGCCGCAGCCACTTGAATCCGGCCTGTGCGGCCAGCCGTACTGCCCGTTCTCGCTTGGCGTGCTCGACCTCCTGTTCGAGGAAGACGTTTATGCCGAACGGAGAGACGCCGGCATGATCCGTCACTTCCTGCGGGGCAAGATGCGGCTGCGGCCGCAGCATCCCTCCGGCCAGGTCGGTCAGCCCTTTGACCTGGGGGAGGAAGTCCGTCTCGCCCGTCTGAGCCGCGAGCCACAGGCGGGAGGGGTTCAGCGCCAACAGCAAAAGGGCCAGTCCGCCGCACAGCAGCAGGCCGGCCCACAGGATCAGAGTTTCACGTACTGCGCGTTTCACAGTGTTCGAGATACCTGTCGGTTGGCTAACCAAGTAAGGAGGACAACTGAAAAAAAGAGGCGTTTCAGTGGAGTCACCTTCTTAGACGTGATTGTTCTGAGGGCGAAAGTCGAGCCCTAGTTGCGGCCGTCCTCAATTTTATCTTGGCGCCAGTGGGCTGGTTGACTTAGCAACACAGCCGGAGAGCATGTCCATGAAAGCTTCGTAATTCGCTCATGATCGCGCTATTTCACACTTTGCCTGCTTTCTTCGCCCTTTGAATTTGCCTACTTGAGGAGCGGAGATTCCATTCTCAGGCGGATAAGGCCCAAGCAGCTGGGTACCCTGTGGTTCACGAATAGAACGTCTCGCAAGCCGTTCCACAGAAAATTGGTGATCTCAACTCAAACGCGTTCATAGAGCCTACCTGCTCGCCGCTAGTTCTCTTGGAAAGTTATTTTGGAGCAAGCCGTGCTCTCACCATAGGATTCTGCCCATTTCTCCGAGAGTGGCGATAAATCTGAAAAATCTTTGGACGTAAATACATTTCTCGGACGACCATTTGGCTGCAAATTGGCTGGGCATCTGACTACATAAATCTCAAAGGTGATGCCAACTGATTTCGTCATTGTTTGTCCTTCGGGGGCTACGCCAAATGGATTGAACCCCCATTTTCCGTGAGTTCCACTTTCGGAAGGACACCCCGTACATACAGTTTGCCGAGGTCCGTTGAACGCAAAATGAACGCAAACGTCATTCTTAAAATTGCCGCCAGCGTCCTTGACGAATCCGTCAAAATATGTAGATCGCTGGTTAGGCAAACAGTCACCTCGATGTTCGACCCTGAAGGCATACCGAGGCGCAGGAGGCTGTGTCGGCACTGGAACGGGCGTCGGCGGGATTGGAGTAGCAGTCGGCGGCGGGGGCGCCGGAATGACCAGGGCCACCTGCACGGTTTCGGCATTCATTGCCGTAACCAGCTGGCTGAAGACCCATCCCGTCCGGCCTGCGTAGTCGATCTGCCACCAGTCGCCGAGGCCCGGGTTCTTGCCGGTGATTCGGAACTCCTGGCCGGGCGAAGCCGTGCCGATCACGTTGTAGTTGGTGCCCGGGCCTCCGCGAACATTCATGAGTACATTGCCAATCGTTACCATAGGAGACTCAGGCGTTGCTGTTGCCGCGGGCGGCGCCTGTGTTGCGGCTGGCTGGGACGGCGTTTGCGAACTGACCTGCCCTCCACCTGTCCCGGGGGCTGCGCCGGCGGGAGTAGAGGTAAAGGTCGGGACCGGCGTGTTCGTGGGGAGGGCCGGTTCTACCGACGCACCGCGCGAGCCGCAGGCGGCAACCAGCAGGACTGTAAACAAGAAGGTCGGCAGACGTAACCAGCGCATAGAACGGATTCCCCTGTTCATATCAATAGGCAGACGGGCAAACGGATATAACGGAGGAAAAAGGGCCAACAGATTATATCATAAGCTGACTAAGCGTCAGAACGGGGTCAAATTCCTACTCTCAGTAGGGGATTTCGCCGCTTGATGGCTTCTGCGGCTGCTTCAGCTGACGGGCTTCCACCTGATCGGCGCTGCCGCGATAGCTGGTCGTCTCAAGAGTCAACACCTGGCAATGGATCGCATCGTTAATGCGAGTGCGCAGCCAGGGCTCCAGTCTGTCCTCAGGCACTCTTGAAGTAATGACAGTGGTCTTCTGAGCCGTGTAGCGGTAGTTGAGGAGTTGAAACAGCTTTTCTTTGGCCCAGGGTGTTGCGCTCTCCGTCCCAAGATCGTCCAGAACGAGCATGGGAGTGCGTTTCAATTCGTCAAAGCGGCGGTCGTAAGGTACGGGGGACTGGGGATTAAAGGCTGCCCGCAGGTAATCGAGCAGGTCCGGTACAACCACGAACATAACGTCGTCCAGCCCACCGGCTCGCAGAGTATTCGAAATCGCCGCCGCCAAATGGGTCTTGCCAGCGCCGCTGGCGCCCAAAAGGATTAACCAGCCACTGGGACTGGATGCGAACGCCTCCGCCGCTTCCCTTGCTCTTCGCAGATTGGCGTTAACTTGCACTGAAGCGTTGCGCCGCTGCACGTCAAACGCCTCGAACGTGTGCGATGCGTGAAAGGAGAGTGTACTCAGATCGCCCTGACCCGGGTTTGCGCCGGCGCGATAATCTGTTGCAAGTATGGGGAAGTTCCTTACGAGTTCCTGGTCCTGAAGCCGGCTGCGCAGTCGTTGGTCCAGGTCTTCGAGCCGCTGATTTGTCGTCAGGACGGTCGGCAGCTGTCTGTTGTACCGGTCATTCAGAATCTGAAACATCTTCTCCTGCGTCCAGGGACTTGCGACCTGTACACCAAGATCGTCAAGGACCAGAACGGCGGTGTTTCGCACTTCGTCGAAGACGTCGTCATAGCTGGCTTCGCTGCTGGGACCGAAGGTGGAACGCAGGTGGTCCAACAGGTCGGGTACAACGACGAAAACGGCTGAGTGATCGTTTTCGATGCGGTGGTTGGCGATGGCCGCGGCGAGGTGGGTCTTCCCGCATCCATATGTGCCGGTGAACAGCAGCCAACCCTCGGGTTTCAACGCAAATTCGTGCGCCGCGTCATAGGCCCTGACCAGGCTGCCAAGTTTATGGGGGGGGAGATAGGAAAGATCTGTATTGAAAGTCTCGAAAGTGAAGCGCGCCAGCGCTGCCAGCTTGTGAGCGTCTTTGAAATGGCTGCGCCGTCTCGAGCGGCGTTCGTCCAACTTGCAACGACAAGGGAC
This sequence comes from Caldilineaceae bacterium SB0661_bin_32, assembly GCA_009841235.1. Classification (GTDB taxonomy): domain Bacteria; phylum Chloroflexota; class Anaerolineae; order Caldilineales; family Caldilineaceae; genus Bin5. The sequence goes on along the minus strand of VXMH01000019.1, from coordinate 35,916 downwards.
GGGTCTGCCATAATCGGGATGGCCCACCGGCAGATCGTCGATGAGAAAGCCCGCGCCGCCGCACCTTTTGCAAAGGGCCGGCTCGGTGCGGCCCAGACGCTGCGAGCGTGAAGGCAGGCCCGGCGGCGCCGGACGGTCCCGCCTTGGCGCCTTGCCCCCATTCATCCCTTCAGTCATGCCCCGCAGAAGGTCTTTCAACTCATCCATAACCTTCGTCCTTGCCTTCCGTCTCCCACCTTCTCAGTATCGCCCGGATGTAGTTCAGGTGGCGCTTGTTGTTGAGCAGAGCGATCTCCATTGCCTCAGTGATCCAGTCGGGAGGGTAGCTTTTTTCCAGGTCCCTGAGCTGGTCGGCGATCATGGCTGTCATCAAGCCGAAGTTCTGCTCGTATAGCACGAAGATATTCGGTCGCTCAACCTGCAGCCGGGCTTGGGCGGGTATGATTCCCTGCAGCTCAGCCAACCTGCCCTGGCGGATGGCTGCGACGGACTGGCGTCCTCTGGCCGTATTCAGAAAATACCAGTCCTCGATTGGGTTCTCCCTGTCTTCTGAAGGAGAGACGCCTTCATTCTGCCGGCTCGGACCGTTTTGGCTCTTCACGCCGTCATGCGCGTTCGCATCCACATCCATTCGGATCAGCGTGTTGCGGACGACCGCGCGTTTGAGCGCGTCTTCCAGCACGTTCAAGGGAGTGCGCAGTTCGCTATCCAGGCTCAGGCTCATCAGAAGCGCTTCGTCCCGGCGCAGGTCGTCCCCGCGGACAAAGCGCAGCGCTCCTTCCTGCCCGTTCAGCAACCAGAAGAAGTAGACTGTCAGCTTCAGCTCCGCAAGGTCGTCGATCTGGGGGAGAAGGTCGACGAAAAACAGATCCGGAACGACGACGGCCTGCATACCCTGTTCAGGAAAACCAATAAAGCCTGGAAGTTGTCGAGTCACATCTGCTCCGACGGAAAAGGCGCCTTCATGTCGATAGCCGGGGCGTCATCAGTGTGATGCGCAGGCGGCTGCACAGAGCCCGGGTGCATCCAGCGGAAAAGCGCATCAATAGTCCAGGTTTTCTTGCCGCAGCTCCAGATCGCGAAACTGGGTCAGTTCCTTGCGGAAATAGAGGCTGACCGTTCCGGTCGTACCGTGGCGGTGCTTGGCGACCATCAGGTCGGCGATGTTCTGCTGGTCCGTTTCTTCGTTGTAGTAGTCTTCTCGATAGACGAAGATGACAACGTCGGCGTCCTGTTCAATCGAATTATGGACAATGAAATCGTTGGCGGCGAAGTTGTGATAGACCGGCACTGTGAGATCGTATACCTCTTCAATCCCATCAGCATGAATCGAGGCCACCTGGTCCCAGAGTACCGCACCCGCCATCGTTGCGGTCTGTGCGGCGGCAGTTGGTTGTGGACCCACTATCGCGTCGGGTCTCGTAACCCCGGAAGACGGGTCAGACGCCTGCACGAGCGGCGGCCCGGCGTTCGCATTGACCGCGGCAACTCTTTCGTCGCTGCGCAGCTCGTCCAGACGCTTCCATCCCTGTTCGGAGAGAAACTTGTGATTGGCGGTCGCGCGAATCGTTCGTCCCTGTTTTGTCGTAAGGCGGAAAACCGGCTTGGCGCCAGTGCAGAAGGCGTTGCTGACGCTGGCCGGCGCCAGGCCTTGTCTTGTCTGATCGAGGGCCGCAATTTTGAACTCTCTGCGATGCACGAGTTCCGATATCGGACATGACAGGCCCAATTCGGGCAGGTAGACGCGTGTGTCGCCGCAGAGGCAGCCGCTTTCGCGCAGGTCGGAGAGTACCGGCTTGTTGTTTGCCCGGGTCTCGACGGCCCGGCTCAGTTGGCTGAGGGCGATAACGGGCACGTTGAGTTCCCGGGCCAGCCCCTTCAAAGAGCGGCTGATAAAACTGATCTCCTGCTGACGGTTTTCTCCTCGCGGTCCTCCACCACCGCCAGACATGAGCTGCATGTAATCGACGACGATCAGATCGATGCCGCTTTCGGCGTAGAGCCGGCGCGCCTTGGTCCTGATCTCCAACACCGATGCGCTGGGCGTGTCGTCGATAAAGATGCTGGTGCCGGCGAGTATATTCGCGGCTTCAACCAGGACCGGCCATTCTTCCTCATCGATCTGACCCATTCGCAAGCGATGACTGTCGATGGCGGTCTCGATAGAGAGCAGGCGTTGAACAACCTGCTCGCTGCTCATCTCCAGGCTGAAGATGGCAACGCGGGCGTTGTAGCTGCGGGCGGCATTCTGGGCAATTGACAGTCCCAGGCTGGACTTGCCCATTCCAGGGCGGCCGGCAACAATGATCAGGTCACTCTTCTGGAAGCCGCCCAGCATCTTGTCAAGCAGAACGAAGCCGGTAGGAACGCCCATCAGCTTGTCCTGATTGCGGGCCAGAAAGTCGATCTGGTCGACGACTTCGTCCAATATCCGCGAGACCGGTGTCAGATCTCTGTGGATACGGCTCTCGCTGACGCCGAAAATAATTGCCTCGGCCCTGTCGACAACTTCGTTAACGTCGTGGCTCTCGTCGTAGGCGAGTTCGGCGATCTGGTTGGCCGCCCCGATCAGGCGCCGCAGAGTGGCGGTGCGTTCTACGATGCGCGCGTAATGGTCTACATATATGGCCGTAGGCGTGCTGTTGATCAGTTGTGTGATATAGGCCGGACCACCGATCTCTTCAAGCCGTTCGTTCCGTTCCAGTTCATCGACGAGCGTCACGAAATCGGCCGGTTCGCGCCGTTCATGCAGGGCCTGCAACGCTCCATATATCCACTGGTGCGGCTCGCGATAGAAGTCAGAATCGCGAAGTGTAGTTGAGACCTTTATTATCGCATCCGGATCGATCAGAAGAGAGCCGAGCACAGCCTGCTCAGCCTCCACATTCGCCGGCGTTGTCTTGATGGTTGCTTCAATCGTTTCGCTCATCGAATTTCTTGAGAGGTAGGTCCCCTGGGTTCCACATCCGACATGGGTTTTGCGTGCCCACCTGCTTTTGCCGCTGCGCCGCGCAATCGAAAAGGAATGTCTCCGGAGATTGGCAATCGCCAGAGTGCAAAAAACGGCGAGAACCGCTTGGATGCGACCCCGCCGCCGTATGGGTTCGTTTCTTTTGCAATTGCGCAGCCCCCGTTTGCGTCCGCCGGTTCAAATTGAGCGCGGCCGGCGAAGGCCCTGCCAAGCCCCCTTAGTTGTCGATGTCGAGGCCTTCTATAAAGTCGCGGAAGACATCCAGGTCCTCGTCGCCGGTCTCTCCAACTTCCTCCTCGACGCCTTCAGCGCCCTGACCCAGTACGCCTAACTCCTCTTCCGGCTGCATACCGGCCCGCTCCATGACTTCGTCGGCAACGTATATCGGTACGTCAACGCGGACTGCCAGGGCAACGGCGTCACTGGGTCGACTGTCGATCTCCAGCGATTCGCCGTTGGATTCAAGGACGATCTCGGCGAAAAAGGTCTCGTTTTGCAGATCGCTTATGACTACATGTGTAATCTCGCCGTCCAGCGATTCCGTAATCTGGCGCAGCAGGTCGTGAGTCATTGGCCTTACGACTTCGATGCCTTGCAGCTGGATGGTGATTGCATCAGCTTCAAAGGGGCCTATCCAAATTGGGAGATACCTGTCGCCGCTCTCCTCGCGCAGCACCACGATCCTGTGCTGGGACATCAGACTTACGCGCACACTATCGATTACTACCTCAATCATCCCTTGCTCCTGTACACGATGTGCTGAACCCGATCACGGCGTCTCCCACAGTCTCACCGAAGGCGGCCTGCGCCGGCTGAATCTCCAGGCTGGCGCGATTCGGATTATAGCATAGGCATTTTTTCCCGCAAAGTGATATTTCATTACAAGAGCGGGGAGAGAGTGGAGAGGAGTGAGTAACACCGCGGGCAAGGAGTTGATGGAAGCCGCCCGATGGGGTACTGTTGGTAGGCGTCTTGAGGCAGGTCGACTCGGTCTTTCACCTTTCTCCGCTGCTCAGGCAGACCACGAGCTGATGACGAGTTCAAGTTCGTTGCAACCGCTGACCATCTGGCTTCTCTCCCCTTACCACACTGGCAGCCACAAGGCGTGGGCTGAGGGCTATCAGGCCAACAGCCGGCATTCCGTTCACCTCTTTACACTGGCCGGCAGATTCTGGAAGTGGAGGATGCAGGGCGGCGCGATCGAACTGGCACAGCAGGCGAAGGCAGTTGACAAGCATCCACCGCCCGACCTGGTCCTGGCCACCGACATGACGAATCTCTGCGCCTGGCTTGCTCTGATGAGAGGGAGCTTGCCGGCGCGGGCCAGGACTGTTCTCTATATGCACGAAAACCAGCTGACCTACCCCTGGCGCCCCGGCGAGAAGCCCGACCTGACTTACGCTATGATTAACTGGCTCAGCCAGCTTTGCGCCGACCTGATCGTGTTCAACTCCGAGTTTCATCGACGGAGCTGGTTCAGTGAACTTCCCAATCTGCTCAAGCACTTTCCCGACTACATTCACCTGGAGCAGATCGAGCGGGTAGAGGCGCGCTCAAGGGTATTGCCGGTCGGCATCGACATTCAGGACGGGAACCGCCTTCGGACGGACCCGGGGGCGCCCTTGATTCTGTGGAATCAGCGCTGGGAGTACGATAAACGGCCGGACCGCTTCTTTGACCTGCTGTACAGGCTGGAGGAGGCCGGACACGAATTCAGACTGGCAGTAGCGGGAGAGAACTTCCGAAATATCCCCATTGAGTTTGAGGAAGCCGAAACGCGCCTGGCGCATCGCATCGAACACTGGGGCTTTCTGCCGTCCAGAAGGGAATACCTGGCGCTGCTGCAGAGGAGTGACCTTGTCATCAGTACAGCGGAGCACGAATTCTTCGGCATCAGCATACTGGAAGCGGTGCAAGCGGGGGCCTTTCCTCTCCTGCCGGACCGCCTGAGTTACCCTGAACTGATCCCTGCCGGCCTGCACGCAGCCTGCTTGTACGCAGACGATGAGGACCTGTACCAGAAGGTCGGTATGCGCTTGCACATGCCGCGTACGGCTCCGCCTTCACTGCGGCGCGCCGTGCGTGAAAACTATGCCTGGCCTGTCGTGGCCGGGGCTTACGACTACCAATTTGCCGAGTTGTCAGACGCGCCCGCCGCGGCTCAGCATTAGATTTTCCGGACGCCTACCCTTCCGAGAGGTAGTCTCGGGATCCGTCCTTTAACAGTCTGGAAAGCAATCGCACGTCAACCGCTGCAGCGCCCTTCTCGGTTTCCTCGATTACAAAATCAACCAGGTCCCCCGTCCTCAGGCGGCCAACACCGTCGAAACGGGAACGATGGGCAAAGAGGTCCGGGCCGCTGGAGCGTGAAATGAAGCCATACTTTCTGCTTGGGCTGTACCACTTCACCAAGCCGCGTTCTCGTTTGGCGGCGGGCAGGAGAAAGCCGCATCCCATGCAGAAGGGGGGAGGCTTCCGGTCGCCGGGCTCTTTGCGTTTGTCCTCCACCGTCCAAAGGAAGGTGACGCCGCAGCGTTCGCAAACGACCATCTCGTCAGTCAGATTCATAGTCAAATATGTCCGTGTGCAGCAAACGGTCCGGAGGAAACAGACAGATGTTAACCCTGAACGGCCTGATTTGACAATGCAACACAGTCCTGATACGATCGGCAGCGAGTTGATTCCTGCAAGTTGCGCGGCGACGTAGCCAAGTGGTAAGGCAGGGGTCTGCAAAACCCTGATCGCCGGTTCGAATCCGGCCGTCGCCTCAAACCGCTCATTCGAGCGGTTTTTTTGTTTGACTCCGTTTCTATTCCGTTGCAATCTGTTTATTACTGCTGATCGACTTTTCTTCGCGCAACTGCCGATCTTCGCGCTTGTCGTTATCGTAGGTGTGATACAATTTAAGTTGATACCCCCGTTATCGTGAATCTTGCTTTGAACGGGAAGATGCCCGTCCCCCAAAATAGTGCAGAGATTTCGCACCTGAAAAGCCAAGTCGAGGCCTGATCGACATCGTAGCGTCACGGAGGGCAGTTCGATCATGATGGGAAGAAACGGGCCGTGGTCCCGCTCTGATTCGCAGCGAGAATTTGCGGATGGCGGCATAAGCCCAATTTGCTCAAGGAAGAGTCGCAAACTGATGTCCGCGGGAAAAGTCCTGTTCTTCATGCTGAATGGATTGTGCAAGTCTGTGCGGCGTGCAGGCGCGAGGCGCGCCGCAATCGCGCTGGTTCTCCTGCTGGCCGTCCTCCTTGTGATGGGCTGCTCCGGCGAAGATTCCGAGGAAGCGGAGCTGGGACTGGAAAATCTACCTTTTGGATTCGACGAACTCGAGGCTCCGCCTCTGGACGATCTTGTCGCAGGGAGATTGGGCCCGCGTCCTGAAGGGTCGATCAAGACGGTCGTAGAACACTACCTTCAGCAGTACCAGCCCAACGGCAGTCTGCCCAAGCTGTTTGAAACGACCCGCGTCTATGATCGGAACGGCGTTCTTCTTGCGGAGTTCTTTGAGGAAGGGCGGCGCACTTGGGTCACTCTCGATCAGATATCTCCCGCGCTGATCTCCGCCACCGTCGCCACCGAAGACGCTTCGTTCTTTACCAATCGCGGCGTGGACAGTCGCCGAATTGTCGGCGCGGCAATACAAAACGTACAGGCCCAGTCGATCACCTCGGGCGCGAGCACAATCACCATGCAGCTGGCGCGCAACCTCTTTCTCGCGCCGGAGGACAGATTCGAACAGACAATCGATCGGAAGCTATATGAGATCGGACTGGCGCACGATCTGACGATTCTTTTCAACAAGGACGAGCTGCTGGAGATCTATCTCAACCTTGTCAACTACGGACATCTCGCCTACGGGCCTGAAGCAGCCGCACAGGTCTACTTTGGCAAGAGCGCCATCGATCTGAATTGGGCTGAGGCGACGATCCTGGCCGGCGTGCCCCAGCAGCCGGCATCATTCGATCTGTTTCGCAATTTCGATGCGGCCAAACAGCGGCAGCGCATCGTCCTGGACCTGTTGGTGCGACACGAATTTCTGTCGCAAGAGAAGGCCGACGCCATATTCGATGAAGAGATCTTCCTGGTTGGAAGCTCCGAAGAGCAGGATTATCTGGCGCCCCATTTCGTACTCTATGTAGAAAAAGCGCTGGAAAGGCGGATGGCGGAGGCGTTGGGCATCGAAAACGGCCGGTGGAAAATGCGCCGGTCCGGCATGCATATCATCACTTCGCTGGATATGCCGATGCAGGTGCTGGCCGAGCAGGAGTTGAAAGCCTGGATCGATAAGGTTGGTAAAGCTTACCAGATGTCTAACGGCGCGCTCGTGGCCATTCAGCCGCAGACCGGCGAAATACTGGCCATGGTCGGAGGGATCGACTTCAATGAGGAGGATGCCGGGCAGGTAAATCTCTCAGTCAGCCTCCGGCAGCCGGGAAGTTCCTTCAAACCGATTCTGTACGCGGCAGCGCTGTCCCAAGACCTGATCTCACCGGCGACTGTCATCTGGGATACGCCCACAGCCTATTCCGTAGGCATGGGGCACTTTTACAGTCCCCGCAACTACGACCGGACCTTCCATGGGCCGGTCACGGTGCGCACCGCGCTTGCCAATAGCTACAATGTACCTGCCGTAAAGCTGCTGGCATCTCTGGGCAATGAACGCCTGGTATCCAAAGCCAAGGAATTTGGCATTACAAGTCTTACGCGAGAACCGAACAGCTACGGCTTGAGCCTGTCTCTCGGCGCAGGCGAAGTTTCGTTGTTGGAGTTGACCAATGCTTTCCGCACTTTTGCCAACGACGGGCTCTACTCTCCGCCGCAATTTGCGCTGTTCATGGTCGATGACCTGGGCCGGTACCGCTCGCCGCCGCCGGTAGGACGGAAACGCATTATTTCCGAGGGCGTGGCCTTCCAGCTCACCGACATACTGAGCGACAACGAGGCCAGAAAGCCGGCATTCGGGGCGAACAGCAGGCTGAAGCTGAGCCGTCCCGCGGCCGCAAAGACAGGCACGACAACCAACTTCAAGGACAATTGGACGGTCGGCTTCACGAAATACCTGGCGGCCGGCGTTTGGACGGGAAACAGTGACGGGACCCCGATGTGGGGCAACAGCGGGGCAGCCGGCGCGGCGCCGCTCTGGCACAACTTTATGGAAGCGGTGATTGCCGACAAAGGGATGCGGGAGCTGATTGGGGCGCCCGACGACCCGGGCCTCTGGGCTTTCGACGTCCCGGCCTCAGTTGTCCAGTTGCCCGACTGCCCTCCTGCGGTGCGCTGCCGCACAGGCGGCGAGTACTTTACCTCCAGCTGGCTGAGCAAGACGCGTGGGAATGGACTCCTCGCGGGAACGGTCGTCACCGGCAAAACATTGCCGACGCACTTCGCGAGGGCGAATGACTTTGTAGACTTCTCCTACTGCACGGTCGACGAATCGGCCGGCGCCGTTAACGGCGGCAGGACGAACAGTCTCCCGGAGACTCGATCCTTACTCCGACTCTCGAGCTGGGTCGGTCTTGCTTTTCCACCTGGCTACTCCACCGTGGGAAGGCCGCTTCCGCCGATGCCTGAAATCCAGGTTGACGAGGACGAGAACGCCTTGAATTCTCCGCCTCCTGAATACAGGGAGGACCTCGTATACATACCGGCGACAGAGCTTGAGAAGTTCAGGCTGCTCTCTTACAGCATGAAGGAGGGCATTCCCGTATCATTGGGCTCGTGCTCAGATTTGCGATACTACACGGCGCGGGCAGGCGATAACTGGGCCGGTTTGGCCCGAGCCTACGGTCTGCCGGAGACTGTTCTGCGCGGCGCCAACCTGCACGTCGAGGGTTCATTGTACGGCGAACGCCTGCTGCTGCCCCGGGCGATCCCGATTCGACTTCATGCAGAGAGCATGATTCATGAAGTCCAGAGTGGGGATTCCTGGGTTATCATTGCCGCGAAGTACGACATCCCCATTAGCCTGCTCCGGGCTGCCAATCCAAACGCCATCCGGCCATACTATATTTTGCGTCCGGGCGACCTGCTGCACATCCCGGAGAACCTGGAGATCTATCAGAATCCATTCGAGTAGACAGCCATTCCGGACGGCGGACTTCTGCCTGGGAGTCCGCCGCGCTGAGACAAAGCGCGGCGGCGAAAGCTCCCCGATGCTTTCGCCAAGAGCCTCTGTTTGCCTGGAACCCTTCTGTTTGCCTGGAACCATAGCGCGCCGCCCTGTCGTTAGCATTGGCGAGGCGTTATTCCCACGAATGAGCCAGTCAATTTGGGGCAGTGGAGTAATCGCCGCAGATGGAAAATCCGCCCCGAACTGATACCGACCGCTAAGCCTCATGCCTGGATCTATCTTCGACCGGCGCACCCCGCTTCTTCTTTTGTTGCTTCTCACAATAGTTCTGGCCGGTTGCGGCTCTCGTCGCGGGGCCGTCGGTCGCAGGCCGGCGATCTCTCTGGCCGGGGTAGCCGAGGCCTACATGCAGCTGTACCAGCCAGGGCCGGTCCCGCGCGTCTTCCAGACGACATTCCTCTACGATCGCAATGGCCGGTTACTTGCGGAGCTAATCGGAGAAGGCCGCCGCGAATGGGCCTCTTTAGACCGGATCTCCCCGTATCTGATCAACGCAACCATTGCCACCGAAGACGCAACGTTCTTCACCAACCCGGGCGTAGACCCGGTTCGCATCGCCGGCGCGGCGCTTCAAAACGTTGAACAGGGCGAGATAGTATCGGGGGCCAGTACAATCACGATGCAACTGGCCCGCAATCTGTTTCTGGGGTCTGATGAGCGCTATGATCAGACCTTTGATCGCAAGATCGCAGAGGTCGGCCTTGCCAGTGAGCTGACGAGAACCTACGCCAAAGAAGAAATCCTGGAACTCTATCTGAATCTCCTCAACTACGGCCACCTTGCCTACGGGCCGCAGGCCGCCGCGCGTACCTATTTCGGCAAGCCCGCAGCGGAGCTGAATCTGGCTGAGGCGACGCTGATAGCCGGAATCCCCCAATCGCCGGCGCGTTTCGACCTCTTTGCGGATCCGGAGTCGGCAAAGGAGCGTCAGAGAACCGTACTTTCGCTGATGGTAAGACACGGTTTCCTGACGCTGGACGAAGCGAACGCAGCATTCGCCGCAGAGGTCGAACTGGGCGGGTCACCGGAAATTCACTCTCCTCACGCTCCGCATTTCGTCGATTACGTTGTCCTCGAACTGGACAAAACTCTGAGGAGGCCGGGTTATGTCCGGAGGGCCGGCCTGCACATCTATACGACACTCGACCTTGCGCTGCAGGAAAAGGCACAACAGATCGTTTCCCAGCAGGTCGCCGCGCTTCAACCTCGCTTTGGCATGAATAATGGGGCGCTGATTGCTCTCAAGCCGGGAACGGCGGAGATTCTTGCCATGGTAGGCAGCGTCGCCTACAAGAACAAAGAGATCGACGGCCAGGTCAATGTCGCAATCAGTCCCCGGCAGCCTGGCAGCGCGATCAAGCCGCTCCTCTACGCCACTGCGTTCAACGACAATCTCATCAGCCCCGCAACCGTGATCTGGGACACGCCCATCACCTATACAATCAGTACCATTGAAGAATACAGACCGGTTAATTACGATCGCAAGTTCCACGGTCCCGTTACCGTCAGAGCGGCGCTCGCCAACAGCTACAACGTTCCGGCAGTAAAGCTGCTGGATGCAGTCGGCGTCGAGCGAATGCTTGAAAGCGCTCGCAAAATGGGCGTCGAAAGCTTGCATCGCGGGACTGACTGGTACGGGTTGAGTCTGACACTGGGCGGTGGAGAGGTAACCCTGCTCGACCTGGCTTCCGCCTACCACACGATAGCCAATCACGGTCGCTACCAGGCTCCGCAATTCTTCCTTACAATCACGGATGGACAGGGCCAGACCTTGAGGGAAATCAGCGCAACCGGGGGAACGCGCGCAATCTCAGAGGAGGCCGCATCCCTGGTTACAGACATCCTCAGCGACGACCCGGCGCGCGTTCCGATGTTTGGCGCCCGGAGTCAGCTGACCCTGAGCCGGCCCGTGGCGGCAAAGACCGGAACCACCGACAACAATCGCGATGCCTGGACGATGGGGTTTACCCGGCATCTGCTGACCGGTGTTTGGGTGGGCAATACCGACGGCCGCCCAATGCGCAATGCAACCGGCGCAGGCGCGGCCGCGCCTGTCTGGAACGAGTTTATGCGCACCGTCCTCGCAGAGCCTGCTCTCCTTACCGTCCTGCAGGCCCCGGCTACAGACACAGGCTGGGCGTTTCAGGTCAGCGAGAACGTACAACGGCTGGAGGTGTGTCCGCCCGGCTTGACCTGCCGGACAGGCGGCGGCGAGATATTCAGCGCAACCTGGCTGGACGCCGCCGGCAGACGCCGCGCAGTCGTCCGCGAGCAAGATGGAAATGAAGAAGGCGCCGACCGGGAGAGCGGTAGCACATTCCCCCTGGTCGACAGTGTGGAATATGTCTCCTCTGCGCCCGTTTACATGAAGCGGCAGACGGAGGCGGGACTGGAAACGCGTTTGCTCGGCTACTGCGGCCACCCTGCCGGGGCGGAGCGCGTCCTGCTGGCGCTGCCCGATCACTTCGGCTTCCCGCAGGACTCGCCAGCCTACTGTCATCACTGCTGGTCCATGGACGGGGCGGATGTTGAGACTGTTGACGAGGGCAGGCTGCTGCGGGACCGGAAAGGCGCCCTTGAATGGAGCCTGGGTTCCGGCTTCCCTGTCTACCTGGGCCGGTGTGACGAGATGGGTCTGATGGCTGATTATACGGGCTTTGCAGTCGGGATCGATTTCGCCAGCGCCGCCGCGCCGGTTTCCCCTGAAATCTTCTCAAGTGGGCAGCTGTCTGAAGTAAGCGGCCCAAGCCTCCTGGGGCCTCATCGATACATTCTGGACCGCCTCTGGCACGATGACCAGTGCCCGGGCCAGTATGTGATGGGGCTGGCTGTTGACGACCAGGGCCTTCCCCTCCCGGGCGTTGCGGTCAGTCTGACCGATGCTTGGGACAATACCTACCGGACTGTTTCCAAGAGCGGTGCAAGCGACACGGGCCGCTTCGACTTTCCCATCTACGGCGGAGACGCCCCACAGAGGTTCACCCTGCAGATCCTCGACGCCAACGGCAATCCGAGTGGTTCCCCGATCGTCGTTCCTCATCGTACTGACGAAGTCAGCAACAAGCCCTGTCACCATCTGGTCGTACAGCGTCAGCCTTGGCAAAGGGAATTCAACGATTAAACTGCGGTGTGCCTACGCTCGCGCCACGAAATCATCCCGACCGGTCATAACAGTGGTAGGACAGTCCAAAAGTGGGTCGGGAACTGTTGTTACTTGGCCTTGGGTTTGGTTAAACTGGAACTGTTACGTGCAATGTCTCCGAAACGAATCCGTATTCCGGGGCCGAGCCTGATGTCGCAATAAGGAATTCGCTTCCGGCAGACAGGGGCCGGCTCTCCGGCTATACGGGAATCTGGAGGGAATAAATGCAATTGAAAGTTTCATGGCGCTATGTTGGCCTTGCTGCAGTTGTGGCGCTGGTTCTCGTAGCAGGCCCATACGCACTGACCGTGCAGGGGTCCGTCAATTCGGCAACAGTTAGCGGGCAGCTGAACGAGCAGTTCGCCAAACACTACCTGGGCCTGCAGGTCATCGACCCATCGCAACCCGTCACGATCAAGATGGATTACCAGCCTCAACACAGCCACACACTGGATGAAGGATCCGGCTTCTACGTGTTCAAACAGGGCGGATTTGACCGTTACATCAACGCCGCGCCACCCTCGGAAACTGTATTCGCAACCGGTTCTTCTGAATCGATGTCAGGCATCAAGAGGAAGGTAGCCCGGATCGGATCAACGGACGCGTCCGAGATCGTTACCATTGTCGTCTTTAATGACACAACTATGGACCTCGCCTATACCTTGACGGGCGAGAATGTCACATTTGTCGATGAATCCGGTGAACAGGTTGTAAGCGGCAGTACGCCTGCGGCGCCCGCAACCTCCACGCCCGCTCCTTCGGGCCTCCAGGCGGCTGCCGATCCGGCCCCCGTGGTGACGACGAGCGCTGTGCGGTCTGCCTGGGTCCGCGGTGAGTTGAACGAACAGTTCGCAAAACACTACCTGGGACTGGAAGTTATCGATACCGGCCGGCCTGTGACGATCAAAATGGAATATGATCCGCAGGACAGCCGGCAAATCGACGACAGCTCCGGCTTCTACGTTTTCAAGCAGGCAGGATTTGACCGGTACGTCAACGCCGCGCCGCCATCCGAAAGCGCCTTTGCCACCAGTTCCATGGACGCAATGGACGGCATGAAGCGGAAAGTTGCCGAGATAGGCATCAACGACGTGGCTGCAATCGTGACGCTGGTCACTTACAACGACACTACGATGCCTTTTTCTTACACGTTGACCGGCGAAAACGTACTGTTCCTCGACGACTCCGGCGAACAGGTTGAGGGCGACAGGGTGGTTGTCCAGCAGCCGGCTGCCGCCACAGGCGCCTCATCCGCGGCGGCAGAAACGGACATTTCCCTGGGCGGCAGCTACACAGTGCAGGCAGGCGATACGCTCGGCACGATCTCCTCGCAAGCCTATGGAAGCACCGTCTACTGGTCTTCAATTTGCACCGCAAACTCTCTTTCCAACTGCGACATCATTGAAGTTGGCGACGTACTGACGATTCCAAGTCAGACCGACGCCGAGGCCCTTCGAACAGGGGGAGAAGCCCCGACCCCGGTGGCTACGGCGGCAGAAACGCCTGTGGCGGCAGAAACGCCTGTGGCAACAGAAACGCCTGTGGCGGCAGAAACGCCTGTGGCAACAGAAACGCCTGTGGCGACAGAAGAAGCGGCGCCCACGGCAACGGCGACGCCCGCCGCGATGCCTGAGGCAACGCCGGCGCCAACAGCGGCCGCAACGGCGATGCCCGAGCCCACCAGCGATGCGGGCGCAATGGATGACGATCTCATCGAAGTTGCCGGAGACTACGAGCAATTGGACATACTGCTTCTGGCCCTGGACTTGGCCGGCCTGACTGCGTCCATAGCCGACGGCGGCCCCTATACCATCTTCGCACCGACCAACGCCGCGTTTGCTTCGCTGCCCGAGGCCAGGCTCGACCTGCTGATGGCCGACTCGGATCTGCTGGCCGAAACACTCAAGTACCATGTCGTCTCCGGTAAGTTGACGGCATCCGACCTTGCTTCGCAGGCTTCGCTGACCACGCTGCATGGGGGGACGATCGACATCGGAACCAGCGATGACGGCTCACTCACTGTCGAAGGAATTGCCATCGTGACGGCCGACGTGGAAGCATCCAACGGCGTCATTCACTTCATCCACCAGCTGCTGCCGGATCCGGATGACAACGGTTCACAATAATATATGGCAAGAGTATGAGTTTCCCGCCCTTGCCGGTTCTGAGGACGCCCTCTGTTCACTGATCGAGGGCGTTCTTCATTTTGGAGTGCGCGTACATGCGTGCTAAGATTTTTCCATGGTGAACTTGGAACAGCCTTACATTGCGGAACTGTCAGGCGGCCTTTCTCAGATCGAGGTTGGAGAGGAAAAGGAGCGCTATGGCAGCGATAACGCGGAGAAAGGTCCGTCTCCCCTGGAAGATTGTGATCTGGATGTCTATTTCAGTTCTGGCGGCGTTCTGTCCGGGGCAATGGCTGACTACGAACTGCGACCGGGCCAGCTGGAGATGGCAAATGTCGTAAAACAGGCGATACTCAACCAGTGCCCGGCGCTGATCGAGGCCCCGACCGGTACAGGAAAGTCATTGGCCTACCTCCTGCCTGCCATCCTCAGCGAGCAGAAGATCGTCGTAGCCACTGCCAATAAGTCCCTGCAAGACCAGCTCTTCCGCCAGGATATCCCGTTCCTGCGCACTGTCCTGGACCGTCCCATCGATGCCATCGTGGTTAAGGGGCGGAGCAACTACATCTGCAGCCACAAGTGGGAAAAGGAGTCGGTCGAAAGAAGCAGGCTCGCCCTTCTGGACAGAGAAGACGAGCAGGTTGCCTCTTTGCGGCATTGGCTGGCGCGCACCGATACCGGGGACATTGACGACCTCCAATTCGTCTTGAAAAACGACCTGCGGCCTCGAGTTGTCAGTTTTCCCGATGACTGCATAGGCCGCATCTGCAGCCACTTCGAAGACAACTGCTTTGTCAACCAGATGCGGGAAAAAGCGCGGCAGGCACAGGTGATCATCACAAATCATCACCTCCTGCTCAATGCCTTGGAGTTGGGCGAAATGGGGCAGGTAATTCTACCTGAAGCGGCAGTCTACGTTATTGACGAGGCACATCAGCTGGAAGATACGGCCACGTCGGTCTTTGAAGTAGAGACGACCGATTACGCTCTTGTGCAGCTTCTGGGGGGCGCCGTCTTCAAGGGCCATGTGAAAGAAGAGCGTCTGCTCGCGTTGCAGTCTCAGAATCAGTTGGCCTTCTCTGAAGTGGACAGACTGTCGAAGGATAACGTCTTTCGGATTGAAAGGGACCTCGAGGCGCTGCGAACGCTGGCGGGCGGCTTGACCGACTTGCAGGACGAAATGCGTAAGGCAAACCCCTATAGTCAGAGGGAGGACGCGGACCAGCCGCCGCTCACTGCTGAGGAATCCGAAGCGGAGGCCGGCTACGAGCTGGCTGTGAAGGGGCTTGGCTCCCTGGCAGGAAAAATGCAAGCGGTATCAAGCAGTGCAAAGGACGACCTTACCGTTCGCTACGCGGAGAGGATAAAGGGGTCCCGTCATCTCAAGCTTCGTCTACATGCTGCGCCGGTCGATCCTTCCCATGCCCTTGCCCGGCATCTCTTTGAAGAGGAGGGGCGCACGGTGGTCTGCACCAGCGCCACCTTGGCAACGAACGGTAGCTTCGACCATTTCAGGAGCAGATGCGGCGTGAAGGGCGCCCCGCTGGAGCTGATCTCCGATTCCGTCTTCAACTACGCCGAACAGACCCTGTTGTATCAACCGGCGCTGCCTGCTTTCGACTGGAGAAACAAGGATCCCTTCTACGACGCGGTATCCGCTGAGACGGAGCGGCTTCTCAATGTGAGCCGGGGGAGGGCTCTGTGCCTTTTCACCAGCTGGACCGGGCTGCAACAGGTCCATGACCGCCTGAAACAGGTCGCCTGGCCTCTGCATGCCCAGGGGCAGCTCCCCCGCAACCTGCTCCTTGACTGGTTTCGCGAGACCCCTCACAGCGTTTTGCTGGCGACGAGATCTTTCTGGGAGGGTGTCGATCTGCCTGGCGACGACTTGAGTCTGGTCGTTCTGGACAAGCTGCCATTCCCAACGCCCAGCGATCCGCTTCACGAGGCCAGAACGAAAGCGCTGGAAGAGATTGAGGAGGGGAGCAGCTTCAGAAACTATATGGTCCCGCTGATGACTCTGACGCTGAAACAGGGATTCGGGCGCTTGATCCGGCGGACGGCCGACCGCGGCGTTGTAGCCATTCTGGACGAGCGGCTTTCCAGCAGGAGCTATGGCAGGCAGGCCCGCCGCGATCTGCCTCCCGCACAGTTCAGCCGCAGTTTTCGGGAGGTGTATCGGTTTTACCGGGCCGCGCTCGCCAGCCAGGCCGACTTTTCCCTGAACGTCTTTGGAGAGGCAAATGAGGAAACGGGGCACCTGCGATGGTGCTGGCAGCTGACTCGAATGCAGGATGGAATGACCGACGAAGATGCCGGTACGATAAGTGGAGGCGACCGCATTGAGGCGGAATTACACGCAGCAACAGCGGGGCTTGGCAATCTGCGCGCGCGCGTATCCCGCGCCGGCCGCAATACAGCTGGTTTCGGAGTTGAACTTCGTTGCAGCGAGGAGGCAGAGCGCCGGCTGAATGCTGGCGCCCTGCCTGCGTTACTGAAAGACAGGTGGCTCGGGGAACGTGCAGCCTGGAAACTGATCGATGTGGTAGGTCTGCGTTCCACCGAGTCGGGATAGGGAACAGAGGCTTTGTCGCCTGGCGTCGCTGGTCCGGGTCCTACAGGTCGAGCGCCAGTATGCCGCGGGCGTTTTCCCCCGCTTCCATGTCGGCAAAGGCGTCGTTGATCTGCTCCAGCTGGTAGGTCTGGGTGATCAGCTCGTCGAGCATGAGCTTCCCTTCGTCATAGAGACGGAGGTACTCGGGCATATCGACGCGCGGGCGGGAAGTTCCGTAGTAGGAGCCAAGCAGCCTCTTCTCGGCCCAGATCAACTCCTGCGGGGGAATCGGCACGGTATCATCCTGGCGGGCAAGTCCAATGGCAACCGCTGTGCCGGCCGAGCGGACCATATCAAAGGCCTGCCTGATCGTGACTGAGCTGCCAATCGCCTCAAAGGCATAGTCAACGCCCAATCCCCCGGTCAGCTCTTTTACCGCCTCGACAGCATCCGTTTCGGACCCATTTACCGTATCTGTCGCGCCAAACTGGCGTGCAAAGTCCAGTTTCTTTTCGACCAGGTCCACTGCAATGATGCGCTCGGCGCCGGCGACTCTTGCGCCCTGCACCGCGTTCAGTCCGACCCCTCCCGTTCCAATTACGGCAACTGTGCTTCCAGCCTCAACCTTAGCCGTCCTCAGTACGGCGCCCACACCTGTCGTCACACCGCAGCCAACGAGCGCGGCCCTGTCCAGCGGGTAGCCGGGGTCGATCTTGATCAGCGCCTGTTCCGGCACGACCGCCAGTTCGGACATCGTGGCGATGCGCGACATCTGCGGAATATCCTGCCCCTTTGCATTGTGCAGGCGGCAGGTGTCGTCAAGCAGATAGCCCTTGCGGACGTCGAAGCCCTGGCACAGACAGACCCGTCCCATCTCACACATGACGCAGTTTTCGCAGTAGGTTACGAACGAGAGAATGACGTGGTCTCCCGGCTTGACGTAGGTTACGTTGGCGCCCACCCGTTCCACGATGCCGGCGCCTTCGTGGCCGAGCGCGACGGGCGGAGGATAGTAGATCGTTCCGTTGACCACCGAAAGATCGGAGTGGCATACACCGCTGGCTCCCATGCGCAACAGGACTTCGTTGTCTTTGGGATCGTCCAGGGTCAGGGTTTCGACGACGACTGGAGCGTCATGCTCATACACTACGGCTGCTCTTGTCTTCATTCCTTACTCCCTCTGAGTGGATGGGTCAGCGACACGTGATGCGGTTCCTTTCATCTACTCTTCTGTGATTCTTCGTACGAGCCTGTGAGCGGCGCCGTGTGTCGGCAGCCGCACCCTTTCGGCCTGATATCCACTTGGCTGCACCTCGACCTCCCAGTCGTATCCGAACCGGCTTATGAGGAACAGCAAGCTGCCGCGGCTCGGTTACCCCTTGATGCCGGTAAGCGCGATGCCTTGAATGAAAGTCCTCTGAGTAAAGAAGAAGAGGATGATCACCGGCACTGTCAGCACGGTCGTAACCGCCATCATCCATCCCCACTGTACGCCTACCGTGCTGACAAAAACCTGGATTCCAAGGGAGAGGGTGTACTTGCTGGGATCATTCAGGTAGATCAGAGGCCCGATGAAATCGTTCCAGCTTCCCAGGAACTGAAAAAGCGCTACCGTAGCCAGGGCCGGCTTTGCCAGTGGAAGTATGACCCGCCACAGGACGCCGAACTCTGAGCAGCCGTCAATAATCGCGGCATCGTCCAGGTCTCTGGGCAGACTGAGAAAGAACTGGCGCAGCAGGAAAATGAAGAACGGTACGCCGAAGGCATGGGGCACAATCAGCGGCAGAAGCGTGTTTACCCAACCGAGGCTCCGGAACATGATGAAAAGCGGGATCATCGTAACCTGGTACGGCAACATCATTGTCGAAAGCATGGCAAAAAACAGGATGTCGCGGCCATGCCAGCGCAGCCGGGAGAAACTGTAGGCAACCAGCGAACTGGAAATCACCGTCAGAAACACGGCGGAAACTGCAATTACCAGCGTGTTGCGCAGCTGTTGAAGGAACGGAAAGTAACTCAATGATTCCGGATAGTTCTGCCATCGAAACGGATCGGGAATCCAGACGGGAGGCAGCGTGAAGATCTGGTCCAGATCTTTCAATGAGGTGGAAACCAGCCAGAAGAAGGGCAGGAAGAACAGCAGCCCCACCAGGAAAAGACCGGCGTGGCTGGCTGAATGGCTCAACGTCTCGCGTTGCGTCCTCGAGAGGCTGCCAAACCCGGAGGCGCCCACCTGTTGTTGCCGTTTAAGCGTCGTCGTTGTCCTGCCCACGGCCCTATCGCTCCTCGCCTTCGTAGTAAACCAGGCGGGCCGAGCTGCGGAAAATGATCAGCGTCGTTCCCATTACGACAAGGAACAGTATCCAGGCCATGGCCGAAGCATACGGCATCTGAAAAAATTCAAAGGCGTTCTGGTATAGGTAGTAAGCGTAGAACAGGGTCGTGTCCAGCGGGCCGCCCCTGGTCATGATAAAAGCCTGGGCGAAAATCTGGAATCCGCTGATGACGCCCATAATCACATTGAAGAAGATGACCGGGGACAGCATTGGAAGGGTAACGTTCCTGATCCTCTGCAGGGCGCCGGCGCCGTCGATCATCGCCGCATCGAAGAGATGCTGCGGAATGTCCTGCAGCCCGGCCAGGAAGATCACCAGGGTGCCGCCGATCGTCCACACGCCCATCAGAATCAACGACGGCTTCGACAGGACGGGGTCGGTCAGCCATCCCGGCCCGTGGACGTCTATGACGCTCAGCGCGGAGTTGATCAGCCCGAATTCAGGGTTGAACACCCACATCCAGAGCACCGAAGTGGCGACAATCGGCACAATCGTTGGTATATAGTAGACGGTTCTGTAGATGGAGACGCCGCGCAGATTCTGATTGAGCAGGAGCCCGAGAATGATGGCCAATACGATGTGAAAGGAGACGCCGAAAACGACCATGTACATCGTATTGTAGAGAGAAACCCAAAAGAGGTCGTCATTCACCAATTTGACGTAGTTGCTCAACCCGACCCAGTGCAATGGCTGCCCGAAAGTCGTAAACACGTTGAGACTGTAGTAGAACGAGTAGACGACAGGGAAAATCGTAAAGCTCAAGAATCCGACAATCCAGGGAAGCGCAAACAGTACCCCTACTCGCAAGCGCCGACGTTCCTGTCGCGAAAGTCCAAATGTCATGGCCGCCTTCTCCCGTCTCCCGGCGGGCTGACCTGTCAGCCCGCCGGGATTGCGTGCCGGGGAACGTCTCTATTAACTGACCTGCTGGCGGAAGTCGTTCAGCTCCTGCTGCAGCTTGGCAGTCATATCGTCCAGGCCCTGCTGCGGATCGATCTGGCCGTGGATCACTTCGTCCTGGAGACGCCTGATCTCTGTCTTGTACTGCTCCAGAACAGGAATGCGGGGCCAGGCGCGGCCGCCTTCCGACTCGGTCAGCTCGACGTACAGCTCGTTGAAGGGCAGCGAATTGAGGAACTCCGGATCGCGGGCGGCTTCGTTCAGAGGGGGAACGTCTCCGACCAGGTTTCCGAACTCGATCTGCTGCTGCTTGCCGGCCATGAAGTGGGCCAGCTGCCATCCACCGTCCGGATTCTTGGCGCCGTTGGGAACGTTGAACATCGCGCCAATCTCAACCAGGCTGGTTGGCTCGGTGTATCCCGGGCCATAAGGCGACTTGAACACCGAGTAATCAAGGTCGGGCGCATAGCGCGGGATCCAGCTCCGCTTCCAGCTGCCGTCGATCTGCAGGACGATCTTGTCGACGTACCACGGATCCTCTGTCAGCGAGCTGCGATTGCCGAAACCGGAGACGTAGCGGTCGATCTTTTCGATGTCGTACTTGTCCGCGTAAGACTTGAACCATTCCAGCGTATAGAGCAACGCCTCTTCGGACCCGGCCGTAATGGTGTCGGTATCCTCATCGTAGAACTGCGCGCCGTTGGCCCAGCCCCAGTGCCAGAGACTGCCCGATCGAAGCCAGGGCAGGAAGCCCAAGCGGGTGATGTTGCCATCATCATCGTGAGTTGTGAGCGCCTCCGCCATCACGTCCAGGTCGGCGAAACTCTCCGGCGGGCTGTCAGCGCTGAATCCGCCCTCTTCCAGGAGTGTGTCGTTGCTGTGCAGGGCAAAGACGTTGAGTGTATGACCGGTGCCCCAGAGGTGGCCCTCCGACCAGAGCGCGTCCCACGCCGGCTTGGACCAGCCCTCGCCGTCAAAGCCGTCACGTTCCGCGTAGTCCTCGAGTGGGAGCAGCAGCCCGCGGGGACCCCACGTATAGGCCTGGGACCAGAGCGATACCATGTCGGGCGGGTTGCCGCCCTGGATCGCGACCTGTGCCTTCTGGGTGACGTTGCCCCAGCCGATCGACATGAAAATGGCGTTTTCGCCAGTCTGCTCGTTAAAGCGTTCGACCTGGTTCTGTGCCTGCGCCGCCTCCTGCAGGCCGAACATCGACCAATAGATGATTGGGAGATTTTCCTGCGCGGGCGCCGCTGCTTCTTCCGCGGCCGGCATGGCGCCTTCCGGCACTACACATGCGGCCAGGGCCGCGCCGCCTGCGCCTAGGGCCATGGCGTGCAAGAAGCCACGGCGGCTCATCTGCCTGTGAGTCTGTCGCGTGTCGGACATGTTTCCCCCTGTTGAATTGGGTTGAGCCGTTTCGATTTACGGTTCACAATCTCTTGCGAACTTGGAGTATACGGCTCTTGTGGCGCAACTCGATCCCGCTACTGCGCTCTACTGCTATCTCCGGTTGTGTCTCTTGCGCACCTCCTTTCTCTGACTGTTGCCACTCCTGTCACCACTCCCAGTGCGATACCTCGTTGTCCGGGTCGATTACGAAGATGTATGGTTTCATCGAGCCGTCATGGCGGTCGGCATAGTATGTATGTACGTGGACGACCTGCTCGTCTGACAGGTAACTGATGATGACCGGGGCGCCCGACAACGTGTTTGTACCGCTGAACAAGACTACGTTTCCCGACCCCGGCAGATGCTTCTTGGCCAGTTTCCTTACCGGCGGAAGCACGGGCCCGGTACTGACGCCGTCATCACCTATGAAGTGGTAGTTATGTGCGCCGTCTCCATCGATCGTGACATTTACAGGCGCCGCCTCGTGTCTGTTGAGACACGTCGGACAATTGAGGCCGCCGCCAATGACCGTGATGTAAACGGTGGCTTGGAGAGCTAACCCGCGGCGATCAGAAACAAAATAGTCAAAGCTGTCTTCGCCAACAAAGTTCAAGTTGGGCGTGAAATTGAAGGAGAGCAGCTTCCTGACTGCATTGCTGGTGAAAGACCTGAAACTTCCGTTCTCCGGCATGGAAAAGTCAAAGCTGGCAAACTCAGGCACGATATCGTTACCCAACACCTCAATATCCGCGCTGCCGTTCCTGGGAACGCTGACGTAGTCGTCAACAAGGAAATTTGGGGTTGGAGGTGGAATGGACTGGGCAAATGCGGGCTTTGCCGCAAAAACCAGAACCGTCAGGGCCGGCAAGAGCGCCAAAACAGCGGTGCGGAGCAGGCTTGAACTGAGAGGATTCAGCTCTTGCAGTCGATGGTCAATACTGTCATGGAAAGAGGAAGGCATAGTGAGATCTTTCGTGAATGGCTGACGATTAATGAATCGGGTTCACTTAGGCGTCAGTGGTGAAAAAAAAGGGCTGTCATTGCGGGACTGAGCTAACCGCTGGGCTGATAGTCCATACGACATGACGCAACGGGTTCGCGTTATGTTCCGCGCGTGTATCGCGGCAATTCTAACGTAACGCTTACCGCTAGTCAAGGCAGTTAAGAAATGCTCAACCCAGGCGGCGTGAAGCGAATGAAGAGGCAACGCTTCGACCTTTCGGTTGCCGTTGCTCCATTGCGATGTATGCAAAACAGACGATCTGCAAACTGGCCGGGAGCAGGAATGAGCTGTTTCCAACTGCCCTGAAGACTTCGTAATGGTTTTTTATGAATTTATTCATAAATATGTTTGACATGGGACGCGAATTCTGGTAAGATTGGAGCATTCTTGACGATTTTCGATTCGGAGCAGATCTGTGCAGACAGTACGCAGCCGCATTTTGGAGATCCTGAAACAAGATGGACAGGCTTCCGTCGGAGCGCTGGCTGAACGCCTGGAAATGGCTCCGATTTCGGTGAGATACCACCTCGATATCCTGCTGGCCGACAACCTGATTGCGGTGTCCAAAGCCAAAGGACGCCGCTCTGTCGGCCGTCCGCAGCAGTTGTATTCACTGACCGCGGATGCGGACGCCTACTTCCCGGACAATTTCGCTTTGCTGACGGCCGGTGTCGTCAGTCAGATGAAGCAGATTCTGCCTGCCGACAAAATTGACGGCTGTTTTCGCAAGCTGGCCCAGGAGATGGCGCAGCCGCTCACCGAGGCTTGCCCTGGCGATGAGCCCCTGGATGACCGTATGCAAAAGGTTGTCTCCTTTCTCAACGAAAGAGGCTATCTGGCCCAATGGAATGCGTCAGAGGCCACCCTGCATACCCATAACTGCCCTTACACCGGCGTCGCCGCTGAACACAGGGAGTTGTGCTGCATGGACTTGGCGCTGGTGGAGTCGCTCAGCGGACAGAGCTGTGACCAGGTGCAGGCCATCGCCGACGGCGGACACTGCTGCAGTTTTCGCGTTCAAGCCGCTGCGGAGGAGCGCTCGACCGGGCCGAAAATGGTCGATCTGATAGTCTGATGGATTCGAGGGTCCAGTAAGAGATTCCGAGCATATGCCCACAACAATGCGCAATCCGATTCTGCAGGAGTTGCCGCTGACCGAGGCGGCGATGGCCGGGCAGAAGCATCGAACCAGATATGGCAGCGTGACACTCTTTCCCCCGCCGGACGCGGAGGCTCTGCAGGCGATGACTGAGCCGACGCACGACAGCTATGGCCGCCGCGTTCGCTATCTGCGCATTAGCTTGACCGACGCCTGCAATCTGCGTTGCGTCTACTGCATGCCTGAACAGATGCAGTTCCGCCCCCGTCATGAGCTGATGTCGGACGAGGAGATCATTTTCCTGGTCAACGTAGCTGCCAGTCTGGGCGTAGACAAGATTCGGCTGACCGGCGGCGAGCCTACCATTCGACCGGGCGTGGTGGAGTTGGTGCGTCAGATTGCCTCGATTCCGGGCATTCGCGACGTCGCAATGACCACCAACGCGCTCCTCCTGGACGAGTTGGCGCAGCCCCTGGCCGAGGCGGGGCTGGACAGGGTAAATATCAGCATCGATACCATCGATCCTGAGCGGTTTCGCCGCATCACGCGCTGGGGCGACATCGAAGACGTATGGCGCGGCATCGAGGCCGCCGAGCGGGCCGGGTTGCGTCCTGTCAAATTGAACTGTGTCGTGACCCGCGGTTTTAACGAGGAGGACGTCATCGATCTGGCCGCCCTGACAAAGGAAGAGGACTGGGAAGTCCGCTTCATTGAGATGATGCCTTTTGGAGAGGTCAGCGAATTTCAGTTGAGCCACGTCGTCTCGTTTCGGGAGATCCGCGAGAAAGTCGAGTCGGTATTCGGCGCGTTGGAGGAGGCAAGCTACGACTTTGTCGACCCCAGCCGTCCCTTTCGCATTCCTGGAGCTAAGGGTACGCTGGGCTTTATCAGCAGTGTAACCGAGCCGTTTTGCCAGGGCTGCGGTCGCGTCCGCCTGACCGCAGACGGCAAACTGCGTCTGTGCCTGCTGCGCGACGACGAGGTCGACCTGCTGTCCCCGTTGCGCGCCGGCGCAGATTTCGATAAGATTCGGGCTCTGATGAAGGAGGGAGCCTTCCATAAGCCGTGGGGCCATGGGCTGGCTACAGGTGTCTTCGCCGAAGACCGGGCCATGAACCAGATCGGCGGCTGAATCGCAGGTCGCAGGCGACCGATTACACCTTTCGATTTTGAAGCGGGATTGCGTTATAATTCATAGCGAAATCCAACGCTGAAGTAACGGCGAAATAGTCGATATTCGTTTCAAGAAAGCAAGTCGGATTCATCATTACACGCAAGGAGACCCTGATGGACATTACTTTGACCGACACCGAGACGAAGGAAATCACACTTACGGAAATGGCTGCCGAGAAACTTGGCGGCATCCTCGATCAGAAGGGGCTGCGTGAGTCCCACGCGTTGCGCGTGTTTGTCAAGGGCGGCGGCTGTGGAGGGATGCAGTACGGCATGACCTTCGACGACGACATCCAGGAGGCCGACCAGGTCTTTGAGCAGTTTGGATTGCGAGTCGTGGTCGATCCGACCAGCTTCTTCTACGTTGGCGGCTCCAGCATCGACTATATCGACAATCTGATGGGTGGCGGATTCCACATCGAGAATCCCAACGCCGTCAGCTCCTGTGGCTGCGGAAGCAGCTTCCGCACCAACGGCGCCCCGGCTGGCGCGGCCGCCGGCGCAGGCTGCGGCAGTGGCTGCGGCCATTAGTCTCTCGCCATTAGTCTCTCGCCAGTAGATTTGAGTCGGTAGAGGCAAGGTAATGTCCAGCAGCCTGCAGGTTGTCCGGACCAGAAATGCCCGGGCAACCTGTCAGGCTCTCTTTTGTCTTTGCCGGGTTGGAGTGTCATGCAGACCCGCTATTACACTTTGGATGAGGCGAAAGCCGCGCTTCCTGTCGTCAAGGCGTTGATGTCACAGATGCAAGAGGCGCGCAGTGAGATCCTCCGTCTGCGTCCCGAAATCTGGCCGGTTCTCCAGAAGGCAGCCCAGAACGGGGGCAACGCTGCCGCCGGATCAGTCTACTCCCAATTCGACAAGCTGGAGACAAGCGTTAAAGCGATTCTCAATATGGGAATCCTGGTCAAGGATATGGACATGGGCCTGGTCGATTTCTTGTCGATTCGAGACGGGCGCGAAGTCTATCTCTGTTGGAAACACGGTGAAGAGGATCTCGCATTCTGGCACGACGTAAATGCCGGTTATGGTGGACGGCAACCCATCGACCCCGCCGACTTTTAATGATACAGGTTTTAGTCTGATACAGGTTTCTCCGCCTTCGGCAAACTCTTTCCTTGTAGCTACTAAAGCCTTGTAAATTGCGAACCACCCGAAACAAGAGAACGTGAGCAAAGACGATGCCCAATCCTTATGGCGCTCCGGAAGTCAGCGTGCACGACGTCACTGCCAAACAACGGGAAGGTACGGATTTCCTTCTGGTCGACGTGCGTGAACGCAAGGAACTTGAACTGGCCAGCCTCCCTGAAGGAGAGTTCATCAGCATGCCGCTGAGTGAGTTGCGCGAGCGCCGGCTCGACGCGCTTCCCGATGAACTGCGCCAGAATAAGGAGGCCGATGTGGTCCTGTTCTGCCACAAGGGATTGCGCAGCGCGCAGGTGACGGTCTTCCTTCGCCAGCAAGGCTGGTCCAATGCGGTCAGTATGGACGGAGGCATCGATGCCTGGGCCGAGGAGATCGACGATTCGGTCGGCCAGTATGCCAGCATGTGACGTGAATCAATAACCGGCAGTCCTGGAAGTTGGAGGAGCATCTGTTGAAGTTGAACTGGCCGGCTGGCAAACAACGCGAAAGCGATATCGTTTGGATCGATCTGGGCGACTTGGGTGATCTCGTCTATCCGCAGGGCCCCCACGAACAGTGGCAGGACCACGGTCTTGGGCTGTTGCGCACCATAATGCACCAGAACGGTCTGAAGACCGACATCGTTTCTACGCGCGCCGTAACCTCTTGGGATCAGCTCGCTCCGAAACTGCGCGGCTACAAGATGGCTCTGATGAACGTGCGCAGTTACACATTTCCCGTGGCTCTGAAGGCCGCGCAGATCTTCAAGGAGATCAATCCCCACGGCCTGGTTCTGGCCGGCGGCATGCACGCGACAGTCGCGCCCGATGAGATGGCCGAGGTTGACGCCTTTGACAAGATCTGCCAGGGAGCCGGCGAAGAGGTTATCCTCGACTTGGTGCGGGACCCTGACAGTTTCTCGAGGGTGTTCCTGGGGCAGGGCTCGAAATCCATGGCCGAATGGCCGGAAATTGACAGGGAGTTGTGGCCCAAACCGGCCAACTGGAAAGAGGCGCTTTCGAATGCACGCCCCAGACGGGCCGTGCGCGCTCTGAAACTCGAGCGAAACTTCAACTGGCCCATGGAGCCGGAATGTGGCTGGGGACCGCCGCCGGTTGCTACCATCATCACGAGCAGGGTCTGCCCCTGGCAATGCGTGTTCTGCAACGAGGCTTCATACATCCCCAACATGGGACGCCGCCCCGTTTCAATGATAATCGACGAGCTCAACGCGCTCGACGAGAAATACGGTGTCGGTTCGGTTGTGATTCACGATTCCATGTTTTTCCAGAACCCCAGGTGGCTGCAGGAGTGGATCGAAGAGTACCCCCGTCGCGCCAACAAAGTTTGGCCTTACTGGGCGGCCGGCCGCGCCGATACGGTGCGTCAGTGGCCGGAGCTGTTCACCGCGCTGGTTCGAGAGACCAACTGGAACCTGATCTCAATCGGCTTTGAGTCCGGCAGCGACCGTATTCTGAAGCTGCTCAACAAGGAATGCACCGAGGAAGACAATAACTTTGCCATCGATCTGGTCAACCGCCTCGGCGACGAGATGGTGGCGGAAGGGAAGGAGCCGCCCGTCTTCTGGTCGAACATCATGTTGGGCATTCCCGGCGAAACCGACGAGGATGCCTTCAAAACGATGCGCATGCTCAAAAGAATGAAGCGCGTCTTCCCGTCAATCTCATACTACGCGCCCTATCCCGGCTCGGCGCTCGGCTTTCAGCTGATCGCCGAGGGAAAGAGCCTGATGAGCAAGGACAACTACCATCGTTTCCCGGATGATGAGAAGGTGAAAGGCGTCAACTACGGCTTCTACCGGGAGCTCCTTGCCGGGAAGTATGACGCGGAAGTGAATCAAGGCCTGACCGAAGAGCAGAAGCAGCGCGGCTACGACGGCATGTACCAGCAGGCATTGGTAAAGGCCTGAATGATGCAGTTTTCTTTTCCGAAATTGACTCTTCTGTGTTCATAGAGTTCACGTAATGACTGCATACGCGTTTTGGAACAACAAGGGTGGAGTAGGTAAGAGTTTTCTCTGCTTTGTTGCCGCGACAGAGTATGCTCAGGCTCATCCTGGAGCGGATGTGTATGTGATCGACCTTTGTCCTCAGGCAAACATTTCTGAGACTCTCTTGGTTAAGCCCAATGCACTGAGGGAGCTAACTGGGGAAAATCCACGGCGCACCGTCGCCGGTTACTTGGAAGCGCGTCTGAATTCACCTTTCCAAAGCTTAAATGACGTAAGCCCGTTTGTTACTCGCCCAAAGGACTATAATTCCAATCTACCCCCTAACCTGCTGCTTGTTTGTGGTGACAATCTGCTCGAGATTTTATCAGAAGCGATTCGACAGACATCGCAGCTGGCGATTCCAGTAGACGCTTGGAAGCAGGTGCTCAGTTGGATAAAAGATCTGACATTTGCTTTGCGTCAACAGAGTGGTAACAGAGATACGCTCTTCATTCTCGACTGTAACCCCAGCTTTGCCATTTATACTCAGTTAGCTCTCGTTGCAGCGGAAAACGTTGTTGTACCATTTACAGCAGACGATAGTTCACGCCGTGCCTTAGAAAATGTTGTTGCCCTTCTGTATGGCTACCCTAGGGGCGACGCCAAAATCGATGCTTACGCTAGGATAAACTTTGCAAATAGGGCTAAAAGCGAAGGTGTAGAGACCCCTAAGCTACATGCATTTGCCAATAACCGGGTGACCCAATACCGAGGAAAGGCTAGTAGCGCTTTCGAGGCCGTGAGTAAGACCATCAAAGAAACACTCGATCGTCTCCACGAGAATCATCGCCAAGTCTTTACTACGCCTAAAGACAAGCCTAGCGAGAGATTTATTGAGATTCCAGACTATCACAGTGCATGCGTGGTCATGACCAAAAAGGGGATTCCTCTATATGATCTTCGACCAGGCCCAAAGGATATTGAAGGTGAACGCGTCCAGCTCAATCCCGAACCTCTAGGCCGGTATAGTAGAGCGCTTGCAACCTTTGTTGAGTGTCTCTAGAGGACCGCTGTGGCATCAACTGCAGCCTTGAATTATCTGACCGCGGCAGTACGGGTAAGAACGCTCCGCGAGGCAGCGACAGATGGGCGACTACCCCGGAAGATACAAACCGAAAAGCAGGTCTTTTACCATGCAGCCCTGGCGGGATATGTCGCCGCTTGGGATGCATACATCAACAACTTAGTGCGTGCGTTTTACATTGAGATTGAAGAACCACGAAACACCAATTTCCAGGCAGTATACAGCATCTCTCGGCAGGCTTCTGAGCGGGCGCTTGATAGGTTTAACACGCCTAACGCGGAAAATACACGAGCACTACTTCAACTGTACACAGGATATGACCCAATTGGTGACTGGGTGTGGACCAGAAGGGGAATGGTTGGCGTGCAGGTTCGGGAAAGGCTGAACGAGATCCTGAGAGTCCGGCATAGCTTTGCTCACGGATTTGCAGTGCCAGGATATGACTGGACTCAGTCGCCTAGCGGACAAGTACGTCTGACGAGTAAAGTTATTCGTGACACGGAGGCCTTTTTCAATAATCTGGTCAGAGTCACTGACAACGGAATGAGAAAACATATCCAATTGACTTTTGGTATCGCTATCGCTTGGCACTGAACTTCATTTCCCAACAAAATCTTCGGCCACGAATGGAGGAAGATAGGCGCTGCAGAATGATCAGATTCTTAGGAATGAAAATATGTGCAAAGTGCCAACGAATGCTCAAAGCCAGGTACTTCTATCGCAAACGAAACCAATAGTGCAAGGAGTGCCGTTCGACGCTTAGACAATAAGAGAAACGTGACGGGACCCCGGCGGATTTAGCTGAAGTCCTGATGGCGAAAGCGGTAGTCGCATTTCTTGGTTCGTTTTCGTGAGACTATTTCGCATATTGAGAGCATTGCTGGCGTAACCATAGACGTAGGCCTGACCAATGAGTAGCTTCTCCAATCCTCACTACATGTACCTGTTCGACATGAAGAACGGCAAGAAGAAGCTTGCTTACGGCCAGAGCCCGCAAGACGCCCTCGACATCTTGCGCCTGCGCCTGTCAGACGAGGAAATGGCCCAGATCAGAGCGGACCAGTACGTGAAGATCAGCCAGCGCAAACTGCAAGAGCACGTCGACGAACTGGGATGATTTCCGGCGCCGCGGCCGCGAGGATGGGGAAGAGCCTGCTGGCCCTGTTTTGTCGAGCCATTCCCACTTCTCCGCAGACGGTACTTTCCCCTTCACAGGCGCGCCTCCTGTGCGCGCTGCTGAGTGGCGGCACGCTCAAGTCCCACCGCTACCTTGACGGCAGGAAAGAATATCTCCTGCATCCTCTACACGGTGAAGCGCTTCAAGTCCCATCGCAAGACGTACGCAGGTTGGAGGAGCTGGACCTGCTCCTCAGCAATCACAAATTCCCCTCGACAACGCTGCTCCTGTCGCAGCGCGGGCGCCTCGCGGCGGCAAAGGAGAAGAAGGCAGCCGGTGCGCCTCCCTCACCCGGGGATTCCGCCTGGAACTCTGGCAGTTAAGCAAAGAACTGACGGAGCTTGAAGAAAGTGGCTTCATCTCTCTTCAGGCCTATTCTCCTTCTCCTTCCCCAGGCAACGTAATGCCAAGCGCCTCTGGCTTCTCGACGCCATAGGGATTGTCAAACTCCACGTCGGGGAAGGAAATGCCGGCAGCTTCAACCGGTTGCTCCGGACCCAACGCAGACAGCTCACGATGAATCTGCTCAGCCCTCGTTCGAAATGCGCCTACTTTGATCCCCTGGCACAGTTCAGCCAGACCGCGCAGTTTCGGCAAACCGCGGCGAAACATCTTTAGGGCGCCGCGCCGGTTACCCCGCTCTATCTGAAGAAAGGCCACGCCGACCTGCAAGATGCCCTGGTACAGGTCCCGCACCGGGCGCGTCTCTTCGTTCCAGGCCAGCTCCAGGTATTCATGCTGATCGAAATACCTTCCCTGGTTAAAGGCGAGCAGCCCGGCAACCGCGGCGCGACTGGGAGGATCATCACAGCCTTCCAGATCGCGAACGGGAGGCACAATGTGTCGGCCAACAACCTCAACCAGCTGCTCCATCATGCGGCTGCGCGCCCAGGCGTGATCTGCGCCCGCTTCGCGCGCCCGCCGCAGCGTCTCCACGTCAACGTGGCTTCCGAAAGCATAGATTGGCGTCAGGCGCGTGTGTGGCTTCACTTTGCACTGTCGTACAGCCGATTCCCAGTCTCCCGGTGTCTTCAGATCGAGTAGCGCCAGCACGGGGAAGAACCGCTCAACCGCAGCCACGAACTGGTCTGCGTTGACGATCGTGACCGGCTCGCCGCCCGCGGATCGCACAACGTCCTCCAGCCTGATCGAAAAAAAGAGGTCCGGCTCAAGAACTACTACGGCCGGTCGATACTGTTCACTGGCGTCCATCCAACTCTCCTTCTCTATTCCCTGAACCTGTGCTCTCTCTGGTATACTGAAGCCCATCCTGGTGGTACCGAAAGGAAGACAATGAAAAATCAAAACGGCGCGCCTGAAGAGGCTCCCGAACTTTCCTACGAAGAAAGCTACGCACGGCTTCAGGCAATCCTGGAGCGGCTCGAAGCAGCCGACCTGCCGCTCGCCGATTCTCTGGACCTGTACGAGGCAGGAGTGAAACTCGCCGAGCGCTGCGGCGTACTGCTCGAAGAGGCCGAACTACGAGTCAGAAAGTGGGAGCCGGACGGAACCGTTTCTGAGCTGAACGGCGACGCGGGTCGGTAGATCGATGCAGCTACTTGGCAACAGTTCCATTATCTGGCTTCCATTGAGCGCCGGTCTGCTCGTCCAACTCTACAAGTTTCTCTTCGAATGGATTCTGAAGCGAGACTTCGACCTGCGCGTGCTGGCCCGCGCCGGGGGTATGCCCAGCAGCCATGCAGCTATGGTCTGCAGTCTGGTTTCGGCCGTCGGCTATCGCTCCGGTCCGCGCAGCGACATCTTTGCCCTGGCCGCTATCTTCGCCCTGGTCGTCATGTATGACGCCACCGGCGTGCGTCAAGCCGCTGGTAAACAGGCGAAAGTCCTGAATCAGATCCTGCGCGAGCTTTTCACGGGCCAGCCTGTCAGTGAAGAGGAGTTGAAGGAGCTGATCGGCCATTCACCGACCGAGGTGTACGTCGGCGCGCTCATCGGTATTCTCTACACAGTATTGTGGTTCTACTTCGCCTCCTGATCTCCTGACGTGATGCCCTCCGCTCGATTCTCACTTTGGCGGCGCAGACGCCCCTAGCTCGGCGAGCAGCTTACAGTAGGCAACTTGGCTTTTGCGAAAACTTGCCAGGCGGAAGAACTCGTCCGGCGCGTGAAAGTTTTCGTCTTCGATGCCAAAGCCGAAGCTAATCGTATCCACCCCCAGCTGCTCACGAAAGACGCCGGTGATTGGGATGCTCCCTCCGCTGCGCGTCTGGTAGGGTTCGCGGCCGTACATCTCCTTCAGCACGGCTGCCGCGGCCCTGTTGCCCCAATGATCAGCCGAAATGCTGTAAGGCCGTCCCAGAATTGACAGCGGCGTCACCTCTACGCTCACCCCGGGTGGAGCATGTTGAGCTATATGCTCCGCCAGCAGGGCGATAATGCGAGCCGGGTCCTGGTCGGCCACCAGGCGGCAGGTTATTTTGGCGTGCGCCGAGTTGGGAAGAACTGTCTTGATTCCCTCCTCCTGGAATCCACCCCAGATGCCGTTCATCTCCAGTGTGGGGCGCACCCAGCCGCGCTCACGGTTCGTATAGCCCGGCTCTCCAAACGCCTCCTCCAGGCCCAGCTCCTTCAGGTAACGGTCGCCATCGAAAGGTACAAGCGCGACCGCGGCGCGCTCATCCGAAGTCAGCTCCACGACATCGTCATAGAATCCCTCGACGGCTATCCTGCCGTCGGCGCGTCGTAACGAGCCAAGGATCTGTGTCAGCGCATGAATCGGATTCTGGATCCGGCCCCCGTGCAGACCGGAGTGAAGGTCGGATGACGCGCCGTGGACATCGATCTGTAGACCGCAGACGCCGCGCAGAGACATTAGCAGGATCGGCTCTGTCTCGCTGAACTGCCCGCCGTCAGCGCTGACCGCGAGATCGCAGGCGAAACGCTCGCTGTGCTGGGGCATGAAATCGGGAATATGCGGACTGCCAATCTCCTCCTGGCCTTCGAAACAGAATTTCAGATTGACCGGCGCCTCCCCTTCCCCTTTCAGGAGCGCCTCGACCGCAACTATCGGCGCCAGCATATTGCCTTTGTCGTCGGACGCGCCGCGTGCATAGACCCTGTCTCCAACTAATGTCGGCTCGAAGGGTGGATTTGTCCACAGTTCAACCGGGTCAACGGGCTGCACGTCGAAGTGGCCGTAGATCATGATGGTCGGCCTGTCGGGCGCATGCAGCCAGTCACCGTAGACGACCGGATGGCCGTCCGTCGGCAAGACTTCAACGTTTTCTACCCCCGCTGCCGTCAGTCGCTGCGCGACCCACTGTCCGGCGCACGCTACGTCTTCGGCGCGCTCCGGCAGGGCCGAAATGCTTGGAATACGCAGGAACTCTATCAGTTCCGCGAGAAACCGGTCCTGATGATTCTCGAGGTAGCTTTGGTAAGAGGCCATTCTCAGCGCTCCTTGGTCTTGGGGCGGTCCCAACTGTTCGGCGCATTCTACTGTACTGCCAAGCCGCCGGTCAAATGCGCCTCCACTTTCTCCTTGAAGGTGTCTGGGGTAGAATTCTCTACGAAATCAGCGAATCTCCGCGTACGCTACAACAGGTGTCCCAATGCCAGATCCCCGGAACTGCAAGTCGCTCTTTCGTAAACTGGTCGATCACTTCATCAGGGCAGAAATGTCCGTGTTCTCAGAGAAGAATAGTGCGGATCAGGGAGACGCGTCCTCCCCGACTACGACCAGGGCGGTTGCCGGTGGGCCCTCCAAAAGCGTTGACTCCTGAGAGTCGCGACGATTCAAGCATCGACTCAAGCCCGGCGGATTGGCGGGCCCGGCTGCGCGTGGCGCTGGTACACGACTGGCTCAACCAGATGGGAGGGGCGGAAAACGTACTGGAAGAGTTCGTTGACCTCTTCCCGGGTGCGCCGGTCTACACGAGCATGTACGGTCCGGACAAGGTGCCCGCTTCCTACAAGAGTTGGACCATCCGCACCACCTTCATGCAGCGCCTGCCAGGCGTGATCGACCACCACCAGGCCTATCTTCCGCTCTATCCGGCAGCCTTTCAGAAAACCGATCTCAGCCGGTTCGACCTGATACTCAGCAACAAGAGCGGCTTCTGCCACGGGGTGCGGGCACGCAATGGCCGGCGGAAGGCCCTGCACGTCTGTTACTGCCTGACGCCAACCCGGTTTCTCTGGCTGTACGACCAGTACCGTCAGCGGGAGCAGATCGGCGGACTTCTCGATCTTGGGCTGAGACCGGTTCTGGCGCTGCTGCGGCGTTGGGACTATGCCGCTGCACAGAAGGTCGATTTCTTCATCGCCATCAGCAGCGCAGTGCAAGAGCGCATCCGCACCATCTATGGGCGCGACAGCATCGTCGTGCCTCCTCCGGTCGATACCCAACGCTTTACGCCTGATCCGTCGGTTCCGGTAGGGGACTACTTTCTGATCGTCAGCCGCTTGATCCCGTACAAGCGCATCGATTTGGCAGTAAGGGCATTTCAGGACCTGCCGCACGAACGTCTGATCGTTGTCGGTAGCGGTCGAGCCGGAAAGTCGCTCAAGGCACTTGCCGGGCCGAATGTCTCCTTCCTCGGTTGGCAGTCCGCTGACAGACAGTTGGAGCTGATGCGGGGCTGCAAGGCATTCCTCTTTCCCGGCCTGGAGGACTTTGGTATCGCGCCGGTCGAGGCGATGAGTGCTGGCCGTCCGGTAATCGCATTTCAAGGCGGGGGCGCCCTGGATACGGTCATTCCCGGGCAGACCGGCGAATTCTTTGACGCGCAGACGCCGGAATCTTTGCGGCATGCGGTTGAGCAGTTTGATCCTTACGCCTACAACCCTGCCGATTGCCGCAGTCAAGCGGAGCGGTTCAGCCGGGACGCCTTTCGCCGGCGCCTTCTCGCCTGCCTGGAAGACTTCATTACCCAGTAACAGCCGGAAACGATACCCGCGCTAAACGGCTTCTAAAGATCTCATGGGTCGCCGCAATGAGAGACTCACCCTGTCAGGCATCTGTTTCTGAAAATCTGAGCGAAGCCAATGTCCAGCGCCTGTATTCATCCGGCGACGCGGCCCACGACTTTGACCACGTGTTGCGAGTGACGAGGCTGGGTATACGCATTGCGCAGGCCGAGGGCGCGGACGAGGAGATAGTGCGCGCGGCGGCACTGCTCCACGATCTGCCCGTTTCAGGAAGCGGGCGCAGCGTCCACCACCTCGCCGCGGCAGATTTTGCCGCCGAAATCCTGCGCGCAGCCGGCATGGATGCACCCCGCATCGCGAAGGTAGTCCACTGCATCCAGGCCCACCGCTACCGTGACCGTTCCATCCAGCCGCAGACACTGGAGGCGAAATGTCTCTATGACGCCGACAAGCTGGACAGTATCGGGGCCATCGGCGTTGCCAGGGCCTTCGCTCATGCCGGTAACCACCGCAACCGGCTCTGGACCGAACCCGTGGCTGACGCGCCGCCGGATCACGCCCAACCGGACGGCCCCGAATACACGCCTGTCCACGAATACGTCTACAAGCTGCGTCGCATTCTGGCAACGCTTTACACGCCCTCCGCTCGCGAGATCGGAAAGCGGAGGCACAGATTTATGACCCGCTTCTACGAGCAGTTGGACGCTGAAATGACAGACCGACTGTAATTTCGCATAGCCAATCAAAACTTCAACGTTCGATTCATTGATTGCAAAAGGGGCAACGCGTCGCCTCTCACCATCCACCTCAAACCTCCGGTAGGGGCAGGCCTTGTGCCTGCCCTCGCACCCGCCGCCCGC
>VXMH01000104.1 GCA_009841235.1 Caldilineaceae bacterium SB0661_bin_32 | reverse complement strand
CCGCCCCCCTCCGCGTCCTCCGCAGACCCCAAAAAGGTGTTCTTCGTGACCCTTAGTGGCCCTTCGTGGACAAAAAGCTGTTCTTCGCTCCCTCCTCACTCCTCTCCACTCTCTCCTCGCCTGACTACCTTCAACAATACTGGCAATCCAAATCAGATGCGATTGCCCTGACCCGAGATGGCTTGGTAATTACGAATTCTCCGTAAATGTGTTAGGCTATCGGAGTTTGCAGAACCCTCCACGAACTGCGAAGGTGAGCCATGGCTCAAGCACAGTACGCCCACATCGCTTCCCACCTACCTTTCGATGAGGTAGCCCGCCTGCCGCTACCCGGCGACAACGTCGCAATCGCAACGCGCACACTCGCGGCGGGCACGCATATCGCATTTGACGGAAGAGTCCTGACCCTGGACTATACCGTAATGGAGGGACACCGTTTCGCGGTCGCGTCGATCCCGCAAGGCGGCCCCTTGCTCTCGTGGGAGCTGCCCTTTGGCCTGGCCACGCGGGCAATAGCGCCGGGCGAATACATACGCAACGCAGAGATGCTCGACGCCCTTGGCGTGCGCGCCCTCGATTTCGAGCTGCCTGGTGAACCGAACTTCGCAGATCACGTTCAGGCCTACAATCTCGACGCGGACAGATTCCAGCCTGGCCGGCAGGTTTCCCGCTACACTGAAGACCGCCACTTTGAAGGATATGCCCGTCCCGGGGGCAGGGGCGTGGGAACCCGCAATATGATCATTCTGCTCGGGACTTCCTCGCGCACCGGCGGCTTCGTCAAGCAGCTGGAAGCCAGGTTCGCCGGTGTCGCCGGTCGCTGCGGCAACATTGACGGCATCGTCGCCGTAGCCCACACCGAAGGCGGCCACGACAACCCCAACAACACCGAGTCCGTATTGCGTACGCTGGCCGGGTTCGTCACCCACCCCAATGTCGGCGCAGTTCTATGCGTAGATTACGGCGTCGAACCGGTGAATAACGCCTCGCTGCGAAAGTTCCTGACCGCTAACGACTACCCGCTGAATGCCGTCCCCCATGCCTTCCTGACCCTCAAAGGAGGATTCCAGGCCGGGCTGGATCAGGCCGAAGCGATCGTGCTGGGCTGGCTTGACGAAGTAGGCGCGCTGCCCCGCACCCCTCAGCCTCTCTCTGAGTTGAAACTGGCCCTGCAGTGCGGCGGCTCGGACGCCTTCTCCGGCATCTCAGGAAATCCCCTTGCTTCCTGGGTAGCCCGCGAACTGGTTCGGTACGGCGGCGCGGCAAACCTTGCCGAAACGGACGAGCTGATCGGCGCCGAACCCTATATCATGCTCAATGTGCGCGACGCAGGTACCGCCGCCGAGTTTCTCGAGACGATCGAGCGCTTCCAGGAACGGGTCGCTTGGCACGGCCACTCGGCAGCCGGCAATCCATCCGGCGGCAACAAATATCGCGGGTTGTACAATATCGTCCTCAAGTCGATCGGGGCGGCCATGAAACGGCATCCTGACGTGCGACTCGACCACGTCATTTCCTACAGCGGGCCGATGAAAAAGCCCGGCTACTACTTCATGGACAGCCCGGGCAATGACCTGGAGAGCATCGCGGGACAGGTGGCCTCCGGCTGTAACATGATCTACTTCGTCACCGGCAACGGCTCAATTACCAACTTTCCGTTTGTGCCCACCATCAAGATCGTGACAACGACCCGCCGCTATGAGCTGCTGAGCCGGGATATGGACGTCAACGCCGGACTGTATCTGGACGGTACGCCCATGGACGAACTCGGGGCCGACACGCTCGACCTGACGGTGCGCGCCGCATCCGGCGAGCGAACTGTCGGAGAAAAAGCGGGCCATGCTCAAGTGCAACTGTGGCGGGACTGGCGTCAGACCGGACCGGGCCGCGTCGAAGAGATCAGCGCCCGCCCAAAGCCTCCGGGGCGCGCGTTGCCGCTTCGCCGCGCCTTCGCCGCGCCTTCCCTTGACTTTTCCTATCCTGCCTTTGCAACGCCGGACGGCCCGGCTGCCGATCGCATCGGGCTGATCCTTCCGACAAGTCTCTGCTCCGGCCAGATCGGGCAGATAGCCGCCGCCCGCCTCAATCGAAGATATGCCGCCGGCAAAGAATCGGCGCCTCCGCTCAAGCGCTTTGTGGCGCTCGCCCACACCGAGGGGTGCGGATTCTCCGGCGGGCATACCGGGGATCTCTACGTCCGTACCGTTCTGGGCTATCTGCGTCACCCTCAGGCCGCCGAGACGCTGCTCCTTGAGCATGGCTGCGAAAAGACGCACAACGACTACTTCCGCCGCGAGCTGGAAGAAAATGGAATGGACCTGGACCGCTTCGGTTGGGCCAGCATCCAGCTGGATGGCGGGATTGACGCAGTCCTTGAAAAGGTCGATGCCTGGTTTGAACAGCGTCTGGCCGCGGCTGACCCGCCAGAGCAGACGATGGCCGATGTTTCCGCCGTGCGCATCGGGCTCCTCAGCGCTGGGACGCCGCCGCCAGCGGTTTCCTCTCAATTCGGTCGTCTGGCGGCAGCCATCGCGGCCGGCGGCGGTACAGTCGTCCTGCCGGAAAACACGTCGCTTCTTTCGGATAGTGCCTTCCTTGCAGAGTGTGTCGGCGATGGCCCGCACTTGCCCACGCTGGCCTACGGACAGTCCCTGGCCGACGCTGACGACCAGAGCGGTCTCCACGTGATGGAGACACCCACCGAACACTGGGCCGAAACGCTGACGGGCCTCGGCGGCGCGGGCGTTGAGGCGATTCTGGCATACGTGGGCAGCCATCCGGTTGAGGGCCATCCGCTGGTGCCGGTGCTCCAGGTGACCACGGCCGCTTGCACGGCCGGGCAGTATGCCGATGATATGGACGCGGTACTGGAAAATGATCCCGGTTCCTGGCCCCGGAGTTTGGCCGACCTCTTGACGCAGACCCTGGCAGGAAAGAACCAGCCTAAAGCAATGCGAGCAGGGAATATCGACTTCCAGTTCACGCGCGGTCTGCTTGGCGTGTCACTCTAGCAGCCAGCGCCCAAACGAGACCAGACCATGCCCCGGGAACGACCCAATGTAGTGTACGTCTTCGCCGACCAGTGGCGGGCACAGGACACCGGCTACGCAGGTAACCGGCAGGTCCGGACGCCCCATCTTGACAGTCTGGCCGCACAGAGCATCAACTTCACCCATGCCGTGGCCGGGATTCCCGTCTGCTGCCCGGCGCGTGCCTGCCTGCTGACAGGTCAGCACGCGCTGACCCACGGCGTCTTCCTCAACGACGTGCATCTGGCCGACGACGCCGTTTCCATGGCCAGGCTCTTTAAGGCGGCCGGCTACGATACCGCCTATGTGGGCAAATGGCACGTTGACGGCCGCGGGCGCAGCAGCTACATTCCTCCCGAGAGCCGCCAGGGGTTCGACTACTGGAAGGCGCTGGAATGTACGCATGACTATAACAGCTCCAGATACTACGCCGCTGACTCCGACGAGCCCTTGACCTGGGAAGGATACGACGCAATCGAGCAGACCAAAGACGTACAGGCCTATTTGCGCGGCCGCAATCAAGAGGTCGGCGACGCCAATGCCGACACGCCCTTTCTGCTCGTGCTCTCCTGGGGACCCCCTCACGCGCCCTATGAGACGGCTCCGCCAGAATATCGAGCGCTCTACAGTCCCGACGACGTCGAACTGAGACCCAACGTGCCGCCTGAGATGGCCGGAGAGGCGCGTGAGTGGATCGCCGGTTACTATGCCCACTGTACGGCTCTCGACGACTGCCTCGGCGAACTGTTGCAGACCCTCGAAGAAGAGGGCCTGGCGGAAAACACGATCTTTGTCTTTACCTCCGATCACGGTGATATGCTTGGTTCCCAGGGCGAAGTCAAGAAGCAGCGGCCCTGGGAGGAGTCGATCCGGGTGCCTTTCCTGCTGCGCTGGCCGCGGCGCTACGGATTGCAGGGACGGGAGCTGGACGCGCTGCTCGACACGCCCGATATTCTGCCTACGTTGTTGTCCCTTTGCGAAATCCCCATTCCTGCTACCGTCGAAGGCCAGGATTTCACCGGCGCGATTGAAGGCGGTCAGGATCCGTCAGGGGGTGCCGCCCTCATCTACTGTCCCCATCCCTTTGGCCAGTTCCTGCGCCGTGACGGCGGCCGCGAGTACAGGGGACTTCGCACGCAGACCCACACCTACGCCCGCGATCTGAATGGTCCCTGGCTGCTCTACGACAACGAGGCCGATCCCTTCCAGTTGGCAAACCTGGTTGACCGCCCCGAAGTAGCGTCACTGCAGGCGGAATTGGAGTCGCAGCTTCAGCGCAAACTGGATGAACGGGGGGATGAATTCCTGCCCGGCGAGACGTATGTCAAGAAATGGGGCTATTCTCTGGATGAAACGGGGACAGTCCCCTTCAACTGGTGACCGACGCCCGCGCAGGATCGGGCAGGCCCGGATAAAGCGCGGCCTGGGCCGAGCCGGACAGAGGAGTACGAGGAACACTTTGAATCCAGCATCTGACTACTTGGGGGCTGCGCAAGCCATACTGGCTCGGATTGTCGCCACCCAAACCGAAAACATTCAGCGCGCTGCAGACATCTGCGTCGACACAATTGCCGCAGAGGGACTTGTGCACCTGTTCGGCACCGGCCACTCTCGCATGTTTATCGAAGAGATGTATCCCCGCCACGGCTCATTCCCCGGCTTCCATCCGATTGTTGAACTGTCGCTGACCTTTCACAACCAGGTCGTAGGCGCCAACGGGCAGCGCCAGGCCATGTTCATAGAGCACGTGGAGGGCTTTGCCCGGCAGATCCTGCGCAACTTCGTGCTCCGGCCGCCGGACAGCTTCATGATCTTTTCCAATAGCGGTGTCAACGAGGTCGTTGTCGAAATGGCCCTGGAAGCGAAAAAGCTGGAGCTGCCTGTGATAGCACTCCTCTCCGTCGATCACTGCACCGCGTCGGCTCCCAAGCATAGTAGCGGCAAGAGGCTTCTGGATATAGCCGATATAACAATCGACAACTGCACGCCGGCCGGAGATGCCATGGTGACTGTGGAAGGTCTCGAAGACCCGGTCGGCCCGGGTTCAACGATCGGCGCGGCCGCGGTCGTGAATGCCGTCAAGTGCCAAGTGGCCGCTGGACTGGCCGCCCGCGGCAAGCCGCCTCTCGTCCTCTCCAGCAGCGTCTTCTCCGGCGACGCGTCGGCAGCCAGGTTTGACGCCTCCTACGACGATTACCGCCGCCGGGTTCGCCGGGTCTATGGGGACTGACCGGGAGACGGGTCAATAGTAAGTGTCCTTTAGGATCTCCGAGCATCCTCCGCATTCCACACAATCCCGAAACCGTAATGCAACCCAATCCGCTTCGCACCACAGTCATCGGCAGCTATCCTTTTCCAGCGTGGCTGGAGTTTGCCAGCGCCCACCTTGACCGGTTCGGCAGCGACGATGTCGCCGAACTGATCGACGATGCCGTCGTGGCGGCTGTCCATGACCAGCTTGAAGCTGGGACCGATGTAATTACCGACGGTGAGCAGACCCGGTTGGATTTCAACCTTTCCTTCTATGGCTACATTAAGGGGATCCAGCCGGAACCGGCCTCGCCGCGAAGGTGGGGGCCGCCGGCACACGACCAGAGGGGCAAACATACCATCATCGGCGACCTGACCGCGCCTGAAGGGCTTGGCGCAGTGGATGAATTCCTTCGCCTGAAGCGGCTTGCCCCGGTTTCAGAGGGGAGTCCTGCACTCAAGGCAAGCGTGCCCGGACCCTATACACTGAGCGGTCGACTGCTGCCCAATGCCCAGTACCCGGACCGCTACGCAGTGACGGAGGCTCTCCTCCCGATTGTACGCAAGGAGTTGGAGGACCTGGTCGATGCCGGCTGCCGGGAGCTCACTGTAGATGAACCCTCGATGAGCTGCTACGCCTACCGGGAAGATCCCGCCCGCTTCGTCGACATCTTCAACCGAACGGTGGAGCCGGTCGTGGGCAGGTGCCGGCTCTCGACCCATCTCTGCTTTGGCAACTACAAGGGCCATCCTGTCGGGCTCCGGCGCTACGCGCCGATGTTCCCCGACTTTCTCGAGATGGATGTCGACGAGATCCACGTGGAGATGGCGAACCGGGAATATTCAGAGCTCGAACTGATCGGCCTCATTTCCGAAAAACGAGACGCGGCGGTCGGCATCATTGACGTGAAAAGCTACTTTATCGAAACGCCCGAACACGTTGCCGACACAGTCCGCCGCTGC
The DNA here is from genome assembly GCA_009841235.1 of Caldilineaceae bacterium SB0661_bin_32. Lineage (GTDB taxonomy): Bacteria > Chloroflexota > Anaerolineae > Caldilineales > Caldilineaceae > Bin5. The sequence goes on along the minus strand of VXMH01000104.1, from coordinate 61,800 downwards.
CTGGAGTTTGCGCCCGCTGACCGCCTGGCCTTCGCGCCCGACTGCGGACTCAGCCAGACCGCCCGTTGGGCTGCCAGGCAAAAACTGAAAAACATGGTGGAAGGCGTGCACGTCGTTCGTGAAGAACTGTAGCCGCAAAAATTTGGAATGGGCCTGCCCTCGTGGTAAACTGCGATGCTGTGTGCTTATCAAGGGCCTTGGTAGTTATGTTCCCCTGGGTTCAAATCTCGTGCCGGTTCCGACAATGGCACTGTCAGTTATAGAGGGTGGCAAAAGATGACAAACGCACTAATGGCGTCCTTGCAACCGGAGCTGCCGGAAGGCATGGCGGAAATCGATCCCGGTGACACAGTACGCGTTCACCAACGCATCACCGAGGGCCGTAACGAGCGTATTCAGGTGTTCCAGGGGGTTGTGATCTCGATGCGTGGGGGCCACGACGCCGGCGCCAGTTATACCGTGCGCCGTACAGGCTCACATGGTGTCGGCGTGGAGCGCACCTTCCCGCTATACAGCAAGAACATAGATAAGGTCGAGGTCCTGCGCAAGACCAAAGTTCGCCGCGCGCAACTTTATTACCTGCGGGACCGGCAAGGCAAATCGGCGCGACTCAAGGAGAAGCGCTTCATTAGCGTATAGCCTGCCCCCCTCTGTCCTTCCTCGCGCGACATATCGCGAACCAGGAAGAGTTCTCCGGATGGCGCCGGCGCACGGCAAGCGCGTACGGCGCCCTTATGTTCCTCCTCTAACTCGACACCTGAACTGCAAGTCCCAGCCGCTCGAACTGTTCCGGCGGCGCGTTGTTGGCCTGCATCAGTTCCGCCATGCGCGCCGACAAACGGGCCTCCTCTGCCGCACTGTCAATCGGATTCTCTTGCCCCGGGTCCTTTTCCAGGTCAAAGAGCATCGTATAGCGCGGGGGAGCATCGAAGACCTGCTTGGAAGCGATCTTCATCGTTCGGCAACCCTTCGTGAACGCAAACGGCTCGGCCAGCTGGATCTCCTGCAGCTCTTCCACGCCAAAGCGGCCCCGCATATGGTTGGGCATCAACGTGTAATTGAAAAGGGGTTGGTTGTAGGAAGGATCCACCGGCCCGCGCATGTACACAAAGCGCCCGTCCGTAATGTTCACGTGTCCGCCGTGTACGCCGAACAGAACCGCATCGCGGGTCGGTGCATCCGTCCTGATGACATCGCCAAGCGGGATGCCTTCCATATCCGGCGGCCTGTCAACGCCGAAATACTCCAGCAGCGTCGCAGGCAGGTCGATTATCTGTGCCAGCTGGTCGCGGCGGGCGCCGGCTACCTTGCTGCGAGGGTCCCAGATAAAGAGCGGCGTGTGGGCAACTTCATTGTAGAACGGCGGCACGATCTTGGCCCACCAGTCATGCTCCCCCAGCAGAAAACCGTGGTCCGTACACACGATCAGCATCGTATCGTCCCACAGGCCGAACTCATCCATCAGGTCCAGAACCTTACCCAGGTATTCGTCGCACATGCTGAGCAGAGCCGCGTATTCGTAGCGCAAGTGCTGCACCTCTTCCTCGGTTTCCTCCACCTTTCGATAGGACGGCCAGTCGAAGAGTTTGCCATTGTATTCGTGCGGATAGAGATCCTTGTACTTCTGCTGGGTGAAGAAAGGCTCGTGAGGATCAAAGGTCTCCACTTGCAGGAACCAGTTGTCCTCCTCATGGTTGCGGCGAATGAACTCCAGCCCGGCGGCAAAGGTCTTCGCCTGCGGCTGTTTCTCCTCACTGTCCATGAACGCCCGGTTGATCCAGTCCTGGCGAGCTGTATCTCCATTCCGGCGCTTGTCTCCATGCCGGGGAGGCCGGAGGCTTGATGAGGAAGTCCGGTTGATGTTTTCCGGCTCTACCGGATCTCCCACCTGGCCGATCCAGGCGTCTCCTTCCTGGCCGCGGTGAAACGTCCAGCTGTCGTAGCGCGTATGGTAGGTTGCTCCCCCATCCTCAAAATAGTGCTGGTGGTCTGTGCTCAGATGCGTGTAAATCCCGTTCTCCGAGAGACGTTCCGGCATCGAATCGTCGAACGGCTCAAGCGGGCCCCAGCTGCGATGCAGGAAATTGTAGCGCCCCGTGTGCATCTCCCGCCGCGCCGGCATACAGGGCATGCTGCCCACATAGCAGTTGTCAAATGTGACCGTTCGCTCTGCCAGGCGGGTGAAGTTGGGCGCATGGATCCAATCGCATCCGTAGGGTGGCAACATGTGCCGGTTCAACGTGTCGAACATGACCATCACAGCTTTCATGGCGAAGAAGGCTCCTGTAATCTGAGGTGGACTAAGTAGATCAAGCTATGAAACTTCGTGGGGCGCTCAGACTTGACTTCTGATGATACGCGGGCAGTCAATGCCTCAATGCGGTCGGCCGCTATGGATCCCCGATTTCCATGACAACCTGGCCTTTGTTCGTTCCCCGAATTACGGCGATCAGGGAGAGCACGGCAACCATGAGGGGATACTTTTTCCTCAACAGCCTCGACATTGCTCGCTTCGTTTCTTCGTCCCCTGAGATTGACGTGACAACACCTTCCGCCCAGGGACCTTGAACGTTTCCTCTCATGTCACATATGGCTACTCGCACCCGCGGATTGTTGCGAGCACGTTTGACCTTCCAACTATCGCCCTGCGTCCACACCAGCAACTTGCTGCCTTGAGCCACGGTCCAGACCGGCGTCTTGACCGCCTGTCCACTCTTGCGGTAGGTCTCCAGAGCAATGTACTTGGGATTGCCGATATCTGAAAGCTGCACGCGGCGATTCTCTCCCTGCGAGCCCCGTCACTCCGAAAGTACAGCCCGAAGAACGATATCGCGTTGGCCAATCAACACTGAAGTGCCTTCGGAGTCACGGCCTTCCTCAATCTCCATGATCAGGGCCGACACCTCCTCCCCCGCCCCCGCGAAGATCTGGTCAGAGCCGGCGTTTGGGTCGTTACTGAAATAGAACTGGGTGGTCAGGAGTTCACGCCCATCCATCCTGACCTTCACGTGGATATGTCGAGGACGCGGATTATAAGCGCCCGGCATGATTGTCCTGAAGCTGTAGCGACCATCAGCCCCGGTTTCCGACTCACCATAGGACTGAAAGTTCACATCCCTTCTCGAACTGTCGGAGTCGCCGGGGTGCATGTAGATTCCGTTGTCATCGGTCTGCCAGATCTCAATGACTGCTCCGGGAACCGGCCTGCCTGAACCATCGTACAATGTTCCTTCGAAAACCAGAATCTCCCCGGCAGCCCTCCCCTCTGCCCCTTCCACGACGACGAGATCGCTGTCTCGATCATTCGGCATCTGAACAGGATAGAAGGGACCTTCGGTCTGCGAGGGTGTGAAGTATTCGATTTCTATTTTCAGCTCGCTGGGATCTTGTTCAACTGATACCTCTTCGAGATCACCTTCCTCCTGACTCGCTGTGACATCGACCTGGGCTGGAACGGCTTGGGGCGCCTGTATGCCGGGTTCTGCAGATATCTCTGTCGACGTGCATGCGGCCAAAGACATGGCCGCCAAAGCTGCCGCGAGCAAAATGCAATACAGCGGGCGTTGATTCATAGGATGGTTCCCGTTCTTTCAAAGACGAATTCAAGTCTGCCCTCTTCGCTTCCGTCAACTCTACAGGGCAATTTCAAATGCTGCCTCGGTCTTAGTCTTTACCTCCTCCAGTGAAGCGCCGCCCATCAGCTCGGTGAGGGTCAGGCGTCCGTCCAAAAAACGAAAGACCGCCAGTTCGGTGATGATCACGTCCACGGCGCCTGCCGCAGTCAGCGGTAGCGTGCAGGCTGGCACAATCTTGGAACTGCCGTCGCGGCTGGCGTGGGTCATGGTCACGATCAGACGCTTGGCGCCGGATGCCAGATCCATCGCCCCGCCGACGCCCAGCAGGGGTCTTCCCGGCGCGGCCCAATTCGCAAGGTTGGCCTTTTCGTCAACCTGCAGGCCGCCCATGATCGCCGTGTCCACGTGTCCTCCCCGGATCATCGCAAAAGAGTCAGCGCTGTCGAAATAGCTGCTTCCCGGCAGCGCAGTCACCGGAATCTTGCTGGCATTGATCGGGTAGTCCAGCGCGCCTCCGCTCTCAGGCGCCGGCCCGACCCCCAGCATTCCGTTCTCTGTGTGCAGAATGATGCCGTGCGCCGGCGTGATCAGGTCGGCGACAAGCGTTGGAATGCCGACGCCAAGGTTTACGATCTCTCCCGGCTTCAGTTCCTCCAACGCGCGTCGAGCCAGCTTCATCCGTAAGTCGCCCGCTTTCTTGCCGCTGTCGGCAATCGACGCAGACGAGCCCAGGTCGGCAACTGTAGTTCGCGCAGGCACCAGGTAGTCAACGTAGCACCCAGGCGTATGAATGTTCTCGGGGCGCAGTTCACCTGCTGGCAGGCAATCCTCCACCTCGGCAATGACAAGGTCCGCCGCCGTGGCCATCGCCCGGTTGAAATTCTGCTCAGTCATTCGGTAAGCGAGATTTCCGGTCGTATCCGCGCTCCAGGCGCGAATCAGGGCCGCGTCTGCACGCAGTGCCGGCTGAAAGACATGCAGCCGCCCGCCAATGCGCTTCGTCTCTCTACCATCGCCAAGAACAGTGCCCGCGGCGGTGGGAGTGAAAAACCCCCCGATCCCGGCCCCGCCTGCCCGTATAGCCTCAACCAGCGTGCCCTGGGGCATGACCTCGAACTCGATCGCGCCCGACTGGGCCGCCGCCACCGCTTCCGGGTTGCTCGTGAAAAATGAGCCGATTGCCTTCTTGATCTGCCCGTTCCGCAGCAAGCGGCCCCCGCCCAGGCCCGGTTCGCCTACGTTGTTGGCGATGTAAGTCAGGTCGCAAGTGTCCGTCTCGGCCAGGGCGTGCAGGACCTGCGTGGGATTGCCGGTCATGCCAAAGCCGCCAACCAGGATCGTGTCTCCCGTCTTGACCAGGGCAGCCGCCTGGGCTGGCGAGATCCTGGGTACCTGCTTCATGGGTCGATCCTCTCTACTACGGTCGCTTCTCCCTGCCCAACGCCAACGCACAACGTTGCCAACCCATAGCGGCATCTCAGGCCTGCCGCAGCGCGCCTCCGCATCTCGTGAAGGAGCGTTGTCAGGATCCGCGCGCCCGAGCAGCCCAGGGGGTGGCCCAGAGCGATCGCGCCGCCGTTAACATTTGTAACCTCCTCACTCAGGCCAAGCTCCCGCAAAACGGCCAGCGTCTGGACTGAAAACGCTTCGTTGATTTCGACCAGGTCAATCTCTTCGATCGACAGGCCGGAACGCTTCAGGACTTTGCGCGCGGCCGCAACAGGTCCTAGACCCATGACTCTGGGATCGACTCCGGCAGCGGCAGAAGCCACCCAGCGCGCCAGGGGAGAGACGCCAAGAGCTTCGGCCCTGTCACGAGACATCAGCGCCAGGGCGCAGGCGCCGTCGTTCAGCCCGCTTGCGTTGCCGGCAGTTACGGTTCCCTCTTTGCGAAAGGCGGGCTTCAACTTGGCCAGAGCTTCCATGCTTGTCGCGAGCTGGAAGCCGTCCTCCGTTCTCGTGTATCGCGGGTGTTCGTCCCTATCCATCACGGCAGGGTCGCCTCGCCTCTGGGGGATCTCCACTGGGACGATCTCTCGCGCAAAGCGGTCTTCATTTAGCGCGTGGACGGCTCTTCGCTGGCTCTGCAATGCGAAACGGTCCTGCTCTTCGCGGCTGATTTCGCCGCCTTCAATCTCCCAAGCGCAGCTCAGTTCGTAGATGTTCTCGGCCGTCTCTCCCATCGCCTCCAAGGGAAAGAGTGCCTCCAATGCCGGGTTGGGATAGCGCCAGCCGAGCGTCGTGTCGAAGCCGGTAATGTTGCCCGACGGACCAAAACCGGTTGGGTTCTTGGGCAGAGAATAGGGCGCGCGCGTCATGCTCTCCACGCCGCCGGCGACGAAGACATCACCCTCGCCGCAAAGGATCGCGCGCGCGGCCTGGTTAACGGCTGTAAGGCCGCTGGCGCAAAGCCGGTTCACCGTCACGCCTGCAACCTCCTGCGGCAGTCCCGCCAGCAATGCTGCCATACGAGCGACATTGCGATTGTCCTCGCCGGCCTGGTTGGCGCAGCCGAGATAGACCTCCTCAATCTCGCCAGGCGCCACACCGGCTCGGGACACCGCCTCGCGGACGACAAGCGCCGCCAGGTCATCCGGCCTCACAGAAGCCAGCGCGCCGCGTATCCTTCCTATCGGCGTTCGTACTGCGCTGACTATGACAACCTCGGTCATAGAGCTCAGCCCACCAGGTTGATCAGGGCCAGGATAAAACCGTAATGCTGCGACTCGTGGTAGATGTTGAAAGTCAGCGTCGCGTCCAGGTCCCCCAGCGCGAGGCCTGATCGGGTTGTAAACACGCTGAACTCGTTCTCGCTGAAGCGGCCCGCCGCAAAATCTGCTTCCAGCTGCTCCTGTTGCGGCATCAGCATCGCTACCAGCGCTTCTGCGTCCGGCGCAGTCTGCCAGTCCGCAGGCGAAGTGTTGGGCAGGTACAGCGGAATCATTGCTTCCGAGACCGACAAAGGAAGGCCGCTGGATCCGTAAAGAATGCGCTGCTGAACAACCATAATGTGCCCCAGATTCCAGGCGATGTTGTTGTCGAAGCCATCCGGCATCTCGTGCAGTTGCTCTGCGGAAAGCCCTTCAACCGCCGTGTGTATCGAAGATCGAATCTGCCTGTGAACTTCCACAGCTACCTGTGTCATGTCATGCTTCCTTTCTTTTGATCGTCTGAAGAAGGGGACTTGCGCGCCTTCTCGGTCTTGTCTGCCGAAGAGGTTACCTGCCACTATTTCAGCCAGCATTGTACCACAGCCGAAACCTGCCAACATGCGGGGGCCGCCAGCGCAAGACTGGCAGTGGCTCGCCTGCATTCATCCTTTTCGGAGGCATCCTTGTGCAAAAACTCATTTAGGATTCAATACTATTGACTCGGCCGGCTGTCCTACACTTGTTACTTCTTCAAACCGCCTTCATAATTCCTGAACAATTGTGCGCGATAATACATTCCAGAGCAGCGCTGGACACCGACGGAAACGCAGACCAGGTTGCCGTCTGCAAACCAGGGTCGTCTTTACTAAATACGCAAAAGTAGCGGGAGAACGAGTTTCGTGTCGCAGACAATCCTCGTAGTAGACGACGAAGTCAAACTGCGCGAGATGGCGCGCTGGTACCTGGAGCGAGAAGGGTATCGCGTGGTTGAGGCCGCCCACGGACGCGATGCACTCTTTGTGGCGCGTTTCGAGAAACCTGACCTTGTTCTCCTCGACCTGATGATGCCGGAAATGGGAGGGCTCGACTTCATCCGGCAGTTTACCCAGGAGTCTGACGCGCCGATCATTATTCTTACCGCCAAAGTGGAGGAAAGTGACAAGGTAGTCGGCCTGGAGCTGGGTGCTGACGACTACGTTACGAAACCATTTGGCGTTCAAGAGCTTGTGGCAAGAGTCCGCGCAGTCCTTAGAAGGACCGGAAAGCAGGGCCGCCAACCTGAAATCCTTCGCTCTGGGGAACTATCTCTTGACCGCACAGGGCGAACCGTAAGTGTTGGTGAAAGCCCGGTCTCTCTTACTCCGTCCGAATTCGACCTATTGGAAACTTTCATGCTGTCCCCCGGTCGGGCCTTTTCCCGCCTCGATCTGCTGGAATCCGTCAGCGGCGACGCATACGAGGGCTACGAGCGCTCGATCGACGTACATATCCGTAATCTACGCACAAAAATCGAACCTGTGCCGAGCGAACCGCGCTATATCCAGACCGTGTACGGAATGGGCTACCGCTTCGCCGCCGAGTCGAGATAGACGATGCGATCCCTGGCAATAAAGCTTACTCTTGCGTTTCTCGCCGTAGGTATTTCAGGCGCGCTGCTTGTCGCTGTCATCAGCGGGCTTCGCACCCGCCAGGAGTTCGGCCGGTTTGTCACTCAGCGAAGAGGAAACCCGCTTCTTGCCGACCTGATGCTGGGCCATTACACGAAAAACAGCAGCTGGGAGGGTATCCAGGATTGGCTTGACAACGAACCCTTTCTCGAAATCGTGCGCCGGCGTATCGTGCTCGTCGACGGCGAACTGACGGTCGTCTATTCTCATTCACCAGAGTACCGCGGCCTTGACACAGCCGAACTGAACCTGGAGGGCGGCATTCCAATTGAAAAAGATGGCCTCCAGGTTGGGACGATCTATGACGTAAACCGTTTCGCTTCCGGTGGGAGACTGCCCCGACCGTCCCCGGAAAGCTTCTTTTTGCGCAACGTGAACCAGGCAACCGGAGCCGCAGCCCTGATCGCTGCGCTCTTGGCCCTGGCGCTGGGAATTCTTCTTTCGCGCGCGCTTACTCGCCCCTTGCGCGAGTTGACCTCCGCCACCCAAGTGATGTCTGCCGGCCAATTGGGGGCTCAGGTCAACGTCTACTCCCAGGACGAGATCGGCAATCTGGCCTCCTCGTTCAATCAGATGAGTAGCCAATTGGCCGAGGCTTCTCGTCTCCGAAAACAGTTGACCGCCGACATCGCTCACGACCTCCGCACGCCATTGACCATACTGCGCGGCTACACTGAGGGGCTTAGCGATGGTTCGATTCAGGGCCGGCAGGAACTGTACGACCTTCTTCACCAGGAGGTTGCCCATTTGCAACGTCTGGTCGAAGATCTGCGGACTCTTTCCCTTGCAGATGCTGGTGAACTTCCACTCGCAAGGCGCGCGGTCGATCCAAAGGCTCTGCTGGAGCGAGCTGGGCTGGCACACGTCATGCAGGCCAACCAAAAAGACGTTGCTCTTCGCGTAGAGGCGCCGGAACTGCTGCCGTCAGTCGCTGTCGACCTGGAGCGAATGACGCAGGTACTCAACAATCTGGTAACGAACGCGCTGCGCTATACTTCGGAGGGAAAGATTACCCTTAGCGCTACCTCCAATAGCAGTTTCGTTACTCTCCAGGTGGCGGACACAGGCACTGGTATCGCCGGCGACGATCTCCGGCATATCTTTGATCGCTTTTACAGGGCAGATGGCTCTCGCAGCCGGGACAGACTCGCCCAATCAGGGTTGGGTCTTGCAATCGCGAAAGCAATCGTCGAAGCCCACGATGGTACGATTCAAGCTGAGTCGACGCCGGGAGAGGGCTCTCGATTTACGATTCAGCTACCGAAATCCTCAAACTGAAACAGGTTCAATACATGTCCTTCATAGTTTCTGAATGTATCGCATGTACAATTAACGAAGCTTCAGTTCGGACTCGGCAATACCGCTTGCCCGGACCTTCGCTTGGACTGCTCGGCGCTGAAAGGGAGAGAAAATAAAGTGCATTCATGGATCAGAGTAACCTTGATTGTGGTGGCCTTGTTTGCCCTCGCTGCGTGCGGGCGGGGCGAAAGTACGACAGCAGAGGAGGCTCCGGAGTCGGCCGCAAATGCCTCCCAGGCAAGCGAAGCCGAAAGTGCAGTGCAGGAGCAAACGTCCGCTTTGACGCGCGCATACGAGGGCGCCTTGCCGCCGGTGAACCAGCTCATATTGGGAATCCTGCTGTTGGAAGAGACTGAGAATGCGGTAACCGGAGCCCAGGCCGCCTCGATGCTTACTCTGTGGCAGGCTCTCCAAAGCGGCACTATTCAAAACCAGACCGAGCGCGCTGCCTTGCTGCGCCAGATCGAGGGGACGCTGACCGAATCCCAGATTCAGGCGATCGGCGGCCTGCAGCTTACATTTACCGACCTGAACCAGTGGGCTCAGGACAACGGAATTGAAATGCCCCGGTTCGGACAGGGCGGACAAGGCGGACAAGGTGGACAAGGCGGACAAGGCGGAATCCTTGCCGACATGTCCCAGGAAGAACGTGCTGCCTTCCGGCAGGAAATGCAGAATCTGTCTCCCGAAGAGCGGCGCGAGCGACTTCAGGAAATGGGAGTTGAGATTCCGGAAGGCGGCTTTCAGGGCCAGGGCGGTCAAGGCGGTCCCGGAGGGGGCGGACGCCTTTCCTTCCTTATGGGGCCGCTGATCGAGCTTCTTGAGTCAAAGGCCGCGTTTTAGCCTCGTCACTACGGAATCCCCCTTGTATTCGTAAGTTGAGGGCTACTCATGAAGACGATCCTTCTCAGTCTCTTGATACTGCTTGTATTCGGAACCGGCGCGTACTACGGCTACAATACCTATTTTGTGTCCGTAGATCCGGAAGTCGTCGCCCCTGAGTTGCAGACTGCCCCAGTGCGTCGCGGTGCTCTTGTACTGACGGCTGGAGGGATCGGCACTCTGTTCGCCGGCGAGGAGACGCAAGTCGGGTTCCGCAGCAGCGGCATCGTGAGCAGTATTGCCGCGCAGGTAGGCGACCAGGTCGACTCTGGTCAGATTCTGGCAACTCTGGCCTATGACTCAACGCTGAACTCGCAGCTCATCTCCGCCCAGATCAACCTTCGCCTGGCCGAGATTGCGCTGATTGAACTGACCGGGGAAGTAGGTGGCGCCGACCTTGCTGCCGCGCAGTCCAGCCTGGCCTCGGCACAGGCCGAATATGATCGGCTCGTTGCCCCTCCCACCGCCGAGGAAGTTAATGCCGCACGTAGTGAACTGGTCAGTGCGCAGAGCGCCCTAAACTCTCTGCTTGCTGGCCCTTCGCAGGATACGATTACCAGCCTCCAGGCAGACCTGAAGTCAGCGGAAGTCGCGCTTGCCGAGGCCCAGTCCGCTTACGACAGGGTTGCATGGCGCAATGATGTCGGCAGGACCTCACAAGCGGCCGACTTGCAGGCTGCTACACTCGCATATGAGAAAGCCCTGGCGCAGTACAATATCGGCTCCGCAGGCGCGGCTGAAGACCAGGTGGAATCGGCAAGAGCGCGCGTTCTGCAAGCCCAAAACACGCTCAATCTCCTGCTTCAGGAAGCCGATGAGCTGGACGTGGCCGCGGCGAGAGCCAAAGTCGAACAGAATCGCGCTCTGCTCGAAGACCTGTTGGACGGGCCCAGCGCCGAGGAGCTGGAGAGGGCCGGGCTTGCTGTCGAACAGGCGCGCCTGACAGCCGATGAAGTGCAACGCGAGATTGAAGGGGGCGCCATTCGCGCTCCGATCGCAGGGGTTGTTACGTCTGTCTCCGTTCAGTCCGGTGACTCGGTCTCTATGGGCCCAATCATTGGGCTGGCAGATTCACAGACTGCACAGGTCCGCTTCTGGATTGAGGAGCTGGATATTGCAGCGGCCGTGCCCGGCTTTCCGGTCAGCATCGTCTTCGAAGCATTTCCTGAACACGCATATGCCGGTCAGATAACTCGGGTTGAGCCGGCCCTCGTCGAGGTCGACGGCGCCTCCGCAATTCAGGCCTGGGCCAGCATCGATATGACCCAGCACTCGGCGCCGCTGCTCTTCGGAATGAACGCCGAAGTCGAGATCATCGCCGGTGAGACCCGGGGCGCCCTGCTTGTCCCTGTCCAGGCCCTGCGAGAAATCAGCCCTGGGCAATTTGCGGTCTTTGTTGTTGGCCCAAATGACGAACTTGAATTTCGACCGGTGCAAGTGGGTCTGAGAAATTTCGTCAGCGCCGAGATTCTTTCAGGTCTTGAGGAAGGGGAAACCATTAGCACTGGCGATGCTCAGGTTGGCAACAATTGAACGTAATGAACCTCGATTGTACAGTCAACTACACTGAAACGAGTGCAACATGAGCGATCTCGTCATTGACATCACCAAGATGACAAAAACCTACGGTGAGGGCGACATCGCAGTCCACGCGCTGAAGGAGCTGGACTTGCAGGTTGAAAGAGGCGAGTTTGTCGCCATCATGGGTCCCTCCGGCTCAGGTAAGTCCACGCTGATGAACATAATCGGCTGTCTGGACCGCGCAACCAGCGGGCTCTACATTCTCGACGGCGAAGACGTCAGCCGCCTGATTCGCGACCAGCTTGCCTCGGTCCGCAATCGCAAAATCGGTTTCGTATTTCAATCATACAACCTGTTGCCCCGCCTGAGCGCGCGCAAGAATGTAATGCTGCCGATGATGTACAACGGATTTCAGAACTGGAGCGAGGAGCAGCGCAGAGAACGGGCCTCAGAACTGTTGAACCTGGTCGGCCTGGGGGATCGCCTTCACCATCTGCCGACCGAGCTGTCGGGCGGCCAACAGCAGCGAGTAGCGATCGCCAGGGCGCTGATCAACGACCCGTCTCTCATATTGGCCGATGAGCCCACGGGAAACCTCGATACCCGCTCCAGTACCGAAATCATGGAGATATTTCATAGCCTGCACGCGCAGGGAGCGACGATCGTGATGGTGACCCATGAACAGGAACGGGCGCACGAGGCGCAGCGGGTTGTTAACGTTTTGGACGGGAGGGTTGTCGCCCCCCAATCCCGGATCGATCGTCTGGTGTCAGCCTGAAAGTCGTTGAAGACGACGCTGGCATGTCCGTTGTCCTTCTTGGGGACAGCACGTTTTGTGCGTAAGCACAGGAGACAATCTGCTCATGCTGCAAGACTCAGTCCGACCGGCCAGCTTAGGCAGACAAACGCTGGAAGACGGATCCTTCAAAGATCTGCACGGGATGACATTGCCGAACTCCTTCAACGTCGCGTGGGAAGGGGTGATGCTGAACAAGCTGCGTTCATTTCTGACGACATTGGGTATCATCATCGGCGTCGCCGCTGTTATCATCATGCTGGCCGTCAGTGCCGGAGCCGAGGCCGAAATCGAAGACCAGATAAGCGGTCTTGGGGCAAATCTGATCATGGTAACCCCATTTCGAAGTTTCGGCGGCGTGCGCGGCGCCGGTCGCGGCTTCGGCGGAGGAGGCCCGGGCGGCATTACAACCTTCACCTACGATGAGGTCCTCTTCCTCTCACAGAACCTGAACAATATCGCCGGTGTTTCTCTCGAACAGAGTACTACGCAGAACGTGAAAGGCGGCGCCTCAACGCTGACCGGCGTCTCCATCGTCGGCGTAACAGCCGACTTTCTGGAGGTGCGCGACTACGAAATCGGGCAGGGGCGGTTCTTTACGCATGCCGAAAACGATGCAACACAGCGTGTCGCCGTTCTCGGCGCCGGTATCGCCGAGGACCTGTTCGACGACGCTGGTCCCATAGGGCAACAGGTCCGCATCGGCTCATCGCGCTTCACCGTCATTGGCGTCATGGCTGAACAGGGGATTGTCGGTGCGACTGATAACGACGGCCGCATCTACATCCCCGCTTCCGTCGCATTCAAGAAATTCGGCGGTTCCGGCTTCGGAGGAAACCGCGTACGCATGATCCTGGTCAAGGCCGAGAGCGGCGAAGTGATGGACAGCGTAATGGAGCAGATAGCCTCTTTGCTGGCCGGGCGCCGTCAGATAGATCCCTCTGAGCCGAACTTTGGTGTGCGAACACAACAGGATATTGTCGACGCTCGAGCCTCCACCACAGCAGCCTTCAGAAGTCTCCTGGCTTGGGTGGCCGGGGTCTCGCTTGTCGTGGGCGGAATTGGTATCATGAATATCATGCTCGTCAGCGTGACCGAACGCACGCGCGAAATCGGACTGCGCCAGGCCCTTGGAGCGCGCCCTCGCGACGTTCAACGGCAATTCCTGCTCGAGGCCGTGATGCTGAGCCTGGTTGGTGGGCTGGCGGGTCTCTTCATTGGCGTTGCCGGCTCTATCGCCTTTGGGGCGCTGGGGGGCATGCGAACTGAACTCGTGCCTCTGTCGCTCCCACTGGCATTTGGCGCATCCGCCGCCGTTGGAATCTTCTTCGGCTACTATCCCGCCACGCAAGCGGCGCAACTGGACCCCATCGAGGCGCTCCGCCGGGAGTAACCTGCTTCCTCCTTTGCGCCCGTATGGAGAGGCTCTCTTCATCGGAGAGGCCCCCGCAGAGTTTCCTCCCCTCTTCCGTTCAGGTATACTGCCTGGCAACTGTTCCCGACCATTCATTCTTCAAGGACTTCAACATTGGACCAGCGCAAGATCGGACTGATTGCCGTCATTTGGCTTGCCATCGTCCTTGCCGTAGGCCTCACCCGCCCGGAACCGCCTCCCCAATTTCGGACGCTGACCGCCGACGCCTACTACGACAAGGTATACGGCGCCTGGAAGGCGACGATGCTCGCCAACCATTCGGGCCTCGAACTGCAGGGAGTCTACATTGACGAGCCGGGGCCCGAGGGTTCATTCGCGCCCCTGCTGTTGGAGGAATGGTCAACAGACGACGATACGCATGTCGAATGGGTTGATCTGCACATTTTGGAAACGCACGGGCTCGATCCCACCCCTGAACAGATAAGAGTCGAATGGGTCGACCATCTCAACCACGACATCTGGGTATCGACTCGGCGGGCCCGCGATCTGATGGACGAAGGCTTTCTGCCGCCGGAGACCGGAAACGCCGAAAACAATCCCGATGGCGCCTGGTCCATAGACGCCCAGCTGCAGACCGAACTTTTCGGCATGTTGGCCCCCGGCATGCCGGACCTGGCCGCAGAATACGCCGAACGGTTTGCACGCGTCACGAACAGCGGGCCGGCGGTGGAGGCCAGCGTCTTCTTTGCTACGCTCTACAGCCTTGCCTTCTTTGATGACGACGTGCCAGCCCTGATCGCCGCCGCACGCCGGTTGACCGCAGAAGAAGCCATCATCGCGCCCATCGTGGACAATGTGGTGCTTTGGCATCAGGAGAATCCTGAGGACTGGCGCATAACCCGCCGGCTAATACGGGATGAGTACGACACCGACCCAATGTGGTGGGCTTCGCGGGTCAACTTTGCCGTAACAATTATGGCCTTGCTCTATGGTGAAAGCGACGTTCTCCGCACCATGGAGGTCGCCGCGCTGGCAGGCTGGGATGCCGACAACACCATGGCAACTGCCGCCGGGCTGCTTGGGCTGATTCACGGCTACAACGCCCTGCCCGAAGCGATCAGAGACAGTACTGATGTCTACTTCAATGAAGACGTCACCGGCGACCTGCCCCGCTACGACACGGTCACTGAATTCGCCCGCAGGACGCAGAACCTGGCCGAGGAGATGGTATCCAGCGCTGGTGGAGTGACACAAGGAGGTCTGTACCGGATTCCGACTGAGTCGTTACCAGGGAAGGGGCGCTGAAAGGGGTGGCAGGTCTGAGGTCCTGGTATGTCCCCATCACACTCTTTATCTTCTCGCTTGCTGCCTACACCGGCATGCTTTCCATGCAGATCCGCCATGGAAACCTGGGGACGACCCAGGTCTCGGAGTTCCTGCTCTGGTTTGGCCTGGCATTTGCTGCCTACGCCGCAGCAGTTTTCTGGCTGGAACGTTGGTGGCACGACGGCAGCCGCGAACTCTCCCCGTCACGAACAGGGGTCAAGAGCTTCTACCTGCTGGTCTGGATCTGGGGAGGAGGATGCCTCTTCAGATGGTTACTGTTGCAGACATTCCCCACCTTGTCTTCAGATGTTTTTCGATATATGTGGGACGGCTACGTCACCGCCAATGGTGTAAGCCCTTACGCCTACCCCATTGACGCCTCCCAGTTGGATTGGCTCGACACGCCATTTCGGGCCCAGGCCAATCACGCCTGGATGGCCAGCCCCTACTTGCCTGCCGCACAGTGGTTCTTTGCGGCCATCGCCCATTTCTATCCTCTCGCTCCAATCTCTTTCCAATCAGCGGCCGTCCTGTTCGATCTGGGAACCGCGTTTATTCTCTCCAGGTTGCTGGCGGCCGTCGGATTCCCTGCCAAACGTCTGCTAATCTACCTTTGGAACCCGCTGGTCATCGTCGAGACCGCCCAGGGCGCGCACGTTGATGCCCTGATGGTTTTGTTGATGATGTTGGCGGTCTATGCGATGGTGCGCGCCGGAAAATCTGACAGCCGGACGTCGCATACCGGCCATCCTGAAGTCGCTGTGGAGAAACCTGCATTCTCTTTGCTGGCGCCTGTGTTCTTGGCCTTGGCCACACTGACGAAACTGATCCCCGCACTTCTGATTCCCGTCTTTTGGCGGAGGTGGAATTGGGGAAGTCGATTGCTCTACGGTTACCTGACACTGGGAATGCTGGTGGCGCCGGCGCTGCGGGCCGGCTGGGGTTTGGCCGGGGAACTGGACGGCCGCGGACTGTTCGGGGCCTTACGCATCTACAACGCGCAGTGGAACTTCAATAGCGGCCTGTTTCGCTGGCTGGAGAACTGGCTCGAAAGCATGGGCATAGACGGCCCGATGACACAAGCCCGGGAGATAGTCTATTTCCTGATGTTTTTGCTCTTGCTGGTTGTCTGGTGGCAGTTTCGCCAATCCGAAATCGACATGAGAACAACCTTGCGCTGGCTGGCAGTTCCTCTTGGCGGCTATCTCCTACTGACGACGACCGTTCATCCCTGGTACCTGCTGGTCCTGCTCCCCTTCCTGCCTTTTCTGGCGCCGGCAGAAAACGAGCCGAAGCGACTCTGGCTTTTGGCGCTGCCCTGGCTCTGGCTTAGCGGTATCGTTGCGCTCTCGTATGTCACGTACCTCGATCCCGAAAACCTGCAAGATCTGGACTGGGTGCGACTGTTGGAGTGGCTGCCGACTCTGTGTCTCCTGGGCATGGCTCTTTTCTGGGGAATCCGGCGACAGGGTTTTGTACGCGACCTCTCTTGAGAGACGGTCCTGGCGAGTCCATCCGAAAAGAAAACTCACTATTGAGTTTATTCTCCTCGATTCCTGTCGGCGCGTTTCTTCTCACTGTTCTCTGCCAGCGAATCGGATGATCTGAACCCCTCTGAAGTCGGTTATCTCGGACTCTCCGAACATCTTGCCCAATTCGCGAGGGATGATGCCCTCCGGGTCGGAATACCAGTTGTGGGAATACACAAGCCAGACCTGTTCTCGACCGGCGAGCAGCGCCTGAATCCGGGGAACATCTGCCTCCTCCATCGTCGGCTCAAGCTCGCCCCGGTCAAACAGATCTACAGGCAGGCCCTTCAGTAACGTATCGAGCTCGTATCGTTCGTAGTAATACTCAAAGGGAATCTGTACCCAAGTGGCATTGAAGAGAACTATCTCTCCTGGCCGCGCCTGCCTGGCAACATGGGAAGCCGCCTCATCCCAGGCTTCTTTCTGGAACCAGAAGTAGTACCCGTTCAGGGAGAGGCTGCTCAGTCCCAGGACAGCCGCCAGGACAAGAAGCTGGACGCCCAGTCGAACTGTGGACACGAGCCCTGCCAAACCGGCAGATCGTCGGAGAGTGAGCAAGTCCGGCACGCTCATTCTCAGAGGGCCTGCCATGACGCGTATTCCTGCCGCGACAAGAACAAAATAGGGCAAAGTCGTCCATATCAACGGCCGCTCCGCATAGATTGGGCTGCGCAGACTCACAAGAAGCGCCACGATGTGCGGAACAAGAAAGAGACAGACCAGCAGCACTGCGGCTCTGTCTCTTTCCAGTGGATGAGTATCCCTCTCACCACTGTCATATCTTTCAAAAAGCCCCCCCGAAGCGGGCCTTCGCCCCTTCCGGGAGTGCGGACTTACCGCAAAGAGCAGCCCTGCCAGACCCAGGGCCGCCAGAACCGTATAACCCCACATCCATACCGGCCTCAATGGTAGTTCGGAGGGCAAGAACGCGAAGTGAAAATTTCGAAACGTATCCAGCACCAGGTCAGGCCAGGGAGGAGGCAGCCAGAATCCTGACCCTACGTCGATTACCTGAATGATGAACGGCATGGCCCAGGGCAGCCACAACAGGACTGCCAGTCCCTGAAATCGCACCCAGTTCTTCCAGAAAGCTTCCGCGTCGGCCTCCCCATGAGAATCTGACGACTCCACCTGGCGATCGTGTTCCCTCTCAAACTGACTATTTTCTCGGGGATTTACTGCCTCTCCGGCATCTGCAACTACTCCATTTTGCCTTCCATTCGCAGTTCCGCCTCCTACTCCCGTGGGAAAGAGCAGATAAATCAGCCCGGCGGCTGCGTTCAGCGCTACCGGCAAATACACCGCTGCAGTATTGTGTGTCAGCATCACGAGGGCCTGCGAGACCGAGAGCCCGACCCAGTCTTTGCTCTGCGCAACCCGGCTCGTCAATAGCCGGGCCAGGAAGTAGAAAACACACGCGACTTCGAGCGTGAGCAAAGCGTACATGCGCGTTTCCTGGGCAAACTGCACGTGGAACGGAGACACTGTCAGGATGAACGCTGCAATGGCTGCCGTCGGGCCGTCAAGCAGACGGCGGCATGCGGCATAGAAGACCGGAATGGTCAGGACGGATGCCAGCGCCGATAGGGTTCGCACTTCACCTTCAAGTGTGCCGAAAAGCTCAATCCACAGATGCAGCAAGCTGTAATATAGTGGTGGATGCTGGTCCACCTCAATGAGCCAGCGCCATCCCTCCCACAGGCTGTGGCGGGCTATCCACAAGCTGAACGACTCATCCAGCCAGATGCTCTTTTCCTCAATAAGGTATAAGCGCAGAATGCCCGCGACAACCACGAGCCCCGCGATAAACAACAGTTCGCCGGGAGCTTTTACAATGCCGGAGAGGGAGGGAGTTCGGAATCTCGAGTTCATCCTTTCTATTATGGCATCTGCCGCGCCAGCTATCAACTGCTGGAGACCTGGCAAACGGTTTTCGTTGCACTGGCTTCCAAGCCCATGTACAATTCTTCACACAATCCGTCTCGTGTCGCTCGGATAGGTCACCAACGGTCCGCTGAGGCCGGTCGACAGTCATCGTCGGCTGTCGCTGGCCGTATGAATTGGGACGGACAATCCTCTCCATCTGTCGAGAAAGGCAATGACTTCCCCACTTCAGCTTGAAGACCATGCCCCGTGGCGGCAGCGATTTCGCAGCGGGAACCTCGGATATGTCTATGTCGCCCCTGAAAGTCCATCGAGTGGAATAGTCCATGCCACCCTGGGCGGGCCAGCAAAGCGAATCTTCACCTGGGACACTTCTTCCGGAGACCTGCGCCCCCTACTGCCGGACGGCGAAACGCCGGCGTACGGCTGGTTGGGACCGAAAGGGGACTACCTTTACTACCTGCAGGACGACGGAGGCAGTGAACTAGGCCATATCGTCCGCGTTCCCTTGACCGGAGGACCTGCCGAAGACCTGACACCCGATCTCCCCCCATACACTCTGCGCGGCTTTGACATAAGCCGCAACGGCGCCTGCCTCGCCTTTGATGCCGTCTATGACAATCGCTACTGGTTCTACTGCATTGCGCTGGCATCGGACGGCTCAAGTTCGCCGCCGCAACTCGTGTACACGGCCCGGGAAGAGACGTGGGCCTGTCATCTGTCCTATGACGGAGCCCTTCTTGCAGTCAAATCAACACATCGTGCGCCCCACAGCCGGCGCTACACAACCCTGGTATTCAATACGAATTCAGGCGAACATGTCGCTGAACTTTGGGACGGTTCCGACTACAGTGTCGAACCAGTTCAGTTTTCGCCTCTTCGAGGGGATGAGCGATTGCTCGCCGCGTCAAACGCGAGCGGTGCGCTGCTGCCTCTGCTTTGGGACCCGCGTTCAAACGAACGGCGCGACATAACGGTGCCATCAGCCGCAGGATCAGTTCTGCCGCTGGACTGGTCCCCTGACGGAGGCAAACTGCTGGTTCAAACGAGAGCGGGCAAACATGAAGGACTCTTCATCTACAATCTTAACGACGAAGATCTGCTGCCGCTTCAACACGAGCCAGGCGCCTTTCGCGGCCGCACCGGACCGTACCATACGGGGACTGCGGCCAGCTTTTTCGCCCCGGACGGTACAGTCTGGGCGCAATGGAGCGATGCCTCCCATCCTTCTCAACTGCTCTCGCTGACTACTACAGACCGTCCCAAGCCGATACTTCCGGTTGCCCACTGCCCGCCGGGCCGACCCTGGCGTTCGGTCAGCTTTCCCGGTTCCGACGGTGTGTCTGTCCAGGCATGGCTGGGTATACCTTCCTCAAGTGAAGGGTCTGAGGGTCCCTTCCCCGCGATCCTGCACGTCCACGGAGGCCCTAGCGGCGCCGCGTCCAACGCCTTCGACGCTCCCAGCCAGGCTTGGCTCGACCACGGCTTCGCCTATCTTACCGTCAACTATCGCGGCTCGACTGGATTCGGCCGCGACTTTCAGGAAAAGATCAACGGCGACGTCGGGCGCTGGGAGCTGGAAGACATGGTGGCAGCCCGCCGCTGGCTGATTGGGGAAGGAATTGCCGACCCGAATGGCATTTTGCTCGAAGGAGGTTCGTACGGGGGCTTTCTGACCGTATGGGCGCTTTCACAGGAACCAGACCTGTGGGCGGGAGGCATCGCCCCGGTGGCGATCGTAGACTGGACGATGAACTACGAGGACTCGTCAGCGGCAATGAAGGGCTGGGCGCGAATGATATTCGACGGCACGCCCCAAGAAAAACCGGAACTGTATCGGGACCGTTCTCCCCTCACCCATGCGGCGGCGATCCAGGCTCCCTTACTGATCTTTCAGGGACGCCGTGACAGCCGCGCTACGCCCCGCCAAATGGAGCGCTTTGCGCGTAAGATGGAGGCGCTGCAAAAGGACTTCACCCTGGTGTGGCTGGACAGCGGACACGGCCTGCCAAGTGCAGCAACAGCCGAACACATACAGGAAACTCACCTGAAATTCGCTTACCGGGTGCTGGGGCTGCAAGGGCGAGATGTGGACTGATTTTTCGAAGCGATTCGCCCGTTTTCTCCAGCCGGAATCCGGTATCAGGGCAACACTGGCCAATTCCGACTATCGCCTTCTCCTGGGCTCGAGCACACTCTGGTGGCTGGCCCACTACATGGAGATGATCGTGCTGAGCTGGTTGGTACTTGAACTGACCGACTCAGCCGGCCTGGTTGGCCTTGTAGGATTCTGCCGCTCGATCCCCTCATTGCTTGTCGGCGGCTTTGGCGGCCTGCTTGCCGATCGAATTGGCCGCCGTCCCCTTATCATCGCCTCGCAAACGCTGACATTCTGCATGTACGCGGTCGTTGCGCTGCTGTTGGCTGCGGGCCTGCTCGCGCTATGGCACCTTGTTGTTATCGCTCTGACACTTGGCTGCGCCTGGGCGATGGACTGGCCGACCCGCCGGGCTCTGATACCCGATCTGGTGGGCCGCCCCCGCGTCATCGACGCACTAATGCTGGAAAACCTGGGGATGAGCGTCGCCCGCGCATTGGGCCCTCTTCTGGCGGGGGTTGTGCTCGACGCGTTCAATGTGCTGGGCTGTTTCCTGACCTTGAGCGGGCTATCGGCAGTCTCGCTACTGCTCCTGCGAGCCCTTACGCGGCAGCCCATTCCGCATACTTCATCCCCATCCAGCGCGTCCCCTCTTGCTCAGATTAGAGATAGCGTCCGCTACGTTCGTCAGAATCAGTCCATCCTGGCCGTGACACTGATCACGATGATCATGAATATGCTTGCCTTTCCCTATATGAACTTCCTTCCCGTTTTTGCACGCGATGTTCTGCATCAGGGACCTGTCGGCCTGGGCTACCTCGGCGCGTCGGTGGGAATCGGGAACGTAGTCGGCCTTTTTCTGGTCAACTGGGCAAGACGTTTCGCAAGTGCTGGATGGATCTTCATCGCCGGTACGCTTCTACACTGCCTGGCACTGCTCTCCTTCACAACCAGTTCCGTATTTGCAGTCTCTTGGGCGTTTCTGCTGTTGGTTGGGATCGGTCATGCCTGCTTTGGCATCATGCAGAGTTCAATCGTTCTGCTCGCCGCCGCAGATGAGAGACGGGGACAGGCGATGGGAGCCATCGCTGTTGCCATTGGCGCAGGTCCGTTTGGTCGACTACAGACTGGCGTGCTCGCCGACGCGTTTGGCGCGCCCCTGGCGGTCGGGGGTGAAGTCGCTCTGGCCGCGCTACTGGTTACAATGGTCGCCGTGATGCTCCCCGGTCTGCGTCAGGTCGATGGCAGCCAGGAGCACGCGGGGAACACGTGAGAAGACAATTTCTGTTCCCCAACCTTCACTCCATCGCCTCTTTCATCGCTGCGACCGCCTGCTCCTCAATTGCGCTGATCTTCAGAACCTGGTCAGCAATACCCTCCCTGAACGCATCCACCTCTTCCTCAGAGAGCGGAAACTCCTTCTCCATTTGGGCTCGAATCGCGATCAGGCGCTCGGCGTTAGCCCGACCCTTTTCCAAGGCCTCGCCGCCTTGCTCGAGAAAGAGCGAGTGATTGTCCAACATCAGTTTGCGGGCCTCCGCCCAGACTGGAACACTGTCCGGCAGCAGCAATTCACCCAGAACGCGCCACGCCTGAGCACTTGTACGAAACCGCTCCGCCGCATCTTGCAAGATCGGAAGGGCCAGGATTTGCGCGGCTTCATCCAGGAACGCAGCAAAGACGTCCCGCTCAGCGAACCCTTCCTTGCCGTATGTGTGCGTATCGCTAAACACCGACTCAATACCCGCGTACATCTTGCGCCCGCGGGGAAACTCCTTGTCCCAACTGCCCCTCATTTTGGGTTTCCGCAAGGCGTCGGCCCAGCGCTGGTAGGCGGCGAACCCGAAATTGTGGCGCGCGCCCTTGGGCGGCTTTTCCGTGTACAGTTGAATGCTGTCCAGGATGCCCGACCGAACCGCTTCCGGAATCTGATCGGCATCAGGCTTCTCCAGCGTCATTATACGGTGTCGAAATTTTTTCACTTTCGACCTGGCTGCTGCCAGCTGGCCGGTCGTAGCAAACAAGGGCACGCGCGCGCGGTCGGCGATCAAGACCCGGTCGGCCTCTTCGTCGTACCCAAAGATGACCACCGGTAACATGTGTGGAATCTCGAATTCGTGCGGCTGCGGATCGTAGGGGAGGCTGGAGACGTCGACCCAGGTAACGGCGGGCGTTCCCTTTTCCAGGGTGTCGACCAGGTTACTGACAGCCCTATCCGCGCTTGCCGTCTGGCGCACATCCTGAACTGCGCCCAGGCGCTGCAGCATGGTCTCCATTGGGTCGAACGTGTTTCGGGTAAGAATGCGGGCGTGCGGGTCGATGCCCTGATAGGCGAAGACGAAGTAACCCATCACCGCTCCGCCGCTGATACCCATCAGCAGGGCCTCAGAATAGGGCTTACCCGTGTGAGGCGCCTTCACGCCGCAATAGTCGAAGTAGTTTCGGACAGTTCCGGTCTCCCAATGGAGCCCTTCGAATTGCATGTAGTTGGTAAGCGTTGGCATTTCTGCTTCCCTTTGGCAGTAGTATGCGAGATGTCTCCACTCTGTTCGCTCAAGCGTAGTCAAGAGCAAGCGAGCGCGCCATGGTCGTCGCTAACTGGTCCCGATCTTCCAGCGGGTGGCGTCGCCTGCCATCCCGCTCCAGGCAATGACTAGTTGCGGGTGGACGGCAAAGAGACCCTCCGGAGCAAAACTGGAGGTGCTCCGTCCGTTCAAGTGTTCACTAGGGCGATATGTCTTATATTTGCGAACAAATTCCTCGTCCACTCTTTGAAGCAGCTCCTGGCTTGGCCGGGAGATCTCTTCAAAACGGCCTTCGACGATGACCACCTCATCCCCGCTCTCCAGATGGACAACGGCCTGTGGGTTGGCGCGTAGATTTCGGATCTTCCGGCCGGTACCCACGAAGAAGAAAGCATCATCCAGCCAGGCGCCCCAAACCGGTACGGCATGGGGCCGTCCACTGCTTCGGACGCTGGCAATCCAATAGTTCACCGCCCTGCGCATGCGGCATTCGACGAACTCCCAAGAGAGCATTCCGCTTTCATACTCAATCGGCCCGGTTGCGCCCAAATCCGGGCGGCTACGCTGACTCTTGTAGCGGTCGGTCATCGCCTTCTCCAGACTAAAGGGGCAGGACACGTGCGCCGGAGCTCGGCGGACTAATGTATATCTCCGGCCACAGATTCATTGCCTTGGCATAACTTTCCTGGACAGTTTCTCGTACATCCTTCTCGGCTCCCGCATGGACCAGTGCAACGGCGCAGCCGCCAAACCCTGCCCCGGTGAGACGGGCGCCCAGGCATCCAGGATGACTGCGCATCGACTCGACCATCTTGTCCAGTGCCTCGCTGCTGACTTCGTAGTCGTCTCTCAAGCTCTCGTGGCTGGCGTCCATCAGCCGGCCTGCTTTTCCAAAATCGCCCTGCTCCAGCGCGGCAACCGTGGTCTGCACGCGATCGTTTTCGGTAACGACATGACGACAGCGTCGGTAAACTGTATGCGCAAGTAGAGAACGATGGGCTTCCAGTTCGTCGCGGCTTACATCCCGGAGGGCGGCGATTCCAGGCAGAACCGCTTTCAGTCGGCGAACGCCGTCTTCACACTGTGCTCGCCGTTCGTTATATGCGCTGCCTGCAAGGGAGCGGCTTGCTTTCGTATTGCCAATCACCAGTGATACGCCTTCAGGAAACGGTACGCGCCGATAGCTGAGGCTGCGGCAATCGATCAGCAGGGCGTGTCCCTCTTCTCCCAGTGTACTGATAAACTGATCCATAATACCGCAGTTGACGCCGACGAATTCATTCTCGGCCTTCTGAGCAGCCCTGGCCAGCTGGGGACCGGTCAGCGCGTGGATCTGGCTGGCTGCCGTGAGAAAGGCCTTGGCAGCTGCGATTTCCAGAGCGGCCGAACTGCTCAAGCCGCTTCCCCTCGGGACGTTGCCGCTGACGATACCCTCAAAGCCCTGCAGCTGAATGCCAAGTTCGGCCAGTTCCAGTCCGACGCCCTGAACATAGTTCGGCCACAACTGTCTCTCGTCTCGCTCCGTTACCCCGATCCCGAAGTCAGCCCACGAGTCAAACTCCAGCGCGTAGAGCCTGACACGGTGGTCGTCGCGTGTCCGAAAGAGTACCCTTACGTCTCGGTCCAGGGCCACAGGCAGCACGAATCCGTCATTGTAGTCGGTGTGCTCGCCAATAAGATTGACTCGCCCCGGCGCAATCGCAAGATGGGTTGCTTTGCCCCCAAAGTGAGACGCAAAACCGTCCAGTATAGTCTGTGTTCGCTTGTCTGGTTGCATGGCGCCCAGTGTATCAGGTCTTGTGAAAGGTCAGGAAACGGTTGCGTCTTCTCTGTTCGGACCGCCTTGAACCATCCCCGCCTTTTCATCAGCGCGGCCGAGGATCGCATATAGATTCAGGTCCGACTCTTTGCCGTCAGCGCGAAACGTGTGCAAGACCGTCAGGCCTGCGCCGGCAGCCAGCTGTCTCAGTTCCGCGTCATCGACTTGGTGAACGTAACGGACTGACTCTACGCCTTGACGCCACGGCAGCAGCGCGTCGCCTGGCTCCAGTTCGGTGGGGTTGATACCAACTGTGCTTGGGTCGATCAGCTTGCTCCGGAATCGGTTGCTACTCAGGAACTGCCAAAAGGATAGAACAACATAGTCTGAGCTCAAGCGCTGAAGATCCCTCATGAGTCGCAATCGCAGCGCATAACCCGGCAGGTGTTGCACGGTTGCCGTGCAGAGAACAACGGTATACTTTGGCGGCCCAATCGAAGCTGTGGCCGCGTGGGCGTGTCTGCTCTCAGCGCGACGACCCGCCGCCAAAACGCTGGCCCAATCCGTATTCGACAGTTCGGCCTGAATGAACTGACTTTCGACGCCTGCGAGGTTCGCAGCAGACTTGCGCGCAATTCGGAGCAGTGACTCGTTTCCATCAACCCCCGTGTAAGACGCGACGACACCTGCTTCCTCTAGCAGCCGCGCGAAGCGGCCGTTACCACAGCCAACGTCCAGTACAGACAGCCTTTCCTTCCCGGCGGCCCTGAAATACGGTAGAATGGCCCAAAGTCCCGGGGTCCATCCTTGGCGCGTGGCGTCGAAGTGGTGGGCCACTTGCTCGTAGAAGCGGCGATTCAGCGTCAGCAACCTGTTTTGCGTCTTCAGTTCCATTCTTGCTGTTCGCCTCGATTTGCATTCCAGCTTCCGCGACAGTCTGGAGAGTCTTTGAGCCGCCATGAAACGAGTTTTGGCTCCGGAAGAGATTCCGGCCGAGGTAATTCAGACGTCCCAGGAGTGGCAGCGAAAACGGAGCTTCGAACCGGCTGCCCATCGTACGGCGTTGGCAGCGATCTTCCGGGACGTCCTTGCGGTTCAGGAATCCGAATGGGACGCGAATCGAACGCTGCGTTCCATTCTAGCCCGATACCCCAAGGACGGCAAAGGATTCTATGCCAAATCTGATCTGATAGCAGGCTTTCGGCTTCTGATCGATGAGGGTGAACTGGAGCCGGATTCGCTTCTGCTGGACAGAATCCGCATGAAGCCGGTGCGTACGTCCAGCGGGGTAGCGCCGGTAACCGTCCTTACCGCGCCGGCCGGCTGTCCTGGCGAGTGTATTTTCTGCCCCGATGACTGGCGCATGCCCAAAAGCTACATCTACGACGAGCCAGGGGCGCAACGGGCCGAACGCGACGGCTTCGACCCATTCAAACAAACATTTGGACGCATCGATGCGTTCGAAAGTATCGGCCACGACACGAGCAAAGTGGAGCTGTTGATCCTGGGGGGCACCTGGGGCGCCTACAGCCAGGACTACCGCGAGTGGTTCGTACGCCGCTGTTTCGACGCTATGAATACCTATGGAGCCCCCGGATATTCTCCGTCCTCCACACTGGAGGAAGCCCAGGAGCGCAATGTCTTGGCGGCGCGCCGAAACGTCGGGCTGGTTGTCGAAACCCGGCCCGACTGGATTACACCCGATGAAATCCGACACATGCGTCGCCTGGGTGTAACGAAAGTGCAGATCGGCGTTCAGAGCTTGGAGGACAACGTTCTCGCACTGAACAAGCGCGGCCACACCGTGACCGAGGTTAGGGAGGCGCTGGGGCTGCTGCGGACGGCCGGGTTCAAGTTGCACCTGCACTGGATGCCCAATCTCTACGGGGCCACTCTGGAATCAGACCGAAACTCTTTTCGCCGTTTCTTTGATGATCCATCGATCCGACCGGACGAACTCAAGATCTACCCTTGCTCCCTGATCGCCGGTACTGAGCTCTACGAGAAGTGGCAGGCCGGAGATTATACGCCATATACGGAAAAGGAACTGGTCGCGCTGCTGGCCGACGTCAAACCGACCGTGCCGCCGTACACACGTATCAACCGCTTGTTTCGAGACATACCGGCACACCACATCGAGGCCGGTGTGAAGACGAGCAACCTGCGCGAGGTAGTCCACGAGGAGTTGTCGCGTCGCGGTGAACGCTGTGGCTGCATTCGCTGCCGCGAAGTGAGGCGCGCACAGGTGCGGGAGGAAGCGCTGCGGTTGACCGTCTCAACCTACCCAACGGACTTAACGGTCGAGCACTTTCTGCAATTTGTCGTAGACGGGGAGAAAGGGAGCGGTACGCTGGCGGACTTTGAGCGGGCGCCTCTCGCAGGTTTTCTGAGGTTGAGTTTGCCCAAGACGCCATCGGCAGGGAGTCGAGCCTTTCTGGAAGAGATTCATGGCAACGCCATGATTCGCGAAGTCCATGTTTACGGGCCGGCGCTGGCTATCGGCAGCGCAGAAAAGGGTGCTGCCCAACACGTTGGCGTGGGTACACGTCTTCTCAACGAGGCTCGACGGCTCAGCCGCGCGGCAGGTTTCGATAGCATCAGCGTCATCGCAGCCACCGGCACCCAGGCCTACTACGCGGCGCGCGGCTTTGAGTCTGGTGAACTCTATATGACCGGCTCTACCTCGACCGATTCCTGGAATCCAAAGCCTCCCTAAATCCATTTCCGACAACAAAAAGAGGTGCGGCGATCTATCGCCGCACCTCTTCTCTCTATCTGTACAACCGCCCGATTTCGTCGCGGCCGCGCCGCCAGCCAAGCCCTGTCAGGCGGTTCCTGACTTAGAAATGCAATGTCAAGTCGAAATCTGTTGCCTGGACCAGTGGGAGAATCTGGTGGATCATTGGCATCATCGAGCCCATGCCCGGCATTGCCATGTCCAGCAACGGAATTTCGGTGATCAGCTCGATCAGATTGCTGGCTTTGCCGTCCGACCAGTCCAAAGTCGGCAGAGCAGTGCCGTCAATGGAAATCGTGATTCCGTCGGCGCCGGTGCTGATACCAAGCTGGGAAATCCCCATGCCTCTAACCATACTGAGCGAGCCAAGCCCCATCTCGAGAGCCCCAAGTGAGCCTCCCGTCATCTCCTGCATCTCCTGGATCGACAGATCACCAATGCTGATGCTGCCGTCAGCCCCATAGAAGACAGGCAGATTGATTCGCGGCGGTGTACCTACCGCGGCCAGGAACTCTTCCTGCGCGGCCTTGGCGGCCATCGCTGCTGCAGTGTCACCTTCGACGTACAGCGGAATCTCCTCCACTCCTGGCGCAGGCTCGAAGCGGGCAATCACGCCGATCCCGATACTGTCAACGAGGGCAAAGAGCAGGTCTGCCATGGGAACGACCACGCCAAATGTGTTCAGCGCGCCAGGCAGGGCGTTCAGCGAATCGCCGTCATAGCTGATATTCGGAATACTCCGGCCATTGACCAGCAGCAGTAGTCCCTCAGGCGTATTGCTCACCTGGATGTGCTGGATATTGCTTGCTCCCATTGCAAAAACCACTTCAGGCGGTACCTGCAAATCCAGAGGCACGCCAAGGCCGCCTACCAGGTCGGCCAGGGCAGCGTTCTTGATCGAAGCCATCCCGTCCATACCAAAGTCAAGCACCAGCGCAGGCAGGTCGATTACCAATTGGTCGGCATCGGCATCGATGCTGCCCTGACCGGCTCGCGGTGCACAGCCCGCAAGAGCAATAACTGCTATAAGCATTATGGCGGCCCAGAACCTCACACGTCGATTGAGCATTTCATACCTCCTAAGGGCGGTCAAGAAAAAAGGGTAATGATTGAGTTCTGCAAGAGTTCGGAAAACACGACCGACTATGATCAATCCCGCTATTTGAACTGCGCGGGCATTGTACCATCAATTGTATACAGAGACAATGCTCCTGAAACTACGGCTAAGGGGGGGGTCCGCGACTGCGTCCCGAATGATAAGGGAACTTCTCGATTTATGCAAACTCCGTAATCTCATTTGAAGGACTATGCAAGAACCGGGTACGGACTGGCCACAATTCTATATGATACGCAGCCACACGTCAACCTCGCAATCGCCCTCAGTTCATGTCAAACTCGATGAATTCACCCGTCACGGTGAAGATGATTCGCTCACAGATGTTGGTCACCCTGTCGGCGGCCCGTTCCAGATTGTGCGCTGCCCAAAGCAGGTAGTTTGTACGGTCAATCAGAGTGGGGTCTTCCAAAATCATGGCAATCAGGTCACGGTGGACCTGATTGTAAAGCGCGTCCACCTCATCGTCTCGCAGCGGAATCGTTCGTGCGGCTTCCAGGTCTTGAGTCAGGAAGGCATCGAGGGCCTGTTGTAGCATAGTCGTAGCAATTTCGCACATGCGGGGTATGTCAACCAGTGGCTTGAGCAGTGCCTCAGGTCCAATCAGCAGGATTATTCGGCCAATACCTTTAGCGTAATCGCCAATCCGCTCCAGCTCTGTGCTGATCTCCAGCACCGCTGCTATCAACCGCAGGTTCCCTGCCATTGGCTGTTGTGTCGCAATCAACCGCAGACAGTCGGCCTCGATCTCGAAACGCTTCTTGTTGATTATTTCATCTTCTTTGATCAGACGCCTGGCGGTCTCCATGTCTCTGCGCCGCAACGCTTCTACTGACTCCTTCAGAGCCTGGATCACCATGCTTCCCAGCATCAATGTATCAGTTTGGAGTGTCTCCAGTTCTCTGGCAAAAGAGGTCCGCAGGAGCTGTCCCATCGATGGTCTCCTTTCCTTCCGAAGGACTATCGACTCTGAAGGTAAGTGAGCAGCTTGTCACGCATCAGATCCCGTACCTGCCTGCAGGCCGAAATCCTTTCTGAATCGCTGCCAATCACCTTTGTCGGGTCGTCAAACGGCATATGGGTGACTTCCTCGTCCCCCAACCAGACCGGGCAATTCTTGGCCGCACTGTCGCAGACCGTGACCACGAGGTCCGGATGCAATTCTCGATAATCCTCAACCGACTCCGTTGCTCCATCACGAATGTCTATATCCAGCTCCGCCATCGCACGCACCGCGAGTGGATGTACCATGCCTGAAGGCGCCGTGCCGGCCGAAAAAGCCTGCCAGCTCTCGCCCAGATAGGCGTTCACGAGACCCTCGGCCATCTGGCTGCGGCAAGAGTTTCCCGTGCATAGGATGAGAACTCGTCTCTTTTCGACGTTCATGCTGACCCCGCGAGCAGTGCGACCTTAGCCGAAGCGCCCGGTAATGTAATCTTCCGTGCTCTTCTGACCCGGATTTGTGAAGATCTTCTCGGTATCGTCAAACTCTATCAGATTCCCGGTTCGTTCGTCATCTACGCTGAAGAAGGCAGTGTAGTCCGAAATCCGGGCTGCCTGCTGCATGTTGTGCGTGACAACGATAATCGTGTACTTCTCCGACAACTCCTTCATCAGGTCTTCAATTCGCAGCGTGGCGATCGGATCCAGGGCCGAAGCCGGCTCGTCCATGAGAATGATCTCCGGCTCAACCGCAATCGCTCTTGCGATACACAACCGCTGTTGCTGTCCACCGGAGAGACCGAGTGCACTCTGTTGCAGTTTGTCCTTTACCTCATCCCACAAGGCAGCCGACCGCAGTGCCCTTTCGACCATCTCGTCCATGTCCCCGCGGAAGCCGTTTATGCGTGTTCCCCAGGCGACGTTCTCATAGATCGTCTTCGGAAATGGGTTTGGCTTCTGAAAGACCATACCGATGCGGCGTCGAACCTCTACAGGATCTACTTCACTGTCGTAGATGTTCTGTCCCTGAAACAGAACTTCACCTTCGATTCGCACACTGGTGATCAGATCGTTCATTCGGTTGAAACAGCGAAGGACCGTGCTCTTGCCGCAACCTGAGGGACCGATGATGGCTGTGATCTTGTTTGACGGCACTTTCATGTCTACATCGCGCACCGCGCAAAAGTCGCCGTAAAAGACACTCATTCTTTCGGCTTCAATAGCATTCCCGCCCGTCCCATTGGGCGAAGAGCTGACCGTTTCACTCTGAGTCTGCGAGGGGCGTTTAATCGCAACTGTCATGACTTCGGATGCTCCTCTATGCGATAGCCCGACTGCGGTCAAAGCGATTTCGCAATAGCACAGCGGAGGCGTTTAAGGACAGCAACAGAATGAGAAGGACCAAAATGGCCGCCGCGGCCAGATTCCGGAACTCATCCTGCGGCCGCGAGGTCCACTGGTAGATCTGAATAGGCAGCACGGTGAACTTGGAGAATGGCCCGCTGGGGTCCAGGGCGATGAAAGTTGAAGCGCCGACAATCACCAACGGGGCTGTCTCTCCAATTGCCCGGCTTACGGCCAGAATTGTCCCGGTCAAGACGCCTGGCATGGCGCTCGGCAAGACGTGATGCCAGATTACCTGCCAGTGCGTCGCGCCCAATCCAAAGCCCGCCTGCCGCAAAGAGTTGGGAACGGCTCGAATCGCCTCCTGACCGTTGATTATGATCAAAGGCAGGATCAGAAGACCAAGTGTCAGACCGGCCGATATGATTGTTCGGCCGTTGGCGGTGGACTGGTCACCTATGCCCAGGAACGCCCCACTTGTAAACAGTTCCAGGATTCGAACGAAGATTGCCAGCCCCAACATTCCGTAGATGATCGATGGAACGCCGGCCAGGTTATTGATATTGGTCTGGATCAACCTGTTGAGGAGGCGCTCCTTCTGCGCGTACTCCTCCAGGTAGATCGCTGCTCCTACGCCAATGGGAAAAGAAAACAATATAGTAATGGCAACCACCCAAAGTGAGCCGAAGATAGCGGTCCGTACGCCGGCGCGCAGAGGTTCGCTCGACTGCGACTTGCTTATGAAACTGGTCGTAAGCCAGCTCCGAAAATAGACATCTGAACCAGGGAACTGCTCTTCAGCCTCTGCGAACACGCTCCCTCGTGCGAAAATGGAATCGAAAAGACCCCAAGTCGCCTGCACTTGCGGTTCTACCACGCGTTCCAGAATCAAGTCGTGAACATCTTCGCGGCTTCTCTCAGTAAAGGGCATGTCATTCTCATAGCGGCGCATCAGCCCCGCGGAGATATTCGCTTCCAGAATCTCCACCAGATTGTCTTTCGGCAACTCGTTAAGCGGCACACCGTCAACTGCCAGCTCTGTGGGATCAATAGTGTTCACAATCGCGACGTAGCCGAATGACTGATTGAGAATGTTTAAGAGAAGGGCGCACAGTGCAACAATGCCGGAGAGCATAGTTGCCTGAAAGACTATCGCCCAGGTCCGTCCCCGGCGCTGCCGCGCAGCGACCTGTTCGTGATAGGCAGTCCCCGAAGGCATTAGCCCGTCAGCAGGCTGCGATAGAGTTTGCTGCCGGTGGATAGCCATTATTCGTACTCCTCACGGAAACGGCGAACAATCCACTGGCTCAGGACATTGAGACTTAGCGTCAGCAGGAAGAGTAGCAGACCGATGGCAAAGATGCTGTTGTAGTCGATTGAATCGTAACTCAGGTCGCCGCCGCTGATACGCACAATGTGCCCCGTCATTGTTTCGGCCGCACGAAACGGTGAGAAAGTGAAGTTCGGGCCGGCGCCGGCTGCGATGGCCACGATCATCGTCTCTCCGACCGCACGAGAAATTGCCACGATGAAGGCCGCTGCGACGCCCGAGAGGGCAGCCGGCAGTACGATGCGTACTGCAGTTTCCAGCCTCGTGGCCCCCAATCCATATGAGGCCTGGCGCAGCGTATTTGGAACAGCGCTCAACGCATCCTCACTCATCGAGCTGACGAGCGGGATGACCAATATGCCGATTACGATGCCGGCAGAGGCAGTGTTGTAGATTTCAACAATATCGCGCCCGAATATGCCGCGCAACAAGGGCGTCATGAATGTCAATGCGAAATACCCGTATACAACGGTTGGAATCCCCGCCAAAACCTCGAGAATCGGCTTCAGGATGCTCCGCGTTCGCTGGGGGGCGTATTCGCTCAAATAGATGGCGATACATAGTCCCATCGGCAGTGCTACCGCCATCGCAATCAGGCTGGCCATGAAAGTAGCGGTTACGAGCGGCCAGATGCCAAACCTTCCAATGGCCGGCTGCCACTCGGTTCCCCCGAAAAACTTGAGTAAGTTCACTTCCTCGTTGGCGAAGAACAAAAGTGACTCACGCCCCAGCACATAGACAATGCCCAAGGTCGTAAGAATAGAAATGGCGCCGCAAAGATACAGGAATCCCTGGATTAAAGACTCAGTGACTCTCGGCTTGCGACTCAGGTCCAGCGGGGGTCCCCCTCCCAGGACTGACTCGCCTTTGCTTTCAGCGCCTGCCACCGGCCCTCGCATCGACTCCGCAGAAATGGCGGCTTGCGCTGTTGGCGCCGATCGTGTCATGTTTTCCCTCGCTTCTCAAAAGTATGCGCCTAACTGGTTGGCGCAGGCTCCTCTTCGAAGAACTGCGCCCGATTAACTCCACTTCAACTGCCAAGGGGAGGTCGGCCTCCGCTTGCGGCCCATTCTAATCCCATTGCCTGAAATCAGGAAAGTTGGGGCCAGGGATTGACCCTGAACCCCGACTCCTGGCGTTGCAAACTGAAGTTGCCGTCACGGCAACCCGAGTTGCGACAGCCTACTGCTCCATGGCCTTCATGGCATTCAGAAGGCTTTGCTTGGCGGCTTCAAGAACGGAGCTTTCCGCCGGGAAGTAGCCAGCGCGCTCGATTTCCTCGTTGACGTATGTCAGGTAGAAGTTGATGAAGGCGGCGACTTGCGGTTTTTCGGCCATGATGCCTGCATCGGAGTAGATGAAGAGCGGGCGGGCAAGCGGGTAGCTGGCGTTGTCGACGTTGGCGGCCGTCGCCTCGACACCGTTGATGGCGACGATCTTCAGAGTGTCGGCGTTTTCCTGGTAGTAGGCGTAACCGAAGTAACCGACGGCGTAGGGGCTGCCGGTGACGCCCTGAACCAGGACGTTGTCATCCTCGGACAGCTGGATGGCGTCGGCGCTCAGGATCGGCTCCTTGTCCTCGTCGAAGACCTCTTCGACGAAGTAGTCAAATGTACCGCTGTCGGTGCCGGGGCTGAAGCGCTGAATCGGCTTGCCCGGCCAGTCGGGGTTGACGTCGGCCCAGGTAGTGGCAGTGGAGAAAACTATCGCCAGCTGCTCCATGGACAGGTTGTCAACGAAGTCGTTGTCCTTGCTGACGGTAACGGCCAGCGCATCGGTGCCGACGCGGAACTCAATCGGAATGCGATCGATAGCGCCACAGGATTCCCGTTCAGAGTCCTTGATGGGCCGGCTTGCGTTGGAGACATCGGATTCACCGGCGACGCAGAAGCGCTCAAAGCCTGCCCCGCTGCCGATGCTGTCGATGGTGATGTTGTCGGCGTAGCCTTCGTCCTTGAAGCGTTCGGCCATGGCTTCGGACAAGGGGAAGACGGTCGAACTGCCTGCAGTGATAATATCACCGCTGACTTCCAGAGGATTCACCTCCGGCAGCCCGTCAGACATATCGTCTGCGGCCATCGTCTTCTCTTCCATGGCAGGCTCATCAACTGAAGCCGCCTTTTCGTCTGAACCGCCGCAAGCAGCCAGCAATAGAGCGGCTATCAGAAACCAAACAAGCAATACTCGACGCATTTTCTCTCCTGTGATAGATGACTTTGTGGCTGTCTTACTGGTGCAGAAAGTTGCCATGAAAGCCCGCCCCTCTTAGCTACCTTGAAGTGAGCCGCTTCATGGAGAAAGCCCTATCAGTAGCGCAGTCAACAGGCCCGCTCTCTCCCCGATTTTGTCCACCTCGATATGTTCATGGTCGGCATGTGCGCCGTGCCCTGGGACGCCCAATCCGTCCAATGTAGGGACGCCCAGGGCGCCTGTCAGGTTGCCGTCGCTGCCGCCGCCGGTCCCGGCTTCTTGAAGGTTCAGTCCGAGCGTATGACCGATGGCCCGGGCCTGTTCGAAGAGTGAACCCGTTACGGTCCTTTCCAATGGAGGACGGCTCACACCGCCGGTGACTTCGAGTTGAGTTCCCGCCAGGTTCGGTCTGAGGCCCATTATCTCTTCGTTGACCCGTCCCATCTCCTCAGCAGTCCACGCCCGGACGTCGATACGGGCTTCCGCGTGCGCCGCAACGACATTGGGTCGCGTCCCTGCGGCCACAACACCAACGTTAACCGTCGTACCCGCGTCCAAATCGGTGAGGCTGTGCAGACTTAACACCTGGTGAGCAAGCTCCTGTATGGCGCTGATACCCTTCTCCGGCTCGACGCCGGCGTGCGCTGCCCGCCCGGTTATTGATAGCGAATAATGCCCCCCGCCTTTTCGCGTTGTTTTCAGTTTGCCGCCGGGTAACGGCGGCTCCAGCACCAGGACGAACGCGGCGAGCCGGGCCTCTTCTTCAATCAGTTCACGAGAGGTCTGACTGCCGACCTCCTCGTCAGACGTCGCGAGCACCGTTACCGGGCGCGGCAGTCGCAGGTTCAGGCTCTTTACGCCCCGAAACACATATTCCACCAGGGCCAGACTCGACTGCATGTCAAATATACCGGGACCATAGGCCCATCCCTGTTCGTCAACCCGAAATGGATGCGTGTCCAAAGATCCGACAGGCCAGACGGTATCGTAATGGCAGAGGATCAGGACCGGCGCCGCGTCCGGCTGGTCCACATGCGCCTCTGCTTGGAAGCGGGCCCGCAGGTGGTTGCCGCGTAACTGATTGGGGATAACTTCCGTATTCAATCCAGCCGCCGTATAGCGGTCGGCAAGTCGGGCGGCAAAAGCATCCAGTCGTCCCTTATCGTCTGTTGGCGTCTCCTCCTCTACGTGCTCGCCGATCGTTTCCAGAATCTGCGCCTGCTGTTGTTCATAAAAAGGGATAAGTTGACTGGGTTCCATTGCGAACTCCTGCTGAAAAGTCTCTTCAGGCCGTGTACAGGGCTGAAAAGGTCTTATGTAGACCTGAACTGCTAGCGGCCAAATCCGAATTCTACAGCGCTGAAGAAGAGCGGAACCATAGCCACTGCACTTACCAGAATCGCGCCAATTTCCAGATACACCCACCCCTGTGCTGCTCGCAACAGGATTCGTTTGCCGTCAGTGACCGCCCGCTCTTTTGTCAGGCAAACGTATTTGACAATGTGCTGTTCTTCCGGTTTCACCGGCTCAAGTGGCTGTACGGTCCATCCGGCCTGCTGGAAGACGCCTGGAAAAGATGTCACGAAGCGGTGGGCGCCATAACCGAATGGCAGCAGAACGAGGACAACGTAGGCGAGAGTGCCCAACAGGAGGTCAACAGGTCGTGATTGAATCGGGCTGAGAATTCCAAACAGGTCCAGCCACAGCCATCCTAGGAAGCAGATCGCGGGCGCAGACAGTACCCAATGGCCCCAACCGCCGGCGCCGGGCGTCGCCTCGATCAGATGCGCCCTCACCTTTCGTCGCCCCTTCCTCTTAGGTTCGACTTCGGAGGTCATCGAACTCCTCCATCAGCATGGTGGATTCCAGGCTGCAGTGGCCTGCCTGCCAGCGAAATTCAGGAGGTGACGGGTACTGACCTGTTCTAGCCCCCTATGGCTGCGCCATGCTCATCGTTTACGCTGCTTTCCCTTCAGCCTCTTTCGAAGAGCATCCTGGTGCCGCGAAAACGCAGCCCGACTTGGGGAAGGCGGCCTGCGTTCGGTCCTTTGCGGCCGCTTGACTTCAGGCTCTGATGGACCAAACGTTTCCAGCCACTCTGACACCTCACGGTCGGACAGATGAACGTGACTTTCTGCACCCTCGTCGTTCAGCATCTCCTCCTGGTCCATCGCAGACGGGGTCCCGCTTCCCGGACGGGAGGCGTCGACGCGGGCCGCGGCGGTTCGCCCTCGTCGATCTCCCATTCGCCGTACGAATTCGTCCGCTTGCCACGTCCCGATGTCGTACAGTTCTGCTTCCTGTCGCAGGGCCCGGTCGTTCGTAACGACGATTAGTCCCTGCGGGCGAAGATGGATTCGACGCCTGATCCAATCATCGGCTTCCTGCGGATTCCGAGCAAAGATGACCTCGACGCCGCCGCCGCTCAACTCCCGTGATGCCCCACCGACGATGCCGCGGTCAAAGATCACTGTCATCTTTCCCCGGTAGTTGCTTCGCCAGACGCGCAGACGAGACACGAAAAGCTCTTCGTCGTTTTCGTCCTGCAGGCTGATGTTCTCCAGAACTCCAGAGCCGATTATATTATGTCCGTCTATGAGTAGTGGCACAGCGCTTCTCACTCAGGAAATCGCTGAAAAAGAATCCCAGTCCGCTATACATCTCGCCAATGAATCTCTGACCTGTGCAGATTGCGGCGCCGCCAGATCAGGCCGACCGGATAACCTGCCATCTTTGCCAGGTCGCCCACCAGCCGAATTAACGGCACGAAGAGCGCAGCCTGCATTTGTGCATGGGGGGGAAGGTCCCTCGCCAACAGCCGCAAGCGACGCCAGGGCCGGGCACAGTTGATGAGTCCTCCGCCAATCAGACCAAGCCACCCCAACCAGCGCGCCTCCTGTCCCCACAGCGCGTGGCCCAGGAGTGCAGGGATCAAGAGTAGATAGGTAGCGTAGCGGATGGCATGCCGCATTCGCCACAGGTCTGCCTTTCCATCGCCTCTTGCGTAACGGTAGTACTGCTGCCCAAATGACTTCAAATCAGTGCGGGGACGAAAGTAAGCGACAGCCCGCGGCGCCCAGGCAAACGCGGGTTCCTCTTCTGCAACTTTGATACGCAGATCGAAGACCAGGTCTTCACAGTAATCGAGCCACTCGGGATAGCCGCCAACCCTTCGCCACAACGCCTTGGAAAATGCGATTGACCGGCTGCTGGGCAAGAAACGTTCAGGCGCTATCTCCTCCTCCCGGGGCAATACTGTTGCTCCCATCGCCGCTTGAAAAGGGCCGGAAACGTCCGGCGCGAAGAATCCGGCCACCGCCTCAACACTGCGCTCTTCGGATGCAGTTCCTGCCTCAAACGGCGCCATCAACTGTTCCAACCAGTAGGGGTCCAACCGTACGCCGGCATCCGTGCAGGCAATGATCGGTCCGGCTGCCTCACTGATGGCGCGATTGCGCCCCCGGCTGATGTTGGCGCCCTTTTCGACGAGAATCCGCAACCCAGGGATTTCCCCTGAGAATTCGTTCAGGATGACCGCGGTATCGTCTCGACTGCCGCCATCGCATATGACTATCTCAGCGGGCTGGCGAGTCTGGTTCAGCAGGGAGTCCATCAACGTCCTGATGCTGTTCCCTTCGTTGTACACTGTGGCTACGACGGATACTCGCATCAGTCCGTGTTTATCCATCTGTCAACCGGGGCTATGCAGGATCCGATGGGCGAAAAAAAGGCGCGCCCTTCTGAAGCGCGCACTCCATTTCCCGTAAGTCCTGCTCCCAATGAGCCCGGATCTTCTTGAATCTTGTGCCCGTTCAACACGACTATCCGGAATCGGCCTGCCTGGACTGCCCTTTTCAGGCGCCGCCGCGACTGGAGCGAAACGACGCACTCGCATATCGACTTCATCCAGTTCAGGATACTCTGCTTAGTTTACCCGAGGCTGAAGGAGCCCGTAGTTGCCGTCTCTGCGACCATAGACGATGTTCAGAGAACGCGTGTCGACATTGTAAAAGACAAAAAAGTCGTGGCCGAGAAGCTCCATCTGTTCTACGGCCTCCTCGGGCAACATCGGCTCGGCGACAAACTGTTTGGTGCGTACAATATTCAGCGAATCATCGGGCAACTGCGTTGCCGACATTTCGACTGCCGCGGCCGCCGCGGCCGCATCGCGTCTCTTGCTCTTGAAGCGCCGCCCTTTGTATCGTTCTATCTGGCGGTACATCTTGTCGACAATGGCATCGACGGAAGCGAACAGATCTTCGCTTGACTCCTCTGCACGCAATATCTGTCCACTGGTCCATATTGTCAACTGGGCTGTGTACCTGTCCGCCGCTGCCCGTGTTTCTCTGCGGACCAACTCAACCCTGGCCTCCCTTATCCGCGGCAGATACTTGTCCAACCTGCCCACCTTTTTGTCAACATAGTCCTGAACTCGGTCAGATATTGCAACGTTTCTTCCGTGGACCGTCAGATTCATACTTTTATCTCCCTTCACTTTCGTTCGATCTTCTTGGCAGAGTTTCGACCGTCGGGAGAAACGCAGCTGTCTCCGCGGGCAACACAACCAGCTCCCTCACTTCTTGAAGGACCAGCGCAAGCTACCTCTTGGCGGGTCTCGCCAGTGCAAGTCCGTAGACAGCGATTGCGCCCGCCCTGCGCAAGGCGACTGCGCACTCTCGCATCGTCGCGCCCGTCGTAAAGACGTCGTCCACAAGCAGCAGCCTCCTCCCAGTCACCAGCCTGGGGTTCGCCTTGAATTTCCCCACTACGTTATCGGCCCGTTCAAGAGCTGTCAGACCAACTTGGGATTTGGTTGCCCGGAACCGCTCGATAGCGCTATCCAGCACGGGCGTACACGATCCGACCGTAAGACCTGTAGCCAGCAATGCGGCCTGATTGTATCCTCTTTCCAGCAGCCTGTCTCTGTGCAGTGGGACAGGCACAATTCCATCCACCCGTCGCAGTATGGCAGGCCAGGGGGCCGCCGCGATCAAGGCTCTCAAATAGCGCGTCAGGATTGGAGCCAGTTCCAATCTGCCGTCATATTTAAGAGCATGGATTGCTGGCTGAAGCGGCCCTTCGTGCAGTGCCGCCGCGCCTACACATCCCAGCGCATCCCGGCATCCGGGGCAAGGAGCCCCGAGCCCTTCCACATCTCCTGGCAACTCAATGCCGCATCGCTGGCATACTTGCCGCGACGGCGCCGGTCGCACTCGCTGCGCACAAGAGTCGCAGAACCACTGGCCGCTTCGCATGCAGTTTACGCAACGGGGAGGGAAAACCAGGTCGAGCAGGTAGGAACCGAATCTCTGAAGCAATTCAAGGATGGCCTGGTTGCTATGACTACACTCAGCGGCCGGCAAGTGACACGAGCCAGATGAGTCTCAATGGTAGTTCAAATGACGACTCTTCAGTTGCCGGGAACCAGCGTTGGAGTACGTCATTGATGAAGGTACGCAGATCATTTCCCAGAATCAGTAGGATCGACAGCAGGACTATTGAAACCAGGATCAAGAGCAACGCGTACTCTACAAAACTCTGGCCGCCGCGACCTGGCGAAGATCTGAACATCGACATGACCGCAAACTCTCCTACGGAGCCGCC
The DNA here is from genome assembly GCA_009841235.1 of Caldilineaceae bacterium SB0661_bin_32. Classification (GTDB taxonomy): domain Bacteria; phylum Chloroflexota; class Anaerolineae; order Caldilineales; family Caldilineaceae; genus Bin5. Next base: position 21,652 of record VXMH01000104.1, on the reverse strand, counting down.
GGCAAAATTCGACCAGCCGGAGTGACCCAATCCAGAGGTGCCGTTTCGTATCTCCTATTGTTACGGATGTTGCCAAGAAAGGCAATTTCCTTCCGGGCCGAGTCATTGTCCTCTATTCCCGGGGCCGCCAAGCCTGAGCGCGAACCAATCCTTGACAGCCTTTTGCTTCTAAATGTAAAGGAGTGATAAGATAGGTTAAGTCGAAAGGTCTCCTGCATTTGCCAGGCCGCCTTGCACAAGCATTTAGCCACCTGACTGAAAAAGGTAAGCCGCGCGGCAAATCTTCGTCGCAATCGGCTGTATACTGGATTGCCCTCCGGTCCGTAGCCCTGTATATGCCAGGATGCTTCTGCAAGGTGCAAATTTCACCGCAGACAACCAAGCCGGGCTCCCGCTCCTCCGGCACGAAACCGGCCGGCTGTCAACTACATTTTCGGCAGCGCACACGAGAAAATTGAAACCTTAGTGGGGAAAAACGTGAACGCAAAAGCTGCATTGCTCAAAATGCACGAAATCGATTCACTGTACGACAAAATCCGGCGAAGAATTCTCCTTCTCAGTAGAGCAGTGGAAGGATCGACGGAACTGGAGGCGCTTCGCGAGGAAGTCGACTCTATCGGTGAGGAACTCCAGGGCACACGCTCGGAACAGCAGGACCTTGAACTCGAATCACGTTCACTGACCGAAAAGATACGCGAATCCGAAACGAGCCTGATGAGCGGAGAACTGCAGAACCCAAGAGAACTTGAGGCCTTGCAATCCAGTATTGACGCCATGAAAGAACACAGGACGGACCTGGAGAATCGGAGCGTCGAGCGCCTGGTCATGGCCGACTCTCTTCAGGCGGCATTGGAGAAAAAGCAGGCCAATCTTGTGGAAATTGAACAAGAGTGGACGAATCGCAAGACCGCCTTTGAGACAGAGATCGATCAACGCAAAAAAGAGTATATCTACTTGAAAAAGGCGCGCGAGCAAGTGGCGGACATACTCTCCGAAGAAAACCTGGAAATGTACGAACATTTGCGTCGCAGGAAGAATGGCGTGGCCGTCGCCCTGTTGGAAGACGAAATCTGTGGAGCCTGCCATACGCAGGTCGCAGTCGGAATCCTGAACAATATCCGATACAGTGATGACCTGCTCAGCTGTCCCTCCTGCGGCCGCATATTGCTCAACGAAGGCTGAGTCTTAGCGGTTTCGAGTCTCCACTCAGTCTTTCTACTTTAGACGTCCCTCTCTTTGCAGGGAATCAGAGACTGTCCCTTGTTCGCGCTGAAGTTCGGTCGAACCCCTCCCACAAGCCTCTGCCAGGAGCTATCAGATGACACAACGAATTCTGGTGACGGGCATGAGCGGCCTGATCGGCGGCGCAGTCCGCCAACGTCTGGAAGGCCGCTACGACTTGACCGCTCTCAACCGCAGTCTCGTACCCGGCGTGCGCACAGTACAAGCGGACATCGCTGATTTCGATTCCATCCTCCCGGCCTTCGAAGGTCAGGATGCCGTCGTGCATCTCGCGGCTTCGGCCCGCGGCCGCGACCCCTGGGAACGCGTTCGCGATCCCAACCTGATTGGCGCCTACAATGTCTTTGAAGCAGCCCGCAGAGCGCGTGTTTCCAGAGTGGTCTTCGCCAGCAGCGGTTCGACGATTTCCGGATGGGAACTGGTACAACCATATCGTGCGCTCGTGAATGGCGACTACGAGAATGTCCGGCACCCCTGGCCGATGATCACGCATGAGACCCCTGTCCGCCCCACAGGTGTATACGGGGCAACCAAGGTATGGGGTGAAGCGCTGGCCAGGCAGTTTACGGACAGCTCAGAACTTTCCATTATCTGCCTGCGAATTGGGCTTGTCAACCAAGAGGACCGGCCGACCGATTCCCGTCAGTTCTCAGTCTGGTGCAGCCAGAGAGATATCAGTCAGATGGTGGCACGATGCATCGTCGCTCCGCCGGAGCTTCGATTTGATATCTTCTACGCCCTCTCCAGGAATAAATGGGGCTACCGGGACATTTCTCACGCCCGCGAGGTTGTAGGCTTTGAACCGAACGACGAGGCCGAAGCCTTTCGTTGACCCTGCAAGTGTCCCATGGAATATCCCTCTACGGCGGACCGAAATGTCCGTACCTGCTCGCGCTGAATTACCGGAAAAGGGACTAGCACACACCAGAGAAGGCAGACCTATGGATCCCCAAACTGAATACCGCTACAACCGTCTGACTTGGGCGGAGATGAACGATGCCATCGCAGCTCAAAAAGTCGTCCTGCTGCCGGTAGCATCGACTGAGCAGCACGGCCGCCACCTCCCACTGGACGTTGACGTCTTTCTGTGCGAATCGATTTGCCTGGAAGCAGGGCGCCGCGCGCCGGATTCGATACTGGTCTTGCCGCCAATCTCCTATGGATTGAATCTCCACCATATCGACTTTCCCGGTACAATCCATATCGAACCGGAAGTTTTCATCGCCTTTTGCCTTAACATTACCAAGAGCGTTGCCTATCATGGCTTTGAAAAGATTCTCCTGGTAAACGGACACGGCTCAAACACCCCCTTGATCGATCTTGTCGCCCGGAAAACGGTGCTTGAAACCGACTCGCTGTGCGGCGCCCTGGGGTACTTCGGGCTGGCGATGGAAGCCTTCAACGCTGTCAAGGAGACGGAAGTGATGGCGCACGCGGATGAGTTCGAGACTTCGCTCTACCTTCACCTGGCCCCGGAGCGCGTGCAGATGGACAAGGCCGAAGCCGACGATGATGTTCGCGGCCAGTTTGTCAGCTCCGACAGCGTCTATACCAACCCGGTCCGGTTCAACGACTTCTGGGGCCGGTGGACCCGCTTGGGTGTCCACGGAGACCCGACGCTTGCAACAGCTGAGAAGGGAAAAGTTATTTTTGAGGCAGCAGTTGGCGGGCTGATCGCGGTCGTTGAGGAGTGGCGCAGCTGGCCGATCTCGGAACGCTCCGACCAGCACATTGGGCCCGTTCAGAGCCGCATCCGCTGGTGAAAGCTGCTTTTCTCGAAGATATAGTTTCTCGAAGATATAGTGTGAATTGAGGAGGCCGGGCCGCGAGGTGCATCTCCGCCCGGCCGCTGTCAGGCCGCTGCCTTTTCCATCCGGCCTGGCCACGCTTCCGGGTTGGCAATCCACGTCGGCCGTTCACCCTTTAAGACCTTCGCGATGTTTTCTACCGTCCCGGCCTGCATGGCCGCCATGCCGGCTTCCGTGTAAGAGGCAATGTGGGGAGTAAGGACTACATTCTTCATGGCCAGAAGGGGATTGTCTGCCAAGGGCGGTTCGGGATCGAAGACATCCAGCCCTGCGCCAGCCAGATGTCCCTCGCTCAATACCCTGATCAGGGCGGCCTCGTCAACGACGCCCCCGCGTGACGCATTTATGAGATAACTGCCCCGCTTCATCAGGCGCAGCCGCCTTTCGTTTGCGAGGTGGTGTGTCTCCGGAAGCAGCGGTGTGTGCAGAGTTACAAACTGGTTCTCAGCGAAAATCGCATCCAGGTCATCAGTCCGGGAAACGCCCTCAGGCAACCGGATACTGTCTGGCAGAAGCGGATCAAAAATGGTAACGTTCATCCTGATTCCCAGCGCGCACATTTCTGCTACCCGCCGGCCGATTCGTCCGAAACCAACGATGCCCAAAGAGCTGCCCAGCAATTCAGTGCCCAGCATCTCACCCCGTCCAATGTCGGACGCCCCCCGCAGATGCATGTCGCCGACCATCACCCGCTTGGCAACCGCCATCAACAGTGCTACTGCATGCTCCGCTGTTGACTCAGACGGCGCGTCGGGCGTATTGCAAACAAGAATGCCTCGCGCTGTGGCGGCGTCGAGGTCAATATTGTCGACACCAATGCCGGGCTTGGCGATTTGCACCAAGTTTGGCCCGACTCGATCCATGAATTCGCCGTCATAGTAGCGGCGAATGCCGGAAATAACGGTAGAGCCATGTAGCTTTTCCATATCGCCGTCATCGACGAGCTCTGCCAGCTCCGTGATCTGCGGAAGCATCGCGGGCGGCAGGGGCCATTCCATCCAGATCTTCTTCACCATCGTTAATTTGCCTCATTTGAAATTCGGAAACGGTTCAATTCCGCAAACATTACATCAGCCGCCGCTTTCCCACAAACCAGGAGGGAGAGGCGGGGAAGAAAAGGCAGTATGGATTGCCAGCCATGCCGGCATTGCAGTCAATAATGCAATGAACTGACTCCTGAACCGAAACGGGGCCATAAGACTTTCTTCCTGGCGTTCAACCTGTTGCCCGAGGAGCCCAACATGACCACACTCGTTTACATAACCGTATCCGGTGACGACCTGATCCGGATCTATGAAATGGAAAGTGACGGCCAGCTGCAACAGTGCCGGGATGTCCGCGCAGTCGGCGGCCCTTCCGCGTTGGCAAGCTCTCCTGATGGGCGGACGCTTTACTGCTCTCTGCGGGCCAGCAATGAGCTGGCGGCATTTCGCATCGAGCGCGATGGCGGGTTACACCTGCTGGGCAGGCGGCAGGTGGACGCTGATTCCTGTTACCTTGCCCCTGACAAGACAGGCCGCTTTCTGATGAGCGCCTATTACCGAGCGGGCAAGGCAATGGTCCACCGGATCGAGGCCGATGGCTCAATCGGCGCCGAAGCATGTCGTGTGACGACGGCTGCGCGCGCACACTGCATTGAGACTGATGAAACGAACCGCTACGCTCTTGTGCCGCATCCGCTCGAAGCAAACAGTATCTTCCTGTTCCAGTTTGACGAACAAACCGGTCAACTCTCGCCCAACCCTTCTGCACCTCGTGTTGCCGCGGCCGATGGGCTAGGCCCAAGGCACTTCGTTTTTTCCCTCGATCAGCGGTTTGTTTACACGTCGGACGAGGACGCGTCCTGCGTCACTGCCTACCACTTTGACAAGGCAGGCAGCGGTCAGACCCACTCAAGTCGAGTTGGCTGTACGTTGCGCCCATTTCAGACGGTTTCGTCTCTGCCTGAAGGGTTTACCGGCGCCAACACCTGTGCCCAGATTCATCTGCACCCGAACGGGCGCACACTCTATGTCACGAATCGAGGCCACGAAAGCATTGCCGTCTTTTCGGTCGACACGGGGAGCGGAGCTGTCAAACTGCAGGGATGGCAGAGCACGGAAGCAGTCCCTCGAGTCTTCAATGTCGACCCTGAAGGCCGGTATCTTCTGGCCGCAGGACAAGGGACAGGCAACGCAGCAGCATACTCGATCGATCCTGAAAGCGGGTTGCTGTCACACTTGAATACCTATGAAATAGGGAAGCAGCCGATGTGGGTACTGTTTCGACAACAGTGAGCGCTTGAGGTCAAGCGGGAGTCGCGGAAACCCGGTCTGACAACTGTTGTCCTGGCCCAACCGGACGAACGCGCCTATTCGTGCGCACGCTCTCCTTCTTCAAACCGCTTTCGCCGGTAACGCGTGACGTAGACGAGCGCCCACTGCAAGAGTCCGGGGAAATGCAACGCGAACCACACGAGGGCGCGATCAAAAAAGGTCACGTAAACCTCCCGCTCTCCTCGCTTGATCGCCGCCACAGTGCGGCGGCCGACTCTTTCCGGCTCGACCCCTTGACCGAGTGAATGGCGTTCGCCCTGCCGGTGCTCAGCGCCCGGCACGCTGATCCGGCTGTGCTGTGAAAACTCTGTGTCTGTCAGGCCGGGGCAAACAAGAACGACGTCTATGTTGTCACGCTTCAACTCTGCACGGGCTGCGCCGCTCGCCCCCTGAAGCGCAAACTTGGTTGCCGTGTAACCTCCCCCCAGAGGCTGTGGAAACTTGCCCACGATACTGCTGACATTGACAATGATACCTCCGCCGTTTCGACGCATAACCGGGACGGCCGCTTGCAGGGCCGCAAGCGGGCCAAAGAAGTTGACCTCGAAAACATTCCTGAGGTCGTCCAGATGCAGCTCGTCGATAGCGCCGTAAATGCCCATTCCGGCGTTGTTCACAAGGATGTCTACACCGCCAAAATGACTCTCGGCTGTCTCTATGAGCCTGCGTGCCTCGCCTTCGTCGCCGATATCAGTAGGCACTGTAATGACCTCTACCCCGTGTCGCAGCCGCAGCCCACTTGAAACGTCCTCGAGCTTGTCCTTACTGCGCGCCGCCAGAATCAGCCGGCAGCCTTCCGCCGCCAGCGCATCGGCAATTGCTTCACCGATGCCCCGGCTTGCGCCCGTGACGACGGCTACCTTTCCTTTGAGTTTCTCCTTCTCGAAGTCCCGCGTTCGCGAGCCACTGTTTGTCATCGAGACGACTCCTCCGAACCGTAAAACCCTGTGGTTTTCGATACCTGCTCCGATCCCGTAACCGGGCAAATCACGGTAGGGGCAGGCCTTGTGCCTGTCCTCGCGCTCCCTAATCAACGGACCTCCCGGTAAGGCCGGGCCTGGCGCCTGCCCTGCGCTTTCCTGAGTTAGCTTACTCGGAAAGCAACTGTAACCAAAGCCGGTCCAAGTGGCCGCCGGGAAAATCCAACTCTGTTTTGTGTAGTACAGGAATCGGTGCTATATTCCAATATCAGGCCTTTTCCCATTAAAGGGGTCAAATCTGGGAAATCTAGGCCCGGACGCCCGCCAGTACACAGTTTCTGTAGCCTGCGATTGGGCGGAAGCGCAACTGCAAAGGCAAGGACCAGGTAGGTGAAAGCAAAAGACCTTATTGCCAATAGCAGACGGCGGCTGTCGCTGAGCATCTATCTTGTCGGCGGGGTTGCCTTGCTGGCAGGACTGCTGGCGGTCATCCTGGCCGCAGCAACTGACAATGAGTCAATTTCAGTTGAACTTCCTGACTATTCCGGTATTTCTTCCGCCTGGCAGAATCGGAACATCCTGGGCGATCCCGATGCCCCGGTAACCGTTCAAGCCTGGGAAGACTTTCGCTGTCCGGCGTGTGCCGCCTTCAACCAGCGCGTAAAGCCCGGCCTCGTTGACAACTATATCTCCTCCGGAAAAGTCAAGTTGGAATTCAGACACTTTCCCCTGCAGCAACACGAACCCGGCGCGTCCCTGGCCGCCCAGGCGAGCGAGTGTGCCGCCGACCAAGGGCGGTTCTGGGTCTACCATGATCGAGTATTCCAGGCAACTTCCTCCGGCGCGAACGCATTTCTCATGGAGCGCCTGATCGACTACGCTGGGGAACTGGATCTCGATCAAGATACGTTTACATCCTGTCTGACAAATCAAGAGCATATGCCGACCATATCGGAGAGCCTGCAGGCCGCCCGCACAGCCGGACACAACAGCACGCCAACCGTGCTGGTCAACGGCGAACGCGTCGACAATCCGCTCGACTACGGAACGGTCTCGGCGGCAATCGACAGACGACTGTCCTCCGACCAGTGAACACGCGAAACTGAGTCCAATGAACAGTTCACGCTTTTGGACAAAACTCGGTCTGTACGGGGCGCTCATTACGGCCTGGACCGCTACGATGGGCAGTCTCTATTTCAGCGAGGTGAGCGGCTTTACACCTTGCACTCTCTGTTGGTACCAGCGCATCCTGATGTATCCTCTTGCGGGACTACTTACTCTTGGGATTATGCGCAGAGACCCTCATCTTCCGCATCTGGTCTTGCCCTTTTCACTGGTCGGCCAAGGTGTCGCCGTCTATCATTTCCTGCTTCAAAAGACACCATACTTTGGATCGCCTTCTTCCTGCGGAATAGGGGTGACCTGTGCGACGGTCTGGCTCGATTGGTTCGGTTTCATAACGATTCCGCTTCTGGCAATGTTCGGGTTCATGGCCGTTACTACCGGCATGTTGATGGTCATTGCCGCTGACGCGGGAGGCGCCGGCAAAGCATGGCCCTATCGGTGGCCGCGTTGGCCGGTGCCCTTTGTGGTCCTGATTGCGGTAGGGTTGTACGTAGCCGGCGCCGCCCGGGCGGGGAAGATTCATGTTTCCTTGCCGGATGTGGAACTCCCTTTCGTTTCGGAGCTGCCATTTCTCGAACTCTCTGCGGACCCGACGCCAACCCCTGCGCCGTCAGCTACGCCTACGAGCCTGGAAAACGGGGCAGCGCTCTATGCACAAGCCTGCGCCCCCTGCCACGGGGAGCATGGGATAGGTGTGGAAGGGCTGGGTACTGCCTTGGCGGACTCGCCTCATGTTTCTGGACTGACTGACGACGAATTGGTGACAGTTATCCGCGATGGACGCGCCGCCGATGCGGCGGACAATCGCACAGGCATCGCTATGCCGCCCTCAGGTGGACAGTCAGGCCTGACCGACGAACAGATTGGTGACATTGTCCTTTACATCAAATCTTTGCAGTAGTTCTGCAGCTCTTGGGCCGGTATGTATCGCCCGGTGTGGCAAACGGCGACGGCCCTGAAATGTCGGATGCGGCCCCTGAAAGCTTGAAGAAGACCGTTATGCATATGACTGAGAATCGCAAGACCCGTCCCAGGAGACATTTACGACTCTTGCAACTGCTCGTTCCCTGCCTTTTGAGTCTGCTTGCCCCGGGACTGTTTGGGCTGGCCCTCGTTGCCGGCACTTCCAATGCGGCTGTAAACCAATTCGGCGCGGAAGAGTTGCGCGACCAGTTCCAGGACTATCGACTGGATCGAGTACAAGCCCGCAATGAACAGACTACCCAGTCCGGCATCACCTCCCCCGAACAAGGCAGCAGCGTCAGCGGGCCTGTGCCGATCATGGGAACGGCAACCGGCACGCCTTTCGCCCGCTATGAGCTCTCCTACAAGGAGTCGTCAAGGGGCGAGGAAGCCTTCAAGTATTTCGGCGGGGAACCACGTCAGGTTGTCAACGGACAGCTGGGTGTGTGGCATACCGATGTCCTTGCGCCAGGCGCCTACACACTGCGCCTGCGGGTCGTACGGCCGGATGGAAACTATGCGGAGTTCTTCGTACATAACATAAGTGTCGGCCAGGATCCGATCACGCCTACGCCTGACGGACCAACTCCGACACCGATTCCCATAGATACGCCGACACCATACCCGCAACCTACGGTCGCTGAGGTCCGTGTAGAGCAGCCGAACATCGAGGGTGCAACGGAAGAGCCAACGACAACTCCGCCGCCGCCTTCCCAGGGTGACGACAGTAGTACAACGGAAAGCCAGGCCTCTTCGTCCGACCAGAGTGAAATCGTTCCGCAGCCCGGAATTCTGGGAGACCTGGGAGAATCATTGGCATTGGAAAAACTTCGTGCGCAGTTCTTCACCGGAGTTCGCTGGAGCGCAGGCCTGTTCCTTCTGTTAGGCGCCGTATTTGCCGTCAAGCGCTTGTTGGAGTGGGTATTTGCAAAGAGCGAGTAAATCAGGCACTGCCTTTCCGGTCCCAATCACCTGCACGGCCCCTTCAGTAGGGCTGTCGGCTGCGGGGTCGGAATTTCCTCTGCCGGCGCGGCGAATGGGCGGAGTACCTGAACGAATGGCAAGAGCCATTGCAGGATTCTGCCCTATGGCGGTCCCAAAGCGAGTCGCCAATTTGCAGCGCAACCGGCGCCTTTAGTTCCCCTTCCTTTTTTGCCGAACCTGGCTGTATGCGGGATAATCAACTGCTGGCCGTCAACTGCTGACTGTCGTTCACTTCTGCGATGATTGGCTCGCGATTCGGGGGCGGAAGGCAGCAAGTCTCACGAACTGCCAGCCTGTTTCTTTTTCTCAAGCTGTGTCTCAAGCTGTGTCTCAAGCTGTGTCTCAAGCTGTGTCTCAAGCTGTGCCGGGGTTCATTTTTCCGACCTGAACGCGCCCTGGGTCGCGTTCGAGGGGAAGCTGGAAAAACGGTTGACCATGAAAATGATCGTGGGTCTGGGCAATCCCGGGCCCCAATACGCGCGCAATCGTCACAATATTGGCTTTCAAGTGCTGGACATTTTAGCCGAGCGGCATGCGATTTCACTCTCGCGGGCGAAATTCAATGGCCTGTTCGGCTTGGGTTCCATCACGCATTCGCGACTGCTGGAACGTAATCGGCTGTCGAGAGAAGCTATGCCCGGGCAAAAGGTGGTTCTCATGCGCCCCCTCACATTTATGAACCGGTGCGGAACCTCAGTCGCGCCGATGGCAAACTTCTATCGAGTTGAACCACGAGATATCTTCGTCATTTACGATGAGCTCGACCTGCCAAGCGGCAAGCTGCGCCTGCGCCCTTTTGGTGGTAGCGGAGGGCACAACGGGATGAAATCGCTCATTCAGATGCTGGGCACCGATCGGTTTCCGCGTGCCAGGGTGGGCATAGGTCGGCCTCTCACTCCGATGAGTCCGGCCGACTACGTTTTGCAGAATTTCAGCGTCGACGAGGAGATCGCTTTCAAGTCTCTGCGCCCGCGAATTGCCGACGCCGTAGAAACCTGGCTATTTCATGGAATTGACCTAGCAATGAATCGCTTTAACTCGGCGCCGGCGACGGCGGCCTGAGTCTGCAATCCTTCTTTTCTGTAATCCGGGTCTGTAATCCGGGCCTCTGCACCTGCTGAAACAGGACGGCCCCCACAAAGGTGTCATTGACAACACGAGTAGAATGAATCTCTCTGGTCTTCTTCCGTTGCTTAGAGCCCTGCCAAACTTTCAGGCGCTGCTGAATGAGCATACGGCGGCGCCGCAAAAGCTCTACTCGGCAGCGCGCGCATATTTTGTCGCCGGCGCCGCCGTCGAGAGAGAAGGACCGGTCCTTGTGGTGACCGGCACAGCCGAACAAGCCCAAAAATGGGTTGAGCAACTCGAACTGTACCTGCCGGCTTCCGCTGGGGCGCCGCCGATTGCTCTCTACGCAGAACCCGACGCGCTGCCCTTTGAACGCATTCCCTGGACCGGGCGCACGCGTCAGCTAAGACTGACCGCACTGGCGGCCCTGCAGAAAAAAGCTGCCGGGCCAGCTGTCGTGGTCTCCTCGGCCCGTGCTCTGATGCAGAAGACCCTGCCCGCCAGAACGTTTCGAATGGCCCTGCGTCCTTTACGCGTCGGCAGCTTCGTTCAACTGGATGAGCTGACGGGACGGTGGGTGCAAAACGGATATGAACCGATGCAAGTTGTGGAGGAACCGGGATCTTTCGCCCGTCGCGGCGGAATCGTCGACATCTGGCCTCCAAATCTGCCGCATCCGGTCCGCATCGACCTGTTTGGCGACGAAGTAGAGACGCTGCGGTCTTTCGACCCGGCAACGCAGCGCAGCGAGCGACATCTGCAAAGAGTTTTGATCGGGCCTGGAAGTGAGGCGCTCGGAAGCGTCCTCGCCGGCGGCGCTGCGCCGGCTTTCCCCAGGGAAGAAGCTTCCGCCGCCGCAACCGTCCATGACCTTCCGGGAAGATCCGCTCTGGTGCAGGACATGCCTGAGGAAGTCCCAACGGAAGTTGGGGAGTTGGAAACGGACTCGGGCAGCGCCGCTCGCATCGACGGTCTGCGCGCAGTATTGCTGGCGGAGCCGAATCTGGTACTTGCCATCCGCGAGGAGATTGCGCGGGAGCTGGATGACCTTGCCGCCGGCCGTACGTTTCGAGGCATCGAGTGGTATCTGCCCTACCTTTACAGCCGTCCGGCTTCTCTCTTGGACCACCTGCCCGGTAGGGGACTTCTGGTCGTCGACGATGGCGAGGAGGTGGCCGCAAGCCTTAAGGAGGCCGGGGAAGCGGCGGCCCGTACCTGCCAGGAACTTCTGCGCGGCCACGAGCTGCCTTCCAGATTCGACTCAAGCTTCTTCAGTCCCGAAGAGCTGCTTGAACGGATTGCCGCGCGCAGGCCGCTGATTTTGGGTGCGAGCGGTCTCCCGGGGGAAAACAGGGAGGACGAAAGCAGTGCCATCGCACGCCAGTTTGTTCCCTGCCCGCACTTTGCCGGGCAGACCAAGCGCATTTTGCAGGAAATGCGAAAGGTTGCCAACTCTTCTGACCGCGTCGTCCTGATTTCGCGTCAGACTGCTCGACTGCAGGAGGAGCTGCGCGAGGCTCAACTGCCTGCGAACCTGATCTCCGACTTGGAGACACCGCCTCGCAGTGGAATCTCTCTTTTGCAGGGCGTTCTGTCGGAAGGCTTTGTCATGAACGGCTCCCCTGCTCCGGAGGGGGACAGCAACGACAGGCTGCATTTGCCCTTGCGTCTGTACACCGATTCCGAGCTGTTTGGCTGGACGCGGCAATCCCACCAACATCGTCGCAGGCCCCAATCCACAGTGGCGCCCGAACTGTTTTTCGCCGATGTCAACCCGAACGACTATGTCGTTCACATGGAGCATGGCATCGGCATATATGAGGGTCTGACTAGGCTCGAAATGGGCGGCGTCGAGCGCGAATACCTGCAGGTGAACTACGCCAGGGGCGACAGGCTCTACGTTCCCGTGCACCAGGCAGACCGCCTGAGCCGGTATGTAGGGGCGGGAGACTCCGGCATCCCGCCTTCCGTAACGCGCCTGGGCACGAGCGACTGGCAGTCCGTGAAAGAGCGGGCCAGGAAAGCGGTTGAAGACATAGCCGAAGATCTGCTGAAGCTCTACGCAGAGAGAGAGGTCATCCCCGGTTACGCATTCAGCCCTGACGGTCCCTGGCAGGAGGAGATGGAGTCCGCCTTCCCCTTCCGTGAAACCGCAGACCAGATCGACGCCATCGTAGACGTCAAACGCGACATGGAAACTGACCGGCCAATGGACCGGATCATTATCGGCGACGTCGGCTACGGCAAAACTGAAGTTGCAATTCGCGCGGCGTTCAAAGCTGTAATGGACGGCAAACAGGCGGCGATGCTCGTGCCGACAACCGTTCTCGCGCAGCAGCACTATCGCGTGTTCAGCGAGCGCCTGAAGCAATTCCCCATCCTTGTCGAGATGCTCTCGCGCTTCCGGACGCAGTCCCAACAGGAGAAAGTGCTGCAAAAGATGCGGAATGGGACTGTTGACATCGTAATTGGCACGCACCGGCTCCTTTCAGAAGACGTGCATTTCAAGTCGCTGGGTCTGCTCATCATAGATGAGGAACAGCGCTTTGGCGTCAGCCACAAAGAGCGCCTCAAGCAGATGCGGTCTCAGATGGACGTGCTCACACTCAGCGCGACACCGATTCCGCGTACTCTCCACATGAGTTTGAGCGGCGTTCGCGATATGAGCACCATAAACACGCCTCCCAGGGAGCGGCTGCCTGTGCGAACAATACTGTCTGAGTACGACAGCACGCTGGTTCGTCAAGCCGTTCAGAGAGAGCTGGAGCGGGACGGGCAGGTGTTTTTCGTCCATAACCGCGTGCGGGGGCTTCGGACGCTGGCAACGCGTCTACAGCGCGAGGTGCCGGAGGCGGTTGTTGCGGTGGCACATGGACAGATGGCTGAGCGTGAGTTGGAAAACACGATGATGCGCTTTGCCGACGGAGAAATCGACGTACTCGTCTGTACCACGATCGTCGAGAACGGTCTCGATATTCGCCGTGCCAATACAATTATAGTGAATCGCGCCGATCATTTCGGATTGGCGCAGTTGTACCAGCTGCGCGGACGCGTCGGCCGAGGGGCAGTGAGGGGTTACTGCTACCTCTTCCACGACCGCCACAGTACACTGACTTTCGACGCCCGCCGCCGGCTGGAAGCCCTGCTTGAAAGCAGTGACGAGTTGGGTGCAGGTTTTCGCATCGCCATGCGCGACCTCGAGATCCGCGGGGCAGGCGAGCTTCTTGGCGCCAGGCAACACGGCCAGATCGCCAGTGTAGGTTTTGACCTCTACACCCGCTTGCTGGCCCAATCGGTCAATGACCTCCGCGAAAAGAGGGAGCGATTTGCCAAGGTGCAAGAAGTGAACGGCGACATGCATCTGGCGGACAGCGCTAACGGCGCTCGGGCGCCTCATGCGCCATCGCAGCCGCCTGAAGGTGCGCCTTTCCCGGTCGAGTTGGACGATCCGCTTGCTCCGCCAGTCACTCTCGACCTGCCCCTGCGCGCCGAAATTCCAGCGACCTATGTTGAAGATGAGGGTTTGCGCCTTCAGCTCTATCGCCGAATAGCCGGTCTGAATTCATTACATGATCTGGAAGAAATGAAGAAGGAGATCGAGGACCGCTTCGGCACAGACCCGGAAACGAACTCAATACCACTGGAATTGCAAAACCTGTTTTACCAGATTCAGGTGAAGATGGAGGCCCTGAAAGCCGGAATCCTGAATATCGGCCGCAGACGCGATCAGATTGCCATTCGGCTTCCTCAAGGATTTCCTTTGCACGCAATCGGTGAATCAGGCGTGGTCACAGGGGACTTGGACGACGGTCCCAAGCGGAAGTTGCAATACTTCCTGCGGATGGCTTTGGGCAGCACGACCGACGAAGGCGAGTTTATACCGAACAACGCAATCCATGTTGGGCGCGAGGCCGTCTACATTCCTATCGACGAGGAAGGCCGCTGGCGAACATTCCTGGTCGACTCGCTGAAAGCCTTGGAGGCGGGACAATAGTATGGTCGGGTGAGAGCCGAAGCGCGATCTATCGGTGACGAGATTCTGCCGCCGGCTCGATTGCGTTAGAGTCGGTCAATCAGTGAGCAGCCAGCTTCCCCGCAAGCCGCACATATTGCGCATAGTCAATCTCAATGCGCCGGCCTATATACTCTTTGGTTGATGGAGCACTGTCCTGGGCGGCTGTTAAGTCACCGGTTGTGCGTAGAAGGAAAGCGTCTGATCCCGCCCCGCTGCCGTAACTGACGACCAGAACGAGCTGACCCTCGGCGGCAATATCCAGGATAGCAGTCAGGCCGACGAGGGCAGAACCGGCGTAGGTGTTGCCAATCTCTTCGACCAGAAGTCCGTTCTCCCACTGTTCTCTTTCAAATCCCAAGGTGCGCATTGCCCGTACTGGAAATTTGACATTGGGCTGGTGCACGACAACATGGTCGATATTCGTTGCAGTCAGTCCCGCTTCCTGCATCATCTGGTCGGCGGCCGGCAAGACATGGCCAAAGTAGCCGGGATCTCCACTGAAGCGCTCGGCATGGCTGGGAAACTGCCTTCCGGGCCTTCTCCAGAAATCGGTCGTATCCGATACATAACCCAGGCTGCGCTCGATTACGGCAACCGATTCCTCTGCTGCACCCAGCAATAAGGCAGCGCCGCCCGCGCCCGCAGTGTATTCCAGCGCATCGCCTGGCCGGCTCTGCGCAGTGTCCATCCCGACAGCCAGGGCATAAGGAGCCATGCCGCTACCGACCAGACCGATCGCGGCCTGCACTGCTTCTGTACCCGCCTTGCATGCGAACTGCCAATCTCCTGCTTGCGTGGCGGGTGTGGCGCCGATCGCCTCGGCCACGATTGTACCGGTCGGCTTGACCGCATAGGGGTGGCTCTCGCTCCCCACCCAAACGGCGCGGATCTCCTGCGGATCGATTTTCGAACGCGCCAGCGCATTGCGGGCCGCCTCTATACTCATCGTCGCCGTGTCTTCATCAAGCCCCGGCACGGCCTTTTCACCTGCAAAATTGGTCGCTCTCCTCTCCCGCAACCCATTCTTTCCCTCACGCAACCTCTTGCTAACGGCTTCAATCTCGTCTGTCCAGACCCTGCTGATCTCTGAATCGGGCAAGCGGTAACGCGGAACGTAAGCCCCGTATCCCACAATCCCTACCTTTTGAACTGGCTGATTCAACATATGAGCTCCTCTCGTCCCACTACCCGGACAGGCCGCGTAGGGCGCGGCCTGACTTCACCTTTGCAACAGCTCCCTGGCCCGTTCTAGGCGTATCTTTCCTTCCCTCACAAGTTGACCGGCAACAAACTCGACCGCATCGCCTTCAGCGCCGGCCGCCACCGCCACTTGACGTGCGTGGAGACGCATATGGCCCTTTTGGATGCCGGTTGTCGCCAGCGCCCGCAAAGCCGCAAGGTTCTGGGCCAAACCTACCGCGGCGGCAATCTCGCTTAACCTTCTCGCCCCCTGGCGGCCGCTCTCCGCGCCCACATCTTCGTCTGAACCACAGCTGTCCTGTTCAGAGTCAGTTTCCCCCTTGGCTTCCAACCCGAGAATCTTCAGCGCCATTCGAGCGGAAGGGTGGCTTTGGGTTGCCCCGCCCACTGTTCCGACAGCCATCGGCAACTCCAGACGTCCGAATATGGACTCGCAGTCCCCGCATGTGCGCACGTACCAGTCCGTAAGCGCTCGGTACTGACCGTCACGCGCTGCCCAGGCATGGGCGCCTGCCTCCACTGCCCGCCAGTCGTTCCCGGTGGCCAAAAGCACTGCGTCCACACCGTTGAAGATGCCTTTATTGTGGGTCGCTGCTCTGTAGCTGTCCGCATAAGCGAATGCGTTCGCTTCAGCAATGCCGCGAACGACGTCTTTGCCACTGTAGTCATCGCTGTTGAACGCCGCAGCGGGAATCTCGACCTCGGCCCACGCACGTCTCCTGTCGCTCAGATTGGAGAGAATGCGCAATCCCGCCCGGCCTCCACTGAGCTTTTCAAGCAGCGGCGCGACAGCTTCAGCTGCAGTGTTGGCAGCATTTGCGCCCATCGCGTCCCGGCAATCGATCAACAGGTGGACGATAAGCATGGGCCCTGCAGGCGTGTCCGGCAGCTGGCGCACTTCAACGCTTTTGGGTCCGCCCCCAAGGCGGGAAAGGGAGGGACTGGTGTCGGCGCAATTCAGGATCTCCTCTTGAGAAGCAAGAATCATACCCCTCGCTTTGGCTGAGTCAACAACATCAAGAAGCTGAATCTGGGCGATCATCACGGGATCCGTGCTGCCCGTCGAGAATCCGCCCCCTGAACGTGCCAGGAGTGCTGCAGCGCTGACCGCGGCAACGACAGACGGCTCCTCCACAGCCATCGGGATCAGGTACTCTTGCCCGTCAATCAGGAAGTTTGCGCCGATCCCTAATGGCAACGCAAAACGGCCGACAACGTTTTCGATCATCATGTCGGCCTGCTCCGCTCCGATACTCTCGCCCAGCACTACCGTCTCTTCGCTGGTCAGTGCCGCCCACTTGGACAAGAGCGCAACCCGGTCGCGCAGGCTCAGGTTGTAATACCCTTCAACTCTGGATGAACGTCCGTCCGCCTTGGAAGCGATGGCGGGCCTCCTGGATAAGAAAAATCGAACCTGGCAAAGCGCACCGCTTCAGCGCATGAAATGACAAACGCTTCTTCGCGGTCGACTGGCCTGCACCTGCTATCGTAACCTTAGCAGGCGTGGACTATCAATCTCTATCAGATGTGCGCTGGGAAGATTCTGACAGCTTTTGATCAATCAAATGCCAGTAATGTCCTGGCGAGAGGTCCTTCGAACAACTGGGGCGCGATTGCCATGCCCGTGACCAGAAGTATCGCCATCAGGGAGAATACTATGCCTAACGGCCGTTCGCGGGGCAGCTGTGGATAGGTGAGTGGGCCGAAAAAGATGCCGACCATCCGCACGAAGCCGAATATGACACTGCCGCTGGCGATCAGCACGACTGCTGCGAAGCGCCAATCGCCTTCTGCGAGCGCCTGAATCGCCGACCAATGTCCCGAAAACCCCGCTGTCAACGGGAAACCAGCCAGTCCCAGGCTACCCAGGAGAAAAGCGGCGGTGCTCCAAGGCAGTCGAGCACCCACCCCATGAAGGCTTTCCGCATCCAAACTGCCTGTCGCCTGCCGGATCTGCGACAGTCCTGCGGATGCGCTCATTGTGCTCAATATACGCAGCGCAAATAGAGAGACGACCATCGGCAGGCTGCCCTCATCAGATCCGGCCAGAAGCAATAGAATCAGGCCCCAGTCGTGAAGCATGGCATAACCTAACAGCCTGCCCGGGTGGCTGGCTGCCGCCGCGGCCACACCGCCCCATACGAGAGTGACTGTTGCAGTTGAGGTCAACCACACGTTCAGCGCAGTACTGCTCAGGAGCAATGGAAAACTCGTCGTCGCCAGAAAGTATAGATAGAGGACCAGCGTCTGGTATAGAAGAATTGTGAGCGCCATCGCAATCGGCGGGGAGGACTCGCCCAGTTGAGGCTGGGCACTGTGCAACGGAACTGGCGCCAGCAGAATAAGCAGCCCTGCCCCGAGAAGCTGCGCACCGCCAGCTGCAAGGAGAATGTCTTGAGGATTGAGAGGCAACTGCTCCATGTGCCACGCGGCAAGCAGTACAAATGGCGTCGCCAGTATCGGCGGCAGCATCGCACGCAAGGAAGTCAACGCCTCCCCGCCAATGCCCACTTGGAGCGGGAAAACGCTAAGCGCCATCAGAATTGCCAGGGAGGCCGGCGCCAGAAACACAGGCGAAATCGGCGCGTCCACCACGAGCGCGATTCCAATGTAGCCTGCCCCTACGAGCAGCATCGAAGGGGGGAATACCCTCCCCTGACTTGCGGCGGCCGTTAGCAGCATGCCCGATCCCAACAGGAGGAGGACTATGACGACAATCGGTTCATTTGTCTGCGTAAACTGGAGGCGGAAACCGTATTCCCAAATCCCCGCGCGCAAGTCAAGGTCAACGGGAATAAATGGAATGGACAGCAATGGGGAATCTATCGGAATTCGCCATAGCAACACGCCGGCCAGACTCAACATTGCGCCATTGGCGAGAGAGACCCCCCGTTCCCAGCGGCGCAGGATATAGCTGGATAGTATTGCCAGGAGGAGGAGGCTGAACAGAAAGGATGGCAGGGCAAGCTGGATCATGAAACGCGGTTGGTCACTCGGTCTGTTTTCATTCTGGGGGCTCTCAGGACATCCTCACAGTTATCTGACAGCAGTGGCCGGAAATCGCGAAACTTTCGCAGGTCGGATACGCATCCACGCTGTCCGGTTTCGAGGCGCCATGCCCTAACTGTTTCGAGCCCCTGTCTTGAGACGTCGATAAAGAAAAGTATACATCCAGTAACCGATGCCATAGCCCAGGACTTTGGCCCCGGAAGTAATGCTGTGGCGACGATACCCGCCCGGCGCCAGATCCGGATCGGTTGAAGGAACCTCGGTCAGGGTGAGCGCATCGTCCTCGGCCAGCAGGAGGAAGCTGCAAGCCAGAGCAACCAGGATCTGCAATATCCCCAGCAACACAATTACGGCCGGCAAGGGAAACAGTATAGACAAGAGTGCCTGTACGGGAATCAGCCAAAGAAGAAGGCCAACGCCCCCAAAAAGTGCGGACTCCGTTACGCCGAGCGTTATCAGTGCCACGGCTGCAAACCAGATGAACAACACCTTTGTAGCGTCTTCAACAAGGGGCAATTCAATGCCTTCGCTCGCCGCCCAAACCAACAGAGCAGCAATTCCCAGGACAAGCAAACGAAAGAGCCTTGAACTGAATTCCCCGGAATTTCGGACCTGCACGTTGCTCGTTTGCAGGATCGAAAGTAGAAGAATCAGGCAGGCCAGGACCTGTATGCCCAAATGGACCGCAGGCCAGGGCGCCGGCAGTCCATAGACGGCGCCAATTAACGCGCTTGTTCCCAGCTGAACGATCAGGATTCCGGGCAGTGCAACCCGCCAGTCCCACAAGACGACAGGAATACATGCTGCCAGGCCCAGAACTACGTGAAAGGGGACTGAAGCCCAAAATGCGGCCATGAGTTCAACTCGTTCAATTCGATCACACTGCTGTTGCTCTTGCCTGAAACCAATATTCGTTTATGCGCTCAACAACAGATAGCCAATGATGCCGAAGACGACGACCCAACCCATATGGCCCGTCCCTTCGACAATCTCCAGACCAACGTCCCAGACGGCGCCCATCCTGCCAGTGCCCCACCTGGTCAGGCCCGAAATCCAGTCCAGGGTTGCCAGTCGGGCTACTCGGCTCGACCACGCCCTAAGCGTCGGCAATGTTCCGGCTCTATTTCCGTTTGTACTCAAAAACTCTCTGACCTGTGTGCGGGCGATTGCCAGGCCGATACCTAATGTGAGCGGACCAGCCAAAGTCAACCAGACCTGCCAGCTCGCAACCGCGCTGGGGGGGTTCCCCGCGCCGCGAGGAATGGCATCCGGCAGATTGGCAAGGTTGGTCATCATCTCGGGAAACAGACCGGCGGTTGCCAGCGGAATGGCAAGAACAACAACATATACCAGCAGTCTGCCGATAACCCATGCATTCGGCCTCAGCTCCCACACTGAACCGTCGGGCTCACCGTCCCAACTGCGCAACAGAGAGGAGACGTAGATCATCTGTGTAACAATGTATGCGGCAAAAAGGGGCCACATCAGGGTCCCCAGTTTCCCGCACAGTGCGCTCTCGTCGGTGCAGCCGCCCACTACCAGTAGTTGTGCGACCACAGATTGCGTTAGAAATCCCGGAGTAAAAGGCACCCCCACCAGGGCCAGTACACCTACGCTAATTGGAATCTGCCAGTGCCACGCCCGCCAGATCCGTTCACCGATCAACCACAGGCCCCCTCCCAATGCGAAAGTCGTCGTGGGCCACAATACTGCTGCCGGACCTCGGATTTCAGACAAAATGCTCGTCAAGCCGGCAATACCTACCGCGGTGACCAGCACGAAGGTCGTGTGTTCTTGTCTGGTCGTGGTGGTGAACGTTGCGATAGCCGAGCCAAGAAGACCAAACAGTGCGAGCGCCGCGATTTCAGGGCGCGCAAGAAGCTCTTCTCCTGCCAGGCCGCTCGACCAGCCCAGCAGCCAGAGTCCGCAAAGCGCCGGCGGCATCTGGTCGATAAGGCGGTCCGGCATGTACAGCCGTTCCCCTCTGTGCGGCAAAAGCCACAAGTGTAAAGGATAGACGCCGGCCCGGATGACGCCGGCAATCAGCATGAGTATTACCGTCTCTTGTGGCAGATGGCCGCCTGCCAGGAGTTCGGCAGGCCCTCCCTGACCGGCCGGAAGCAGTCCTATCAACAGCAACAGCGCTCCCATCATGCTCAGCCCCTGAAACTGGCGGGTGGGCGATGGCCCGGGGCCTTCCGGCACCACTGCGCTGCGGGCGATCACGAAGAGGTCCATGACGACCCACATCAGTGTAACGGTAAGGAGATTTCCGCTGCTGACAAAGAACAGGGCGCTGGAAACCGCATTCAACGAGAGGGCAAGCGTCAGCGCTCTTCCATGCCAGTTCTCAATAGAGCTCTGTTCCCCGCGTTGACCGGACACTCCACTGAAAAGCAACCCGCCTCCGCCAAGCAGGAGTACAAGACAGGAGACGTACCAGTTCCAGCCGTTGCTGACCCACAATAAATCGGCGCCGGGTGAGAAGAATGGCTGCCAGGGAATACTGAGTGCTGGGGCAGTTGGTTGAACGCGCAGCGCCGCTGTCATCGCCGCAGCCAATCCCCAAAAGAGAAGGGCAATCGCACTGAGGATTCCGATCGCACTCCCAAAAGCGTGCCATCTTGCGCCAGGACGTACAAAACGTCCCATTATCCACAGAACAATGCTGCCCAAGGTCAGGACAAGAGGAGGACCGACGGGGACTATCAGCGCTGTCCAAGAGAAGCTGAAGCTGTTCATATCTGACCATTCTAGCATAGCCAATCGCACCCTCGAAACAGTTTGGGTCTGCCCCAGAGTGCCGAAAGCGGGCCGATACCGAACTGGCTGACCTTGCTGCATATGTATGAAAGAAAGGTTCGTCTTACAAACTGATCTACAGGGAAGATGGTTCGGATTCTCAATCACTTTGGGACCCTGCAATTGAAGAAAACTCCGGTCAAATACAGGGCAATCGCATCTTATCGCGTTAATTTCTTGGGAGGCTGCCCGAAACGCATG
>VXMH01000094.1 GCA_009841235.1 Caldilineaceae bacterium SB0661_bin_32 | reverse complement strand
GGAGAATGCGGGGTGGGTGTGCATGCGAGGGCAGGCACAAGGCCTGCCCCTACCGTAGTTTGAGGGGGTGGGTGGAGAATGCGGGGTGGGTGTGCATGCGAGGGCAGGCACAAGGCCTGCCCCTACCGGAATTTTGAGGGGGAAGGTGATGGCGGCGCTTCCTCTGCGGGAGATTGGAAAAGGAACAGGTTTGACAGGAGCCGCTTCTTTGCCTACTGTATCGACACGACTAATGCAGTTCGGAGTATAAAGTATTGAGCAGACGCACAAGACTTCGCCAGCGAATACTCGATGGCCGCGCGCCGGTAGCAATGCCAAGCCCTACCAAGTCAGACAGGTTCGTCAGGTCATACTAAAATACCAGTTGGAGGAGGAGTGATGTACAAGTACGAAGTCATCATCTACTGGAGCAATGCCGACGACACGTTCGTGGCCGAAGCGCCCGAGCTTCCCGGGTGCATGGCTCACGGCGATACGCAGGAAGTTGCACTTCAAAATATCAATGAAGCGATGACACTCTGGATCGACACCGCGCGTGAGTTTGGCGACCCCATACCGGAACCCAAGGGGGAGCGCCTGATGCTGGCATGAGCCGCTGGTCTCGATCTATCCCGTTCTCCGGGTTTTGCCTCTGTTTACTGTGGTTGCGAACCCTTACGAACGGGGGCCACGATACGAAACTTTGCAAGGAGAAACAGAATGGACAATTTGGAATCCAAGCTGGACCAGTTGGAAGAAGACGGCATCATCACTGTCGAGAACGCGCTCACGCCGGAGGAGACCGAGCACGTCCGCCAGCGCATCAACCATGCGCGCGCGATGGGCTGGGAAGAAGGCCTGAACGACGTCGGCAATATGTGGTTCGATTCGCTCCTGGACCGTGAGCCGGAGACCTATGCGCCCCTGGTCGGGCACCCCAGCATCCGTCCGATCCTGGAAGGGATGATGGGGCGGCAGTGCCAGCTGCGCAGCTTCCGCGCGCACATCAACCCGGGACCCTATCTGCAGGAGTGGCATCTCGATTTCTACGGCTACTGGCAGGAAAAGCGCGAACTCGGCCGTGCCCGGCTGGCGGTGCAGCCGGTGGGCGTCAACACCACCTTCTACTTTCAGGACAACGGGCCCGACCTGGCCCACCTGAAGTTTGTCAAAGACGGGCACAAGATCGAACCACCCCACCTCGACCCCATGGACCGGCCCAAGTTCGAGGCCTGGTGTGAAGAGCAGGAGCACGTCATCCTCTATCCGAAGGCGGGCGACTGCGTTATCTTCATCAACCACATCCCCCATCAGGGCGCCAAGCACCAGGAGCAGATTGAGCGCAGCAACGTCGTCTGCCACTACCAGTTGACGCCGATGTACGAGGGGATCTGGCACGTGTCGACGCCGCGCGGGTACGACGGGACGTTTCCGTTTGCGGAGGAACGGAGGCCGTGGACGAAGGGGTAGCGGCGGCTGGTGCAGCCGCCTGCAGCGTCGGTGCAGTCCCGCTTTCTGCGACAATTTTGCGCGGCGATACCTGGCCCTGCCGCAGTTGGGCGTTACTATCATCTGGCTATATTAGAGCATAGCGTGGGAAAGCGGACTGAAAATCCAAACCGGAGGTGCTCATATGATTGGTGAGAAGCCGCGGTTAAAGCTCACATACACAGACTACCTTACTACACCTGAAGACAAGCGCTACGAACTCCTGGACGGGGTACTGGTTGCGACGCCCGCGCCCAACGAAGTACACCAGAGAACGCAGGCAGAATTGGGTTATCATCTGATGACCTTCGTGAAGGGCAACGGTCTGGGGCGCATCTACTACTCCTCCACGGACGTCGTGCTCTCGGATATCGACGTGGTACAGCCTGACCTCTTATTCGTCTCCAGCGAGCGAATGCAGATCATCACCCCGGACAACATACAAGGCGCCCCTGACCTCGTGGTTGAAATCCTCTCCCCATCCACAGCCGAACGGGACAGAGGATATAAGCGTGCGCTCTACGCGCAACACGGCGTCAAAGAGTACTGGGTCGTGGGCACAGACGCCGGCGCCATCACTGTTCTGTTGCTGGGTGACGATGGCTATGAGGTCGTTGACACGTTCGGTGAAGGCGACACGCTGACTTCGCCCACGCTTGCCGGGTTCCGCCTGGAGGTGGACGAGATATTCGGTTCGTAGTCACGGCACACCCTCAAAAACAACCTGCCCATGAAGATCACCGACATTCGCGCCGTCTACCCCAACTACCGTCAACCGCTGGGCGGCTGGCGCCCTTATCTCTGGCAGATCGTCGTGCGCGTCGAGACGGACGCCGGCGTCAGCGGCTACGGTTATGGCGGCGGCGGTGTGGCGGCCGTGGAGGTGGTCAACCGCCATCTGCGCGAGCTGCTGCTGGACGAAACCTGCGACAGCCCCGCCGACATCGAGCGCCTGTGGGACAAGCTGTACGCGGCCTCGATCCCCTATGGACGCGGCGGCATCGCGATCATGGCGCTCAGCGGGATCGACATTGCCCTGTGGGACCTCCTGGGCAGGGCCGAGCGGCAGCCGGTGTACTCGCTGCTGGGCGGCACGTCCGCGCCCCGCATTCGCGGCTATGCTTCCGGCGACGATCCGGCATGGTTTGCCGAGAAAGGGTTCACCGCGCACAAGATTGGCTTTGGCGGTCCGCAGGGCGCCTCCGCTTTGGAACGCGCCGCGGCCGCGGCGGAAGAGTCCCGCCGCCACCTGGGCGCGGAGGCGCTGCTCATGTTCGACTGTTACATGGCCTGGGATGCCGCGACGACGCGGGAGATGGCGCGCACGCTGGCGCCTTACGACATTTACTGGTTCGAGGACGTGCTGACGCCGGACGACCTGGACGGGCTGGCGGCACTGCGGCCGCAGATCAAGCCGATCCAGCTGGCCGGGGGCGAGCACGACTTCACCCACCACCGCTTCGCCGACATCGCCAAGGCCGGCGCGCTTGACATCTGGCAGCCGGACGTGACCTGGTGCGGCGGCATTACCGCAACGAGGCGCATCGTGGAGCAGGCGCAAGAGGCCGGCGCCAGCGTAGTCCTGCACCGGGGCGGGGAGCCGTGGGGACTGCATGTTATCGCGGGGACGGCGTGTGAAGAGCTGGGCGAGCTGGTGCTAGGCAACCGGCACAGGACGCATGAGGAGCTGTGGCTGGACGCGCCGCGGCCGGTGGACGGATATCTGACCCCCAGCGACGCGCCCGGTTTTGGCGTGCGGCTGAACGAAGCGCTCCTGGACTGACCGCCGCGCCTAGACCAGATAGGGAATCGTCATCGGTCCTTCCGGCAGCACCGCGACCGGCGCGTCGGGCCCCAGATTGGCAACGGCTGTGCTGATGTGTTCGTTCAGGTCGGCGACCGGGGTTAGGCCGGCGCGGGACACCGCATCGGGCTCCAACTCGCTGTAGATCGCCACCTGCGCCCGCAGCGCCACCTCGGCGAACTTCTGCACCTGCCACTGATCGAGCATGTGAAAACCGGGACGGAAGATCGTCTCCAGCATCGCCTGCGGCGAACTGTGCTCGTAGAGCAGCCTAGTAAAGTTGCCGTGCGCGGGGAAGCCGTCATTGCAGCGGGCGGCCACGATCATCTCGCCGTCGTCCTCGATGATCTCTGCGGCGGCGCACATCCCCTTCACCGACTGATAGAGGTTCTGGTCGAGGGGAAAGCCGCTGTTGGTGGTGATCACCAGGGGGAAGCTGCGGTCGACGGCAGCCATCGCCGTTTCCTTCGCATAAAGGCAGCCCTCTTCGTGCGCGACGATGACCTCGCCGCAGAAAAAACGGGTGATCTGCCGCTGGTGATTGAGCGTGACGTTCACCAGAAAATCGACCGGCAGGACCGATCCGTTGGCGCGGATCTGCTCCTGGGTCGGGTTGCCCTCCAGCACGCCCCACTTGCTCTGTGGATGGCCGATCATCTCGGCGCGGTGATAGTGCATAATTGAAGCCAGGTCGGCCACGCCGGGGAAGACGGCCTTGTAGCCGCCCGAAAAGCCAGCCATGAAGTGCGGCTCGATAAAACCGACGAGAATACGCCGGTCGGCGTCCGCATACTCCCGGTTCATCATCAGCGGGCCGCGACCGTCCTGCCCAGACCGCACGACGGTCATGCTCTCTTCCTCGTAGGCGTTGTGGTTGATCACGCGCAGCCGCCGGTAGACCGCCTTCCCCACGATCTGCTCAAGCTCCTCCGCCGTGTTGGGCCGGTGCGTACCCGTGCCGACGACGATCGTGACGTTCTCCTCCGGCACATGCGCCAGCTCCGCCAGAATCCAGGGCAGCAGGCGCGCCGAGGGCAGCGGACGCGTGCCGTCGGCGATGACGATGGCGACGCGCTCGTGCGCGCCGACCGTCGCCGCCAAGGGGCGCGCGCCGTTGGGCTGCCGCACCGCGTCCCGGAACGCGGCCTGCTCGTCCGGCAGCCCCTCTACAAAGCGCGGGCGGATGATGGTCGCGTTTTCGGTCGGCAGCTCGGCTGTCAGTCCGTCCTGGCCGTATTGGAGATGGATCTGCATTGTCAGTACCCGTTCTTTTCTGGAGTGATCAGTGGTCCAACTACAATGAATATTGAGTAGTACTGCTTCTTTCCACTACCCACTAACCGCCGGTGTTCGTCTCCCCTGTGAGTAGCGTAGAATACGCTTCTCGTGTATTCTAGCCTTCTAACGACAGGGCGGCAAGGGGTACGGTGCAGGGCAATCGCATCTAATCTGGTTTGCCAACATTGCCGAAGTTAGGGAGAGGGTCCACGAAGGGCAGGCACAAGGCCTGCCCCTACCGGAGTTTCGAGGGGGATGGGGAGAGGCGACGCGGGTGGGGGGTGCGAGGGCAGTCTTCCAGGGAATTGACGCAGTAAGATGCAATTACCTTGGGGTACAGTACTACCACTGGTTCGCGGCGTCTATTGTGGACAGTGCGCCGTCCACCACAGTGCAAAGGTAGGGGCGTATGCGTAGGTACAAGGCAGTCCTTCACGACAATCAGATTGAATGGCTCGAACACCCTCCTGAAAAACCGGACGCCGCACATATTTATATTACGTTCATGGAGGAAGCGGATTCCGTATCTCCGTCCAATAGCGGCCGATTAATGGCAGAAATCTTGGCAGAGCTTGCACGGAGAGGAACCTTTGCCGAGATTATCGATCCCGTTGCCTGGCAAAGGGATCTGCGTGCCGAGCGCGCCTTGCCTGACCGGGATGTATAATACTGTACACGCTCCTCATTGAAATCAGATGAACTGCTTGTGGGAAGCCGCACGATGACACAGTTGAAACAGTACCCGAATTCAATTATCGAGCAGGATGGAACGACCTACGCACTGGCACGCGACGGCAGGGACAAGAAGCTCTGCGTGCAGGGTGATGCCACCGGTTTCAGCGGCGAAACGGCGAACGGGATGCTGCTCTGCCCGCTGACGGCGAAGAACGCGGCTGAGCTGCGAGGACGACTGACCTGGTTGAATCCCGTGCCGCTGGGCGTGGAGACCTCATTCGGCTTCGGTGACCGGTTGGGCGCGGCCACGCCCGGCCACATCCGCTCGGTCGAGGGCACCGGCATTGCGCCGATCTTCGCGCAGCAGTCGGTGCGCGAGAACGATCGCATCGGGCGCACGCCGCAGGAGGTGGTGGATGACGCCATGTGGGGCGTTGTGCAGATGGGCTGGCGCGCCCCCTGGGGGGCAGACGCCGACCATGTGAAACTGGTGAGCGACCTGCCCGCGTTCGTCGCGGCCGGCTACACCTTCTACACGATCGACCCGAGCGACCACGTCGACAACGACGCCGAGACCGACTCGCTGCCGGCACTGCGCGCCAAGGTCGAGGCGCTGCCCTGGGCGCGGCTGGATACCGACCTGGACGCGCTGCGCGCAGACTATCTGGCCGCGTCCATCGAACTGGCGGGGTTGACGCTCACCTTCAGCGAAGAGAGCCTGCTGCGGGCGCTGGCAAAATACGGACGCGCCATCGTTCACACGCTGGATATCGCGGCCGCGCTCGATCAGCAGATGCGCGGCACACGCTATGACCTGGAAATGTCGGTGGACGAGACCGAGACGCCCACATCGATCTACGAGCACTACTTTATGGCGCACGAACTGTTGCGGCGGGACCTGCCGGTCGTCAGCCTCGCGCCCCGCTTTGTGGGCAAGTTTCAGAAGGGCGTCGACTATATCGGCGACACCGCCCCGTTCGAAGCGGAGCTGATCAGGCACGCGGCCATTCTGAAGCATTTCGACGCCTACAAGCTGAGCGTCCACACCGGCTCCGACAAGTTCAGCATCTACCCGCTGGTCGCCAAGTACGCCGACGACCGGGTGCATGTCAAGACGGCCGGCACCAGCTATCTGGAGGCGCTGCGCGTCATTGCCGACCTTGACACAACCCTCTTCCGTCAGATTCTCGACCACTCGCGCGCCCGCTTCGAGAGCGACCGCAAGACTTACTTCCTCGACTGCCAGCCGGACAAGGTGCCCGCCAACGCCGACCTGTCGGACGCAGACCTGCCGGGACTCTTAGAGCAGTTCGACGCCCGCCAGTTGCTGCACGTGACATTCGGCTCCAACCTGGACCGTTTCGGCCCGCAGATTCACGGCCTGATCGCCGACCACGAGGAAGCTTACGAAAAGGTGCTGAACACGCACTTCACCCGCCATCTGACGCCCTTCGCCAACGGCGCGGCGGCGCGCGGCCAGTGAGCCGCATCGACCAAGGAGAAACTAATGGCCGCCATCCAGGAAAAGCCATCTTTACTTGAGCAGGATAGACGACAGCTCCACCCTCTGCACCACCCTTCCCAAACCGAGAATCCGATCATTGTCGAGCGTGCCGAGGGCGTCTGGCTCCACACCACCGACGGCCGCAAGATCCTCGATGCGATGGCTGGTCTCTGGAATGTGAATGTCGGCTACGGCCGCACCGAACTGGCGGAGGCGGCCTACGCGCAGATGCAGAATCTGGCCTATACCTCCAACTTCGCGGGCATGACCAACCTGCCCGCCAGCGAGTTGGCCTACAAGCTCTCCGGCTACGCCTACCCCAGCCTGAAGACGACCTTCTTCACCTGCGGCGGCTCTGAAAGCAACGACACCGCCTTCAAGACGGCCCGCTATTTCTGGAAGCGGGAGGGGCAGCCGGACAAGGTCAAGATCATCTCTCGCCGCGAGTCCTATCACGGCATCACCCTGGCCACCACCAGCGCCACCAGCGTGCCCCGCTACCACAAGATGTTTGGCCCGCTGGTGCCCAACTTCGTCTACTGCCACGCGCCCCACCCATACCGTTACGAGGGCGACCTCCAGAATGGCGAGACCGTCGGCGAGGCAGCGGCGCGCGATCTGGAGGAGACGATCCTGCGCGAAGGGCCGGAGACGGTGGCCGCGGTGATCGCCGAGCCGGTGCAGGGTGTCGGCGGCGTCTTCGTGCCGCCGGAGGACTACTTTCCGCGCGTGCGCGCCATCTGCGACGAGCACGACGTTCTCCTGATCGCCGACGAGGTGATCTGCGGCTTCGGGCGCACCGGGGAGATGTTCGCGCTCAACCGTTACGGCATCGAACCGGACATTCTGGCCTTCGCCAAGGGCATCACCAGCGGCTACCTGCCGTTGGGCGGCATTCAGATCAACGACCGCATCCTCGACGCCATGAACAGTGCGCCGCAGGATGAGGCCTGGCTGCACGGCTTCACCTACTCCGGCCACGCCGCCTCCTGCGCGGTCGGTCTGCGCAACCTCGCCATTCTCGAGGATGAGAAGCTGGCCGAACGTTCGGCAGAGATGGGCGAGCGGCTGCGCAGCGGGCTGTCCAGGTTGAGCGAATTCGGTAACGTGGGCGACGTGCGCGGCCTGGGCCTCCTTTGCGCCGTCGAATTCGTCAAGGACCAGGAGACCAAAGAGCCGGACAATGAACTGGCGATGAGCCTGCAGAATGCGACCGCGGCGCGCGGCGTGCGCACACGCGCTCTGAACGGGAGCCTGGCCTTCTCGCCGCCGCTGGTCATCAGCGAAGATGAGGTCGATCAGATCGTCGACGCCATCGGCGCAGCGCTCGATTCGATGTCTGAACAGTGATGGAGCGTCATCTCGGTAGGGGACAAGACAGTCGCATCCCCGAACTAGCGAAGGTGCGGGAAATTGCCAATACTCTGCATCTTCGAAACAGACCATATCAGGGGCAGATATGGGACTGGCCCGTCTATTACGAGCCAGAGTTGGTCGAAGAAAACGCGTTGTTTGAACTGCCGGATCATGACGATGGCATGAAAGAGGAACAGCGCAGCCATTACAGCCCCGCCAGCTTCACTGTCGGCGAGAGCGGGATCTGGTTTTTCTCGCTTCTCTGGGAAAACGGCCGGGACGCCGCACCGGTAGAGTTTCTGGATGTCGTTCCTTTCGAAGAAACGAATTTCGACGCAACTGCACCAACTGCCGTTGCTGCGTCATAGGCGATATTGTTATCCTTCTTGCAGCCGCTGGTCATCAGCGAAGAGAAAAACGAACAGAGCGTCGACGCCATCGGCGCCGCGCTCGACTCGATGTCTGAACAGTGATCTGTCTGGTTGGATAATAAAACGCCAAGGAAAGACGGTAGTTTGTGGCGAGAGATGAAACGATGAAAGACCTGGAGGAGATTCGCTCGATTCTGCGCTCTCACCGGAGCGAATTGAAAGAACGATACCACGTGGAAGACATCGCTCTCTTTGGCTCCTATGCCCGCGGCGAGCAGACGGAGGCCAGCGACCTGGACATTCTGGTTATGCTGAGCGCACCATTGGGCTGGGAGTTCGTCGCTCTCCACGATTATCTGACGGAACTATTGGAAACCAACGTTGAACTGCTAACGCGCGGCGCGATCGACAGAAAGCCACTCCTTCGCCACTTTATCGAGAAAGATCTGATTCGTGTCTGAACGGGAGGTTCGTCTCTATCTCATTTGCAGCTTCCATTCTTATAAAAATGTCTCTGCTCAGTAGCGTCTTGTACCGTCCTCCCAAATGACTTTACAAATCGTCTTTCTACGCTAAGGGGAGTGCCTGATGCAGGAACTTAACCCCTTCAGGGATTTCATAAATCGTCTTAAGGTGTTGGTCAGCAAGAATCCCGATCTTAAACGACAGTTTTAGGCAATATATTTACAATGCGATTGATAGGCAACAAGACGCATGGAGATTTAGCTGAGATCGCCATTTCCGAGTTTATCAATCAATACATGTATGACTTTAGCTCTACTCATGTTGGCAAAGACCTTTTCCGTTCAAAATCGCAGGAAGAAGATATCGAAGTATTAAATGAGATCACGAAGAAAAAGTTCCCCATTAGTCTTAAGGCATATGGGGTTGGGCCTCTGCAACTTTCCACCGACAAAGACTCCCGCATGTTTCCAATGTTGGAACAGGAAGGTGTAGAAGTCATAGGAAGAGATAGAGCTCAGACTATATTACGTGCTCCAGCATTTGCTGAATTTAATGACACCAACGTCTTACCACTCATATATGATGAGAACCCAAAGCGTTGTAACATTCTCGTATTTGATTATGAACGTGCGGCGACCGAAGTGAATCATATCGAACGCGTACCTGGCGGCATTGGACGGAGAAAGTATCCCGTATACCAATTCCACAATTCTGTTGGGGACTACATCTGCGAAGTCCGCTATGGCGATGCTTCCGCCAACGCCCTTCAGCGAGGCTTATGGACTCACACAAGGAAAGGATTGAAATACTTTGAAAGTGTGACAGGAGGATGGATTGACTACTCACACAACCTAGTTCTTGTTCGACTCTTTTCACAATCTCTTATATCTTCAAAGAGAGGCCACCAAGCCGCTCTGGCCAAAATTCAAGAAGATATCGATCTTCTTGAACCCTTACCATGGAATTAGGATAGATGCGAAATCTTTCGTTATTTGATGACATTGTTGTTGACGCACCTCCCACAGAAGGAATCAAGTATGCAGGGTCGAAGCTAAAACTCTTACCTCATATTCTACAGCTTATCCGCAAGATTGACGCCAAGTCGGTTCTGGACGGTTTCTCTGGAACAACCAGAGTATCGCAAGCGCTGGCACATGAGGGTTACACAGTGGTCTGTAACGATATCTCAACGTGGTCCTATGTTTTTGGTTCATGTTATCTTCTTAGCCAGAAAAGTAGCGAGTCTTACTTGCCCCTGATCAAGCATCTTAACTCCGTTACACCAGTGGACGGCTGGTTTACCGCGCACTACGGCGGGTATCCAAATGGTGGTTCCGCAACCCAGAAGGACGGCCAGAAGAAACCTTGGCAAATTCATAACACGCGTAAATTGGATGCAATCCGACAGGAAATAGAGAGACTAAATCTTGATCAGATTGACAAGAGCGTTGCTCTTACAAGCCTGATTTTGGCACTAGACCGCGTAGATAGCAGTCTCGGTCACTTCGCATCCTACCTTAAAGATTGGTCACCTCGATCCTATGGAGAACTATTACTAAAGGCGCCGCAAATTTTTCCTTCGTCGAAGAAGCACAAAGTACATCAGAGCGACATTCGCAGTCTTGTCTCACAGACCCCTGTTGATCTCGCTTACTTCGATCCTCCTTATGGTTCTAACAATGAGAAGATGCCGCCATCCCGAATACGGTATGAGGCCTATTATCATGTTTGGAAAAGTGTCTGCCTCTTTGATAGACCGCCCTTGTTTGGAAAAGTCAATCGCCGCAAAGACAGCTCTGACCGAGTGGCGGCGTCAGTTTTTGAAGAATATCGCCGCGGTTCCAAGGGTAGATACATCGCTGTCGAGGCTATCAGTGATCTTATAGAACAGACGCGGGCTCAATGGATTCTACTGTCATATAGTTCTGGGGGAAGAGCGACAGCCGAGGAGTTGAACGAAGTTCTGAACAGTCATGGAAAACTAAGAGAGGTAGTCGAAATAAGCCATAAGAGAAACGTAATGGCTAACATGCGATGGACAAACGATTGGGTAAGAGATTCGGAAAGGCCAAACAGGGAATTCTTGTTCTTGCTAGAGAAGTAAACAGAAAATCTGGACGACCCGGAAGGGTTTCCCCTCCAAGATAGTAGAGTACAAGCAGTCTCATAGTATACATTGCACAACCGAAGATGGACGGTTGATTTCGGGCAGTGGCGAAGGCTTAACTGTCATTATCCATCCACGCAACCGGTCGTTGCAGCGTTCTCACAGGAGTGCAACCATTTTTCTTCTTCATGGTACTGGAGGTCTCCCATGTCTACCGCGGACTCCCCAACCCTGGTCGGCTCCGCCCCCTATTTCAACGTGCGCAATCTTGCTGCGTCGCTCGACTACTACTGCGATGTGCTCGGCTTCACCCGGCCCCACCTTTGGGGAGAGCCGCCGACATTCGCCATGCCGGACCGCGACGGCTTCATCTTCATGCTCAAGCAGGTGGGCCCCAAGCATGAGATTGTCCCCAACCGGGAGCGGGGCGGCTACTGGGACGCTTACGTCTGGGTTCGGAATGTGCGGGCGCTTTATGCCGAATTCGAGGCCAAGGGCGCCGAGTTTGCCTACGGCCTGACGCACCAGCACGAATACGACAACATCGAGTTCGCCGTGTATGACCCGGACGGCCACTTCATCGCCTTCGGACAGGGAATCGAGGACGAGGCATGACCACAACAACGGCGACGGACCGCAGCGCCAACGGGGATACCGGCTCGCGGCGCTTCTCCATCCTCGCCGGGCGCGACATCAACCGCGAGACCTACGTCGAAGAGTGGGCCGAAGCCGGGCTGACCGTCGCCGACAGCCCCTATGATCCGCAGCCGTCGCTGCGCATCGTCGACGGGGAGGTCGTGGAGATGGACGGCAAAGAGCGGGCCGATTTCGACGCGCTCGACCGCTTCATCGCCGATCACGCCCTCGACCTGGCGGTCGCAGAGGAGGCGATGGCGACGCCTTCGCACCAGATCGCGCGCATGCTGGTCGATATCAACGTGCCGCAGCCCGCCATCCGCCGCCTGGCCGACGGCTGCACGCCGGCCAAGCTGTGCGAGATCGTGCGCCACATGAACGTGCTGGAGATGATGATGGGACTGGGCAAGATGCGGGTGCGCAAGACCCCGGCCAACCAGGCCCATGTCACCAACTGGCGCGAAAACCCGGCCCTGCTGGCCGCGGACGCGGCCGAGGCGGCGCTGCGCGGCTTTGCCGAGATCGAGACGACGGTGCGCGTCGCGCGCGCCGCGCCTCTCAACGCCCTTGCCATTCTCGTCGGTTCGCAGACCAGCCGCGGCGGCGTACTCACCCAGTGCGCGGTCGAGGAGGCGTTCGGCCTGCGGCTGGGCATCAAAGGGCTGACCTCGTACGCGGAGACGCTTTCCGTCTACGGCAGCGAGCGCTCCTTTGTCGACGGCGACGACACGCCCTGGTCAAAGGCCTTTCTGGCCTCGGCTTACGCCAGCCGCGGCATCAAGATACGCTTCACCTCCGGCACCGGCTCGGAGGCGCTGATGGGTTACGCCGAGCAGTGCTCGATGCTCTATCTGGAGGCCCGCTGTCTGCTGATAACGAAGGGGGCAGGCAGCCAGGGCGTGCAGAATGGCTCCATCTCCTGCATCGCGCTGCCGGAAGCGCTGCCCGGGGGCGTGCGCGGCGTGCTGGCCGAGAATCTGCTGGCTTCGATGCTGGGGCTGGAATGCGCCTCCGGCAACGACGCGCTGGCCTCCCACTCGGCGCTGCGCAAGACGGCCAAACTGATGCTGCAGATGATCCCCGGCACCGATTTCATCTGCTCCGGCTACAGCGCCATCCCAAAGCAGGACAATATGTTCGGCGGCGGCAACTTCGACGCCGAGGACTTCGACGACTGGACCGTCATTCAACGCGATATGCAGGTGAACGGCGGCATCCGACCGGTAAAAGAGGCCGATGCCGTGGCAGCCCGCCGGCAGGCCGCGCAGGCGCTGCAGGCTATTTACGCCGAACTGGATTTCCCGCCTATCAAGGACGAGGAGGTGGAGGCGGCCGCGCTCGCCCACAGCAGCGCGGATATGCCGGAACGGGACATGGTGGCCGACCTGGCCGCGGCCGACCGCTTCCTGGAGGGTACGGCCAATCTGTCCGACGTCGTACGCGCGCTGCACCGCAGCGGTTTTGAACAGGCGGCTGCCAATCTGCTCGAGATGGGCCGCCAGCGGGTGGCGGGGGACTATCTGCAGCCGTCAGCGATCTTTGCCGACGGTTTCAACGTGATCAGCGCCATCAACGACAACAACGACTACACCGGGCCCGGCACAGGCTACCGCCTCGAAGGCGAAACCTGGGACGCGCTCCAGCGCATTCCGCAGCAGAAGTCGCCGCGCGACTTTATCGACGCACAGGTGGGGGAACCGTTGCCCAATCTGGCCGAGATCAGCACGGCCAAGGTGGGCGCCTCGGCGAATGAGATCGTCGTCGCGGTGGGGCCGGCCTATGGGACCTCGCTGGTGAAGACGATCGGCGAGCTGGACCATGAGGAGGTGCTGGAGGCGTTGCTCACCGGTGTGGCGGAGGAGGCGTTCTACGGCCGCGTGGTGCGGGTCTATCACAGCGCCGATTGCGCCGCCATCGGCCACGCCGGCGCGCGTCTGAGCGGGTCCGGCATCGCCGTCGGGCTGCAGAGCCGCGGCACGACCGTCATCCAGAAACGCGGGCTGGCTCCGCTCAACAACCTGGAGCTGTTCCCGCAGTCGCCCAGCCTGACGCTGGAGATTTACCAGGCGATTGGGCGCAACGCGGCCCGCTACGCCAAGGGGCTCAGCCCCCTGCCGGTCGGCGTCAAGGTCGACAACGGCGCGCGGCTGCGGCTGATCGTCAAGACGGCCCTGCTGCACCGTCGGGAGATCGAAGATATAAGGGAAAAGGCGCCCCAGGAGCTTTACTTCCGCTGGGAGCCGGATGTGTGAGGGCGAGGAGAGAGTGAAGAGGAGAGAGGAGTGAGAGAACTGCTCTTTCATCGACCTTGAGCGCAAGGAAGCAGCAAGATGACAGACGAAAGAAGTGAGGAGCGAGGCAACACCGTTCACTCCTATAACGGAGACTATCCCCTCTACGCCAATCGAAATGACACGCTCAACGCGGCCAGTGGGCGGCCCTTGCGTGATCTCTCGCTGCAGAAGACGCTGACCGAAGATATCTCCTCCGAGGACTACAGCATCAGCGCGGAGACGCTGCGCGCCCAAGCCGAAATCGCCCGCGACGCCGGCTACCCGCAGCTGGCGCAGAACCTGGAGCGGGCTTCCGAGCTGACCGCCGTCCCCAACGAGACGCTCCTGGAGATGTACGAGATGCTGCGGCCCGGACGCTGCAGCTTCGAGGAGTACCAGGCGCTGGCGCGGCGCCTGCGCGATGAGTTCAACGCCGCGGCCACGGCCGCCTTTGTCGAGGAGGCCGCTACCGTCTACCGGGAACGCGGCCTGCTGCGCCGCGAGTTGGAGTAGTTGAACGGCAGTTTTCAGTACTCAGTTTTCAGTGACATGCCCCGATTCGATGACAAGGCGTTGTCTAAAGCCAAAAGCCGAAAACTCTTAAAACCATGTCCACCAACAATCCGCCGCAGGGCTTCCTGACCGGGCTCTGGCATATCCTGGGCGATCACCGCAAGCTGATGGCCCTCTCCATTCTCAGCGGGCTGCTCTTTTCGGCGACGACGCTCGTCCCGCCCCTGCTGGTGCGTCGCCTCATATTCTGGATCACCGAGGGCGGGGGCTCCACCTCCGGCCTGCTGACGATGACCGCGGTGTTGGGGATTGTCTATCTGCTGCGCGGCACCGGCCGTTACTTCTACGGCCGCTTCTCCCACGTCGCCGCCTACGGCGTCACCACCGACCTGATGGCGCGCGTGTACCGCCACCTGCAGCAGCTCTCCCACAGCTTCTACAACCGCCAGCGCACCGGCGCCCTGATCGTACGCTCGGTCAACGACATCGAAACGCTGGAGGACTTTATCGCCCACGGCGTGCCCGAACTGATCCTGGCGACCGTTATCCCCGTCACCATGTGGTGCGTCCTGTTCTGGATCCACCCGTTGCTGGCCCTGCTTGTCGTGCTGCCGCTGCCGATCGGCGGCTATGTCATCTACCGCTACACCAGGGAGGTGCGCCGGATGTGGCGCCAGGTGCGGGCCGGCATCTCCGAGCTGGTGGCCCAGGTGCAGGACAGCTTCTCCGGCATCACCGAAATCAAGTCCTTTGGCAAGGAGAAGGCGCAGGCGGCATATGTGGCGAGCTCGGCGGCCGACTACCGCGACAAGATCTGCGAGGCAAACAAAGTCTCCCTCTTGCCCTCGGCCGTAGTCGAGTTTTCCGGCGGCGTGGGTGTCATCGTCGCTGTCTGGGTGGGGGGCAGCCTGGCTCTCGCCGGCACGCTGAATATCGCCGATCTTTTTGTCTTCATCGCCTATCTGGCCTATATCTACCTGCCCTTCCTCAAGCTGGCCGACATCAGCGACACACTGCACCGCGCCGGCGCCAGCCAGGAACGCATCTTCGAACTGCTGGCCGTACAACCGGAGATCAGCAGCCCGCCGGATGCGATAACCCCCCACATCAAGCGCTGGGACGTTGCCTTCCATAACGTCTCCTTCGGCTATCAGTCGGAAGAGGCGGTGCTGAACGGGATCGATTTCGAGATCGGCGCCGGCGAGATGGTTGCGCTGGTGGGCACAACCGGCGCCGGCAAGACGACCGTCAGCCGCCTCATCCCCCGCTTCTACGATCCCCAGGACGGACAGGTCTGCATCGGCGGCCATGACCTGCGCAGCCTCGACCTTGAGTTCCTGCGCGCCAATGTGGCCTCGGTCATGCAGGATGTCTTCCTCTTCCACGGCACTGTGCGCCAGAACATTGCCTTCGGCCGCCCCGACGCAACGGTCGATGAGATCGTGCAGGCGGCGCAGGCGTCCAACGCGCACGAGTTCGTGGTCGACCTGCCCGACGGCTACAACACGATCATCGGCGAGCGCGGCGTGCTCCTGTCCGGCGGGCAGAAACAGCGCATCTCGATCGCGCGCGCGCTGCTGAAAGATGCGCCGATCCTGATCCTGGACGAGGCCACTTCGTCGGTGGACACCGAGACCGAGTGGCTGATCCAGCAGGCGCTGAACCGCCTCACCCGCAACCGCACCACGCTGGTGATCGCCCACCGCCTCTCGACCATCCGCCACGCCGACAAGATCGTCGTGCTGGACAGTGGGCGCATCATCGAAACCGGCGCCCACGACGAGTTGATGGCACGCGGCGGGCGTTACGCCCAGATGGTTGAAACGCAGAGCCTGGCGCGCTCCTGGCAGCTGAGCGGGCAGCCGGAACTGCAGCCGGCCGGCGACTAGGGGCCGGCGCTTCATTCTTGTCAGGCGCTTATATGCTTGCGACTATTGACAGATCGATACTCGGAAAGATCAAAAGGAGGCGTGGTCATGGGGTCCGCACTGGAAAGCAAACTGGAAATGGCGATGGCCAATCTGAACCGCGTTCACCTGGGCGAGGTGAATACGCCGCTGGAGCATCTGCCCCGTTTCAGCGCCGCGTTGGGCGGGCCGCAGGTCTATATCAAACGGGACGACCTGACCGGGCTGGCTTTCGGCGGCAACAAGACCCGCATGCTCGAGTACAGCCTGGCGGTGGCGGTGGAGCGGGGGGCAGATACAGTCGTCTTCGGCGCGGCGGTGCAGTCCAACTACTGCCGCCAGCTGGCCGGGGCCTGCGCCAAGATGGGTATCACGCTGTATCTGATCCTGAGGTCGGAACGGGAGATCGACAAGACCGCGATCACCGGCAACAACCTGATCCAGCGGCTGCTGGGCGCGCATGTGACGGTGCTTTCAGACAACGACCGGGACCGCCAGCAGGAGGCGATCGCGGCCAAGGCTGAGGAACTACGGGCGGCCGGCCACAACGTCTACGTACCGCGCCAGGCCGATACAATTGACCTGGATGTCATCGCCTACGCCCAGTCCGCCCTCGAAGTCGTGCGCCAGAGCCGCGAGCAGGGAGTCGAACTGCAGCACATGTACGTCAGCGCGGCCGACACGACCCAGGCCGGGCTCGTTCTCGGATTGAAGGCGGTGGGCAACCCGATGCAGGTGAAGGGGATCAACCCGTCATCCAAAAATGGCAACGAAGAGCGCATGGCAAAGATGGCGAACCAGGCCGCCGAGCGTTTGGACCTGGACGTGACCCTGACCGCGGCCGACTTCGACAACGACGACTCCTTCGTCGGCGAGCGCTACGGCCTTCCCACGCCGGAGGGGCTGGAGGCCCTGCGCCTGCTCGCGCGCAAGGAGGGCATCCTCACCGACCCGGTCTACACCAGCAAGGCGCTGGCCGGGCTGGTGGCGCACATCCGCGGGGGTGCCCTGCCGTCGCAGGAGCCGGTGGTGTTCGTTCACACCGGCGGTTCCCCGGCCATCTTCGGCTACACCGACGAGATGGTGGCCGCGTTGGCGTGATGTGAGGCCGGAAAGTTGACGATGCCCGTGGCAGCGGGGTGGGCAATCGGCGCTTTCACCCGCAGCCGCCTCTGCCTGACGATGGCGGCGAACGGGCCAGAGGGGAGGCAGGGCGCATGAACGGCGCCAATCCGGTTCCGGACCAACAGCAGGACAGAAATGCCCTGACTCTGCTCTTCATGTCCCTGGAAGACGCGCATGAACCGCGCGGCCGGCTGCTCACGGGCGGCTGCCGCCTCGTTCGCGATGACAGTCCTCCTCAAGGGCTGGAGGAGGACCTGAACGAATTCGCCCAGGACTTGGCGTTCACCAGCCTCCAGGAGCCCGACGGCACCATCCACGTCTGGTACAGTCTGCGGCGCAGCCCCGAGCGGTTTCTCGTCGAGCGGCTGATCGCGGAACAGGCCAGCGCACGCAGCCATTCTGAGAGCGACAAAACCTTTAGCCTAACACGCCCGGGCTGGGATCCCTCCAGGATGAAGTGGCAGGTCTGCTATGCCCGCACGCGCGATGGCATCCACTTCGAACGGCCGGACCTGGGCATCGTCGCGGACGCGAAGTCGCCCAACGTGTTGATCGACAATGGCGGCATCTTTTCGGTGATGCGAAACGACGACGCGACCGATCCCAATCGCCGCTACGCCATGATCCACACCGGCTGGGGGCCCGCGCACGCCGAAGGGACGTTGCCGGGGTATCATCCGGTGCACAACGCTGGCACGGCCTTTTCAGCGGATGGTCTGCACTGGCAGGAGTGGGAGCATAACCCGGCCTTCCGCGACGGCAACGACGCTTTTTCGGCCATCTACGACCCGCGCAGCCGGAAATACCTTTGCTACCAGGCCGTAAAGCGGCCATTCGCGGCGGCGCTTGCGGACAGCATCGGGCCAGACCAGCGCCGCGTGCTGGCGATCCGCAGCAGTGACGACGGCGCCCACTGGTCGCGCCTGGAGAACTTTATCGAACCGGATGCGGATGATCCCCCGGACCTCGAACTCTACATGTTTACCGTGTTCGCCTACCGTGATCGCTTTGTCGGCCTGATGCGCAACTATGCCCGCAGCCCGCTCATGATCGGCGAACACGGGCCCCATGT
Source organism: Caldilineaceae bacterium SB0661_bin_32 (assembly GCA_009841235.1). Classification (GTDB taxonomy): domain Bacteria; phylum Chloroflexota; class Anaerolineae; order Caldilineales; family Caldilineaceae; genus Bin5. The sequence goes on along the minus strand of VXMH01000094.1, from coordinate 50,014 downwards.
CTCCTATGAATGGTGGGTGAGTCACGATGGGCGGCGCTGGCAGCGCCCGGCGCGCGAGATGCACGTGGGCGTGTTTACGACCTGCACACCTTTTGTCGTTGACGGCCGCCTGTGCTTCCTCGAGTACAACACGATGCGGCGCTACAGCACGCCGGTCGACCGCATAACCTGGGTGGGGTCGCAGTCCAACGCCGAGTTTTCGTCGCGCCTGTTCAAGGTCCCGCAACGCCCCCTGACGGTCAACCTGCAGAGCGGCACAGGCACGCTGCTACCCGATCAGGCCTACGTGATGGTGGAGGTACGGCAACCGGACGGCCAAGCCATTGAGGGCTACGAGCGCGAAAGGTGTGTTCTCCGCGACATGGATGGCATCGCCCTGCCGCTGCGGTGGGGCGGGAAGGATACGGCGGGCCTTGCCGGGCGTGACGTCTGCCTGCGTTTCTATCTGCGCGACGCGCGCATCTACGCTGTGAATGAGTCCTGATGCTGTGACAAGCGCGCGTTGCCTGTCAATGTCACCGCCGGCCGTGTCATCGAAGCGCACCGGTTGCTCGAATCGATCCCGTGAAGGGCGGCCCGGCCGGCAAACCGGCCGCCGAGCACCTCTTTGAAACTTCATTCCGACTGTCTCTCCGTCGCTCCGCCGGTAAAGAACGGGCCGGGCGTCTCACCCCGCAACAGCTTGTCCAGATCGTCCAGGAACTCCAGGTAGGTGCCCTGCCAGCCAAAGTGATCCCAGAACCAGCCATCATACGGTGACCCGGCCGTGGCCTCGCCCTTGGGAACGTCGGCATAGCGGGCGCGCATTGCCTCGATCTGGGCCGCCTGCAGCCGCCCAAGTTTGTAGTCCAGATACAGCCCGAAACAGTCCACAAAGATGCGCACGTCGTTCAGGTTGGCTTCGAGCAACCCGGCGACCTGGGCAAAGGATGCCGGGTCAATCTTGCCTTCCAGTTGCTGCCACGCTGCCAGCACGCCTTCCATATGGCCGGCGGCCAGGCGCTTCTCCGCCATCAACTCGGCGGCATAGGCGTCGGTTAATGGCATGCGGTTGAAAATGAGTTGGTAGCGCGGGTCGTTGCGCAGCGTGAGGCGCTGCGCCTCAGGATAGGCGTCGAGCGGCAACTCCAGGCCGAGGACGTTCTCGCCGCCCCGGTCCATCCCCGGATGCAAGAGATCCGTCCACACGCGCCACGGTCCATTGAGCCGCGTATCCAGGTAGTTGTAGCGGGCAACATAACTGTGGCACTGGGTGAAGGCGCTGCGGCTGAAAAGAGCGCCGATGGTGGCGGGATAGGTCTCGCGCAGGCCAGGCAGGAACGCGACTGCCTCCGCGCCGTATTCCATCGTCAGCCATTCGCACAGAATGTCGTCCGGGTCGAGGTAGGGGTTCCAGCACAGTTTGCCGTAGGTGTGCCAGTTGGAGAGGTTGAGCGGATGGTCTACGTACTGGGGATGTACGGCTATGTTGGCGTCGCATCCCTCGTAATCCTTGTCTGCCGCCGTGCGAAAGTCCGCCTGCCAGCGGTGCGCCATCGAGCACGGCGAAAAGTTCATGCCGGCCGAATCGCCCACCAGCGCGACCTGAAGCACATAGGGCGAACGTTCTCCGGGCCGATTACCGGTATGGTTCCAGATCGGGTGCGGCGGATAAGGTGGGCGGAGGTCCCAGTAGTTGTGGCAGTGTGCGATTCGCACGTTTTCGGGAAAGTCATCCCCCCAGTCGCCATACATTTCCGCCTCCGCGCCAGCATGGGCGGCCTGGTCGGTGCCGGTGAGCCACAGCAGATCGCCGCCGAGGGTGGCCACGGCGTTGCTGACCACGCGTATGCCTGCTAAGACACGCTCGCGCAGGGGCGTCGCAGCACAGCGGTCGCAGTTGTCTTCGTGAGGGCCAGGCGCCTCTTCGCCCGCGCCTCTCAGCCTGAAATTGCGCACCGTCGGCATGGCGACGGCCATACGCGCCACAAAGTCTTGCCACTGGTCACGGATATGATCCGAGTACGGACACAGCGTCACATAATGGCCACTTTCGTCGGGAGAGGTATAGTGGAGCGCCAAACGTATTGAGACGCCAAAGCGATCCATAAACTGCGCGAACCGCTCGACCGGCTCGGCGTGCGAGAGCCAGCGTTCGAACAACGACCCTCTCGACGCGTATTGGGAGAACAGGGTGAGGCTGTTGACGCGCATCGCCAGCAGCCGCCGGGCGAAATCCAGGTACTCCGGGATCTCCTCGGGCCGCAGCATTTTGTCATAGTCCAGAATGCTGTCGAACGGCAGACACCAGACCATGCTGGATGGCGTCTCCCACATGTCTACGCTGCGCAGAGCAAAATGGGGGCCATCGGTCATCGTCATGATGGCTCGACCCAGACGGGCGCGGTCGATGTACTCCTGCACGCCATACAACACGCCGCGTCCGTCGCCGCCCGTAATGTGCAGCGTTGCGGCACTCTCCACGTCGATACAGAAGTGCTCCGGCTCCAGGTCGGTCGCGTTTGTGCTTAACAAGGCCGTCACATCCCCCACGTCTGCACCGATGGCCGGCTTCCCCGCCCCCAGTCTTTCGATCCAGCGTGCCAGTTCGACGGCTGCGGTGCGCACGCGCGGGCCGGCGTCGCGCGCAAGTCGGATCGTATCAATCGCCCCAATCTGCATCTGTGCCATGGTTCGGCTCCCGGTGCGCCCTCTTCGCTCGCGTAGCACGCGAGCAGCAACTTACTCCCAGACAAATACCGTGCCCGACAGTTCATGCGGGGTGTCGCGCAGGGTGTCGTAGACGCGCCGGGCTTCCGTCACCGGCACCACGTCCTGGAGCAGCGGCGCGATATCGACCAGGCCGCGGCGGACGAGCCGGCACAGATTCGTCAGATCATCGCGGTCATAGCCCGTGTTCTGTCTGAGCGTAATCTCGTGCGCCTGCCCCAGATTGAAGGTGTAGTTGACCTTAAAGCGGCCGCCGATGAGCAGCAGCCTGCCCCGACTCTTGAGCGCGCGAATCAGCCGGTCCTCCATCCCCTCGACGCCCGCCACATCGATGATTGCATCGAAAGCACCACCAGCGATCTGTCTCTCCCATCCGTCACCGGCGACGTCGAACACTTCCTCGGCAGCGCCGATCCGTCGCGCCCGTTCCAGCCGGCGCGGGTCGATTTCGCAGACGGCGACGCGTGCGCCCATCACGCTGGCGATCTGAGCCGCCATCTGGCCGATAAACCCCTGGCCGACGACGAGGACACGTTCGCCCATGCGCAGATCAGCGTGCCGGCAGGAGCGCATGGCCACACTGGACATGCCGAACAGCGCGGCCTGCCTGGGGTCAACGTCCTCTGGCAGTTTGATGAGCAGCCCATCTTCGCGCGTTACCACATATTCCTTGTGGTCGGCGTTGATATACACCAGGTCGCCGACGGCAAGCTCCGTAACATCGGGGCCGGTCTCGACCACGCGCCCCACGTGTTGATAGCCCCACCCGGCCGGCAGCGCGTCGTCAGGGTGCGCATAGTTGCCGCCGATCAGATCGTTGTGCTCGGTCCCGTTGGTGATGCCCGAATAGATGGTCCGGCTCTTGACCTGGTTGCCGGTCGGTCCCTGCGGCGCGGGCCAGTCGCTGACCAGTACCTTCTCGCGTCTCTTGTCGGGCCGGAGTCTGGTCACTAACGCACGCATACAGCCGTCTCCAGGATAGAGGCCGCGCCTAGATTCGTTGGGATGCCCACTGGATTCCGCGCAAAACGGTTTCGCCAAAACCGGGGTTTGCCCAGGTCAGATTGTCATGCCCCGATTGGAAGCAGAAGACACGCGCACGCCTGTGCATCCTCGCCCAGGCGATGGCGCCCATGCTCCTGGGATGGTCCGCTGTTAACAGAATCTCGCTGTCCACCCCCGGTTCGTCCATCATGTATGTCTCGTCGGCCATCTCCCAGGCATTCCGGTCTTTGGTGATCGGATGGTCGGGATCGGCGATCTCGAGGCGCAGCGTCTGCTCGGGATGATGGCCGAAGCTGCGATCCTGAATACCGACCATCTCGCTCCAGACCGGCCAATGCGGGTAGGCAAGGATAGAATGGTGCAGGAGGACGATGCCTTGCTCCGTCTCGCCCAGGTGCTCCAATGCAGTCCTGGGCCGTCCCGCGTACCAAGGCCCTCCGTCGTCGGTGGGGCCCTCCATCAACATCGTGTAAAAGAGAACCACGTCGTAGCTGTCGCGCACGTTTGCGCGTGCAGAGGCAAAGTCGTCCATATGCTGGATGTAGGCATCGACCCCTGCCAAACCGCGGAAAAACCGGTGAAAGTTGAGCACGTCATAGCCGTGACCGCCGGTGATCACCGCGCATCTGATCGGTTCCCTTGTCGTCTTGTCCGTCCCCAGATTTTGCTCCGACGTTCGCCAGTGAAAAGGAACGCTGGGGACGGAAGGATTCGCCGTCCCCAGCGTCTTGATCGTTTAACGGCGTACAGTCCGGATCGCACGCCGGTCAGATTGGGCGCGTCGCAGCTACACTACTGCGCGCGCGACAGAGCGGAGTTGTACGCATCCACAATGTCCTGGGCGCCCATGCTCTCGATCGTGGAGGTGAGCTCACCCCACGTGTCGTCATTGATTTCGATCTGCCCTTCGATCATCTGCTGGATCGTTTCAAGCAGATAGGTATCAATCGGAGCGCCGAGGCTGGCGGCTGTCTCCGCCTCCTCTTCGTTCAGTACGATGGAAGGCAGCGGGTCGCCGTAGGAGCCGCTGGGATTGATGAACTGATCGTCAATCCATCGCCAACCGTCCGGGAATTCCGGCGCCGGCCAGTCTGCCATCAGGCCCCAATGCGGTTCGGCCTCCGGCCACCATACACGGGCGAGCGAGCCGATGTCATTGATGAACGCCGTTTCGTTGGTCATCGCGGGCGGGGACTCGGGGATCGCGCCGGCGCAGTAGTGCTTTTCCTTCAGGCTCGGATGGCGCTGAATGGTGTCGGTATAGCACTTGGTCCCGTCGGCGCGATAGGTCCAATCCACGCCCTCTTTGCCCTGGTATATCAGGAAGCGGCCCTCGGTGCTGAACAGGTAGTCGATCAGCCACACGGATGCTTCGATCTCTGCCTGGGAGGAGGAGCCCGAGATGACCAAGGGGTTCCCCAGCCAGACATTGGAGGGGGCGGGCCAGAGAATCTTTTCGCCGTCGACCGTCAGCGACATGACAGGGTAGAACTTGCCCTGGTCAATGCCGGCATTGGCGACGCACGAATAGAAGTGCCAGCCCGTGTTCTCGAGAATGGCTCCGGCCTCGCAGGTACCGCGCGCCAGCGCCTCCCAATCCGGATCGCTCATGGTCGCATACTCCGGATGCAGGACGCCGTTTTCCCACATCCAGTTCATGAACTCGACCATGGTGCGGAAGCGGGCCATCAGCGGGCCATACTCATACTGCTCGGTGTAGGGGTTGTAGTAAACGGTCAGGTCGGTGCCCAGCCATTTGGCCCAGTTGCCCGTATGGCCGGTGAAGCCGCTGCGGCTGGAGATGACAGGCTTGCCGCCCAGTTGATCTTTCAGGCACAACATAGCGCCTTTGAGATCGTCCAATGTCAGAATGGCGTCCCAGTTGCCATTCCACCTGTCCTCGATGATCCCGCACTGCTCGATCAGGTCCGCCCGCAGTTGCAGCCACGGCCGCAGCTGGCGCAGCCGTCTGACCTGAGGCACGGCGTATATGTTGCCGTCGGGCGAGGTCATCAACTTCTCCATATCGGGCTGTCTTTCCATCTCGGCCACGAGATTGGGCATGTCGCCGGCCTCGATGTACGGGGTGAGCGATGCGAACAGCCCCTGCGGACCGAACTCGTGCGCAATGTCCATCGGCGTCCCGGTCGAGTCGGCCGGCAGGCCTAACTGCATGATGTCGGGCAGATCACCGGAGGCCAGGGTGGTGGCGATCCGTTCGCCGAGAAACTCGCGCGGGATCTGGCGGAACGCATAGCTGAAGCCGGTCCGGTCGGCCAGCAGCTGCATCGAGTAGGTCTCAGGCGTAATATCTCCAAAGACACCTTCGGGCGCGATCATCAGCTCCAGCTCGACGGTGCCGGAGGTCTCGACGGCTCCAGGCGCCTGTGGAACGCAGCCCACCAGGAGCATACTCAAAACAATGAGCACGCAAGCAGATAACGACAGGTTGGATTTCTTCATTTCCATCTCCTCTACTGTGTATAAGGCGGACAGATCGCAGACTCTATAGAGCACAGGCTGTAGCCAAAGTTCCACTCGATAAGACCACCTCCTTCCCTCGATTCGAAGATAGCGCGCCCGGGGTTACCCCTTGATCGCGCCGACCAGTGTGCCCTGCACAAAGTACTTCTGGACAAAAGGATATACCAGCAGAATGGGACCCAAGGTCACGATGACGGTTGCCATCTTCACCTGCCTGAAAAAGGCCTTCGCCTGCAAAGTGTCGGCGTAGTTCCCCTGCACCACCTCGCCTGTGGCTCCCCGTATCAGCATCCGCCGCAGCATGATGGTCAGGGGGAACTTTTCCGAGTTATTGAGATAGAGCAGCGGGTTGAAAAAGTCATTCCAGATCGCTACGGCAACAAACAGCGCGATGGTCGCCAATATCGGTTTGGACAGGGGCACGATGATCTGCAACAGGATACGAAAGTCGCTGGCGCCGTCCACGCGGGCGGCGTCCTTAAGCTCGCGCGGTATCGTCGAGATATTGGCCCGCACCAGGATGATAAACCAGAAGTTAAAGGCAACCGGCAGGGTAATCACCCAGATCGTATTCAGCAGTCCATAACTCTGGTAGGTCAGGTAGGTGGGAATCAGGCCGGCAGAAAAAAACAGCGTCAGCCCCAGGATCAGGCTGATTGGACCGCGCAAGCGAAAACGCGGCTCCGAGAGCGGGTATGCCGCCAGCAGGCAGACTATCAGTGTGAAGGACGTGCCAAGCACCGTGTAGAGGATCGAGTTCCGGTACGCTCGCACGACCGCATTCGCCCTCGCAATCGCCTCGTACGCCTCCACGTTGAAGCCAATCGGAAACAACTTCACCGATTGCCGCCACACCGCTTCGCCATCGCTCACCGAGATCGAAAAGACGTAAAGCAGCGGGTAGAGCATCAGGCAACTGAACACGATCAGGAACAGGTAGTTCAGATAATCGAACAACCGCATCTTTCTCAGGGTATGCACGGTCTACACCTCGCTACCACAGTCCCTCGCGGTCCTCATTGGTTCTTTTTACGATGTAATTGGCCGCCACCACCAGAGCAAAGGCCACGATGGAGTCGAAAAACCCGATCGCCGCGCCATAGCTGAAGTCAAACTTTATCAGCCCGCGCCGGTACACATAGGTCGCGATGACGTCCGAAACACTATAGGTGGCCGGCTGTTGCAGCAGGAACGCTCTCTCGAATCCCACCGAAACGATCGACGACACAGAAAGAATCAGCGTGACACTGATCACCGGCAGCAGTCCGGGCAGCGTGACGTACAGGATACGCTGCCAGCGCGAGGCGCCGTCCACGATCGCGGCTTCATACAGTTCCGGCGGAATGCCTGTCAGAGCAGCCAGGTAGATGATGGAGCCCCAGCCAACGCCCTGCCACACGACGGAGCCGACGTACAGCGGCCGAAACCACGCCGACGAGCCCAGGATGCGCCACTTTTCACCGGTCAGGGCAACCGCCATCTGGTTGACGATGCCGTCGGTACTGAAAAAGTCATACATCAGACCGACGATCACCACCACAGCGACGAAATGCGGCAGGTAGCTGATCGACTGGGTCACACGCTTAAACAGGCCGTGCTGCTGTTTGACTTCGTTGAGCAGCACCGCGAAAACGATCGGCAGCGGATAGGAGATCACCAGCGTCCAGAAGCCGAGCACGACTGTGTTTTTTACCACGCGGAAGAAAAAGGGGTCCTCGAAGAACTTGAGGAAGTTCTCCAGGCCCACCCATTCGCTGCCCCTGACCCCGGCTACGATGTTGTAGTCCTTGAAGGCGATCTGCAGGCCATACAAGGGATAGAAGCGAAAGAGGAAAAAACCGACCAGCACAGGCAGAATCATCACATAGAGCTGCCAGTTATTGCGGAATTCCCTCTCCAGCCGCCCGCGCCAGTCGTGCAGGCGTGAGCGGGGATCGGGTATTTCCGGGACCAGCGCAGCGCCTGTTGTCACATCTTCTCGCATGGTTACACCTTGAAACTGCTCGTGAGAATATGACTCTTGACATACGCCTGCAGGGCCATTTGGGGGGCTGGCCTCAAGCAGGGCTTGATATCTGACTGGTTGCCGCGCTTACGGTCTTTTACCTATGAACTGTGAGGAAAAAATGATGCTGCGGATTCGAATACAAGATGTCAGACATCGCATACTCGTGCGCAGTCTACTGGATCACCGATTCACTGTCAAGCAAATAAAATTTCCGGGTTGAATCCCCAGGTGGGGGCACGTCACTGACCACCTCTGGAAGTTACACCGGCCGCCTGTGAAAAGCCTAAGGCAAGCTCGGTTTCCGTCAGGCAACCGGGGTAAGTTCCCCTTCATAGAGAAGAGCGTCTCGTTTTGTCGCCCGGAACCGGGGCGTCTCGCCGTTCAGGACGGCGATGGCGTCTTTGCAGGCATCGGTGAGGCAGCGGCGATGGCAGAACTCTGTGCCGCCGGCGATATGAGGTGTCGCCAGTACGTTTGGATGGCGCCGAAACCAGGCGTCTTCGGGCGGAGGTTCAGGGGCAAAAACGTCGACAGCCGCCGCGATCTCGTCGGCTTCGATCCGTTCCCACAAGGCCTGCTGTTCGACCACCGCCATCCGCGTAACCAAGACAAACAGGGCTCCTTTGGGCAGGGCATAGATCACATCGCGGTTGATGACTTCCAGCGTTGTCGGTATCGGCGGCAGACCGACGACGAAAATTTCGGATTGCTGCGCCAATTCCACGAGAGAGTTCGCCCGCTTGACGCCGTACTGGGCAAACACGTTGTCGGCAACAAAAGGGTCGTAAACCCGCACGTCACATCTGAAGGGAGTGATCAGTTCGGCGTAACGGCGAATGATGCTGCCCAACCCTGCCAGACCCACCCGCCGGCCGGTCAGATCACCGTAGACAAACCCCGGCTTTACCCAGGAATCGAAGGGATGTGTCTGCCAGCCCCCTTCCCGCACCAGGTACATTGATGCCGGGATATCGCGGACCAGATTCAGCGTCATCGCCAGCGCAAATTCTGCGACCGATGGCGTCATGCTGCGTGATGTATCGATAAGCGTGATTCCAGACGCATCCAGAAGGTCGAAATCGACCCAGCCGGCAAAGCGGTTGTCGAAGGTTCCGGCGAATACCTTGAGGTTTTCCGCCTGACGCCAGTGCTCGGGTTGCATCGCCGGTCGATGCCAGCAGCCAATCACCGCGGCATCCACCTCCTTCAGAAGGGTGAGAAACTGTTCAAACGCGGCCTCCTCCTGCCCTCTTCGTATCGTAACGATCTCTACTTGACCGTGTTCGTGAAGAAGGGCACACCCCTCACTGTGAAAATCACTGGCGATGTGGAGCTCTTCATGGAGTAACACAGCGTAACGCATTGGGCATGTCCTCCTGATTACATTGCGATGGTTTTCAGGCAAAAGCGAGTCCCAGCAGTGCGTAAGAGTCGAGATCGCCATGTGAAATGTGAAGTGAGTAGACAGCGGGCGCATTGTACAGGCGCGCATTGCCCGTGTCAATCAGATCCGGGCTATTCTTTGGTTCTGTCCCATGTCGCGACGGCCCCAATTGGTCAAGCCGGGTCAATTTAATTCGTTTGACAGCCCCTGACGGCGGGGCTAAACTGTCGCGCGACGTAGTGCCGGCATTGAAGAATTTCTCGTCTATATTGAACCCGCTGCAGACAAAGGAGGGCTTCAAATGCACACAACCTTGAAGAGACTGATCCCGCTGCTACTGGTCCTGGGTCTGCTTGTGTCGGCCTGTGCGCCCGTGGCTGGACCGCAATCGGGAGAAGGGGAGCCGGGAAAGGTGCAGATCACCTTCTGGCAAGGCACCTCCGAAAGCGCTGACTGCATTATCGACGTGGCCGTAAACAGCTTCAACGAGCAGAGCGACACCATTGAGGTAGTTGCCGAAAAGAAGGCCAACATGATGGATGCCGTGCGTCCTGCCCTCGCGGCCGGCGCCGGGCCCGACATCGTGCCAACCCACGGCCCATCATTTGTGGCAGAATTCGCGCTCGCCGATCAGCTCATGCCGCTGGATGATCTGGCCGACCAGTTCGGTTGGGAAGAGATGTTCGTGCCCTGGGCCTTGAACCTGGGCCGCGTACAGGGCACCCTCTACAGCCTCCCGCAAGAGCTGGAGACCATGGTCCTCTTCTACAATAGGACAGTTTTTGAGGAAAATGGCTGGGAGCCGCCCACCACAATGGATGAGCTGGAAGCCCTCTCGGCCCAGATCCAGGAAGCCGGTATCATTCCCTTTGCCGGGGGCGCGGCCGACGCCATCGACAACAATGAGTTCTTCTTTACCGAGTTTGTCAACAAGATCGCCGGACCGGAAAAGGTCTACCAGGCCCTCAAGGGTGAAATCTCCTGGACGGATCCTGACTTTGTCACCGCCATCGAGACCCTGAACCGCATGTTCCAGGCCGGTTACTGGATGGGCAGCCCCGAGAACTTCCTGGTCACCGACTTCTCTATCGCCCGCGCGGCCTTTGCCACAGGGGAGGCTGCCATGACCATGGAGGGAACCTGGATCTACGATAGCCTGGTGGGCGAAATGTTCACCGAGGATAGCGAACATGGCAACGATTGGGACTGGGTGCCCATGCCATCTCTGACCGGCGATCCCATGTTCAACATCGGCACCGGCAGCACCCAATCGATCAATCGGAACTCAGAACACCCCGAAGCCGCGGCCGAGTTCCTGACCCACTACAACTCGGCCGAAATTCAGTCACGCCTGCTGGTCGAGTGCCAGTATGCGACCGCACCGATTCGCCTTGATCCGGCCCAGCTGGAAGGCGTTGAACCGCGCATGGCCCATCTTCTGTCTGAGTTCGCCAAGGCGTCGGATGAGGGCAACTACGGCTATACCACCTGGTCATTCTTCCCGCCCAAGACGAACCAGGTGATCTACGAAGAGATAGAGAAGGTCTGGGTGGGCGATATGACGCCCGAGGAGTACATGGCCGCGGTTGACGAAGCCTTCCAGGAAGAGCTGGCGGCCGGCGAGACTCTGGTCATACCCGACCGTTAAAGGTCTCCTGCTGCACGCCCAGTGACGAATCAGTAGCATATCTGACCCTGCGCGAGCCCATTTTCACATGCATTGAAACAGTTGCGGTCCTCGTCTTGCCGGACGAGGACCGCATTTGCCAGCATCGGGAACCCGTCCGAACAGGTCAGAGCACCGGCGCGCGAACGCTCATATGGCGGAGCGGTAGCGCATCTGACAACGATTGCTGACTTTGAACTGCTTCTGCTTGAGGGCTACCATCATTCTGCCGTGAACGAAACGGATGAATTGCAAACTACATCCCCAACCGCCGCCGACGGTACCACGGTAACGCAGCACAAGCGACCCTGGCTGCACAGTAGGCGCTTCCGCCGCCAGATCATGCCGTGGCTCTTTATCGCGCCAATCACCCTGCTGCACCTCGTGGTTGTCGTCGGACCGTCCGTTGTCGGCATGTACTACTCCTTGACCGAATGGTCCGGAATCGGCAAGGCAGAATTTGTTGGGCTGGACAATTTCCGCGAGCTCTTCTTCGAAGATCGCAACTTTCTGCTGGCGCTTCGCCATAACCTGATGTGGCTGGCCTTCTTCCTCACGGTGCCATTTGTCATGGCGCTCGCGGTAGCCACGCTCCTGGCGCAGGTGCGCGTCGGCTCAATGACAATCCGCACCGCCTTTTTCATTCCCTATGTGCTGCCCAGTGTTGTGGTCGCGTCGATCTGGCGTATGCTGCTCGATCCAAGACTTGGCTTTGGCGCCGCCCTGGAAGACTGGGGGATCAAAGGGCTGGCCTATCCCTATCTGGGTGACAAGAATACCGCCCTGGCCGCGATCGCCTTCGTCGACAACTGGCACTGGTGGGGGTTCCTGATGATCCTCTTCCTCACCGCAATGCAGAGCATACCATCGGACCTGTATGACGCGGCCAAGATCGACGGCGCCAATCGCTGGCAGGAGTTCCTCCACGTCACCTTGCCCGGAATCCGCCCGACAGTATTCTTCATGCTGATGATGACGGCTATCTGGTCCTTCCTGGTCTTTGACTATGTGTGGATCCTGACCCACGGCGGACCTGCCGGCAGTTCGGAGATGCTGGCCACTTATCTTTACAAACAGGCCTTCCAGCGTTTTGAGGCTGGCTACGGCGCCGCAATCGGCATAACCATGAGCGCGATTGCCGGTATCATGGCTACGATTTTCGTGTTTTTTCGCCGCAGGGGCTGGGATGTTTAGGCGCTTGGCGACGCTCTCGACTGTGCTTGGCGCGGCATAACCAAGAGGATGCCATTGATGTTTAAGCGTAAAGGCAAGTCAAACCTGATTCTTAACTATGTCATCCTGCTTCTGCTGGTCTGCCTTGCGCTGGGCCCGATCCTGGTCCTGTTCTTCAATTCGCTGAAATCCTTCAATGATTTGGGTACCAATCCTATTGGGCTTCCCCGGGTCGTTCAGATCGAGAACTACGTCAATGCCTGGGTTCAGGGCGAGTTTGCCACCACCCTGACCAACAGCCTGATCTACGTTGTATTCACCGTTGCCGGCGTTCTCGTGCTGGGCGGCATGGCCGCCTACAGCTTGGCGCGGCTCGATCCCCCGGGCGACAACCTCTATCTGGTCTACATGTTGACCCTCTCCACCATTCCCTTCTGGCTCTATGTCATCCCGCTGTTCATCATGTGGCGCAGTCTGGGGCTGCTGGACACGCGCGCCGGTCTGATCATCATGTACATTGCCTTCAATTCTCCGTTCGCCATCTTCCTGCTGCGCTCCTTCCTCATGAGTCTGTCGCGGGATTTTGAGGACGCGGCCCGCGTGGACGGCGCCAATGAGTGGCAGGTGATGACGCGGGTGGTGATCCCAATCATGTGGCCGGCCTTTCTGACGGTAGGTCTGGTGGTTGGGTTGGGCGTGTGGAGCGAGTTCCAGGCCGCGCTCATCTTCCTGCAGCGGGATGAGCTCATGCCGGTGACGACAAGCTACTACAACTTCACACAGCGTTTCGGCCGCGACTGGTCGCTCACCAGCGCCGGCGCAGTGATGATGATCGCGCCGGTGCTTATGCTGTTCCTGGCGTTGCAGCGTCAATTTGTCACGGGCTTGACACAGGGCGGCATCAAGCTGTAGGCGTAATCCGGTTACTGAGTGAGTAGAATTTACCAACGGGCATATCTCGGATATACGCGATCCGCCGGCTTGGGCACGCTCCAATCAGGAAGGAAGTTCAGAATGAAAAATTCAGATTGTGTTAGCGGCACTTCCACGTCCAATGCAACCATAAACTGGCCTACTGAAGATTGGCAGACCTCAACTCCAGAAAGTCAAGGAATGGATTCCGAAAGCCTGGTGGAATTACTGAGTTTTTACCGGGAAAACAAATTGAACATTCATAGCATGTTGATCATTCGAAACGGCAATATCGGACTAGATGCTTACTTTTATCCATTCACCCCGGGTGGGACTGTCCATGATGTGGCTTCTGTTACCAAGAGTATTACATCGGTTTTAATCGGTATTGCTATTGATCAGGGTTCTATTGAAAGTGTCGAACAGCCCCTGTTATCTTATTTCCCAGAACGTACCATTGCCAATCTTGATGCGAATAAAGAAAAGATAACCATAGAAAACCTGCTCACCATGACTTCCGGTTTCAGTTGTGGATATCAACCAGGAGAAAAAGAACATAATGAGATGTTCACAAGTGAAAATTGGGTGCAGTTTGTGTTAGATTTGCCCATGGCCAGGGGACCGGGCGAAGAGTATGCTTATTGCAGTGGAAATTCACATTTACTTTCGGCGATCCTGACAAAGGCAACAGGAATGAGCCTGCTCGATTTTGCGCAGAAATACCTTTTTGCTCCGCTTGGCATTAATGAGGTTATCTGGCCTGCAGACCCTCAGGGAATAACGAGAGGTTGGGGGGATCTTCATCTGCATCCTCGTGATCTGGCTAAGATAGGGTACCTTTATCTGAACAATGGGCTCTGGGAGGGGAAACAGTTATTGAATGCAGAATGGGTAGAAAAATCAACACAAACCCAAGTTGATCGTGCGGTAAAGACGAATACCTTCATCCGTCCAGGTCGCGATTATGGATATGCCTGGCACGTCGTTTCAGAAGGGCCTTTTTCTGGAATGTACTATGCTGCTGGTCGTGGTGGGCAATCGCTTACTGTTTTACCAGACGCAAATATCGTAACGGTTATCACTGGTGGAGAGAATGAGTTGTTGGAATATGATGGAGAAAAAGTTGGTGAGTTTATATTGTCGATATCAGATCAGGCATTACCGAAAAATCCAGAAGGTAATGAGAATCTTCAGCAGAAGACAGAGGCGATTACAGCCGCGCCGTCTCTCCAACATATATATTTGCCGGAAATAGCGCAAGTCATATCAGGGGAAATTTTTGTTCTTGATGAAAATTTTCTTAACTTCAAGACGATTTCTTTGCGTTTCAATGGTCAAGAAGAAGCAGAGGTCAGGTTTTCCATGATTGATCCCACATCCGGAAAATTCAACCAACTTGTGGCCCCAATATTGACACAACTTGCGGCACCAATGAGGTTGGATGGTATCTACACCATCGTTCCTGGACGATTTGGGCTGTCTACGGGAATAACAGGAAACTGGGATACAAATGGAGATTTTCTTTTAACCATAGATGAGATGGCCGATATCAACGTATTCGAACTCAGAATGTCATTTGAAGCGGATAAAGTAACTATCGTGCTGAATGAGAAGACAGGACTCATCGTTAACGAAACATTTGAGGGGGTACGTCAGAATTAAACTGTAATTGCCCATATTGCAGGCTGTTGGAAAACGCGGTTTTTGGGCCAATTTCTTTCGGCGACGGTATATGAGCATCAGATTTATCGTTGTTGACTTCTTGTCTTCACTATGTTACAGTATATGTTATATTAAAAATTCATCGTAAGGATGACTAGCCGAGACGGCGGCACCTGATCGGGAATCAGCCAGCAGTGGTGGTACGAATGCTGGACGGCCAGATGACGATGATCATGAGTGCGATCCGGATGTTCATCGAGCGGTTTGGCTGTTTCTGCCCGCATTAGGATTCCTCGCAGTGTTCAACGTAAATGGGAGGCCGACTCGGTCTTAAGGTCCCGCCCTTACGTTAATCATATCGTGCCGCTTTCGGTCCTCATTGGCCCTCTCACGTTCAGTTACTCCGAACAATCTCAAGACAATTGCAGAAAGGAAGGACACGAGATGAACAACAAGCATTGGCACCTCACGCTTATCGCCATGCTGGTGACGTTCGGCATGGTCATGACCGCCTGCGGCGCGCCGGCCGCGCCTGCTCCGGACACCACATCCGGAGGAGAGGCCGCGGACACCACAATGGATGAGGATGGTGAACGCGTGATCCGCGTGGGCTTCCGTTCCAATTGGGCCCAAGGGTTCAACATTTTCCCCTATCCTACCTATAAGGCCCAGGGCGACATCGAACCCTACTTCTATATGCCGTTGCTCCTCCACAACAGAGATTTCGAGGCGGTGCCGTGGCTGGCGAGGGAGTGGGAGCTCACGCAGAACTGCGACTCCGCCACCTTCTACCTGTATGAAGACGCCGTCTGGTCCGACGGCACCCCGCTGACCTCAGCAGACGTCAAGTATACGTTCGAAATGTTGTCCCATCCCGAAGTCATGAACCGGAACTATGGGTGGGTCGGCGAGCAGGAGTACGTGAAAGGCGAAGCCGACGAGATCGTGGGCATCGTGATGGTGGATGACCACACGGTCCGCTTTGACATGCAAGAGGGCAGAAACAACTGCACGCCGCACCACGAGGAGTACGGCCCCAGGGTGGGCATTGTTCCCAAGCACATCTTTGAGAAGTTTCCCCTGGAAACCCTCATCACCGGCGAGAATCCCGAGGCGATGAATCCCACCGTGGTGAGCGGCCCCTTCCGTCTGGGCGACTTGGAGAGGGATGTGTTCTTCGAAGCTGTTGCGGTCGATGACTGGTGGGGCGCGAAGTACTTCGGCGAACCCAAGGTGGACAAGATCATTGCCATCACCATGGAACACGAAGCGCAGCTCCCGGCTCTGGTCGCTGGCGACCTGGATGTCACCCAGTACTTGCAGGTGAGCGACATCGAAGGCCTGGAGGGCAATCCCGACCTGAAGATCCTCGTGGACGAATCTCTGGGGATGCTTGGGATTCAGTTCAATCGCCGGCCCGGGTCCCTACCGGACAAGATCCGCTACGCGATGGAATACGCCACCGACCGCGACGCCATCGTCGCCGCCCACACGCTGGGGCATGGCAGCAAGACCTACAGTTGGATGGCCAACGAAGGAGCCTATCGAGCCGAGGACATGGTGTGGCGCGAGTACGACCCCGAAATGGCAAAGCAGTTGATCCAGGAAGCCATCGACGCGGGCGAATGGGATGCCGACCGCACCATCATCTTCCTCGATGACGCTGAAAAGCCCATCTGGAACCTGTGGATTGACATGATGCGCGAGGTGGGATTGGACGTCGAGATGCAGATCGTCGGCCTGGCCTTCCCTGACAAACTGCTCGCCGGCGAGTACGACGTTAGCGAAGGGGGCGGCGGAACCGTTCGGGGATATAGCCTCCGAGCCTGCTACTACTTCCATCGACCGCTTGGCAGGAATTATGAGAATACCGGCTGGTACGACGATGAATTCGGCACCTTGTGCAAGGAAGCCCGGGCCACGCTCGATGATGAAGTACGCACGAGAAACCTCGCCAGGGCCACCAAAATCTGGTACGACTATGGTCCCTGGATCACCTTCTCCACCAATATGCGCGTGTGGGGCACGCGATCCAATATCTGCGGTGTCGTTCCCAACACCACAACCGGGCTGGTGCACCGCGGCGGTGCAGACTATGGCCTCTTGGACTGGTACATCTGCGATGATGAGGGCTAGCCACGCCCGAATTGGGTTTGTGTAGAATCTGATTGGTAGGGGTAGGGGCATGGGGATGTTCGTCCTCGTGCCCCTATGCCCGCCGCAGGGGGTCTGATGACGACTTACATCATCCGGCGCATATGGCTCATCTTCCCGATCCTTTTCATTATTACCATCGTCAACTTCGGACTGATGCACCTGGCGCCTGGTGATCCCACCCAATTCATGTTGCCGCCCGATATTGCGTTCGAACACATAGAAATCACGATTGACGGACATGGCTACAAATATGAGGCAAAAGAGGGATACGAGGACTACCTTAAGGAGAAGTTAGGGCTGGACAAACCTATCCACGTGCAGTACCTCCGCTGGCTGTGGAACCTGTCCCAGGGCAACTTTGGCCGCTCGATGATTGATCAAGCGGACGTGTTCGAGGAGATGGTCCGTAGACTACCGGTGACGCTGAGGTTGACGGTAACCTCCCTGGCGGTCAGCCTTGTGGTAGGACTTGGGCTGGGCGTCCTCTCCGCCCTCTTCCAGTACTCGCTATTCGACGTCGTGACCACCGTCATCTCATTCCTCTTTCTCAGCTTGCCCGGTTTCTTCTTCCTGCTTCTGGCCATATGGGTGTTTGCCTTGCAGCTCAACTGGCTCCCCGCAAGCGGGATGTATTCCGTAGGCGGCGATAGAGGACTGTGGGACAGCCTCAAGCACATGATCCTGCCGGTCACGGTGCTCGGGCTGGGTGGTTCCGCCGGTTTTATCCGCTTTGCACGCACCAGCATGTTGGAGGTGATGGGCGAGGACTACGTGCGCACGGCGCAGGCCAAAGGACTCCCAGAGCGTGTCGTGATCATGCGCCATGCCTTCCGCAACGCGCTCATGCCGATCGTGACGATCGTCAGCTACCGGCTGCCGGCCCTGTTTGCCGGCTCAGTGCTGGTAGAACGTTTGGCAAACTGGCCTGGCATCGGTCGCTGGGTGCTGGACGCTGCACTGTCGAAAGATTACCCCGTTATGATGGCCAACGTGATCGTTATCGCCATCCTGACGCTGATCGCAAATCTGATCGCCGACATCGCCTACGCGTTTGTCGATCCTCGTATCGCCTATAGATGAGCTTCCTCTTATCGCCTTTAATAGAGCTGCAGATCTCGCGAGGACACCGATGAGATCCTGCGCTGCGTTCAGGATGACGGGCGCAGGCCTCATTTCCGGCCCAGACAACGGTGCACAGCGGCGTGAGATTCTCGGCATGGACTGGGGCTCACCATTATGACCAAACGTACAGAGGTATTGGAACGACCTTCCTTACAGCGCGAGCAACCCTCTGCGAGCGACGACGCCGCGTTGACGCGCCGACAGGGCCTATTTCAGTCTCGCGCCTGGAAGGACTTTCTGCGCAATCGTTTCGGCGTCCTCGGCGCGATCATGATCGGCGCGCTGTTGGTCGTCACGCTGGCTGCGCCTCTGGTGACGAGCTATGAGCCTTCCGCAACCGACGCGTACAACCTGGTCAAACCGCCGAGCAGCGAACACTGGCTGGGTACGGACGCGATCGGCAGAGACATGTGGTCTCGCCTCGTCTATGGCGGACGCATTTCCCTGCTGGTCGGTGCGCTGGGGGTGATGCTGCAGACGGTCATCGGCACGCTCATGGGCGCCATATCGGGCTTCTTCGGCGGCTGGGTGGATAACTTGATCCAGCGGCTAGTCGAGGTGATGCAGGTATTTCCCGATTTCATGATGCTCCTGATCATGGTATCCTTGCTGGGACCCAGCCTGGTCAATCTGTTTATTGCTATTGCACTTCTGAATTGGCACGGTGTGTGCCGCTTGATTCGAGGCCAGATTCTGACAGTGCGGGAAGAGGACTACATCCTGGCTGCCCGATCCATCGGGGTAGACAACCGTCGTATTATCTTCCGGCACATTCTGCCGAATCTGTCCGGCATCATCCTGGTCAGCATGGTGACCAGCATCGGCGGCTTCATCCTGCTCGAAGCCAGCCTCAGCTTTGTCGGCCTGGGTGTGCAGCCTCCGACGCCAAGCTGGGGAAACCTGATCTTTCAGGCCAATAACCTGGTCGTTCTGCAGATCCGTCCCTGGCTCTGGATACCGCCGGGCCTTGCCGTGATCCTTTGTGTGCTTGGCTTCAACTTCATTGGCGACGCGCTGCGTGATGTCTTCGATCCCCTTCGACAGCAATAGTCTCGCCCGTTTGCTCGTTGATCTTTGGTAAGGTTAGCTGGACCCGCACATCCACTACGACTGAGCACCGAAACGAGAAGATTTTCTACAATGAGCGCGCCCCCAAGTCGTATCCGAGCCCAGGTGGACGCAGGCTACCTCTCAGCGAACTCTTTGTCATCGACGGGCTCAACACAATTCGCGTAGAATCACAGCAGGTAAGGAGATTAACCTCGTGAGAAGAGCAGATCTGCACGTCCATACTCATGCGTCCTCCGACGCATCGTTTGACCCGGAGGAGGTCTTCAGCATTGCCATGGCGCGCGGACTGACGGCCGTGACCTTCAGCGACCACGACACCATCGATAGCATTGCGGAAGGCCAACGACTCTCGACCATATACGACGTGACCTTTTTGCCCGGTATCGAGATCACAAGTTCGTGGCGCGGGATACCGGCCCACGTTTTGGGCTTTTTCCGCGATGGTCCGCTTCCTTCTCTGGAAGGTTTTCTGGCCGATGAAATCTGGTCGGTGAGAAGAAGGTACAGTGTCGCCTTGCTGGAATATCTGCAGGGGAAAGGCACAAAGGTGACCATCGCTGAATACGACGCCGAGGTGAAGGCTCAGGAACATTCCGAGTCGACAGCATTATATAGGCTGCTGCTGAAAAAAGGCGTTGTGTCGAATCAAAAAGAGTTCATGGCCTTGCGGGAGGAGTCCGGCGTCCGGGTTCTCCACCCACCGGTACCGGAGGTAATTCCGGCTATTCACGAGGCCGGCGGCATTGCCGTGGTCGCTCATCCCGGCCACGACACGGGCGTCGTTTTCACGTTCGACGAAGAGAATATCGCTGCCCTGGCTGACGAAGGACTCGACGGTGTCGAGGTGTTCCATCCCGCGCACACCGAGGCCCAAGAGGACGAATATGTACGGATATCAGATCGCCTCGGACTGGTCAAGACCGGTGGTTCGGACATGCACATACCGCGCCCGGAGCCCCAAAAGATGGTCGGCGGCACGTATTGTGATTGGGATGGGGTGCTCCAGTACCTGGAAGGCTAGACCCTTGTGAAGGTTCATTAGTGATTATAAGCTTCCACGAAACCCCATTCCTCCAACCAACTAATCCAGCGCGCACGCCTGGGGTTATTTTCAGGATTTTCCAGCCACCAGGGATGATATTGCAACCCCACCGTTCCCAAGTTCTTCTTGAGTTCAGGAATGTGTTCCACCACTTTGCGCATCGACTCCACCGCTTCGGGTGTCCTTGGGGCGCCATAAAAATTAAAGGTGCAGGTGCGGCGGTCTCTATAGCCGCCGAAGGCAGCATGCCAGGTCAACTGGTTGAAGATAATGACATCACCCGGATTCGAATTGAATACATAGCAGGGAATATCTTCACCGCTCAGACCAGACTCTTCCAAGAACCGGGCCTTTTTGGGGCCAAACGTGCTGCGCAATCCAATGCTATGAAGTTCTTCATGTAATGGATTTTTGTGCGACCCGGGAATGACACGCAATGCGCCGCGGTCAGCGGTTGTCGGCTGCAGATACATGACGTTCTTGATTGCCAATAGATGAGGATCGCTCCAATCCGGATGCCATTCGGTACTGTTCTCATAGCTGTTGGCGTTAGAATGGACGGGAACGGAATCTTCATCTATCAGCTGTTCCGCGGGCAGATAAATACGCGGGTCCTCAAGCAAGCTGGCAATAAAGGGGGTTTCCGGGATCCGGTTACCCCAGTTGTTGAAAACAGGTTTTTCTTCAGGACCGGTTTCCTCCAGAATGGATGCAAGGCGACGATCGAATTCTTCGTTTATCTTATTCATCTCCTCGGGACTGAACAGATTTCTCCGGACCAGGAACCCGAAAACTTCAAAAAGCTGGATTTGCTCTGCGGTAAGGCTATAGTCTTCCTGCGTCATAATATTTTCCTCAGCTCACCTCAGTCTGTAAGCCGGCACGGCAGGCTTTTGCTCTGCCGAATTCTGCTGCAATCTCTCAATCACAAGGTAGTATTATAGTCCAAAGTGCATTTGGTACAACTCCCTGGGTTTGACAATTCCGGGTATTGAACGTAGAGGGTCGTACTTTGTCAATAAACCGCGTTTGCGAGCAGCACCACAATGTTGAACCAGATGATACCTATTCTGATAGACACCGTGGGTGTTCCACTGGTAGAGGCCATTCGTATGGCAAGCCTGACGCCAGCCCGCGTTATCGGCGTGGATGACCGCAAGGGCAGCTTGGAAGCGGACAAGGACGCCGATATAGCGATCTTTGAGGATGACTTTAGTGCCTGGCGTACTATGATATGCGGACAATGGGCGTACGCAGCCACTTAATGCAACCCTACCGGTTGACCACTTGAGTTGAAGCGAGAATCGCAGGAGGTAAACACAGACATGCAGATGCCAGTGATCGATGCGATCAGACTCCCGCGCGATGCCAGTCCACGCGTTCGGACCGCCGCCGACGAGTTGGCACGCTGGGTCGAAAAGCTGGGTGGTATAAGGCCAACCATCGGGACTCATTCCGATCAAGGGAATGTCACGGCCTGGCTGGACACCGACGGGACCGACTTGAAGCCGGAGCACTATCGCATCGAGGTGGAGGGGGGCACCACGTTGCGCATCACCGGCGGCGATGGGCGGGGCGTTCTGTATGGGGTGCAGGAGTGCATCGACCGCGCCCGACGCAACCAGGCCATCACAGCGCTGACCGATGGCCCGCATTTCCCGGTGCGCGCGCTGCGGATGTGGGAAACGCCTTCGAACAAGGTCTGGTGTCTGCCCTTCAAGAGTATCCTGGACTACGAAAAGATGCTGCGCCCGGTAGAGTGCCCGGAGTACCTGGACCTCGCCCGGCGGCTGCTGGCCATGCGCGTCAACAGCCTCGGTTTGTTCGCTCAATACGCGGCCAGGGGCTCACAGTTCGAACGCTGGCTTTCCCACGCTGAGTCGGTCGAGCAGTTCGCCCGCTTTCTGGACCGCTTCGGCGTAACGGTCGGTCTGTCCCTCCACTATGCCGAGCCGGACGAAAACGGGAACTATGAAGACGTCTGTCCCTTTTCCGATGCCGTCCGCGCGCAGTGGCACGATTTCGCCGCGCGTCTGGCCGACACCATGCCGTCGGTCCGCAATGCCATCGTCTGGGGCGCCGGCGAGAACGCGCCAGGCCCGCACGAGGACGACTGCGAGCGCTGCCGCGCGCTGCCGGTTCGCGAGCGCGTTCTGGCCGGCATGCGTTTGGTCAGCGAGGCGCTGGCCACCATCGACGGAGAGCTGCTCTGGCCTGCGGTCACCGACCAGGCCGCCTACGCCAAATCCGAAACAGAGCTGTTCGGGGACTGGGGGGATGAACTCCCAGCCAATGTGCGCATCGCGCCCTGCCACCTGTACTGGGACTTTCGCCCTCCCTATCCGCCGCATCCGATCTGGCGCCACATCGGCAATCGACCGGGCGAGCGTTCCCCCTACGTGTTCGAGCTGGCGCTGGTGGGCGATACGGCCGGGCTGAACTTCCTGCCTTGCTCGATGGCCCACCGCTGGCAGGAAGAGTTCCTCAAGGCAGCCGACAAAAACTGTGATGGGTTTGACGCCAATCTGGGGATCCATCCCGAACAGATAGACCATCCGCTCAATCTCTCCAACTGGTATGCCTACGGCAAGCTGTGCTGGAACCCCTACCTCGATCCGGACGACATCCTGTCCGAGTGGCTGACGATGGAGTATGGCGAGGAGGCGCGCGCGTTCCTCCCCGGCCTGCGCACAACCTATCCCGCCACCATCGGCGCCCTGTTCAGCCGCAGCGGCTTGACCCAGTGTCACAGCTATGTTGCGCGCTACAGCTACCTGGATACACGCCTCAACGGACCGTGGCGAATCTGGACCGACTACCTGCATCCGGGGATGGATCGCGCGGGGGAGGACGTCCTCGGGCTGGCGTTGCCGCTCGACGCCTATCCCGAGGAGGAGGGCGAAGCGCTGCGCAACGATCCGCGCTACCAGCTCATCTTCAACCGCGTGCCGCTGACCGCCGCCTATGCCGACGAGCTGATGGCCGAGAAGAGGCCGTCCATCAGCCACATGGAAAGCGTGCTGGCGGCGTGGCGGCAGCTGGATGGCAAGATTGACCCGGCTTCCTTTGCCCACGTCGCCGGGCTGCTTGAAGCCAACGTGAACGACGTGCGCATCTTTGTGGACTGTTTCGAACTGTACCTGGACTACAAACTGGGGCGGCTGCAGGCGGCGCAGATCGTGGCAATGCGCGCCCGCTATGCCGACGTTCCGAAGGGCGAGGCCACGGCGGGGTCGCCGTATGACGGCTGGTTCTGGGACCACTTTGGCTGGCAGGGCACCTACCTGGAGTTCCTGGACGATTTGGACAAGCTGTTGCGGGGTGAAACGCTCGGCCCGTTCCTCGCCGCCGGTGCGACGGAAGTCCAGATGGAGTGAGGTTCCAAATTGCGTATCGCGTCGGGGCGGGCGAGACGTCCGCGTGCTGACAGGATGCGCACGTTCCCAGGGAGGATGTTTGCATGTCAGACACTCGACATATCCCACATTGGCAGGAGGCCGGCGTAGTGTCCACCGTTGCCAGCCCTTTTGCCCGTCTCAAACCCGTCCCGGTGCAGGCCGTTACCATGCGCGATGGGTTCTGGAAGACGCGCATGCATGTCAACCGGACGAATGGCATCCCGGCGTTCCTGGCCTGGCTGGACGTAGACGACCAGACCGCGCCGTTCAGGGCCTACGCGGCGGGCGACAAGGCGGGAATCGCGGCCGGCCTGGAAACGCTCAGGACCAATCCCACCGGAATGAACCGCTCACGAAACGGCCATTCCTGGCGCGCGAACTTCCATAAGTGGCTGGAAGCTTGCGCATATGTCCTACAGTCCGGAGACGATCCTGACACGCGCGCCCTGCTCGACCTGTTTGTGACCGGGGTTGCCAATGCGCATCAGGACAACGAGTTCTGGGCTGTCTACTATGGCGACGATTTCGAAAGATCGTACGGACTGGGCAACCCGGGACATATGATCCAGGCTGCCATTGCACACTACCGCGCAACTGGATCGACCGAATTTCTGGCGTGTGCACAGCGTGTTGCCGACGCAATCTGCCAGCAGTTTCGAGGGGAGAACTTTGCCGGGCACAGCGTCATCGAAATGGCATTGGTCGAACTCTACCGCACTACGGGCAAAGAGAGGTATCTCGCCGGCGCCAGGCATTTCCTCACTCCCCTGCTGAGACAGCCCCCAATCATCGGTTCCGATTTCCTCGGCTATTTGAGCAGGCACGTTGTACGTCAGACATACCTCATGTGCGGCGGCGCCGACTACCATGCAGAGACAGGCGATCAGGTATTCATGGACAAGCTCACTGCCATCTGGCGTGACATGACAGCCGGCAAGCTGCATCTCACCGGCCAACTGGCCGTGGACTCTGAAAACTGCGAACTGACATGCAAGGAGGCCTTCGAACTGCATGCGGGTGTTTTCAGGTTCCTGCTGGGCACAGGTTTGGAGACGTGTGAAGCAGTTGGAAACGCGGCCTGGAACTGGCGCATGCTGGCCGTGACGGGCGATGCCTGTTACGCCGACCTGATGGAAAGGACGCTGTACAACGGCTTCCTGGTGCACGTATCTGCCGACGGCGGAAAGTTCCATTATATGTGTCCCCTCTCATCAGACGGCAACCACTGGCAGCGCACTCCCTGGTCATCAGCTTCCACCAGCTGCTGCTCACCCAACGCGCTGCGCACGATCGCGTCATTGCCAGGATACGTGTTCAGCACTTCACAGGATGGCGTGTGGGTCCACCTGTATGACAGTTGTACGATGGACTGGCGCCTGGATGACGGGACCAAACTGTGCCTTGCTCAGGACGCGTCCTATCCATGGGACGGCAACGTAACCATCACCCTCGATCCCGAACGGCCTTCCACTCTTGATCTGAACCTGAGAATACCTGAATGGTGCCGCAATCCAACCGTGCAGGTGAATGGACGACCAGTCGAAGGCAACATCGCGTCCGGAACCTACTGCCGCATCACCAGAGAATGGCGCAAAGGTGACAGTGTCACACTGCAGCTGCCGATGCCTGTTGTTGCCATGACTGCCGACCCGCGCGCCAGGTACTTTGAAGGCAAGGTGGCGCTGTGCCGCGGCCCGCTTGTGTATTGCGTGGAGAGTACCGATAATCCCGCCATTGATATGTGGGGCCCGTACGTTACGTTGCCGCCGGGGAACGGGAGGGATGACGGCCGCGAGCTTTTGGGGCACTACCGGCAGTCAGCATTGCTGAACGAATTCGGAGCAGATTTCCGGAAGGATCTTCTCGGCGGGGTTGTTGCTCTACAAGGAGACGGCGGATCATACGACCAACCGGACGTCGGCCTGATCTTCATTCCCTACTATGCATGGGCAAATCGTGACAGCAGATCGTCGATGCGTACATGGATGGATGGCAAAACAGAATGAGGAACGAAGCGCAGGCGACCGGACAGCAGCTCAAGAGGAAGAACAGGATGCAAGCCAGACGCCTGGTCTGTACGGCGGTTCGCCAGATTGAATGGGAATCCTTCGAAATCCCAGAGGCGCCCGCCCCGCATGAGGTTGTCGTCAAGTCGGCCTGCTCCCTCATCAGCGCGGGTACAGAGCTCGCGATGTACAGCGGCTCACACAGCGGCTTTTCAGGGCCGGACCCGCCGCAGTTCCCCATCGACATGGGCTACGCCCTGGCAGGCGCCGTGCAGGCGGTCGGCCGCGAGGTGACAGAATGGGCAGAAGGCGACCGTGTGGTGGTCTACGCATCGCATGGCGACTGGGCCCTGTGTGATGTACGCACCACCAAAATGTGGCGTTTGCCGCCGGACGTTACGCTGGAACAGGGCGCACTGGCTGTGATGGGTGGTATCAGCGCGGTGGGCGTGCGTCAGGGCAAAGTTGCTTTGGGCGAAACGGTGATCGTCTTGGGTCTGGGGCTGATCGGCCAGTTTGCGGCGCAGCTTTCTCGCCTGTCCGGCGCGCGGCCCGTGATCGGGGTTGATCTCCTTCCCAATCGTGTGCGGATCGCAGGCGCCAGTGGTGTCCATGCTCTCAATCCGGAGCAGTCGGACGTCAGGCAGACAGTGGACGACATCACCGGTGGACACATGGCGGAGGTCGTGGTCGAAGCGACCGGCAATCCCCATGTCGTACCGCAGGCCCTGGACCTGGCAGGCGACGGCGGGCGCGTGGTGCTGCTGGGCAGCCCCCGCGGGTCGGCCGAAATCGATCTCTACAAGGCTGTTCACCACAAAGGCGTCTCGCTGATCGGCGCGCATGCCCGCGTGTCCGGGCATGCACACACGACGCAGGATCCGTGGACGCGGGAGCGCAACCTTGATCTGGTATTGCAACTGTTCGCGGACGGCTCGCTGCTGAGCGAGGGGCTGATCAGCCACCGCATTCGGCCAGACGAAGTTGGAGAGACATACGAGATGCTCGTTGAGCGCCCGAATAGTTTCCTCGGCGTGTTGATCGAGTGGAAGTCTTGACACAGGACCGCATCAAGCTGTAAGACGTAGTCAGTTTGTGCGGGACAGGGCCGAGCCGACGCTTGGGGCTGCATCCGCTGACGACTATGAGAGTGACTTGATTGGGGTTCAGCCTGGCACAGCGACAGTTCTGTGAGGGGTAGTCGCGCCGGTATCCACTAGCCCTTCAACGCGCCGATGGTCAGGCCGCGAATAAAGTACTGTTGGAACAGGAAGAAGATGATAACCGGCGGCACGGCCATCAGCACGCCGGAGGCCATGGCGATCGGGTAATCGTTCCGCCCCGTGCGCTCCATGCCGCGCAGCAGGGTCACGCCGACCTGGATGGGCATCAGTTTAAGGTCGTTGATCACGGCCAGGGGCCACACGAAGTCGTTCCACGTTGCCACGAAGGTGAAAGTGCCCAATGCCGCCAGCGCCGGTTTGGTCAGCGGCAGCGCGATCTGCCACCAGAGGCGGATTTCGCCGGCGCCGTCGATGCGCGCCTGGTCGAACAGCTCGGACGGCAGCGTCAACATGAACTGGCGGATGAGGAAGACCGCATAGGGTGATGCCAGCCCGGGCAGGATCATGACCCAGTAGGTGTCATGCAGGTTGAGCAGCAGCGTCAGCATAAAGGCCGGGATCAGCCTGGAGAAACCCGGCAGCATCATCGTGCTCAGCACCATCCAGAAGATGATGTCACGTCCCCGAAAGCGCTTGCGCGCAAAAGCATATCCGGCAGCCGCGCACAACAGCAGCCCCAAGACCGTAACCGTGACGGAGACGAAGAGGCTATTGGCCAACCAGCGCAGCACCGGGAAAGTCGAACTCAGCACGTGTTGATAGGACTCCAGGGTGGGCTCCTTCAACCACAGGCCGGGGGGCAGCGCCTGTGCCTGCTGGCCTTTCTTGAAGCTGGTCAGCACCATCCAGTAGAGGGGAAACCATGAGACGAGAGCCCAAAAAAGGAGCAGCAGCAATGTGATGTTGCCGCCGATCTTTTCCCTAAGTCTGCGCCAGGAACGCTTTTCGGTCTGGATTGGACGCGAGACAAGCTCGTCGGGGACAGTGGGTTGTTTCAGCACGGCGCGCCCGGGCTCCTTTAGTATTCCACCACCGACCGGAACCAGCGGAAGAGGACCACCGCCAGTGCCAGGGTGAGCAGAAGAAGCGCCAATCCGGCCGCCGATGCGTAACCAACCTTCAGAAAGACAAAAGCGTAACGGTAGGTCAGGAAGGCGAGTGTCAACGTGGAGCCCACCGGCCCGCCCTTGGTGAGGAAAAAGACGGAGACGAAGAGCTGCATTGCCACGATCGTTGTCGTGACCGCCACATAGAGGATGCTCGGGGTCAACAGGGGGATGGTGATGTATATCGTTTCCAACCACCCGGTGGCGCCGTCAATGTGGGCTGCATCGAACAACTCGGATGGCAGCCCGAGAACTGCAGCCACGAAGATTATAATGCCAACGCCCAGCCCGGTCACCAGGTCCATAAAGACAAGGGACGGCAGGGCTGTCTGCGGATTCCCCAGCCAGTTGACAGGTTCGATTCCGACCACACTCAACAGGTAATTAATCAGCCCGAACTGGTTGTTGAAGATGTAGCGCCAGACGACCGCTACAGCGACGAGCGAAACCACACTGGGCAGATAGAACGCGCTTTGCAGGCCCTGGCGCATGCCCTGATTGCGGAACTTGGTGATCCGGATCGCCACCGCAAGCGCCAGGGCGACAGCAGCGAATGTGAACATCCCCACGTAGGTTAACGTGTTGCGTACAGATTGCCAGAAACGCTTGTCGTTCAGGACGTGGTCAATGTTGTCCATACCAACCCAGACCGGCTTTCGATCGTACCATTCGAGCGCGGCCATCACGACGGACATGATCGTAGGCACCAGCACAAAGACCAGGAACAGAACCAGGAAGGGTGTGACGAAGATGTAGCCCCACATCTCCTCACGCTTGGCATAGTTCATGGCTGTCACCGCTTTTGGGAGTCTGAAAGGGTCTCCCGCGAGCCGTGTCGTCGCGGGAGACCAGCTTTATCCATGGTGGGGTTCTACGCACAGCTCTCGAGCGCCGTGTTGATGTCGTCGGTCATCTCCTGCATCACCTGTTCCGCGCTCATGCCGGAGAAGGCGCCCTGGAAATGTTCCTCAAAGATCGAGCGCACCACGATGGTCTCGGTACTGCGCTTGGCATCGAACCATGCGTTCGGCATCAGACATTCGGATGTATAGACCACGAGGGGATCGTCGGCGACTTCTTCCAGAATGGATTTGCGGAACGGCAGCATTCCCGCCGACTTGACCAGCCATTCTTCGCTTTCCGTGTTGGTCATCCAGTGGAGGAACTTCAACAGTCCTGGCGTATCAGCAGGGTCCTCGGGCTTGAAGGGCACCAGACCGGAGTAGTTTGCGCCGCCCCAGGCGATGGCGGGATGTGGGTCATCGTGTGGATACTGGATGAAGCGCCATTTGCGCTCGTTTTCGGTATCGGTGACGACCAGGGTCTCGGTGTCCAGCTCCATCCCCTCCCGGCGCGCTCCCCCGGGTACCACGTTGCCAACCTGCATGAGGACGTTGCCCTGGTCGATGAGGGCGTTGTTATCGTCGCCGGTGTACCCTGCCGGATCGGGAATCAGGTCGTTTGCGGCCAGCTCCTGCATCCATGCAAGGCATTTGATCGCCTCCGGCGAAGCCATGTCGACGCACGATTCCGTCTCATCGGTCCAGAAGTGGGCGCCGAAGCAGCGGAAATAGAGGAGTGTCACCCAATGAAAAGCCGGCGTGGAATGGGCGGATGGGATGCCGAGTCCGTAGCGCTCGCTGCCGTCCGGTCGGGTGCCCCGTACAGCCTCAAGCCAGCCATTAAACTGGTCAATGTTCCACCCGTAGCATGGCGCCTGGGGGGCGGTATCCATCGCGCCCGCTTCCTCGACGCCATCAAGGTAGACAACGCCGGACTGGCAGACCGGCCAGTACGGCAACATGTACACCCTGCCTTCAATTGAGCATTGTTCGAGCATTCCCTCGACCATATCACTGGACAACTGCTCTTCCAGCGAATCGGTGAGGTCCAGAGCCAGTCCCACCTCTAATGCCGAAAGGGCAAGCTGGATCCAGCCGCCGCCGACAACATCCGGGGGCGAACCGGCCGCGAGGGCCGTTGTCACCTTGCTGCCCTGCTCCCACGTCAGGGGAAGCACCTCAACCTCAATACTTGGGTTCTCTTCCATAAAGGCGTTCGCCCGCTCCCACTGCCAGGAACCGGGCTCGCCAAGAGCCGATGAGTAGTACGGGAAATCCCAGAAGTCAATCGTTGTCGTTACTGCCGGGGGCGCTGCTGCTCCGCCCTCTCCCGCCGGCGCCGCCGGCATAGCACAGGCAGCCAGAAGGGCTCCCGTGCCGGTGACGGCAGACAGCTTCAAGAAGTCACGTCGACTCAGGTTGTTCGGTTTCATGTTCTCTTCTCCTTTGAACTGATGGAATGATCTGATAGCGATCGAAGCGCATGCAACAACAGGTACTCTCGTCAAGTGCATCCAAGGGGCCGGGCGCCAACGGTCCTAAGTCGACGTAAGTCGCTGTCGTGAAACTGTCCTGCCTTACTCATGCGGTCATCTCCTGACCGCGCCATTCCGTATCGATACCGACATAGTTTTCTACAAAGTGCTGATGCCGTGCAGGCAGAGCCTTGATGAACGCCTGCGCCGACTCAGGGAGCGGCCAAGGCGCCTCTATGCGGTAGCTGCGCGGGCGGAGACCGAGGCCGCAGGAAAGCCGCGCCTGGTCGGTCTGGTTGGGGAAAGCGGCGTGGTAGGTGCGAGCGGCGAAGATGATCTGATCGCCCGGCTCCGTGAACAGGGGCACAGTACCCGGCACGTCGAAGCCGACATAGCCTTTGGGCTCACTTCCCTGCCGGTGAAATGAGCCCCGGTCCGGGGTCAGCGTAAAGCCTTCCGGCCCCGCCCAATCCTCCACGTGGGAATCTTCAATCACGGCGAGGCCGCCGTGTTCAGGGTAGGAGCCTGTGAGGTAGAACCAGCGGCCCGAGGGCCAGTGCCCCCGGTTCAGGACATCGCCGGCGTTTTGCGGGGGGCCTTGACTGAAGCCATGCCAGTCAGAGTGCCACGTGAGCGGAGAGGAACCGGGATTGCGAAGAATCGCGGCTGAGCGGTGGATGGTCAGCTCGTCCGCCTGGCAGAAGAGCCGCTGGACCCGCAGATAGGGCTCATAGTCGAGCAGTTTCCACAGTGCAGGGGCGTGTTCGACAAAAGTAGTGTGAGTGTAGCTCTCACCGGGGCCCAATGTCCCGTCCGGGTCAATGACCTGTAGAACCGCTTCCTGAAGCTCCTTGACCAACTCCTCGGACAGTACCTGCTTGACCACGGCAAACCCATGGGCGTCGACACATGCCTGGGCAGCTTCCAGGTCATCGAGGCCGAATTCATAGCGGTACGAAAGCGCGGGTTTCTGGATATCTGTGTAGGTCATAGGGAAACTCGTTGAGGCTTTGTGGAGATCATCACCATGCTCCGCCGGCGCAGACGCCGCTTCCGGTGCGACATCTATGCCTGCGCCAAGGAACACAGCTCTTGGCACGACGCAGCGATCCATGCCCCGCTACACCGTGTCTCTGTCCACATATTATTATATCCAAGGCCCACCTTTGTCAAACCGTTTTTCACGGTCCGGATAGCCCTTTTGCAAGTTGCTCAACTGCTGTATAGTTCTCCCTGAAGCGCTTGCCCTGTGCTGGTCCACCATCTTCCTGCAGAGGTCTATCGTGAAGATCACCGGCGTTCGAACCATCCACTTCGCTCCCTTCGCTAACATTACCTTCCTGGAACTGACGACGGACAGCGGGATCGTCGGCCTGGGAGAGACCTACTACACGCCCCGGTCTGTGACGGCTTATATCGGTGAGGTATTGACGCCGCTGCTGCTGGAGAGCGACCCGCGCCAGATCGAAGCGTTCTGGCGCCGGGCCTACGAGAACTCCCACATCTACGGCAATAAGGGGCTGGAGATGCGCTGCCTCTCGGCGGTGGACGTGGCGCTCTGGGATATTCTGGGGCAGGAGCTGGGCCGACCGATCTGGCAGCTTCTGGGCGGGACGAGCAATCCGGAGGGCGTGCCGGTCTACAACACCTGCGCCTCCGCGGGTTACGGGCAGAAACCACCGGATATATCCCGCAAGGTGAGCACCGCTGCACCCGGCACTTATCAGGACTTTGAGGCCTGGCAGCCCGGCGGCGATGCCGGCGAACTTGCCCGCTCGCTCCTCGATATGGGCATCCGCGCCATGAAGATCTGGCCCTTTGATCGCTTCGCCCTCGCCAATCACGGACAGACGATCTCGTTCGCGGAGATCGACGAAGGATTGCAGCCGTGGAAGCAGGTCCGCGACACGGTGGGCCTGGATATGGATATCATCCTGGAGGGGCACGGCTATTGGGCTCTCCAGCCCGCCCGCCGCATCGCGGAGGCTCTCGAACCCTACAAGCCGGTGCTGCTCGAGGACCTGATGAAGCCTGACAACCCGCGCACGCTTGCGAAGCTGCGCAGTTCGACGCGCACGCCCATCTGTGCGTCCGAACTGCTCATGAATCGCTACGCGGTCGAGGAGATGCTGCGCGCCGATGCCTGCGACGTGGTGATGACGGATGTGACCTGGGCGGGCGGCATCACCGAATGCCGTAAAACGGCGGACATGGCCGAGACCAACAACATGGGCGTGATCTTCCACGACTGCACCGGCCCGGTAACGCTGGCGGCCTCCCTCCACCTGGCCGCCCACGCCACCAATACGTGGATGCAGGAGATCGTGCGGGCGTTTACGCTGGGGTTCTATCTGGAGCTGGTCGATCATCCATTTGTGGTGGAAAATGGGCGGATGCAGGCACCCCAGAGACCGGGGCTGGGCGTGGCATTGAAGCCGGAGGCGCTGGACAGGGACGATTGCCAGATAACAGTTTTGAATTAGGCGTACCGCTTACCCAGCCGTTTTCCCCAGAAAAAGATCCCGCCCTGCCACCAGCGTCTGCATCTTGCGGTCGGCGACCGAGCGCGGCAGCATCCAGAAGCCGCAGTCGGGGTGAATCCACTTGACCCGCTCCTCACCCAGCAGGTCGACCGCGTGCTGAATGCGCCCTGCGATCACGTCGGGGCTTTCCACTTCGTTGTCTTTGATATCGACGACGCCGATCCCCAAGGCGATACCCTCACGCAGGTCGGTGAAGACCTCCAACTCATCATAGCCGCGGCGGGCGAACTCAAGCACGAGGTGGTCCACGTGCAGGTTGTTGAGGAAGCCGAGCAGGCTGGCCCAGAAGCCGCTCTGGATGCTCTGGCCGCCGTAGTTGCCGAAGCAGAGGTGCAGCGCGCGTTCGCCGCGGGCGCCATCGAGCACGTGATTGATCGGCTCGTGCGCCCAGACAGCGTCTTCTGGGTTGCCGGTCAGGTTGGCCTCATCCACCTGAAGGACGGGCGCGTCGATCGCCTCGACCTGATGGCGCAACACTTCGGCGATGGCCATTGTCAGGCTGGGCAGGTCGCTGTAGTGGCGGTCCAGCAGCGTTTTCGCCAGCATGTAGGGCGCGGTCACGGTGAACTTGAGCGGACTGGCGGTCAACTCCTTCACCATCTGCCAGCTTGAAGGCAGGTCCAGCTCACCTTCGCCGATCGGGCCTTCGACCACGGCGGCCGGCTGCGTGCGGAAGCCCATGCCCTGCTGGGCGCGGAAATCGTCCACGTCCTTGCGGCCCATCTGGCTGGAGATGCCGGACATCGGCTGCACGAAGTATTCGATCATCCCGTTCGTCTCAGGATGGTTGACATCGAAGCGTGTCAGTTCGCCGTCGGAGATGACGTCCAGCCCGGCGAGCTCCTGCGTCTTGAGGACGACGAGAATGGCGTCGCGCAGATTGGGGACGGATGGATAGGCCGCCAGCCAGGCCGGAAGCGGATAGCTGCCGACGACGGTCGTTTTGATGGAGGGTTCGGGCATTGGGTGCTCCTGGTGCGGTATGTGTAGTGTCGGTAAGATTTGCTGTATCGATAATTTGTTGGGAAATGCTATCCACTAACTTCTGAGAGACGCAGGGCAAGGTGATCAAAGTCCTCAGGGCATTTCTGCGCGCCTGCCGATGGAGCGGAAAAGCCGCTCGAAAATCGGCTTCAGTATATATTGATCCTTGCGAAAATCTTCGGAGATGATGAGGACGTTCACTGCCCTCCCTCAACGGGGTCCCCTTCGGTAAAGGCGAGCACGGTCTCCAGCCAACCGCCAGTCAGGAGCCGCCCCAACCCTTGGGACTTTCGCAACTCACCTGCGCGCGGCAGTTCTGCAACAGGGCGAATGATGGCGTCGTCCGCATCTTCAAGGCGGCAGACTACGGAGGTGTTTTGGAACGTCTCGTCGTTCATCATCGTCAACAGGTCCGGCGAATGGGTGGTGGTGATGACCTGAATCCCCTGCTTGGCGGTCTGCTTTTCGATCAGTTCCAACAGTAGCCACTGTCGAGCGGGATGGATACCGTTGTCGATCTCCTCAAAAAAGTAAAGACCATTGGGATCCGGTCCCAGCAGCACAGCCAGCATGGCCAGGAATCGAAGGGTGCCGTCCGACGCGGCGTAGGCAGACACTCTTCTGTCGTTCGCTTCCAGAAAGACGAGATGCACCCTGCCGGATGGGTCGGTCGGAAACTCGAAGTCCCGCACATCCATAGGCGTCAACTCACGTATCCATTCGACCAGCGTCTCCTTGCGCTGCGGGTCATCGCAGATTGCTCGCAGCACTGTCGGCAGGTTTTCTCCGCTGTCACCTAGGGCGAGTTGGCCGGGGAAGGCGGGTTGCCGCAACTGATGCGGCGCCAGATCCAGAAAACGCATGTTGGCCAGGACTTTCTTGAGTCTTTCGGCGAAATGCTCTTGCACCCACGGAGACATGTTTTGTCCTTGAATTTGGGTCAGACCTGGCTGGTTTGGTCTTCCTTCGACACAAGAAATGTTACCCTGCTCTTCAGAATTCCTCTCTTTGCGTAAGAACAGGTACAAGATGTCGCCTTGTGTATGAACAGGTTTGCCGCCGACCGAATTACTTGTAAAGATGGTCCCCAGTTGGGTCTTGAGTTTTTCCCTATTGACCCGGAATGCGGCGTCTTCGGTTTCATTTCTGCCAACCTCGATTGTATAAACAATGTCCTTCTCTTCGACCTGAAGCGAAAACGAAGGCTGACCGAAGCGAATAATCTCATTCATCGCGCCGCGTATACCGGACCACTCGATCTGGCCGCCGCCGTGTTTCCCGCCGATGATGTCGGCCAGCGTATAGCCGCGGCCGATCCCGTGCAGAAAGCGGAACGCGTCGCGGATGTTGCTCTTGCCGCTGGCGTTGGCGCCGACGATAACGGTGAACGGGCCGACGCGCAGCGTCTCGTCGGCGAAGTTCTTGAAATTGACGAGTCGAATTGAGGTGATCATAACGCCTCTCCAAGTCCACACCGCTTGCCGGTGCGGGAAATCATATCACGGGACGGCGGACGGATGGTAATATATGGTGTTCTCTCACTTCTCTCTCCTCTTGACTCTCTCCTCAGCAGTTCCAGTTTGTCTTTTTGTCTGAATTGGTAAACACTGCACCTGCAAAGCGCGCCGCGGCCGGCGTGTAACCCAACCACAACTTCGAACGCAGGTGACCATGACGAACGAGACCCAACCTTCACCGGTAGCAGCCTTCCGCGCCAAGATGGCGGGTGGCGATATCTGTATCGGCGCGTCGATCACGCTGACCGACCCGCACGCGACCGACGCGCTGGGCGACTCGGTGGACTTTTTTTGGATCGACCTGGAGCACAGCATGATGAGCGCGGAAGCGCTGGGAGGGCATTTCCTGGCGGCTATGGCGCGCGGCAGACCGGCGCTGGTGCGCGTGCCCGGCAGCGGCACGCCCTTCATCAAGCCGGTGCTGGACGCGGGCGCAGATGGGATAATCGTGCCGCAGGTGCGCTCGGCGGCTGAGGTGCAGGATGTGGTGAACAGCTGCCGCTACCCGCCCCTGGGCGAGCGCGGCTATGGGCCGCGCGTGCCCGCCAACTACGGGCGCGATGGCGGCAACGCCTACACTGAGCGGGCCAACCGGGAGATCTTCGTGGCCGTCCAGATTGAGAACGCGGAGGCTTTCGACGCGCTGGACGACATCCTGGCCATCGAAGGGTTGGACTCGATCGCGCTGGGGCCATGGGATTTGTCGGCGTCGTTGGGGCTGCTAGGCGATGTGGAGCATCCGACGGTGATCGAGGCGGTGGACAGCATCATCACCCGCACGCGTGCGGCGGGTCTGTTCGTGGGGGCCGGCAT
Organism: Caldilineaceae bacterium SB0661_bin_32; assembly: GCA_009841235.1. GTDB lineage: Bacteria > Chloroflexota > Anaerolineae > Caldilineales > Caldilineaceae > Bin5. The sequence goes on along the minus strand of VXMH01000094.1, from coordinate 13,811 downwards.
GGCGCCCGACGCGCGTTTTGCGCTCGGTATGGCGAAACGCGGTGTGCAGTGGCTGCAGGTGGGCGACGACTGCGGCTACATGATCCTGGCGATGGACCAGATCACGGCGGAGGTGCGGAGTCAGTACAGCAGTTCTTAGTTTTCAGTTTCTAGTTTTTAGTTGATGGGAGGCGGGCGCTTCTTAGGTGTGACATGTCAGGTTGACTATGATACAGATCTCAGAAGCGCCACTGCTCACGTTCCATAAATCCTTCAAGATTTGTCCAGTCGACCCCGAAATATTCGCACACATTCGGAATCTTCGGAGCGTTGGGCGTATGTCTTTCGGTCGTTACTGCACAACCGTTATCCAGGCATCGAGCCCGCGCTATGACGAAAGGATCTGCGACCGGCCTTCCTCGCATACGTTCCTTTTTTCGAATCATTTCTTGGAAATGACCGACACTGAATATGTCCCTGACGGCTTCTAACTCTGTAACAGTTGGCGTTACGAATACTTTTCTCCGATTCTGTTTGGCCCATTCCGCCAACTCGTCACCGTACCCCTCCACCTCATTACTGACCTCTCGCGTCGAAGTGATGCGACCGTCTTCAATCATCCCATCGAAATTTTCCCACAGAGAAGGGAAGCGTTCGCGATAATAGTGGCGGAAAAGATCAATCAGCGGACCACTATCGAACACATAAACCGTCACGCGGCCGCCCCTTGCTTGAACAACCACTCTTCCATGCCGGGGACGCTCCTTGGCTTCACATCCAAATAGTCAGCGGTCTGCTCTATCGATATTCGCCCCTTGTGGTAACTGCTGAAAACGGTTTCGATATACTTTTCGCCCAGGTAGGCGCCCCGGGTCAGATAGTAATCTCCACCGGCACCGCTGCTTTCTATTCGCTGACTCCGCCACTGCTGCGTCTTCTCTTCGTACTCTTGCTGGCTAACCCGGCCCCAGTCCAACAACCGCCGCAGAATGGTCTCCCGGCTCACACCATACAATGCGGCCCAGTCTCCAATCACTCCATCATGAATAGGCTTGCCCGCCAGTCGCGCTTGAAAATCCTCGGATGGTACCAGAAACTCGGCGGCAAATTGATTGCAGAGTATCTCTATGCGCCTGTTGTTGCCGGTCAGATATTCGATATAGTCGTCCTGCCGCGTATCCACTCCGCCGGTGTGCATCAGCAGGTGGGCCAACTCATGGAACAGAGTGAAGATCTGACGGTTCTTGGCCTTGTTGTTGTTGACGTAGATGACGGGAAAGTCCGTGTCGTACAGGCAGAAGCCGGAAAAAGTGCTTTCCCCGCTGTCCACCTTCTTCTTTCCCGGTGGATTGAAGCTGTCCTTGAATACGAAGACACCGTGTTCTTCCAGAATCGTTCGCCAACGCTTGAGCGCATCATCTTCACTGCCCCAACTCTGTTGTTCTGCCAAGTCGATGCCCAGATAGGCCCGGACTTGCTCCGCCATTTCACTTACATCGACGGAAGGCGCGAAGTCCAAGTAGCGCAATATCTGGCGGCTTGCTGGATTCACTCCGTCATATAGTTCGGCGAGGTTCAGTTGAAACACTTTGGCCCTGCGCAGCAGAAATAGGATGCGCGGGGGCATACGCTGCAGTTCCCGCTCCGGCAAGGTACGAAACGACTGCTCAACGGCATCCTCATCCGGGACATCGGGAAAGAAGAATAGGGCGACCGGACGCTTATAGATATCGTAAGCCAATCTTTCCAACTGGATATAGGTCGGAGATTCGTCGCCGCGCTCCCAGGCTTCGATATCCGACACTTTTTTGTTCATGCGCCCCGCCACCTCTTCCAGCGAAAGTCGCATGCTGTCACGCGCCCAGCGAAGCACATCGGGATTAACGGGGATCGGGTCGCTCATGTCGTCACCTCCGTAACCGCCTCCTTACAAATGCCCAAAGTTTGCCTCTGCTATTCTACCATGTCTACCAATCAGGAATCTCCACCATCTGGCCCCCATTCAGGGCACTTTCATGCGCGCACATGCCGGGGAGCGCCATTCGGAGCGCGGCGTGGATGTCGAGCGGGGGCGGGGTGTCGTCGCGGATGCTGGCGACGAAGTCCTGGATCATCATGTACTCGGCGGTGCCGTGGCCGCCTTGCGCCGCTTCGGGCGGCGCGTCGGTCACGTTTTCGGTGATCGGCATTTCGATCATGTTGTTGAGATGCGGCACCGAATCCAGCCAGGCGTTGGTCTGCAGCGGGCTGGTCGGCGGGCGCGAGGTTTCGAGGACGCCGTCGGTGCCGTAGATCGAGTAGTAGTGAAACATGGGCTCGCGGGTGATGCCGAAGGCGACCAGGATCTTGATCACGCCGCCGCTGGCCGTCTGCAGAATGGCCACTTCGGTGCCGGATTTGGCGCGGACGGGCAGGTCCCCTCTTTGGCCGTTGCCAAATGCGCCAACATGCGGTCGGCAACGGCCAAATCCACTGGTGACGCTCATGCCGCTGGCAGCGACGCAGCGCTCGCCGGTCACTTTGAGCAGCGGGCCGAGGCTGTGGGTACAGTAGTGCATGGGCGGCATTGAGGCGCGCCAGGTGGGTGAGCCGTCGGCCTGGCGCAGCAGATGGCGCGTATCGTGAATGTACTCGGCCTCGGCGTACATGAAGTCACCCAGCAGGCCCTGGCCCCACATCTCCCGCCAGCTCAGAATATGCGCCCAGTAGCAGCAGTTCTCGGCAAGCATGAACTTCTGGCGCGGGTGGGCCTGCACCGCGGCGAGAATCTGGCGGCATTCGTCGATGTTGCCGGCGAGGGTGACCTCCTGCAGGACGTGGCAGCCGGCCTCGAGCGCGGCCACGGTGTGCCGGCAGTGCAGGGGGACCGGCGAGGCGACGAAGACGATGTCCAGCCCGTGCGTCAGCATCTCGTCGTAGGCGCCGTACTGGCGGGCCTGGGGGAAGAGCGCGCCGAACCGTTCGAGGGCTCGGGCGTCGATATCGCAGCCGGCGACCACGTCGCAGTCGGGCATGAGGTCGAAGACACGCGCCGGGCCGAGACCGCGGTACAGCCCGACAACGCCTACGCGATAGTTGCGCATAAGGAAACTCCCTTCAAAGGCGAGGAGTGAGTGAAGAGGAGTGAGAGCTTCTTGTTCGCTTCTCACTTCCCTCTGCTCGGTTCCTGGTTCACGCCGGCGGTGGCTTGATGCAGGCGCGCGGCGCAGTCGATGCGGCGGCCGGTCGCCATGGACTCCTGCGCGGCGAAGGGGATGATCATGCCGGTCAGGATGGAGCGCGGGTCGTAGGCGCCTGCCGGGTTGGATTGAAGCCAGGCGACGAAGTCGCGGTGGATGCGGAAGTCGGCGCCGCCGTGTCCGCCGACGGCCGGCGGCAGCTCGACGGCTTGCGGCTCCTCATCGTTGCGCCAGAGCGTCACCGCCGCGGGCGTCTGGCCTGCGCGCCTGCTGTGCATCACGACGTCCAGCTGTCCTTCCGTGCCGTTGACGACGTAGCGCCGCTCATAGTCCGGCCCGGAGGTGGTGAGATGGAGGGTGTAGAGGATGCCGTTGGAGAGCAGGCCGGAGATGGAGCAGGAATCGCCTGCGGTCATGGGCCGGTCGTCGCCTTCGGTCCAGATGTTGCGCGTGATGGTAGCTGTGCAGTCCACGACCTCTGCGCCGAGGCAGTGCTGGATGGTGTCGGTGTCGTGGGTGAGTTTGCCTTCGACCAGGGTCGACGAGGGCGGCGTTCTGAAATGAGACCACACGCCCTGCGACCAGCGGTTGCCGGTGTTGACGTGCCCGAGGACGCTCTGGATGCGGCCGAGGCTGCCCTCGTCGATGATGCGCTTCATAGCGAGCGCGGCGGGGAAGCGGCGCAGGTTGAAGCCGATGAAGAGAGGATAACGGTGACGGACCACCTCTTGATACAGCTCCACAGTCTGCTCCCAGGAGAAGGCTACGGCCTTTTCGAGGAAGACGGGGATGCCGCGTTGCAGCGCAGCCAGCGCATGTTCAACGTGGTCGACGGCGTAGCTGCCTACGAGTACGAAGTCGAGGTCGGGCGTACCGGCCAGCATTTGGCGGTAGTCCTGGTAGAAGGAGGGGCCGAAGCGCTCCTTTTCCTCGGCGGTGGGATCGCGCGGGTCGGCCACTGCGACGCAGCGGACTGTCACTTCCTTCATCGCTTCGAGGCTCTCCATGTGGTAACGTCCGCGGCGGCCGAAGCCGATGACGGCGAAACGATATGTTGGTGTCGTCATATCTGCGTCTTTCTCCTAAATCTGTCTATCGCCTCTACCATGTACGAGTTTATCTGCGTCCAGTCCTGTAGTACACTCAGGCAGCCCTATGAAATTCCATTACTATCCTGACACGAACTCTCTCTATATTGACCTCTCCGAGAAAGCGAGTACGGATTCAACTGAGGTTGCTCCGGGCGTCATTCTGGATTTCGATGAGAGTGGCCAACTTGTCGGCATCGATATCGACCATGCCAGCAAAGTTGCCAATCTGTCGACGCTGGAAGCGAAGTCACTGCCGGTCCAGACGTTGACGCTCCTCTAGTTCAGGATCCTGTCTTCGCAAGTATTCAGCATACGAAGGTTACTCAACTTCACCCTTTGCCGATGCCGCGCAGGTCGGCCACCACGCCCTGCGCTTCGGCTTCGTAGAGCTTCCAGATGACGCGCAGGCTTTGCAGACTGCGGCGGCCATCGGTGAGCGGGCGGCGGCGGTGCTCCAGGCAGTCGACGAAGTGGAGCAACTCGTTCTCGAGATGCTTGCCAACGGCTGCCTGGAACAGCAGCTGCTCGCTGCCTGTCTCCGCTTCCAGCGCGCCCCGGTGAAGGAACAGTTTCCCCTGGCTGATCTGCCCTTCCAGCATGCCCTCGGTGCAGTGGGCGTGGAATGAGTATTTTAGCCGCGTGCCCTTGGCGCCCCAGGTGCCGAAATGGTAGCCGAGCGCGCCGCTGGCGAATTTGAGCGAGACGTTGGATGTGCCCTCTCCTTCCATCCAGGGCGTGCCGAAGTTGGTGCCGATATGCGTGCCGGAGACGGGCTGCCCCATCCAGGCGAGCAGGATGTCGATGTAGTGGCAGCCGTGGCTGAAGAGTTGGCCGCCGCCGAGCGTATCTTTGCGGTGCATCCAACTGCCCGGCTCGCCTTGCGTATGCTGCTCGGTCCAGATGGACAGCTGGAAGAGGTCGCCGTGGGTTCTGGCCTTGAGCAGGCGCTCCATCTCAACGACGATGGGGTGAAAGCGCATGCAGTAGGCGACCATCAGGGTGCGGTTGGCCTTCTCGGCGGTCTCGATCAGGTCCAGACATTCGGCTTCGGAGTTGGCCAGCGGCTTCTCCATCAGCAGATGTTTGCCGCGGCGCAGCAGGTCGACACCGATGGGATGGTGGAGGTGATGGGGCACGGCGATGATGGCGGCGTCGATATGGTCGAGGACGCGGCGATAGTCGGCCGCGACGGTGTCGCAGCCCATCAGGTCGGCGGTTGTTTGCGCGCGCGACAGGTCGGGGTCGACAGCGGCGGTGAAAAGGGCGCGGCCTTGCAATTTCCGGAAGGCGGCGCGGTGGGACTGGCCCATGCCGCCGCAGCCGATGAGGCCGATGCGGATCATAACGACAGCCGCCGGGGTTCGGTCGTCAGAAAGCGGCCGTATGCCACCGGCCTACCCTTTGATTCCGGTACGCGCGATGCCTTGGATGAAGTGCTCCTGGCCGATGAAGAACATGACGACGATCGGCAGGATGCTGATGACGGCGCCGGCCTGGATCAGTTCCCAGCGTCCACCCGACTGGTTGGTCAGCAGCGTCAGCCCCAAGGTGATGGTCATGGTCTCGACCTTGGTGAGGAAGATCAGCGGGCCCATGAGGTTGTTCCAGGAGCCGAGGAAGGTGAAGATGCCCAACGTGGCCAGGCCCGGCTTGGAAAGGGGCAGGAAGATACGGTAGTAGATCTGAATAAAACTGCAGCCGTCGATGCGCGCCGCCTCCACCATTTCCTGGGGGATGGTGAGATAGAACTGGCGCATGAGGAAGATGCCAAAGGCGGTGCCGAAGAAGAACGGCACGGTGAGCGGCAGGTGAGTGCTGAGCCAGCCGATGTCGCGATAGAGCTTGAAGAGGGGAATGAGGGTGACGTGGAAGGGGATCATGATCGTGGCGAGGATGATGGCGAAGATAACGTTTTTGCCCGGGAAGCGCATGCGCGCGAAGGCGAAGGCGGCCATTGAGCAGCTCAAGAGGGCGCCGACCGTGGCAAACACCGCGATCTTGATGCTGTTGATCAAGAAGAGATCAAAGGGCAGCACGTCAAAAAGCCTGGGGTAGTTCCCCCACTGCGGCGGAATCGAGATCCACTTCGGCGGGAGCAGCAGCACTTCGCCCGGCTCCTTGAGCGAGGTGGAGATCATCCAGAGCAGGGGAAGGAGCATTGTGGCGCCAACGAGGGTGAGAACGGCATAGAGCAGCACGCGCCACGTGACGTGAAGGACTCTGTAGGAGGTCAGGCCTTCGGATGCGGCAGCAGAGGCGCCGGGTATCGCCGTGGTGCGGGCCTCACCTATGGGGGTTGCGTCTTGTGCGCTCATGGTGGTTCTACCTCAGAGTTCGTAATGGACCCAGCGTCTCTGGAACCAGAACTGGAACAGCGTCAGGCTGACGATGATAACGAAGAGTACATAGGCCAGCGCGGAGGCGTACCCCATGTGGAAGTTCTCAAACCCCTGTTGGAAAAGATAGTAGACGATGGTCTTGGTGGCGTTGACCGGCCCGCCCCTGGTCATCACATAGGCCTGGGCAAATACCTGGAAGGAGTTGATCACAGACAGGGTGAGGACGAAGAAGGTGACGGGCGAGAGCAGCGGGATGGTGATGTTGATGAATTTATGCCAGGCGTTGGCGCCGTCGACGGTGGCGGCTTCGTAATAGTCCTGGGGAATGCCCTGCAGTCCGGCGATGAAGATGACGATGTTGTAGCCCAAGCCGTGCCAGATGCTCATGATGATGATGGCCGGCATCGCCCAGGTGACGCTGCTCAGCCAGCGCACGCCGCGGAAACCCAAAAAGCGCAGAATCTCATTGACGAGACCGAAGTCTGACTGGTAGAGCCAGAGCCAGAGCACCGAAATGGCGACCACCGAGGAGACAACGGGCAGGAAGTAGATGGTGCGGAAGACGGCCACGAACCGGATCTTCTGGTTGAGCGCGATCGCCAGCAGGAGGGCGAGAACGGTTCCGGTGGGGACGGTCCCCAATACGTAGTAGCCCGTATTCTTGATCGTGATCCAGAAGAGCGGATCTTCGGTCAGGAGTTCGATATAGTTATCGAAGGCCTGCCACTTGGGCGTGCTCAGCAGGTTCCAGCGGGTAAAGCTGTAATAGAGCGAGGCCAGCACGGGGCTGGCGGTAAAGACGATCAGCCCCAGGATGGTGGGCAGGATGAGAATATAGGCTTCGATCGCCTCCCGGCCCCGGTTACTCCCCAGGAATCCGCGCAAACCACCGCGCGCAGGTGTTGTTGCGGCGCTCATACGACTCTCTCCAGACTGCGAGGAGAGAGAAAAGAGGAGTCAGCCCCTCTCTTTTCTCTCTCCTCTCTTCACTCCACTCACTCCTCGCTGTTTTCTATCCGAGCAGCTCTTCGCGGGAGCGTTCGAGGACGGCGTTGACACGCGACTCAAGGTCGTCGGTCGCCTCTTGCACCGTCTTGACCTGCAGCATGGCCGCTTCCTGTTCCTCCCTGGCGATACCGGCGATCTCACCTTCGGCCGGGCCGTTGAAGACGGGCGTGGCGTCTTTCAAAAGCTGGTTGAGAATCCACAACTGCGTGGGCGGAGCGGTGCGATCCTGCACGTAGATCAGGCCTTCCGCGGTAGGAATATGGGCGGGGAAGGGGAAGATGGTCTCGGCGTACATGACGGCGCCATCGCCCATCGTCAGCCACTTGATGTATTCCCACGATTCATCAGGGTGCGGGGCTGAGCTGGTGATCGAGATACCGTTCTGGTAGGCATCGATCGTGTTCTGCCCGGTAACGGGATGCGAGGGGGGCGTGAAGACGTCCCACTCGAAGTCCTCGATCTCGGAGAAGGAGGGGATCATCCAGTCACCCATGACGGCGAAAGCGACGCGGCCGGTTTCAAATGGGTTGAACTGGAGATTGGCCTCGGGCGGCATGGCGACTTCATGCTCGTTGATCAGGTCGACCATCCACTGGAAGGCCTCCATCGGCGCGTCCTCTTTGATAAGACAGCCGTTGTAATCTTCGTCATAGAAGGCGCCGCCGGCCTGGAAGATCCAGAAGTTCATGCGGGCATTGCCGTCTACGGGTGTGTCCATGCCGTAGGACTCGGCTGAGCCGTCGTCGTTGATGACGGTGAACTCTTTGCCGGCCTCGACGATCGTGTCCCAGGTCCAGCTTTCGTCCGGATCGGGGATACCCTTTTCGGCGAACCAGTTCTTGTTCCAGAACCACATCGTGCCCGAGTGCCAGACGGTGGGGAAGGCGTGCAGGTCGCCGGAGCCGCACCGGATCTGGCCGGGTTGCCAGCGCCCCTGCGTGATTGCGCCCTCGTAGAAGTCGTTGAGGTCGACGCCATCGCGCTCAATGAAGGGATCGAGTGGGATCGTCACCCCGTTGTGCGCGAAGCGCACGTGATAGTAGGGCGAGTGGTGCATGATGTCGGGTGAATCGCCGGCGGCGGTGGAGGCCAACATCTTCTGCCAGTAGTTGGACCAGGAGGTGATGTCCTCCTGCAGCTTGATGTTGGGGTAGGCCTCCTGGAAGGCCTCCTGCAGGACGCCCTGCTTTTCTACCTGGAAGCCCCAGTAGGCGAGGCGCAGCTCGACGGTCTCCATGCCGCCGTCGTCGCCGGAGTCCATCGCGTCGTCGGCGGCGGGCATCGGCGCGGCGCAGGCTGCGGTCACCATGACGCCGGCAGTCGCCGCGGCAGTTTGCAGGAATGAGCGACGTGACAACTGCTTGTTGACCAATGCGTTCTTTCCCATCGTTTGTTTCTCCTTGGGTCGATTGAAGTGGATTGAATATATATCTCGGGGCAGGGGAAGCTGTTGAGGCAAGATAGTAACATAAATTGAGAAGATGTCAAAGGATATTCACGCGGCCGGGTGTGCGGCTTAATCGGGGCGTGAGCAGGAGTGGCTGTGCGGGACGGGTATGCGGCTGATGAAGAGGGTGTTAGCCTTTGATGCCTGTGAGAGAGATGCCGCGTACGAAGTAGCGCTGCAAGAGGAGGAAGACGAGGAGCACGGGCAGCGTGACGACGACGGAGCCGGCCATGAGGCGGGGCCAGCTGGTGTACCACTGCCGCTGTACGAGGGCGACGCCGAGCTGGACGGTGAAGAGATATTTGCGGTCGAGGAAGATGAACGGGCCGAAGAAGTTGTTCCAGGAGGCCATGAAGGAGAAGACGCCCAGGGTGGCGAGGGCGGGTTTCATGAGGGGCAGGGCGATGCGGCGGTAGATGCCGAAGGAGCTGCAGCCGTCGATGCGGGCGGCGTCCTCCAGCTCGACCGGGAGCGAAAACATGAACTGGCGGAGGAGGAACGTGCCGTAGGCGGAGCTGAGCATGGCGGGCACGATCAGGGGCAGATGGGTGTTGACCCAGCCGATGCGGTGCATGACGATGTAGAGCGGGATCACGGTGACGGCGTAGGGCACCATCATGGTCGACAGGACAATGATGAAGAGGACGTTTTTGCCGGGAAAATCGAGCCGGGCGAAGGCAAAGGCGGCGAGCGAGGATGTGATGAGCTGGCCGCCGACGCCGAGGACAGCGATCTTGACGCTGTTGTAGAAGAAAATCCCGAAGGGCTGGTCGAGGAAGAGATCCCCGTAGGCTTCCAGAGTCGGTTCAAGCGGAAGCCAGGTCGGGGGGATCTGAAAGGCCTCGAATTCGGTCTTGAACGAGGTTGAGATCATCCACCAGAAGGGGGCCAGGGCGGCCAGACCCAGCACGATCAGCAGAATGTGCGTAACGGTATTGGCCACGAGCTCTTGTTGTCTGCGGCTGGCCACACGGTCAACGCGCGCCGCGCGCATGGTTGAAACTCTTTGCACGGGTATCCCCTTTGGCGACGTTCACCAACCCCCTTGCGGGCGGCTCACGTCAAAGTCATCGCCGATCTCTCAATAGTGCACCCACAGCCTGGCCAGGCGCACCTGGATCATGGTGATGGTGAAGATGACGAGGGCCAGGATCCAGGCCATGGCCGAAGCATATCCCATCTTGGAGCTACCGAAAGCCATCTGCCAGAGGTAGTAGATGTAGACGTTGGTCGAGTTTATCGGTCCGCCCTGGGTCATTACATAGATGAGGCCAAAGGTCTGGAAGGTGCCGATCACGCTCATGACAAGGATGAAGAACATGGTGGGCGTGAGCAGCGGGATGGTGATTCGGAAAAAGCGGCTGAACGGGCCGGCGCCGTCGATGGTGGCGGCTTCGTGCAGATGATCGGGGATCCCCTGCAGCCCAGCCAGATAGAGGACCATGTTGTAGCCGAGCCCCTGCCAGACGGTGACCATGGCGACGGCGGGCATGGCCCAGAAGGGATCGATGAGCCAGTTGGGGCCGTCGATGCGGACCCAGGAGAGGACAAAGTTGACGAAGCCGAACTCTCCGTCATACAGCCAGCGGAACATGAGGCCGACGGCAACAACCGAAGTGACAAGCGGCAGGAAGAAGGCGAGCCGGTAGAGGTAGCGTAGCCTGATTGGCCGGTCGAGCAGTGCGGCCAGAATGAGCGGAAAGATCACGGAGGGCACGATGATCCAGCCTGCATATCTGAAGGTATTGCCCAGGACCTTCCAGAAGAGGCGGTCGCGACTTACGAGGCGGGCGTAGTTTTTGAGGCCGACCAGTTCGGGCGGACTGACCATATCCCATTTATTGAAGCTCATGTAGAGGGATGCGGCGATGGGGAGGAAGATGAAGGCAACGATGCCGACGATGAGGGGCGCGACAAAGAGGTAGCCCTCATATCGATGCCAGCGGATATTGTTCGCTTTCGTCTTGGCGACGAGGCGGGTCAAAGCCTGTGTCTGAGCCATAATCTGTGCTGCGATACACCTGCCGCCGTCTATTGTGCGGCTACAGGTGTATCGCAGGCATGGAGAATTACCGGTTCAATTTTACGCGCCTGTTCGCTGATGACGCGGCGGTCCCACGGGGCAAACGGCGCTGCCGATACGTGAAACCGCCAGACCGTCTGTGGACAGCGCCCAAGCGGACGGCAGCGTTTTAGTACTGCTCCTCATCGGCGTCGGCGAGGATGTCCTCCATCACGACCTGTATTTCGTTGAGCGCTTCGGCAGCGGTCATATGGCCGAGGAAGGCGGCCTGGAGGTTGGGGATGACGGCGGTGCCGAGCAGCTCACCGTGGTTGACGCCGAGCGAGTCGTTGGCGGCCAGGTCGGAGTTGAAGCAGGCATCGACAAAGACTTCGCCGCCGCGGGCAACCATCTCATCGGTTACAAATCCTTCGGGGCGGCCGGCCGGGATGGAGAAACCGGTTCTGCCCAAAACGAGGGCGCCTTCGCCGATCGACATATGCTTGAGGAAGGCAAAGGCGGCGTCGGGATGCTCTGTATCGGCGACGATGCCGAAGCCGGAGGTCCACATCATGGTCGTGGTGGGTCCGCCCTCGAAGGCGCGGGGGTTGCGCACGACGTGCCAGTCGATCTTGTCGGTATTCTGGAGCAGGGCGACGGTATCGATGGTGTGGCTGGCCCACATGGCGATGCGCCCTGTCAGCTGGCGGGAGCTGGCGCCCTCGGTGGACAGCTGTTCGGGCGAGGGTGAAATCTCGTGGGTCAGGATGGTATCCACGAGCCATTCGATTGCTTCGATGTTCTTCGGGTCGTTGGCGGTGGGCGTGGTGAGGTCCCCGTTCCAACGGTCGAAGTATCCTTTGCCCTCATTGGCCCACATCCAGTGCTCGTTGGCCCAGGGCCCGGTCTGCGTCATCCAGCCGAAGACCTTGTCCTGGCCTTCGCCGGAGGTCAGCTGCTGGCCCATTTCGAGGCAATCGGCCCAGGTCCAGCCGTCTTCGGGGTAGGCAACGCCGGCTTCATCGAAGAGGCCCTTGTTGTAGATTACGGCGTGGGTTACATAGTCCTTGGGCAGGCCGAAGAGCTTGCCTTCGACAGTGTAGAGCTGGAGCAGAGCGGGCGCGACGGGGTCGTCGTCGTAGTCGGAGTCCGCGTCGAGATACGGATGCAGATCGACGAGAATGCCCTTTTTGCTCCAGATTCTGGGCGGCCCATAGGTGGCTACGATGGCAATATCGGGGGGATCGCCGGCGGCGATGCGGGCGTTGATCTTGGCCAGCATATCCGGCCAGGAGCCGATGGTGGGGCTGATGAGAAGGTCCACGTCGGGCATGACTTCTTTGAACTTGTCGAAAGCTTCGCCGTGTACTTCGTCGGGTTCGTAGCCCAGGTATTCGAGCTGGATGCCTTCGGCTGTTGCGCCGTCACCGTCACTGGCGGGCGACGCGACCGGTTGACAGGCGGCGAGAAGGGTGGCCCCGCCGATGGCGCCGGCGGTCAGTTGCAGGAATTCTCGTCTTTTCAAGGGCTTGGCGTTCACGGTTTTCTCCTCTTGGAATGTTGATGTAGATGCTGTGTGAGGATGGCCAGTATTCTACAGTAGCTCGGTGTCCTTTGCAATCGTTGCGTTTTGTTTGGGCAGAGGTGTGGGGAGGTTTTTCGTTGGGGCGCTTGTACGAAAAATTGACGAATGATTACAAGCGTTTACAGGCGTTTACGAGAGATTGCAAGCGTTAAGCGACTTGTCTGAATCAGGATTTGAGGAATTTTATGGATTTTCGGGATGGGTCGTGTCCGCCGCGGCGCAGGGGAGGCCGTGCGAGCGTTCACGAGAGTCGACAAGAGTTTACGGGCGTTTTCACGAGACTGTGAAGGGGCTTCGGCCCACGGATTGAGACTAAGGACCCAGCCCACACCGTCACCCGGCCAGCGTCATCAGCAACGTCGGCGCGTTGTCGAAATACCACGCCGTCAGCGCCGTCTTCGCGTCATCGAGACTGTCGGATGTCCCATAGGGGTAGAGCGGTATGGAGCGCTGGCTGTCTTCCAGCCAGTAGTAGGCAGTAACGATGTGTATTCCGCCCGTCGATTTCCCCGCGTGCACCTCCATGCACAGCCCGTCCTTGCCGTTGCGGGCCTTGACTTCACAACGGTGAATCTCGTCTCTGCCGGTGGTGGAAACTCTCTGCCAAGTAAGTTCAACCGTTGCCATGTCGCAGTTCCTCCTCACTCACCCAGGATGCCATCGTTGTCGCGGTCGTTCATCTTCTGGCAGGCGGAATGACCGCGCGGCACCGGAGCGATGCCGTGCTCGCGGGCATTGGTGTCGGGGCGTAAAGTAGGGCGTGTTGTCTGAGCTGTGATTTGGGGAGTGTTGAGGGATGGGCTGCGAAGGTTTGTTGCCACGATTGAGGGTTAGGCGTTGCGCTTTGGGCGGGTGGCTGGAGCAGTTCATTTTGGACTGAGGTGGCCGGGCGGAGTTCGCTGGCGTGGTCGCGGCAGTTGCTACGCGGCGCGACGGTGGGTGTGGCGGACGGGGTCGGGTATGCTCAGAGGGTGTCTGTTTCGGCTGTGATGCCGAGGCGCCGGGCTTTGTCGAGGGCGGCTGTACGCATGATTTCGCCGGCGCGCCGGCCGAGCTGTTTGGCGAGGGCATGGATGGTGGCGTGTTCTTCTTTCGTCATTTTGACAAGGATAGCGGTGTTGCGCACGGCGGAATGACCGCGCGGCACCGGAGCGATGCCGTGCTCGCGGGCATTGGTGTCG
>VXMH01000017.1 GCA_009841235.1 Caldilineaceae bacterium SB0661_bin_32 | reverse complement strand
CGTCCCTCCGCGGAAAAAAGAGCCGTTCTTCGTGATCCTTCGTGACCCTTCGTGGAAAAAAGATGTTCCCCGCTCACCCCTCTCCGCTCACTCCTCGCCTTTGCACCTGCACGCCCCGCAAACGCCCTTTAGACAGGCGACGCCGCTCAGTGTATAATCACCCTCGGTTCTAAGTGGACGGCCGGACTCAAAAACTGCCCACTGTAGACAGCAATCCAGACCAATGGCAAAAATACTTCTCGTTCACCCGCTGTTTCTCAGCCTCAATCCCGAAGAGCAGGCCCTCCAAAGCCCCTACTTCCCGCTCGGCCTTCTCTACCTCGCCGGCTACGTGCGCGCCCAGGGCCACGAAGTCGCCGTCTTCGATGGTACCTTCGAAGAAGACGTCAGCGCCTTCTCCGCAAGACTGGCCGCCGAAAAGCCCCACCTCGTCGGCATCTCCGCCGTCCTGCCCCAGCGCGAAATGGCGCTCACCCTGGCCTCCGACGCCAAAGCCGCTGGCGCCCTGACCATTCTGGGCGGCCCCGACCCGACCAAAGACCCCGCCTCCTATCTCCAATTCCCCCAGGTCGATATGGTCGTCCACCATGAAGGCGAGCAGACCCTCGACGCGCTGCTCCGGCTCATCGACGCCGGCCCTCTCACGCCCGATCTGCTGGCGTGCGAACCTGGCATCGCCTACCGCGACGCCGCCGGCGCGCCCATCGTGAACCAGCCGCGCCCCCCTGTCGAAAATCTGGACGAGCTCCCCCTCCCCGCCCGCGACCTGATCGACATGGACCGCTACCTCGACACCTGGCGCGAAGAAAACGGCTACTCCTCCCTTACCATCTCCACCTCCCGCGGCTGCCCCTATGGCTGCGACTGGTGCCAGGACTCCGTTCACGGCCAGGCCTTCCGCCAGCGCTCGCCCGAGAGCGTCGCCGCCGAGATGAAGCAGCTCAAAGAGACCTACGATATCGACCGCCTTCGCGTCGTCGATGATGTCGACGGCATCGAGCGCGAATGGGTCGAAGGCTGGGCCGAAGCCGCCGAAGCCGCAGACGCAGCGATCCCCTTCGAGGCACTCTACGACCTCGAACGCCAGGACCTGCCGATGCTCGATGTGCGCGACACCTTGTGAAAAAAGCGCAATCAGTATCTCCCCACCGTGAGTGGGGCCTTACACGCACCACCGGACGAAGCGGCCGCTGGGAACTGAACATTGAAGGACTTCTTCTCAGACGGCTCGCCCTTCCTCCGCCACCCCCTGCTGACCGCCGAACGAACCCGGCAAGAGATCGACTTCCTCGTCGACGCGCTGCCCCTCACCCCCGGCGCACGCGTCCTCGACGTCGGTTGCGGCTTCGGCCGCCACAGCGTCGAACTGGCCCGCCGCAACCACCATGTCCTCGGCATCGACCCCGCCGCAGCCATGATCAGAGCCGCCAGGCAAAACGCGCAAGAGGCCGGTCTTGATGTCAACTTCCAGCAAGTAGCCGCAGAAGGGTACTTCCCCGCTCAGCCGTTCGACGCCGCTCTTTGCCTCTTCACAACACTCGGACAGATCCCGCCAGCGTCCGATGATGACAACCGCGACCTGCTTACGACCGTCTTCAACTCCCTCAAAGATGGCGGCCGCTTCGCGCTCGAGCTCCCCCAAAAAGGACCCGCCCTCGACGCACTGAAACCGTCCGACCGCTTCGGCGGCGACACCGCCTACGCAGAGGTACAGCGCAGCTTCGACGCCCAAACCGGTATCGTCACCGAACAGTTCCACATCGTCTCCCCTGACGGCGCCCGGAACTACCATCTGCGCTACCGTCTCTTCACCCGGCAGGATGTCATCGGCCTCCTTGCCGCGGCCGGACTGCAAATCCTCAAGAGCTATGACGGCTACAACCCCGCCGACCTGTCCGGCGACAGCCCCGCCATGCTCTTCGTCTGCGCCAAATGACTCCAAATTGGCTCACGCCCGACCTGCTCAATCTGCTCCTCCAGGGCCTCCTCCTCACCGTTGTCCTGACCGCCGTCACCGCCGCGCTCGCCCTCATCCTCGGCGTCGCCGCCGGTACCATGCGCATCTCCGGCAACCGCTTTGCCGGCGCCCTCGCCGTTCTCCATGTAGAGACCCACCGCAACCTGCCCGCCCTCGTGCTCATGATCATCTGGGCATTCGCCCTGCCAAACCTCTTCCCCCCCGAGCTGAGGCGCTCCATCTTCTTTGATAACGCCTTCCTCAACTGGCTCAGCGGTTGGAGCGGGCTCTCCCTGCCCTACTACACCCTCGCCGCCGGCGTCGCCCTGGTCCTCAATACCAGTGCCTACCTCGCAGAGCTCTTTCGCGCCGGCGTCGGCGCCATCCCCCAACAACACGTTGACGCCGCCCGCACGCTCGGCGCCTCGCGCCTGAAACTCTTTTGGACGCTTCTGCTGCCCCAGGGTCTCCGTACCTCTTTCCCGGCCATCTCGACCCGGCTCATCCACCACCTCAAAAACACCGCGCTGGCCGCCTTCGTCGCCACGCCTGAACTCTTTCACAGCGCCCAGACCGCGATCACCCGCACATTCCTGGCGCTCGAATTCCTCATGCTCGCCGCCGTCGTCTACCTGCTGCTCGCCTTCGCCTTCTCCGGCCTGCTGCGCTGGGTCGAGAAGCAATGGCTCGTCGCCGGAGGCTGACACTGCCCGTGCGCCGCCGCTGCCCCTGGCTCCTGATCGCCGATGAATGACCACATATCCTTCCTGATCGAAAAACTGCCTGTCCTTCTGTTCGGTTTCTCCGGGCAGCGGCCCGGCGGACTCTTCCTCAGCCTCATCCTGGCCGTGCTCGCCGTGGCCGTCGGCTTCTGTCTCGCACTGCCCGTCAGCGGCGCCGAACGCTCTCGCTGGCGCCCGCTGCGCTGGTGCGCCGTCGCCTACGTCGAACTCTTTCGCGGCATTCCCCTCATCCTCCTGCTCGTTCTCGTCCACCAGGGCGTCGGCGGCGTACGCTTCGGGCTCAACTGGAGCCCCCGCACCTCGGCGCTGGTCGCCCTGGCGCTCTATTCAAGCGCCTATCAGGCCGAAATTCTGCGCGCCGGACTCGCCGCCGTACCCCAGGAGTTGGTCGAGTCCGCCCGCCTCATGGGCAGCCGCCCCCGCCAGGTCTATATCCTCGTCAAACTGCGTTACGCCCTCCGCGTCATGCTGCCCGCCTTCACCGGCCAGGCCATCAGCCTCTTCAAGGACACCTCCGTCGTCGTCGTAATCGGAGTCGCCGAAGTCATGACCGTCGCCCGTATGGCCCTTGGCGCCGACGTCACCAACGCGCCCTATTGGGTAACCATGTACAGCTTTGTCGGCATACTCTATTTCGCCCTCGCCTTCACCCTTTCCCGCCTCTCCCAGCGCTGGGAACGGCGCAGTCGACCATCCGATCTTGCCCACTCCTTTTTCAGCTACTGAAGCAGACCCGACAAAGATGCCTGCACTCGTACCCTGCGCCGGGAACAGCCCTTGAAAAACGCCTGGAACTCCGACTCGCCGCAGAGCGAACGCAGCGCAATTGCGTACCAATCCTTACATTTTTTGCGTACCCAGCTGTGGTACGCTTGAACGAATATGCTGCAAGTATCAATTCATCAGCGTTTGCGCAGCCGTCGTAACGAGATGACCGCCGCGCTGCGCAGCGCGTTTCCGAAAATCGCCCCCGTTTTGCCCAACCTTGGTGCAATCTGATACACTTCACAAAAAGGAGCCACATTCAATGAAGAATGCATCGCAACTTATCTTCCCCCTCCTGCTCGTCGCCCTTCTGCTGGCCGCTTGCCAGGCGGTTCCGGCAATGCCCGCTGGCGACGCTCTCTCCTTGGCCGATGAAATAACCGCTCGCGGGACCGTGCGTATCGGTGTGCGCAACGACAATCCTCCGCTGAGCTTTGTCACCGAAGACGGTGATTGGGTCGGCTTTGATGTCGACCTCTCCCACGCCATGGCCGCCCAGTTGGGCCTCGAACCCGAACTCATCGTCGTTGACGGCACCACCCGTATCAGCTTCCTCCAGGAAGGCCGCGTCGACATCTCGATCGCCAGCATGAACCACACCCGCAAACGCGACAACGCCATCGACTTCAGCATCACTTATTTCTGGGACAACCAGTCCTTTCTCATTCGTACCGGCGAATACACCTCCATCGATGAGTTGATGGGCAAAAAGGTCGCCGCCAACGCCGGCAGCTCCGCCATCCCCTCCTGGATCGCCTACAGCGCGGCACAGGGCGGCCCGGCCCCCGAAATCGTCGAATTCAGCGACAAGCTCGCCGCTATGCAGGCCCTCCGTGACGGCGCCGTCGAAGGCTATACCGAAGACAACATCACCATGTTGGCCCTCGCCGCCGGCGACCCCGCCCTCGAGCTCCTGCCCGGCGGACACAATCCCGTCCAATTCGGCATCGGCGTGCCCAACAACCAGTCAACCTGGCGCGATCAGGTCAACTACGCCCTCCAGGAGCTCTGGAAGTCCGGCGTCTACCACGAAATCTACGCACGCTGGTTTGAAGGTCCGGATGCGCAGATACAGCTGCCTTTAGGCGGCCGGATGGAGATCTGGCCGGAATAATCTGCTTTCCCGGTTCCTCGGCCCGCGGTCGTGGAACCGGACACCGTGCAACGATAGGCTCGCGCCGGCAGCGTCTTACAAACCGTCCAAACATGACCACCGTCTCACTCCACCAGCTTTCTCACAGCTTCCCCTTCAGCTCTCCCGTTCTGCACGACGTCTCCTTGACCGTCGGACAGGGTGAGTTGATGGTCCTGCTGGGCCCGTCCGGCAGCGGCAAAACCACCATTCTGCGCGCCATAGCCGGCCTAGTGCAACCCGGTAAAGGCGATATCCGCTTCGACGACCGGTCCGTGCTCGGCGTGCCGCCGGAAAGACGCGGCGCCGTCATGGTCTTCCAGGAGCATGCCCTCTTCCCCTTCATGGACGTCGGTGCAAACGTCGCCTTCGGCCTCAGGATGCGGCGGGTCGAAGCAACTACGATTCGCGCCAAAGTCGCACAGGCGCTGGCAGCCGTGCAGCTGGCCGGCTACGAGTCCCGCCGCCCCGACGAGCTGTCCGGCGGCCAGCGGCAGCGAGTCGCACTCGCCAGAGCCCTGGTCATCGAGCCGCGTGTCCTTTTGCTGGACGAACCTCTCAGCAGCCTGGAACCCAGCTTGCGCGAGGACCTGCGCGACACCATCCGCACCCTCCAGCAGCAGGCCGGCATCACCATGATCTTCGTCACCCACGATCAGACCGACGCCGTGGCGATTGCCGACCGCATCTGCCTGCTCATGCAGGGCGCCGTCCGCCAGATCGGGGAGCCGCGCAGCTTCTTCGAACGCCCGGTCGATAGCGATGTGGCCCGCTTCTTCGGTGGCATAAACTTCCTGCCGGGCATCAAGCGCGGCCGCATCGTCGAAACCGATCTCGGCCCGCTCGAAGTCGACGACACCGAAAGGCCCGATGGCGACGTGCTCGTAACCATCCGCCCCGAAGCCGTCGAGGTCGGAACGAATGGCCACAACAATCTGGTCGGCATGGTCGAGTCCTACAGCTTTCAAGGGCTGGTCGCCCGCTGCGGCGCCGGCATCAGCGACACCCAGTTGCAACTCACCGTGACGCCCTATCAGCGCTTCCACCGTGGCGAAGAAATCGTCCTGCACCTGCCTCGAGAACGGATCCATCTCCTGCCCGCCGAGACAGATCTATGAGTCTGCAGGCGCCCCTCTGGCCCATCGCCGTCGCCCGGGCTATCATCGGCCTCCTGTGGCTCTTTTCACTGCGCTGGAAGCTGCCGCCCGATTTCATGCCCGCAGAGGGCCGCGGCCTGATGGACTGGTTGCAGCTGGAAGTGGCCCATGCCGCCTTCCCGCTCTACGGCCGTCTTGTCGAGCAGTTGGTACTGCCGAACTTTACGCTCTTCGCCTGGATGATCTTCCTTGCGGAGTTGGTCGTCGGCCTCAGTCTGCTGACCGGCGCCTTCACCCGCCTCGGCGCGCTCCTGGGCTTGGGCCTCTCGGTCAACCTTGGCATCGGCCTCCTGGACGTGCCCGGCGAATGGCCCTGGAGTTACGCCATGCTTGCAATGTGGCACGGGCTTTTCTTTGTAACGGGCGCCGGCCGCGTCTGGGGCCTGGATGGGCTGAGAAGTAGGAGTTGAGGCCATGATCCGGTCTATGGAGCTTTCACTCTCTTCCTGCGCGGTGATTTCCATTTCCTGCCAAGAGAGATTGACTCGTAACTGGTTGTTGGTTGGCTGGAGGCGGCCGCAACCGGCAACCGAAAACTGCAAACGGAACGCTGTCGCATGACCATTCTGCTGGCCCTTGCCGCCGGTCTGGTGCTCGGTTATCTCCTCGAAAGGGGCGATTTCTGCTTTCACAGCACCCTGCGCGGCCTCATCCGCCGGCCGCCGCAACTGGACCTGCTCCGCGCCTATCTGCTGACGCTGCTCATCGCCATCCCCCTCGTGCAGGGGATGATCGCCCTCGGCTGGATAACGCCCTGGGTAGCGCCTTGGGCCTGGCAGGCGAACCTCGTCGGCGGCCTCATTTTCGGCGCTGGCATGGTAATCGCCTCCACCTGCGTGACCGGCATCTTCTATAAACTCGGCCACGGTATGCTCGGCACGCTCGTCGGCCTTGTAACCTGGACAATCGGTGATCTGCTCGCTTGGCGCGGGCCCCTCAACGCTCTGCGGATCGCGTTGAATGAGAGTCCTGTGGCAACGGGAGGAATGACAACGACGCTCTTGAATCTGCTCGGCCCCACGTTGGGGCTCGGCCTGCTGCTCCTGCTGCTGGCCGCCGCAGCCCTCTTCCTCTTGCGAAGCCCCCGCCCCCGCCAGGGCGACTACTGGTCTTGGCTGCCCCTCGGCCTCTCCGTTGGCCTTTTCACCAGCTTGGCCTGGCTCTTGGCTCGCGCCGGCGGCGCCAGCTATACCTTCGGCACGTCACGCGTGCCCACCACGCTCTACGAATCCCTGCTGGGCGGAGGCGAGATCGGAAATCTGTGGATTCCCGTGGCCCTGATAGCTCTCCTGCCCGGCTCATTCATCGCCGCCCGCACGGCCGGCACCTTCTGGGCCAGGGGAGAAACGCCCGCCCGCTATTCTCAATTGGCCGCCGGCGGTCTGCTCATGGGCATCGGCGCCGCCATTTCCGGCGGCTGCAACCTGGGACACTCCTTGGTCGGCGTCCCCCTCCTCAGCCTGGGCAGCATGACCACTACCCTCGCGATGCTGCTCGGCGTATTTCTGACCGACCGCGCCGTAGGCCTGCTGCGCCCCCGGCAGCCGCAACCAGGCAGAACATCCACCGGCGCTATAGCGCCAGGCTGATCAATGAGGATCAGACATCGCATATCAATAGGAGTATTGACATGGGTCAGGTAGAAAACAGAATGCGACAGGCAGTCGCCATTCTACGCATTACGCTGGGAGTGATCCTGGTCGTCACTTGGTTCAAAAACCTGCAGGACGGAATCTACACGGCCGACGGCATCGTCGGCCTCTTCAACTATCTCTTTAACGACAACGGCGGCGGACCCGCCTTCTACCGGGCAATAATCAACGGCACGATCCTCCAGGTGCCCGGCCTCTTCGCTGTCTTTCAGTTGGTCGGCGAGTTGCTGCTGGGCCTCGGACTTCTGGTCGGCCTCTTTACGCCTCTGGCTGCCGTCGGCGCAGCACTGTTCTTCTTCAATCTCTTCCTGGCCTATCTCGGCGGCCATGAGTGGATATGGACCTATGTGCTGCTCACCGTATCGGCTCTGGTGACGGCCCTGACCCAGGCCGGTCGTGCTTGGGGTTTGGACAGCCTGCTCCTGCGGCGGCTGGGAGAACCCCCGGGCGGCCCTATCTGGTAATATGGTCGGATCCTTGCGCATGGTCTGATCCCAAGGAATGTACGATTACGGCACAAGGCCGTTAACACAGAAACTGAAACACACGCCTGCTGCCGCCTCCTTGCCCTGGGCGGGTACTGAAGTGGCTGCCGGCGACGGCAAACTCAAGGCTGAAATCTTCGTATGACGGTTCTGCAACTTATCTACATAATCGGCGCTTCTCTTCTCGCCGTCTATGGCCTGCAGGCGCTGCTGCTGACCCTCATCGCCCGGCGAACACTCTTCGACGCGGAACCGCCGCCGCCACCCGACACACGGGACTATCCCTCCGTAACCGTTCAGCTCCCGGTCTTCAATGAACGCCACGTCGTGCGGCGCCTGATCGACGCCGTCGCCGCTTTCGACTGGCCCGCAGACCGGCTCCAGATTCAGGTCCTTGACGACTCCACCGACGACACCAGCCAGATCATCGCCAGCAGCATCGCCTTCCACCGGCGCAACGGCATCGACATAACCCAATACCACCGCACCGACCGCAAAGGGTACAAAGCTGGCGCCCTGCGCGATGGGCTTGCCCATGCCCGCGGCGAATTCATCGCCATCTTCGACGCCGATTTCGTGCCCCCGCCTGACTTTCTGCAGCGTACCATCTCCCCCTTCGACGATCCCCAAGTCGGCTGCGTCCAGGCCCGCTGGGGCCATCTCAACGCCGGCGTCTCCCGCCTGACCCTGGCCCAGTCCCTTGGCATCGACGGCCACTTCGTCGTCGAACAGCGGGCCCGCAACGAGCTGGGCGCACTGCTCAACTTCAATGGCACCGCCGGCCTCTGGCGCCGCTCCTGCATGGACGAGGCAGGCGGCTGGCAGGAGGACACCCTAACCGAAGATCTCGACCTCAGCTACCGGGCGCAGCTGTGCGGCTGGCGCGTCGCCTATCTGCCGGACGTGATAGTGCCCGCAGAAATCCCCGTCTCTGTCGACGCCTTCAAACGGCAGCAATTCCGCTGGGCCAAGGGCAGTATGCAGACGGCAAGAAAACTTTCCATCGCCCTCCTCGGCTCCGGGCAACCTCTGTGGCGCAAGGCGCTCGGCATCGCCCATCTGACCGGCTACGCCGTCCACCCCTTGATGCTCCTCAACCTGCTCTTCCTGCTGCCGATGATGTCCTCTTTCAGCCCCGCCCTGAGAATCGCCTCCCTCTTTTCCCTCACCGCCATCGGCCCCCCGCTCATGTACTGGACCGCCATGCAAAGCCAGGGTGTCTCAGTCCGCCAGCGGATTCGCCAGCTCATGGTGCTGCTTGGGCTGGGAACCGGGCTCTCCGTCAACAATAGCCGCGCCGTCTTTGAGGCGCTTCTCGGCGTCCGCAGCGCCTTCAAGCGCACGCCCAAGTTCGCCGTCACCCGCGCCGGCAAGGACTGGCATACCAGCGCCTACGTCCTGCCCAGCGACCCCACCGTCTGGGCCGAAATCGTCCTTGCCCTCTACGCAAACGCGCTCCTGGTGTACAGTCTTCTCAATGGCTTCTGGTGGCTCTTCCCCTGGCTCTCCCTCTACGCCGGCGGCTATACCTACATCTCCTACCTATCCATCCGCCAGGCCTGGGAAAGACGCGGCGCGTTGCGCCACGGGCTGGCTGCCGTACGGGAGGCGGGAGATTGAACCCTGGCGGCGAAGAGACGGAGCAATCGAGGGACTGTGCACATTTCGCGCCCGACGACAACCTCCAGCCGCCCGCCCAGGGCGCCCCCCGCCGCGCACTCCTCGTCATGGCGAAACAACCCGCCGCCGGACGCGCCAAAACCCGCCTCGTCCCGCCCCTCACCGGCAGCTCCGCAGCCTCCCTGTACCACTGCTTCCTCCAGGATCTCCTGGCAACCGTGCGCGTCGCCGCCCAACAGGCAGCTTTCATTCCCGGAATCGCCTATACACCGGCTGCCGCCCGAGATTTCTTTCGCCGGCTCGCGCCCGACTTCTGGCTGATCCCACAGCAAGGCCCGTCGCCCGCCGCTGCCGGTCCTCGGCCTGAAGCCGCCCCGGGCTCTCTGTCCGGCGTACCCCGGCAACTGCCCCTCGTCCGCCAGCCCGAACGCTTGGGAGACCGCCTCCAATACGTCCTCTCCGCTGCCCTGGGCCGCGGCCATCGCCAGGTCGCCGCCATCAACAGCGACAGCCCTACCCTGCCCCCGGACCTGCTGTGCTCAGCCTTCCGACGTCTGGACGATCCCCGGGTCGACGCCGTGTTCGGCCCCTGCGCCGACGGCGGCTACTACCTCATCGGCGTCAAAAGGCCGCCCGGCCGCCTCGTTACAGACGTCCAGATGTCCACACCGACCGTCCTGCGCGACACACTGGCCATCGCCGCCGCAGAAGGCCTTCGCGTCGATCTGCTGCCGGAGTGGTATGATATCGACAGCGCCGCTGAGCTCCAGCGTCTGTCCGCCGAACTGGCCTCCCATCCCGAACGTGCCCCGGCCACCAGCCGCTTCCTGACCACCCAATGGCCGTCGACGTCATCATCCCAGCCCTGAACGAGGCCGGCAACATCCCGCAACTCGTGCGCGAGGCCGCAGCGCAGCCCGTAGCCCGCGTCATCGTCGCCGACAACGGCTCCACCGATGGCACCGGACCTCTCGCCGCCGAAGCCGGCGCCCACGTCGTCGTTGAGCCGCGGCGGGGCTACGGCTACGCCTGCGCCGCCGGCGTAGCCGCCGCCACCGGAGATATCCTCCTCTTCCTCGACGGCGACTTCAGCTCCCTGCCCGCCGAGATGCCAAGGCTCTTCCTCCCGGTCCAACAAGGCCGGGCCGATCTCGTCCTCGGCTCGCGCGTTCTGGGCGACATCCTTCCCGGCGCCATGCCGCCCCATCAGCGCTTCGGCAACTGGCTTACCTCCGCCCTCATGCGCCGGCTCTACAGAGTAGCCGTCACCGACCTCGGCCCCTACCGCGCCATCCGCCGTGACCTGCTGCAGGAACTCCATATGCAGGAAATGACCTTCGGCTGGCCCACCGAAATGATGGTAAAATGCGCCCGCCGGGGCGTCCCGATCCTGGAAGTACCGGTGAGCTTCGCCCCCCGTCGCGCCGGACAATCCAAAGTCAGCGGAACGCTCCGCGGCTCCGTCCTGGCCGCCTACTACATACTCGGCGTCACCCTGCGCTACGCCTTCTCAACCAGGTAGGTCTGCTTGCAAGGAGAGGCCGTTAGCCGCCATCCGTTGCCCATTGCCGTTTACTGACCACTGACCACCGACCACTTCACCCATGAGCCACCGTAAAGCAATCTACTGCATGGCTCTGGCAGCCGTCTTCTTCAGCACAAGCGGACTGCTGATCAAAGTAATATCCGTTGCCCATCTGCCCTTGCTGGGAGTCCGCGGCGCCATCGCTGCCCTGACTATCGCTCTCTTCATGGCGCGACCCTTCCTGCCCTCGCGTCGGGACCCATCGGCCGGTTCGCCGCCGCGGCAATCCGGGCCCATGCTGAACTTCCACTGGTCGCTCCCTCAACTGGGCGGGGCCGCTGCTCTCGTCGGCGCGCAAGCCTCTTTCATCATCGCCGCCCGTGAAACCACTGCCGCCAACGCCATCTTCATTCAATACACCGCGCCGGTATTCGTAGCCTTTTTCGGCATTCACTATCTCCGCGAACCCGTGGGCAGGCTGGACTGGCTGGCTCTCGCGGCGATTGCTGTGGGGCTCCTCTGCTTCTACGGCGACGGGCTCAACGCCGGTGGCGCACTCGGCAACTTTTTTGCCCTCCTTTCCGGCCTGACCTTCGCCTGGTTTCTCCTCTTCATGCGCAAACAGAAAGACGCCTCTACCATCGAAACGGTCCTGCTTGGCAACATCCTCGCCTCGCTCCTGGGCCTCCCCTTCCTTTTCGATGCCGCGCCGACCCTGGCCGACTGGGTGGGCATGCTCTTTCTCGGTGTCTTTCAGATCGGTCTCCCTTCGATTCTCATTGCCCTCGCCATCAAAGAGTTGACCGCAGTGGAAGCCGTCCTGATCCAGACGCTGGAACCGGTCCTCAATCCCGTGTGGGTCCTTCTTTTCATCGGCGAGATGCCCACTCTGCTGGCGCTGCTGGGCGGAGCAACTGTTATCGGAGCAGTAACGTTCCGCTCAATCCTGTCTATCCGGTCGCAGCGCGTGACGCCGGCTTCCCAACCCACAACATGACAGCGCGACCAAAATCACAGTGAGACGCCTGAACTCTCCCTTCGGGGCCCGTGCCGCCCTTGCTTACGCACGCCTGACCCCGATCCGCCGGCGCATCTGGGCCTCCTCCCTGCCCGAGCTCTTCGTTCTCCTCCTGGCCGCCCTGCCCCGCCTCTGGCGCCTTGAATATCACAGCATCTGGTTCGACGAAGCCGTCTCGCTCGACTGGGCAAGGCTCGGCCCCGCCCACATTTGGCCGGGCACCTTCCAGCTGCTCCGGGACAAACATCCGCCCGCCTACTATCTCGCGCTCCACTCCTGGCAGACACTTCTCGGCTGGTTCGGCGCCGCCGAACGCGACGCAGCCCTGCGCATCTTCGGCGTCCTGATCGGTATTCTTTTGGTATGGGGGGTCATTCGTCTTGTAACCCTGCTCAGCGGTCGCGCCGCCGCCCTGCTCGCCGGCGCCTTCACCGCGCTCGCGCCCGTCCTTGTCTGGTACAGCCAGGAGCTGCGCATGTTTCAGCCCGCAGCCACCGCAATCGTCTGGGCCGCCTTCTTCCTCGCCGCCGCCCGCGAACACCTTCCTCAGCAGCCGGCTTCACCTGGCCGGAGCGCCGCAGCCGCCCGCACTTTCTGCTGGTTCGGTCTCGTGGCCGCACTGGCTTTCGCGCTTTACAGTTATCTCTACGCCGCCTTCTTCCTGCCTGGCCTCGGACTGACCGTCTTTCTGCTCGCCCGCCGCCGCAGCGCTTTCAACAGGCGCTACATTCTCGAGGCCGTCGCTGCCTTCACGATCATCACCCTCCTCTTCCTGCCACTGGCTCGCAGCGCCTGGGTCGTCAACAGCGCATCGAGCACGCCCGGCGCCCCGTTTGAAGATTTCCTGCCGAACCTCTGGCGCCAGCTGCGCATCTTCACCGTCTGGTATAGCGGCTGGCCCTCATCGGTCCGCGCCGCAGCCGTCCTCTTCTTCGCCCTCCTTCTCCTCGCCGGTCTGTTCCTCCCCGGAGACCGCCGTCGCGACGCCCGTCCGCTCCTCTGGCTCTGGATCGGCGCGCCGCTCCTGATCGGCAGCGCCCTGCTGGCAACCAACCAGGCCATCTTCCGCGAAGATCGCTACTTTCTCTTTCTCGCTCCCTTTGTCCTCTCGGCCGCCGCCCTCGGTGTCAGCGCGCTCGGACGCTGGCGGCCGGCGGCCGGCGCTCTCAGCGGCCTCGCCGCCCTTGTCCTCCTCGCTGCATCCCTGCCCGTCCTCTGGACGCCCCCGCTCTTTCGCGAGAACTGGCGCGCCGCTGCAGACTACATCAGCGCCTACCAGCGCCATAGCCCGCATGCCGCTTCCGCCGCCCTCGTCCACCCCTACTTCCTCTTCCCCGCCCTCGACTGGTACCTGCGCCGGCAACCCGAGACGGCAGAGATGCCCGTCTACGGCAACTTCAACGCCGCTCTGACCTCCGAGCAGGCCGAAACCCTCATCGCCGCCCATCTGCACGATCTGACTGCGGCCAGTGGCGCCGACACCCTCTGGCTGGTCCAAAGCCACCTCGCCGGCGTCGACGATCACCGGCTGGTCCAATCTTGGCTGGATGGGAATTTCGCCCTTGTCACCGAGCAGTACCCGGCAGGCGTTCAAATGCGAGGATATGCCGTCCGCTACCGATATAAGACCCTGCCCGCGCTGTCTGAGACCGCCGTCCATCCGCAGGCTCAGCTGTTCCCCGGCGTCGAACTCGCCGCCTGCGAGATCACTACCCCGGTCGTCCCCGCCCGCGACGTTCTCTACCATCCGCCCAGCGGCTGGGTCCATCTGCGTCTGTGGTTGAGGACATACGAAGGAGTAAGCGAAGCCCCCCCGCTCTTCGCCCTGGTCCAGTCACATGATGGCCAGATCTGGGGACGTTCCCTGGAACGCGCCGGCGATGTACTCTCCGTCTACCCGCCCACCATGTGGCAGCCAAACGAATTCGTCCGCGTCGAACTCGACGTCAACCTGAATCCCTTGGCAAGCCCCGGCGCATACAACGTCAAAGTCGAAGCTGCAGGAGAACCCGGCGTCCCCTGCGGAAGCGTCCAACTTGAATGAGATGAAAAGCAGATTCATGTGAGGAGAAACTCTAACTTCTCCTGGACAGGCCGCGCAGGCTCAACGATGTCCGCTGTACAATAGATGTGCCGAAATCGAGGCAAATCGCAACGGGCAACGACCGTTTTCCGGGCTAGATCCAGCGGTAACAGCGAATGGAAGCGCCCCAAATCCAAGATCGCTTCAAAGCGGGGCAGCAATCGGTGCAACGTCTGACAAAACCTCTTTTTGTTCCAATCAGGTAATTTACACACGCGACCCGGTACAAACAAACAGTGTTCGTTGACATGCATTGCTGGCGCGGAATCTTTAGCTGTCGGATATTGAGAGTGGAGGATTTCCCGCAGCAGTTCGCCGTACAGTTCTCCCCAAAAGTGAAAGAGCCGCGTTCCTTCGGCCACCGGTAAAATTGCTATCTGGGCCGGCTGCAGGCCGGCCCAGGCGGCCACTGCCTGACCGACTTCCAGCGGCAGGGCGTAAGGGGCGGTCTGGGAATAGATCTCCCGGCCCGGCGGCGCTCCTCGGATGCGTTCAACGCCGATGCGGTAACGGTCCTGCCATACGACCCGCAGGATGCGCCCGCCTAGCTGCAGAACTTCTCCCACTGTACGGCGACGGTGAGTTTGGGCTAAGGTTCGTCCGCTGAACGCGTCTACCAGTGTCAGCGTAAGGGGGCACTGCCGATATTGCTATAGATTTCGTGGGCGTCCACCAACTCATCCAACGCCGGCCCTGGCCGCCACTCACCCAGCCGTCCGGCGCGTAGGAAGTCGAGCCGACTTAAGTGACCCAAAATACTGCGCAGAATCTCATCATCAAATGACACCGGCGCTACCCGCCTCAAATCGGGTAATCGAATGGCGCCCGTCGGGCTCTGCTTCAGAATACTGAAAGTCTGCTGAATCAGCACCGACGGCAAGAACGAAACCCCCTCCCGCCCCGCAGTTCCGTCGGCTAGTGCAATCAGTGCCTGAAACTGTGCATCTTCCAGCCGGGAGCGGGCCATGCACAACACGCGCGTGATACCCGTGCGCCGGCCCCCGCGGCCGATGCGCTGCAAAAAGGATTGAAGCGACGGAGGTGGCCCGATGAGGGCCACATCGTCAATGCTACCGATGTCGATGCCTAATTCCAATGTGGAGGTGCTTACACAGACAGCCACAGGCGCGACGGCAAAATCCCTTTCCACCTCAAGGCGTAAGGCCTGATCCAGATTCGAGTAATGGGCAAAGACGGCAGCGTCATAACCCAGATACGCACGGAGAAAGGCCGCGGCCTGCTCCACTTCGTTGCGAGTGTTGCAAAAAACAAGCGTCTTGCGGATTCCGGCGCCGCTTCGCACTCGTTCAGTGAGAGCCGCCGCCAGATCATCCAGATCGGTCATCGACGCAATCGTAGCGTCAAGTTTCCGCTTTCCCGCGACTGCGACGGTTTCCGGTGGAGCCGTCGGAATTCCGTCAAAAGCCTGGCTTTTCAGGTAGCGCTCTGCCACACCTTCGGGATCAAGAACAGTGGCGGACAGGGCAATGCGCTGTAAGGGAACCGCCTCTGTCGTCGCCTGCTTCTGGTGATAGGCCCGCACAATTTCAATGCGCTGCAATAGGCAGCGCAGGTGGTCGCCCCGGGGGCCGCCATCGAACAGGTGAATTTCGTCCAGAACTATGGCTTGCAATTGGGTCAGCAGACGCGGGGCACGGGTGAGAAGGGAATCGGTCGATTCTGGTGTGGTGATGAGAACGGTCGGTGGATTTCGGGGGGAGACCGGCCCGGTGTCGCCGCTTTTCATTGTCAGGGACACGTCCAATGCTGCAAAGGGTCCCCGCAAACGCTCGTACAGGTCTCGCACCAACGCCCGCGTGGGGCAGATGTAGAGAATGTGGAGACGGTGTGGAGACCGTATCCCTTTCTGCCGCTGGACCGGCCCAAGACAGTATCGCTCCAACAACGGGGCGATAGCCGCCTCGGTTTTGCCGGAGGCGGTAGCGGCTATGACGAGTGTATTCTTGCCATCGAGAATCGGTGGGATCGTTTGCTGTTGGACGGGGGTAAGGTTGCCATGCCTGGCGAAAAACGGTGTCCAGGTACGGGGTAAACGAGACTTGAGGGCGAGAAGACGATCATGCTGTGTCCAAGTCATCAAGCCATGCTTTCAGTTCAGCGATATCTATGGAAAGATCATTGATTAGCTGAAAATTCAAATCTGCAGCGATTGTTTCTAGCTCTGGCGCGTAATCTATATGGCTTGCTGACTCAAACTCTTTCGCAATTCGCTCAGTAACGTTGCCGCCGTATAGTCCGGGTGCAGGTAAAGCAGGTCAAAGAGTTCCACAGACAGTCGCATGGCAGCACGAATGTTCAGATGGTTACTACGCATCCCCTGACCCAGATGTTTAGCTGCGCCCTGGCATACCTTCCGGTGGCGTTCGTCAGGTTCGTATGCGTACGCTTGGGTGTGGAACGCCAGCGCCTGTTCCAAAAATCTGTCAATCTCTTGGGCTGTGTAGCGGGGGTCCAGGTGCAGGATCTGCTCATCCTCAAGCCAGGCTTCCAGCGGTATGTCGCTGTGGGTAACGGTAAACAGGAAGAACAAGGACTGGCTTCCACCGTACCGGATGGGATACTCCCGAAAACGATGTTGGGGCAGACCGTCAGGATTGATTCTGATCGCAGAGTTCCCCAACGCGGCCCGCACCACAGCGCTGAAGAAGAGACTGGCTTTGGGGCGCTGATAAGGATAGAGGAGCGAGTAGCTTTCCGCTTCGTCAAGCAGTACGCAAAGGCCGCTGTAGCCGGCCAGCCGGGCCAATACGCTGATGCCTGTCAGCAGATAAGCAATCTGACGGGCGTTGTGGCTGTTCCGGTAAATTGAGGGGAAGCGAAATCCACGGGGCCTCGACCGCTTCATCGCCCAATCCATCCATCTCTCCTTGCGTCCGCCCATCAGCCAGTTTTGCCAGGCAGCCCGCTTGTCTGAAGAGGAGCTTTCGCCGAGCGCCTGCAAGCCACAGACCAGTGGATCATCCGCTTCCGGCGCGCTTTCAGAAAACTTGGCCTGAAGCGCCGGCGTCTTCGCTATCTCTGCCAAAAGCGGCCCCAGCCCACGCTCGTCACTTTGCGGGTAGCGCAGATTGCGCATCAGACTGCCGTAAATGTCGAAGGCCCGGTGGGGCGGCAGTTCATGCAAGTCCAGGCTGGTGGCGGCAACGAGGAAATTGCAGTCCAGCGCCTCTTGGGTGGTCAGTTCGATGATATGACTCTTGCCATAACCGTACTCACCGAGGACTGCCCGCGTCGCGCCGCCTTCGCTGTGAGCTTGGTGCAATGCCTGCGTGAGGCTCTTGCGCTCGGCTTCCAGGCCTATCGTCAGATCGCGGATGCGCTGCGCTGGCGCCACGCCCATCCGCAGAGACTCGATCAGGTGACGGGCCTCCCAGTGGTCGGGGGCCATCGGCATGGGGACAATGCGGGAGAGGTTGCCAGCGGACACAAGGGTCTCTCGCGGGCGCTGGCCGTTGAATTCCAGTCTGGACCGGCGAAAACGCAAACCGCTGGCAAAATGCACCATCCACTCTGTGCCATTGCGATACTGCGCGACAATCCGGCCGCGTCCATATTGGGGGTGCTCTACACTTTCACCAATCATGCCGGAATCCAGTGGGAAATTCAACCATCGCGCCCCGTTTGAGCAGGGCCGCTTTTGACGCGTTTCAATATGGCGGTGTTTCGCCTGCGCTCAGTTCTGCCACCTGCCCGCGCATGATCGCGTTTGCTTCGGCTTCGGCCAAGGTATGCTCATCACCGGCATTCTGCTGGGCTAACGCTGTGACGAAGCTCTTGACGAATAACCGTCTGTGGCTCACGTCCAGGAACATGTCCGTGGCGACATTTGCCAGAATCTCCGCGTTGGCACGTTGTGTCTGGTGATCCAGATCTGTATTGAACGCTGTTTCGAAAATTGGGATCAGTTTTTCACCGATGGTCAGCATTAGGACGTTTTCGTCGACGTCCAAGCGTTCCAGATTGATCTGCGGACTGAAAGAATTTGTACGTGAGAAGGGGCCAAAAGCCTGTACGCGCTGTCGCAACGCGTCGTACCGAGGTACAGTTTCGTTGATGAACTGGGGAGGCACTGCGTAGACGAACATGCTGCCGGGCAGGTCGTCCCTGGTACGGTCAATGACCTCTCGCAGATTGTCTGTCGCCAGTCTTTCCGCCTTGCCGCCAATGCTGGCCATTCGGTCCACCTCATCGAACAGCAGGACCAAGCCGTTGTAGGAGAGTTCCCGGATCGTCTGTACCAGCGAGCGCAGCATCCGAAAGGCATTCGGGCGGGTAATTTTTTCGGTGACGCCGAGGCCGCGCAGAATTTTCGTATCGTCGGGGCTGGTCGTCTCCCCCATCAGCCAACGGGTGATCGAGTCCAGCCGGGCTTCGTGCCTGCGAATCAGCGCGTCAAAATAGCCCAGGATTGCTCTTTTATAGGCTAGGCTGTCGATGGCCGCCTTTTCCAATGTATCCACGAGACCTGTGTAGTTGGGGTGGGTGAGAGTCTCCAGGACAGGGTGGCCGACGAATCTCGTGAGAGTACCTTCCAGGAACCGAGTCAATCCCTTCTCATCGCTGATCTCCTGCCCTTTCTCGTGCCAGATCAGGTTTCGGGCCACCGCAGCATAGACCAGTCGTTGGTCGTTGTAGGGAGTTTCCACGGGACTGAGGTCCACTTTGGCGACGGCAAATTCCTGACTCCAGGCCAGATCCTGCAAGCAATATAGAAAGTGGGATTTGCCGCTGCCGTAATCGCCGACGACGATCTTGTAGGCGCCGCCGCCATTCTGCAGATAGGAAGAGAAATAGTACTCATCCAAGGCATCAAGTAGAGAGCGATTGCCCACATTGAAATGCTGAACCCCCCGAGCCGGCGGCGTGCCGCTGGTCCCCAAATTCTCAATGATATGGCGGGCCAATGATGGGGAAAGGCTCATTAGCGGCTCCACAGGTCTTGCTGTTTCGAATTATCCTTCTCGAACGATATGTCGGCATAGAATACACCATCCAGCGGGCCATTCGGAATCCATATGCTGCGGTTCGCTTGCTCCGCTTGGCTCTTCGTCGCAACGCCCAGACGCAAGCGCAGCTCCTTGCCATCCACGTTTACCAGCGCGCCCGCCTTCTGTGCCAGGACCAGATCCCGTACAAAGAAAACGCGTTCGTAGTCTCTGAATGTGCGGCGAGAAGGCTGATTCCAGAAGCGGGTGTTCTGGCGGTTGAGCACCATTTTGCTGTAGATCTCGATAACGTTGATGCGCCCTCCGACAGGATAGCGGGAACGCTGCTCGATCAGTTCATTCCAGGTACTGTACAGTTCTTGCAGAAACTGGCCGGCATCGGTCTGCCGCTCGACAATCTGTTTTTTCTGCTGGTCATACGCTTTAGGAATTGCTGTGAACGACAGGGCCAGAGGCTTTGTCAGCGCCTCCCTGCCGTAGAACCACTGGCCTTTACGCGCATTGACATCCAGCTGCAATACTAATTCGCCGACCACGACTGTGGGTGGCCGACCCGACACCGTTTCACCTTGTGTCTCGAACAATTCCCTCAGATCACGAGCAAAGTCGAAAGCCAATGCCTCCAGCGCCTGCTGCGTTACGTCAGCAAAGGTTTTGTGGATTGTCCGCAGTTCATCGGTGACCAGGCCCTGTTCTTCGACAGCTTGCAGAGCGGCCTCAAACTTGGCCAATGCCTTCTGCATGGGCAGGGCGTCGAGCTTTTCTTGCGATGTCAGACGCATTCCCTGCTTCAACGCGCTGGTCATAGCCTGTAGCGCCTTGAATCGGGGCATGAGATCCGATTGCCCGATCTTCAATTGCTCAACGAGTATGTGATTCACAAAATATACCCTTCCAGAGTGAAAAAAAGTTAGTCTGTTATACCATTTTCTATACGTCTGCTGCAAATAAAAGACAGATAAATTCGAAATGATCCGGAAAAATGCGTCTGCTATTCGCTAGGGGCATCATTATACACGACCCTGATCATTCGGAACGAGGATCCCCAGCGCCCCCACCGGCGCCCGCTGAAAGAATCGCCTGTAAGCTCGCACCTCCGCCAGCAACTCCTTCAACTCTTCCTGCAATAGCCTGCGCTCACCACCGTCGCCTTCGCTCCCGTCCCCCGGCATTACGCGTGCGACGTCGCTCTCTTCCCACCCCTGCAACTGCAGCAGCCCCTTCTGGTCCAGCCAGAGCAGACTGCAGCGAATGATCTCCTCCGTTACGCCGATGCGCGCCGCCAGCCTGTCAATCGGAAGCCTGCTGTCCTGGGCCGCTCCGCCCTCGCGTCCGTTCGCGCTGGGTCGCATCGACCACTTTACCATCCCCGCTACCTGCTTCAATACGGCGTCCGGCTGCGCCTCCGCCGTGTCGCGGCCGATCAGATACAGTTCGGACGGCGCCACCCTTTCCACCAGCCAGTGCAGCAGCTCCGGCGACGGCGGACTGCTCCACAAAACCAGCGGAACTCCCGTCTTTGCCCGGGCCGCCTCCAGCCGCGACCGGTAGGGAACGCGGCCCAGGCGCGTACCCTCCGCAAACCAGACCGCGTTGTCGAGATCTGGCAAATCGGCCGCAGCCACACGTTCGCGGCGCAAGTCATGGAGAGCACGCTCTCCCGCCGGACCGTCGACGAAGCCCGTCGCCTCCACCTCTTCCGCCGCCCGTACCGCCTCCAGCGTCAACTGCGCCGACCGCTCCCCGCGATACTCGTTGACGCCCAGCGTATAAGCAATGTCAACTGCGCCCCCCGGCAGATCCACGTCCGCGCTGCGCCACCAGACCGCCGTCTGTCTCCTCTCCTCCCTATCCTGCAACAGCAGCCGCCGGTGGGCGCCGTCCCGCCCGATCCGTCGGTCCTGAACCACCGTCAGGCCCTGGCTTACAAATTTGGGCAGCGGGTTGCCGTTGCCGAAGGGGGCCAGCCGCTCAATCTCCTCCGCCAGCGACAGGCTAACCTCGGAGAAGGGCAGCTCCGCGTCAATGTGCAGCCCTTCCGGCCCTGCGTCAACCCTGTGCTGGTCGACCTGCCGGCTCAGCTCACGCCGAAATCGGTCAATGTTGGCTGCTTCCAGCGTCACCCCGGCCGCGCCGGGATGCCCGCCATGGTGCATCAGCAGCGCCCCGCACCCCGCGATCGCCGCGCCGATATCCACGCCGCTTGTGCTGCGGGCGCTTCCCCGCGCCGGCTCGCCCGGCGGGCTGCACAGCAGTACCGTCGGCCTGTGGAACTCCTCAACCAGCCGCGCCGCAACGATGCCGATAATCCCTGCATGCCAGTTGGGATTTGCCAGGACGATTGCGTTGAAGTCCAGCAGGACCGGCTCCCGCTCCAGCATGTCGAACGCCGTCTGCGTAATCTGGCTGGTCAGCAGCCGCCTCTCATTGTTCAGCCGCTCCATCTGCGCCGCCAGCTGCCCCGCGCGGATCGCGTCATCCGTCGTCAGCAGTTCCACCGCCACCGTCGCATCATCCAACCGCCCCAGCGCGTTCATGCGCGGACCGATCTGAAAGCCGATTGCCTGCGCGTCAACGCTTTCCGGCGACAGCCGGGCACTCTCCATCAACGCCTTCAGACCGATCCGTTCCGTCCGCCGCAGTCTGTCCAACCCAATCTGAAGCAGGTAACGTGTGTCATGCTGCTGCTCGGCCACGTCGGCAACAATGCCCAGCGCCACCAGGTCCAGAAACTGGGCCGCCCCGTCAGGGTCACCGGCCAGCTCGTACAGCCGTTGCACCAATTTGTAGGCCACGCCCACACCCGGCAGCGTGCGCAGCGGATCATCAGCACGCAGGAACTTGGGGTTGACTATCGCGTCCGCCCGCCGCACGCTCTGCTCGCCGGCAACTTCGCTCGGTTCACCGCACGGGGGCTCCGCGCCCGGCTCTACGTCCGCAAACTCAGCCGGCAAATCATGGTGGTCCGTGACGACGACCGTCAGCCCGGCATCTTTGGCAATGCCGATCCCCTCCCCATCGCCGATGCCCGTGTCGCACGTCAGCAGCATCTGCGGCTCAAAGCTCGCATCCTCCAGCAGCTCCTTCAGCGCGTGGGGCTTGATGCCGTGACCTTCACTGAAGCGGTTCGGCACGTGAAAGCGCACCCGCTGCGGCCCCGCCAGCTCCTGCAGCGCCGCCGCCAGCAGCGTCGTGCTCGTCTGGCCGTCCACGTCGAAGTCCCCCCAGACGAGAAAGTTCTTGCCTCGCCTGATGCCATCGATCAGCGTATCCGCCGCCCTGTCCAAACCGACCAGCGCACTCGGCGGCGCCGGCGCATACGCCCCGCTGTCCAGAAAAGGCAGCGCCTTCTCCGCCGTATCGATCCCCCGCTGCGCCAGCAGCCGCGCCACCAGCGGATGCCCGCCCACCGCAGCCCGCAGCGCCGGCGAAGGTTCTACTTGTGGTCTCAGAATCCAAGGTTGGGGGGGCATTCTCAACTGTGCAGTCGGATGTGTCCGATTACTGACTTCAAAGGTCCCAATTGTTCGCCTGAATCGCGCTTCTGACTTCCTCTTCAAGCGCCACAAATGCGCTTAGCTGCCTCAACGGTGTAAAGTCCTCTATGAACTCTGCAACGAGGCGCACGCGTTTCGCTACGGGAAATCTCCTCTGCCGACGTCTATTGAGATCACTCGCCTGTCTTAGTAGTCCGTTCAGGACTTCCTTTGCATCGGGTATTCTTTCTAGGCGATTTAGTGGGGGCAAATTCAGTTGACCAGCATAGCGCCTATTTCCTGCCGCACTTTTTATAGCGGCTTCATCAATCAGAAGCCATGCTTCCTGCATCCGAACTGGAATGACGCACACAAAAACTGGTGACAGTTCCTCGGGCAAGTCGCTGATAGCCTTACAGATTTCTTGCGTGCGCTTCTCTCGCGTGTATCTGTCGCTATCTCGGTGAATAAAAAGAAGGTCACAAGGGTAGAAGTCAAGACTGGCGCTAATCTTGTCCGTCAATTTTGGTCTTATCGGAAGCGGTAGCGCCCCCACATCCGCACGCTCTCCTTGAATAGGACAACGCACTCCATTCTGGATCAGCAACCAATTCAGAATAGGTAGTAAGGCCGCATCGCTGCTTCCCTCGGCAACAAGCGTGTAACGGAGCTCATCCATCGTCAGTACATTCCCGAATTTTCAATCTGTAAACTGAGTTGGCTGCCGTTATCTGGAATGGGATTCAAGTAATACAGCAGTCGTCCTTTCATCACGGCTTTCTCAATTGGATCTGCAACGCTGCGCCAAGTGTTAGGCAACCACTTGAAGACCGCCTTTTGAAAGCGTCTGTTATCGCGGATGGCTTGTTCCGTCTCCGCGATAAGCAGACTCTCGGGCGGGACCTGATGGACGACCGCAGGAGAATGGGTATTGACTATCACTTGGCGAAGTGGGTTGTCCGTGGCAACAGGCCTGGTGACGTCGACTGCTATGTCTTGAAGCAACTCCAACATGGCCGCTATCCGTCCAGGGTGAATGCCGTTTTCCGGTTCCTCCAAGCAGATGACGCCCTGGGCAGAAGGATCCAGTGCCAATACAGCCAGTGCCAAGAAACGGAGAGTGCCGTCAGACAAAGAACGCGCTGGATGGGTCGTGTCGTTCTTGTCCTGTACTTGGAGGGTCAATAGTTGCCTCTTCTCGTCTCTATCGACGGTGACCTCATACACGTCATCGATCAATTCGGATAACCTCAAGGCGATCTGTTCATAAATCCAGGTGTCCTGTCCGTCAGAATCTATCTGATTGTGGGAGTGAGCGAGCGAATAGAGCGTGGCCGGCAGATGGGAACCATCTGGTCGCATCCCCGGAGGCGTCATGAAATCGTCAGGCCTGCGCAACGACGACGGCTCCAGCTGGAGCAGTCGCCACGACTGCATCTCCCTCCGTGCAAGCAAAGCGGTTGGGCTCTCGGTCGCGTTGGTGGTTGATAGTACTGTGCGGGGGAGATTGTTAGCCGAAAATGACTGAGGCCGTCCGCTGCTGCCGCCGTCCTGGTGCAAGCGGACAACTCTCTGCCCCTCGTGCTCAACGGTAGAAATGAATGGAGCCGCCCTTCGACCTTTCACAACTGAATTCCGCCAATCCTTGGCGCTATGTTGAAACCTGAGGTGTCTCGACGCTTCGCCTAATTTGATGTGTTCCAAGCTCTCTTGTATAAGCTCAAAGGAGCCAGAAAACGGCAGATTCCCGTCAACCCGATAGGCCAATTCCAAAGAGTATCGCAGGAAAGTGAACGTAGCCTTTGCTTCCTGCCCCAGATCGTCCACGTCTTTATCGGGAATTATCATTTCCGCCCTGAACGAAATGCTATCTGCGTACTCACTGCCGATGCGATGGAACAGACTCTGAACAGATGACGCCTTGTCCTCTTCGGCCCGAATCGACGCCGCGGCATCCACGAACGTGTCGCTGGCAAGCCTGCCCAGAAACTGTATCGCATCAAACAGATTGGACTTTCCCGTCCCGTTCGCGCCTGCGATACAGGTGAAGGGGCCAAAACGGACATCCACGTCGACCAAATTTTTGAATCCGGACACTTGCAGTCTCGTTAACATAGGGCCTCCATTCGTCTCGAAATCAACACTCTGCGCTAATCAGCAACCTGCCCCGAGGAAAGTTTCGAGACATCGATATGCTCACCTGCATGCTCAACTGTAAAGCTGACAATCTTACCGCAGACTTCCAATGCAATAACACAACTCTCCCCATCATCTCGAGTTTCGACGTAGTCTACCTAAAACGCCAGCTCCCGTACCTCCTCCAGCGTAAACTCCAGAGCCCTCTCCAGGTCCTCCCCCGCAAACTCATCCTCGTCGTACTCCTCCAGGTCACCCGCAGCGATGCCGCGGTCGCAGCGCGAACGGTAGATGCAATAGCCGCAGAATCGCTTCCGATTCTCCTCCGTATCGGCCACTTTCGGAAAGTCCCTCTCCCTTTCCCCGCTGAGAATCTCATTCAACAACTGCTCAAGCCTGGCGCCATTCGCCGCATGAAGTTCCCTGCTGTAACCAAAAGAGACCGGCTCAGCCGGCGCCGCCGTGAACCAGTAGCGCATCTCCACCTGCTCAGGCGCCAACGGACCCCACGGCAGGCCCGCGCTCGCCTCCACCAGCACATAAGGATACACGAGCGTCTGCATCCGCTGCTGCAAGTTCGAACGCCGCGTCACCCGCTTGTTCGTCTTCCAGTCGAGAACTACCGCCCGGCGGTCTGCTCCCTCTCCGCCCACTGCGATCAGATCGTAGCGTGCAGCCAGCCGGTACTGGCCTGCTTCCACGGCCAAAGGCGCGCTCCACTCGCGCTCCACTTCAACAACCTCAGTTGGCAGATCGGCCGGCCGGTGGCGCAGATAGCTCTCGAACCATTCATCCAGTGGGTATTCCAGACCGTCCGCCAGCAGGTCGGTTGGCATACACGCCTCCGCCCGTTCGACCAGCTGATGAAACTGCCAGCCCAATCTCAGCAGCTCTTCCTGCTCGTCGTACGGCGCGGCCTCCAGCGCCGGCCACTTAAGCTGCTCCACATACGCCAGCCAGAAACGGCGCGGGCAGTTCACATAGGATTGCAGACTCGACTGGCTGAAAGCGAAGGTCGAGGGGAGTTTCAATGACACGGTGAACAGTTCTCTCTATCTTTCCGGAAGGTCGAATGGCCTTTCCCAACTGCCGCCATTGTAGCACACGGGATCGCCCGCCTCAATCGAGTCGGTAATTTGGGTGCAGTTCAAAATTAGGGTGAGCTCTCCTACACGCCTGGTAACGACAAAACTACGGTAGGGGCAGGCCTTGTGCCTGCCCTGTTCCCACCCCAAATCTGGGATGCACCCGATAAATCAGCGATGGGCCTCTTGCCTGAAGGGCGGCCGGCAGGTCCCATAAAGTCCAGGAGATCCTCGCAAATTACAGTTCGGACAGCCTGTCACATTCACAACTTCACGATACCCTTCCCGTTTGCGGGAAAAGGCTTCTTCGCATACCATCAGAAAACCATCGCGCCCCAAGTCGGCCGGCGCGTGCCCTGTCAGTCGATCCGGATTTACCCAGCTGAGGAACTCTCCCTATGAGCAGACCCACCCACGACTACGCGGCCATCGAGGTCCCGTCTGCCGGCGTGCCTTTGCCCATCGACGGCGGCCCCGTAACCCGCCCGCAGCCGGAGTTGATCGAGCAGCTGCGCCAAGTGAGCACCGCCACCGCCAGCGCCGCCATGCACCGCTTCGGCATCCGCCGCACCTTCATCCAGGGGCCGCTTCCCCGCACGCCCGGCGCCAAAGTCGTGGGTCCTGCCGTCACGCTGGCCTTCATGCCCCAGCGAGAAGATGTCTTTTCAGGCGCCGCCCAGGAGGGCGCCGAAAAGCGCGGCGCACTGTGGGCCGTCTTCGAGACCGTCGAAACCGGCGACGTGCTCGTCATCCAGGCCTTCGCCAGCCGCTATACCGGTTGTGTCGGCGAAATGCTCACCACCTACTTCAAGGGCCGCGGCGGCGCAGGCATCGTCGTCGATGGCTGCGTACGCGACTGGCCCAACATCCAGCAGATCGGCGTGCCCCTCTGGACCGTCGGCTTCACACCCAACTACGCATCCCAGGCCGAACTCTTCCCCTGGGGCCTCAACGTGCCCGTGAACATCAGCAATGTGCTCGTCCTGCCAGGCGACGCCATAATCGCCGATGACGACGGCGCCGTCGTCGTACCCCGTCAGATGATCCCCCTCGTGCTTGAGCACACCCTTGAGCACGAAGAGTGGGAGGTCTTCAGCCGCATGAAACTGGCCGAAGGCGGCGCTCTCAGCAAGTACTATCCGCTCAATGACGAAGGCTGGGCCGAGTACGAAGAGTGGAAGCAGCGAAACGGCTAATACAACATCAGGAAAACGCGCAACCGAGAAGGAGTTAGCGCCAATGTATCTCACCCGACACAGTACATCTGCCGGGCCGCGCTGGGCGGTCGATGGAAAGCTGCTGCCCGCCGGCGTGACGCTCAGCACACTGCTGGCCCTCCCTGAAAGCAGCCTGTCCTCGCTTCTGATCGAATTGGCGACGGACGAGGACGCCCGCGGCGCACTGCTGGCGCCGCTCGACGACCACCAGGAAGTCTGGGGCAGCGGCGTCACCTATCTCCGCAGCCGTGACGCCCGCAAAGCCGAATCCGAGACCGCAGCAGACGTCTATCAACAGGTCTACGACGCCGCACGCCCGGAAATCTTCTTCAAGCAGGTAGGCTGGCGCACCGTCGGCCACGGCCAGATAGTTCGCATCCGCGCCGACACCACCTGGAACGTGCCCGAGCCCGAGCTCTGCCTCGTCATAAACGCCGCTGCGCACATCGTCGGCTACACCGTCGGCAACGACATGTCCAGCCGCGACATAGAGGGCGAAAACCCGCTCTACCTGCCCCAGGCCAAGACCTACGATGGCTCAGCCGCGGTCGGCCCCGGCATCCGCCTCGCCGTCGCCGGCGCCCTGACCGATCTTGCAATAAACCTGGAGATCGAGCGCAACGGAGCAACTGCCTTCGCCGGCGAGACCTCCACCAGCCAGATGAAGCGCACCTTCCCCGATCTGGCCGAATACCTCATGCGCGAGATGACTTTCCCGCAAGGCGCCCTGCTGATGACCGGCACAGGCATCGTCCCCCCCGACGAGTTCACCCTGCAAAGCGGCGACGTCGCCAGGATAACAATCGATGGATTGACCCTGGAGAATACGATTGCGTAAGTGTTGCCGCAACTTCCGAAGCCTGCAGAGGAACAAGGATAAACGGCGAAAATACTCTCTTCCTTGGGGAGTACGTCCGAAAAGGGAGCAAATTCGGCGCCGTCTGGACGTTTGAACTATTGGATTCTTGAGAAAAGGTCCACACGGTGGCTAACGTAGAACGGAAAATTGTCGATTTATCTCAGGTAGTTTCCCGAGATCCCGAAGTCCACAGCGGCGACTTGGTGTTTGCCGGTACGCGCGTTCCCGCGGAAATACTGGTTGTCTATCTCTCCGGAGGTTCCTCAATCGAAGAATTCCTGGAGTCTTTCCCAACGGTTGAACGCTGGCAGGTCGAGTCGTATCTCGAATATTCGCTCGCAGCAATCGATCATTTGCTGACACAAAGTTCGAGTGCTTCTTGACGAGTGCATCGACGTCCGCTTCACCATCCTCCCAACCAACCAGTTAACGAAGCCACGGTCGCCCAAACTCCACATTCGCGACCTCAACTCGCCCGTCAAATCTCACAGGAACATCCAATGGCCCGTCCCAACATCCTCCTCTTCCTGACCGACGACCATGGCCAGTGGGCCAGCGGATGCTACGGCAACAGCGAACTGCAAACGCCCAACCTGGACCGGCTCGCAACCGAGGGCGCCCGCTTCGCTGATGCCTTCACCCCCTGCCCCGTCTGCTCCCCCGCCCGCGCCTGCCTCATGACCGGGCGCACGCCCTCGCAAGTAGGCATCCACGACTGGCTTCAGGAGGCCGAACCGGTCATCGGCGACCACGACTGGATGGCCGGAGAATTGACTCTGCCGCAGCTACTCTCCGGTGCCGGCTACCACTGCGGTCTCTCTGGCAAATGGCACATGGGCCGTTCCCACCGCACGCCCCCCGGTTTTGATTGGGCCTTCGGCCTCCCCCGCTGGCAGGGCGCCCACAACGGCGCCTACACCTATCACCTCAACGGCCAGCCCCTCGAACTGACGGGAAACAAAAGCACGCTCATCACCGATCACGCGCTCCAATTCCTCGACAACGCGCCCTCCGACCAGCCCTTTTTTCTCAAGGTAGGCTACATCTCAACCCATTCACCCTACCAGGCCGAGACCCACGACCCGGCTCTGACCGCCCAGTTTGAAGACGCCGCCTTCACCGACGTTCCCCCATACCACCCCCATCCCTGGCAGCGCAACGAGGGCCTGGCCGGCGGCTTTCAACCCACCGACCAGCAGATCCGCACCCGCTACATCGGCTACTACACCGCCGTTACCGAAATCGACCGCGAAGTAGGCCGCCTGTTGGACCGGCTGGAGCAGGACGGCGCCCTCGACAACACCGTAGTCATCTATACATCCGACCACGGCTGCTCAGTAGGCCAGAACGGCTTCTGGGGTAAAGGCAACAGCACACGCCCCCTCAACATGTACGAGATCTCAACCCGCGTCCCACTCATGGTCCGCGCTCCGGGACGAGTGCAACCCGGCCAGGTCAGCCAGCGCTGCGTGGACCATTACGACACCTTCAGCACCATCTGCACGTGGGCCGGAATCGAGCTCGACGAGACCCGCAACTACGCCGGCGCCAGCTACGCCCATCTGCTCGACGGCAGCGGCCTCGACACTTGGGATGATACCCGCTACGGCGAATACGGCGACCTGCGCATGATTCGCACACCGCAGCACAAGCTCGTCAAACGCTATCCCGACGGCCCCCATGATCTCTTCGAACTGGACTCAGACCCCGGTGAACAGCTCAACCGCGCCGGCTGGGACGAATTCGCCGCACTGCAGGACCGGTTGGAAAAGCGTCTGGAAGAGTGGTACAGCCGCCATGAAGAATCGACCAGCTCCGGTCTGCGCATCAAGTTTCAGCGCACGCACAACCGCAACGAAGCATGGCGCGACGGCATCCGCGAGCGACGCGGGCTCCAAGTGTATGAGAAATGGCAGGATGCCTGAATCAGAGGGGAAAAATAGCGATCAGGGCGAGCGCCCTCCTCGCCGCCGGGGACCAATACTTCTGCAATGAAAGCACGCCTGTATTGACCGCTTCTACAGGCCGTGCCAGTTGCCGCCCGTGAACCAGTTCAGGAAAACCTCTCGATCTTCCTTATCGGCAATGGCATCGCCGGCAGCCTGCGCCTGGTTTCTGGCTTCACGTGCCGCCGCCGTATCCCCGGCGGTCGCGTACGCCCTGGCCATGGCGTCATAGGCGAAAGCCCTGTCCCAATCTTCCAGCTCATCGGGGTTGGCTTCTATCAGCGCCAAATAACGGCGGGCGTGACGCAGCGCAGCCTCCCCTAACCCTGCCGCCGCATACACGCTCGCGACCGCAAACTCTCCCCGGCCATGATTGGCAACAGTTCCAACCTGCATCCAGTGATA
The DNA here is from genome assembly GCA_009841235.1 of Caldilineaceae bacterium SB0661_bin_32. Lineage (GTDB taxonomy): Bacteria > Chloroflexota > Anaerolineae > Caldilineales > Caldilineaceae > Bin5. Next base: position 40,172 of record VXMH01000017.1, on the reverse strand, counting down.
GCAGCTGGCATGGGCCGCATGAATATACGGCTCACATGATGCCGGTGTCACCAGCCCGGCATCCAGCGCGTCCATCGTGCTGTTGTTCAGATCGATGCCAAACCAGCGGTGAGCTTTGTCAACTTCAAAGGGCGCTTCAGCCATCGCTCTTCCTTTCCCGGCACTCCTGGTTTCGCCCGCCTCCCGCAAAAACCGTTGAAATCCTGCGGCGGACATCCTGTCTACGAAAACGTAATGGCGCCGCGAACCGTGTAATGATCCTGTCATCCCTTAGCACGCTGTAGACCTTCTTTCAGACGATTCCCAGCAGGCAGGCGTAGTTCTGCGACGACGTCGGCGCCTCGAGCTCCTCCTCCCACAGATGCAGACAGCGTCTGTCGGAAAAGCCAGCCTCCTCGAGCAGCTCCAGATGACGGCTGATCAGGAAGCGCCCCGGTTCAAACGGCAGGCGCGTCCCGTCCGGCTTCACAAAATCTCCATTGAGCAGGAGCCCACCCTCCGGCAGCGCCGCTGCACAGGCCCGATACACATGCAATGTCTGCGTCTGGCCCCCCAGATCGTGCAACGCCCAGGTAGACACGATCGCTGCCACTGGACGCGCCAGGCCGCCAACCCAGCTGTCGCCCAACAAATCAGCCTGCTGATACTGTACACGCTCGCCGAACCGCGCCAGACGCGTAGCCGCCTGCTTCAGCATCGGCTCCGAAAAGTCGACCCCTTCATAGGAAATGTGCGGCATGCGCTCCAGCAGATATTCCGCCAGATAGGCAGGCCCAATACCCAGCTCGACGATATGACTATCGGCCGGCGCCGCGCTCTGCAGCTGCTGAAGAACTGTCTTAAAAAGATGCAGCCGCTCCGGCGTCGGCTCGAACCGCCGCGCCCAGTCCGCAGCATAATCCACTTCGTGGAACTGATGTGTTGCGCCAACAACCCCGGTCATTGATCTTCCTTCCGGACTCTGAATCCCGTTGAAATTGATTTCTCACCGGCTGCATACCTGCGCGCGGCGTCCACTGTCCTGTTCACATAACCACACGCATCACAATTCAGACAAATGAAAACATGCCTGAAAACTGCGAAGATCCCCCTGAAATAGCGAGGAGCCGGGCGTCATTGACCCGGCTCCCCACCTGCAATATTGGAGGAAGTATCTGTCAGTTGAAAGAGAAGGAGGCACGCGCCCCTGGCAAAGCAGCGGCGCGCCAAACCCCACTACTCAGTTGCCGCCGTCCAATTCCAGGCGCAGTACTTCTCCGCTCAAGGCGTCAACCAAGACTGTCGCAGTCTGCTCGTCGCCTTCCAAAGTCACGATCCAAACTCTGACGCCGCCCCGAATCCCGCCCCGGGCCGAGCTCCTCTCCAAACGTCCAATTTCATCCGACACCTCATCAGTCGCGATCCCGATAGCCGCCGCACTGTCTATCATCTGCACAACAGAACTGTTGCTTTCCGCTTCGGGCCGCGTGCCCAGCACCACCTCAAATGTGCGGCTCCTTCCTCTGCGTTGTACACCGATCTCCACCGTCTCGCCGGGCGACTTCTGCATCACCAGGTAGCTGATTACGTCCTCGAAATTGCGCACCTCGAACCCGTCGATACTTACGATAATATCGCCGTTCCGCAGGCCGGCTTCAGACGAGGGCCCATCCGGCAATACCCGGTTCACCTGGACGCCGAGAACATCTGAATCCAGGTTTAGTGCACTGGCGACCGGCGCTGAAATCGTCCTGCCTGCGATTCCGAGAAATGGATAGCGATACGCCCCCTCCTCCATAAGTGCCGGTATGACCCGCTCCGCCACCAGAATCGGTATCGCGAAGCCAACACCCGAGTTGATCCCGGTACCCAAGGGAGAACGCTCCTCCGTCCGGATCGCGAAGTTGATACCCACGACCCGGCCGCTCAGGTCCAGCAACGGCCCTCCCGAATTGCCGGGATTGATGGCCGCGTCAGTCTGAACTACTTCAGGCAGCGAATAACGATTCACCAGGCCCGGATTCCCTACCGGCAGGCTGCGCCCCAGCGCGCTGACGATGCCCAGCGTCATCGAATTCTCAAGGCCGAACGGACTGCCCAGGGCTATCGTGTAGTGGCCGACTTTGGGCAGAGCAGTCGCTCGCTCCAGGGGGCGCAGACTCATGCCTTCAGGCGCATCCACTTGCAGCACGGCCAAATCCGACTGCGGATCGTGAGCGATCAGTTCGGCCTCTGCCCACATGTCATTGTCAAAAGTCACGAAAATGTCGGCAGCGCCTTCCACGACGTGGCTGTTTGTCACGATGTGCCCCTCTTCATCCCAGATCCAGCCGCTGCCTTGCCCCCACATTCCCTGGGTTGGATCCTGCCCACGCGACCCTGATCGCCGCACCTGAATGCTGACGACCGATTGGGTTGCCTCTTCATATATGTTGGACAACAGCGCCTGATCCGGATGATCGGGCCCCTCTTCTTGCGTAATGTATGTGAACTCTTGCGGTCGGTACTGCGGCGTCGTGGCGTCTACCGTCGCAGGCGCAATCTCTATCCTGCCGATACCGGCCAGTCCAATCACGAACGCCACCGACAGGATCCCGACCACGATCAGAAATGTTCGTAGACTCACGGTCCTCGGTTGCACTTGAATTCTTCCTTATATCTACAAGACATCTTCCCCGAAATATCAGGGAAACTGTTCTTCGTCGACACTGCTTAGCCCATATAGGATAGCAGGACGCGCGATGAGAGTCCTTAACGGAATCCTAGGGCAACTTTAACGCAACCTTAAATGGTGTGACCAGTCTTGGTAGTTTCTGTATCGGTGCCGTGGCGACAAAAGCTTGGGGCTACTCCATCGGAAGCGAAAGCACAAATCGGGCGCCCGTTCCCGCGGCGCGTTGACGGGCCGTCAACGTGCCGCCCTGCGCCTCCGCCAGTCGGCGGGAGAGCGCCAAACCGATACCCATTCCTTCCCGGACCCGCTCCTGGCGCGGAGAACGATAGAGAAAGTCGAAGATGCGTTCAAATTCAGAAGGATCGATGCCCGGCCCCGTATCCTCGAACGTCAGTACGGCATGGTTTGCCTCTGAACCCACCATAATCTCTATCTGCCCCCGGTTCGGTGTGTACTTGATGGCGTTGTCCAACAGGTTGCCGACAATCTGGCTCAAACGCATCGGGTCTGCTGCCGCCTGCGTCGCCTCCTGCGGAATGTACGTGACGAGTTCGATCTCCTTCTCCCTAATGCGCTGGTCATAGCGGCGGCACTCTTCAAGAACCAGCTCTCCAACATCGGTGGGGACGATGTCAAGCGCAAGATTCTGTACATCGTTCCGTGCCAGCAAAGCCAGATCGTCTAAGAGACGGCGCAACTGATCGACCTGGTCGTCAATGCCGGAAGAAAGTTCGACCACCAGCTCTGAACTGCTTTTGTTCTGCCCAAGGACCTGGGCAGCAGCCTTGATAGCGCCCAGCGGGCGGCCCAACTCATGCACCACCGCGCTCAGCAACCGCCTTCGTCCCTGCTCCAACTCATGCAACCGCTCAGACATCTCGTTGAACGTACGCGCAAGCGTGCACACTTCCGTCGGCCCTTCCTCCTCTACCTTGCTCGGCGGGGCGTCGAAATTCACGGCGCGGCTGGCTGCCGTCAATCTCTCAAGGGGCTGATTGAGTGAACGGCTGAGAACGAAACTGAGAAACACCGACACCAGCAGGCCGGCGCTTACCGCTCCCCACACGGTCCACCGCAAAACCGCCAGCCGATTTGTCACATCCGTCAGCTGCTGTGACAGATGCACCGCCCCGACAACCTCCTGCTCCTCGTTGCGTACAGGTACGGCCACGTCCGCGTTACCCATATGTACCTGCCGTGCGATCTCTCCGGCCAGCGCCTTCTGCAAGAGCTCGGGATCTGGTGGTCGAATCGGCACCTCTGTCGATGCAGTGGCCAGACCCGGTCTGACTACAATGTTCCCGTTTTGGTCCACCAGATAAAACAGCGTTGGTATCCGTACGCGCAGCCGTGCGAAGAGTGAACTGGCCTGCTCAGAATCCTCCTGCGCCGCCAGCTCAGCCTGATAGAGCCGCGAGATCAGTTCACCCTGTCCTGCCAGTTCCGCGGTTGCTTCATCCAGCACGAAGCGAGCCTCTATCAGATAGAAAAGCAGGAAGCTGAGCAAGGGGACAATGACCAGAAGTGGAAGAAGATGGCTGATCGTCAACCGGCTGCGCAGGCTACGCCACATGCGATTCATCCTTTCCTGCAGGAGTCAACCGGTAACCCACGCCCCTCACCGTATGAAGACGGCGCGGTCGGGCCGCATCCTCCTCGATCTTTTTGCGCAACCAGCGAATATGGACATAAACTGTCTGCGTTTCGCCGACCCAATCCGTCCCCCATACATTCTTCAAAATGTCGTCAACTGCCGCAACCTCACCCGCCCGGCTTGCCAGAAAGGAGAGCAGCTGGAACTCCCTGGGCGAGAGTTCCACACGCTGTCCGCCGACACTGACCTCGTGCGCTGAACGGTCCAGCTCCAGGTCGCCGACGACAAGATTCTGTGGGTCAGTCCCACGACCGCGTTCCCCGCGCCCCCCGGCCCGCCGCAGAACGGCCCTCACCCTGGCCAGCAGTACATCCATATCGAATGGCTTCGTCACGTAATCATCAGCACCCAGTTCCAATCCGACGATCTCATCTAACTCCCGCCGCCGCGCCGTGACAAAAATAATGGGAGCGGCGAACGACTGCCTCAGCGCCCGCAACGTTTCCTTACCGTCCATCCCCGGCAGACCTATATCCAGCAGCACCAGTTCCGGTTGCACTTCGCGGGCCTTTTCCAGCGCCTCCTCTCCGCTGCCGGCCGTCTCAGTACTGTAACCGGCATCCTGCAGCCCGATCGCAACGCTGCGTCGCATCAAACGATCGTCATCCACCACGAGAATGGTCGTCATAGACAGTTCAGTGAATCGCTCTACCCCGGAAGAAATCGAACAGGAGGGGGAACGCCTCCCCTTTCTTGCCCCCCGTCAGCGCACACCCGCGCCGAACTCATAGACCATCTGTCCGCCCAGCCAGCCGCTAAAAATGACCAGCCCGATTCCCAACAGGAGTTGCACAGTCACACGCCATTTCCCTCCGCGGCCGGTCGGAAGATCTTCCGTCCAATCCCACTCTCTCCCCTCCGACCTTTTGACTCGCGTCCAATGGAGCCAGCCGCGGTAAATCAGGTCACCGTAAAGTACGGCCAAAGCCAGGCCGCTGCCCGTATGCCAGTTGAGCAGCGGGCGGTAAGGCGCATCCGGCGGCAGAGCCCCTTGCGAAACGATGCCGCTGACAATGGCCGCCAGCAAAGACAGCCATCCTGGCAACAGCAGCCCCCAGCCTATGATGCGCAGTTCAACCCGCGGCCATCTGTGGAGAGATCCCAGCAAGGCAAGGCTGCCGCAGATCAACAGCGCAATCGGAAAATGGACCACAGCCGCATGAATGAGTGAAGGTTTCATTGTGTTCAGTTTATCATTGTGTTCAGTTTATCATTGTGTTCAGTTTAGATGCGTTCTGACTGCTCCTAAGTAGCAGCGATTCCCGTTCCCGGATGATCGCTGAGCTGCACAAGAAGACCGGCCTGTTTCGGACTCCGTAATCAGTACTGTAATCCCCACTGTAATCCCCGATTCGGCCTCTCCGCAACTCCGCGCCGGAATGTCCTCTGAACGACAAGGTGCAGGAGAGATTCTACCCTGAATTTCAATTATCGATAACGATCTGATAAGATTTGGGGCAATAGTTACATAATAAATGATGTCTATACTGAAAGATGTAAGTATATTCATGGGACCGAAACCAGCCTGGCTGGTAAGCGCATGGCGAAAGGATGAGAAAAATGGCTCGCATTCAGATTCCCAAGATCCCCTGGCAAGAGATTACACCTGAAGAGGTTTTCCTGAATCGGCGCAAATTCATGAAGGGCGCAGGACTGGCACTGGGAACGGCAGCTCTCGCAGCATGTTCGATGCCGGAAATGGAGGAGATAGCCAGCGAGGGTGATACCGAGACCGCCGCCCAACCCGAGGCCGCCTCAGCAGAACTCGGAACCGCCGACGAACTTGGCGACCCGCTCAACACATTTGAGCAAATCACCAACTACAACAACTATTACGAGTTCTCCACCGACAAGCAGGCGGTAGCCCGTCTCGCCGAAGGTTACCCCACCTCCCCCTGGACCGTTGAGATCGGAGGGTTGGTCAACAATCCAGGCACCTACGATGTCGACGACCTTAAGCAGATGTTCGATATCGAAGAACGCATCTACCGGCTCCGCTGCGTGGAAGCCTGGTCCATGGTGATCCCTTGGATGGGGTTCCAGCTCTCCGACCTGCTTGAAGTCATCGAGCCGACGTCGGACGCGAAGTATGTGCGCATGGAGACGATTCTCGACATGGAGGGAATGCCAGGCCAGAGGAACAGCAGTTGGTACCAGTGGCCCTACGTCGAGGGCCTGCGCATTGATGAAGCTATGAACCCGCTCGCGATTCTCGCCACCGGCCTCTATGGCAAAGACCTCCTGCCCCAGAACGGCGCACCGATTCGTCTCGTTGTCCCCTGGAAGTACGGCTTCAAAAGCGTCAAGTCGATCGTGAAACTCGACCTCGTCGCCGAGCAGCCGACCTCCCTGTGGATGGCCGCGGCCGGCCACGAGTACGGCTTCTATGCCAACGTCAACCCGGAAGTCAATCACCCCCGCTGGTCGCAGGCCACCGAGCGCCGCATCGGTGAACGCGGCCGCCGTCCAACCCTGATGTTCAATGGGTATGAAGAACAGGTCGCCTATCTCTATGAAGGCATGGACCTGGTTGCAAACTACTAGAGTACCCGTCGAGTCTGCAAGTGGCCGGCGGTCAGTACCCCTGCCGACCGCCGGCCAGTTGTGTTAAAAGCGTAGAAGGTGACGCATGAATCTCGATAAACTGCTGACTAAAGGGCAGATACTTTGGCTGACCCATATCGGCGCCTTGATCCCGCTGGCGTGGCTGCTGTACCAGGACTATACAAGCGGGCTGAGTGTCAATCCAATCCAGGACTGGACCCTCCGCACCGGCAAGCCGGCGCTCGTCCTGCTCGTCCTTTCTCTCGCATGCACGCCTCTCAATATCATACTCGGATGGCGAAACATTATCCCGGCCCGCAAGTGGCTGGGCCTCTATGCCTTCGGCTATGCAGCCGTCCATTTCTACATCTTCATCGGTGAAGACTACGGCTTTCAGTGGATATACATCTGGCAGGATGTCGGCACCAAACTCTATATCATCGTCGGATTCTGTGCCCTGCTGATTCTGCTTCCTCTTGCTCTCACCTCGTCCAAAGGGTGGATGCGCCGCCTCGGCAAGTGGTGGAAGAAACTCCACCAGTGGGTCTATGTCGCCGGCGTCCTTGCAGTATTTCACTATGTCTGGGTCGTGAAGGCCGACTACCGCGAACCGGTCGCCTGGGGTATTCTGCTCGGCATCTTCCTGATCGTCCGCATCCCCGTCGTCCGCAAGCGCATCGCCAGGTGGCGCTCCAAGCTGCGCGGCCCGACCCCTCCGAGGGCGAGACGATCTCCGGCCTGATGCCGGCGCGACGAACGACTCAACCGGAAGTTCCTGACAGGGGGTGCTCCTGTAAGTCCGCAAAGGACCGGAACAGCCCCCTTACTCTTCTGTTTCCTCGGCGCACCGGGGACAGAACTGAGGGTCCTCTAACTCGATCAGATGCTTGCTGCAGATCGAGAATGTAACTTCTACACGTTCAGAAAGAAACCGTTTCTTGACCTCGGCTTCGAGCACAAGCGAGCGGCAATTGCTTGTCAGCAGAAAAATGGGCACCGGACAGCGGTTGCACAGCTTGCGTTTCCAGGGACGTTCATTGCGGGGGCTCTCTTCGAGCAAACGGCACGTCTCCCGCTCGTTGCCGCGGTGATAGTCCCCATAGAAATACCGACAGTTAACCGGTTGTGACATCGACTTCTACCAGGTAAGGCCGCCCTTCGCTCACACTCTGCAAGGCTGGCAATAAACGTGAAAAAGAGTTGAAAAAACAGAACCGCCGACACCGATCGGCGGCCCTTTCACCTGATTGTCAATACGGCGCCCATCGGCGCCTAGTTGTTCCAGAACGGGACATCACCGTAGTCGTCCTGGTCCCAATCACCGCCCAACAGATAATCAGGATCGATAAATAGCCGGTCAGCCAGCTCGTTCTTCCGCCTCTCCTGCTCCGGCATCAGAAATCCAAACTCGTGTTCCAGGCTGACAAGCATCTCCAGTTCCGCCTCCAGTAGGTGGAACTCCGTATGGTTGAGAGGCGTCATGTCCGGAGCGCACTCCTTGAGTTCGCTCAGGTATGCCTGATACGCTTCACACGAATCCCCTTCAGCATCCGACGCCGCCAGATCCCCTCGCCCCCAGTCTAGCGACGGGAGTTCCGGATGACCATTCCCATGGAAGAACTGATCAAAGCCTGCGCCGTCCCCGTTCTCGAACAGAAAACCCAATCGGCTCTTGGGCGGTTTTTCTGCTTGGGAGGGCGTCTCGCGGCCATTTGGCGCCGCTTCGTCTCTGCTGTCATCTTGGCCGTCGATCGTATATCCGGCGTCCTCGATCAGGCGCAGACTGCTGTACTCGTGCAACACAAAGTGCATATCGTCCGGCGGTATCTCATCGGCATACACGTTCTGTCCAATCAGGGCGCCGGCCAGCTCCCACACCGGCATCGCTGCACGGGATTTCCTGTCTCTGCCGACGATCTGCTCCGCAGCCCTGGAAAGTACGACGTTGCGTTTCCGAATCAAAACTTCCTGCCGGGACTCCTTCGGCTGCAAACGCATCCCATATTCGCCGCCGGCCGCATCCTTCACCTGAATCAGCAAATCGTCTTCGGCTGTCCCGCCGGCCTGATCAACCCACTTCACAAACGCCTGACCAAGCCGCAGCGCCCAGGTGCCCCGTTCTATCTCAGCGTGCACCTGCAGTGTCGGCCCCCCCATCAGCTCAACTGAAATCAGCCGCGTGTCGGGCCGGTGCGTCTGAAAGAACTGGGGAAAGAAGACGGCATGTTCCAGTTCGTCCAGCAGCAGCGTTCCCTTCCGGACTTCGCTGCGGGTAAGGGGGTGTCGAAACTGTTGATCTGGAAGTAAACAGGAGAGCCACCCAAAGCGTCCGGACCCGACCGGGATCGCCTGATACAGCTTACCCAGCGCCTGATAGACTGCGCTGCGCGCGCCGCTGCCGACCGGTCGCTTTCTCGCTATACGGGAAACCAGGGTATCGACACTGAGGGGTGTAGGGGAGTTGCTCAGAATCTCGGCAACACAGGTTAAATAGCTGGGATATTCTCTATCTCTCGCCATTCAAAATGCCTCCTGGGAGCTATTATCCCATACGAGGCCTCGATTGTCCACCATTAACCCCCGCGCCGCACGAAACCGTTTCGGCATCATCTGCGTTGCCGGGGCTCAGTTGAACTGCTCATGGTACCGGCAGACTGTTCTCGTCGAGGCGCGCCTTAGTCGGCCGCTGCGAAAACAGGCCGGAATTTGTATCCGTAGACGATTTCGCCGCTGTCCCCTTCCTCGCGCAGCTTCCGTGTCACCATCTCCACCGGCATGCCAATCTCTACATCCTCGTCAGAGATATCGGTCAACTGCGCGGTCACCATCGGGCCTTCCTCCAGTTTGACCAGCGCTACCGTATACGGTCGTTGCGCCAGAAAACCATCCGGCACATTGAACATCTTTGTATAGCTGTAAACCTCGCCGCGCCCGCTCATCGTGTGCACAGGGCCCGCAGCCTCACTGCAATATGGACAAACATCGCGCGGGGGAAATATAGCCTGATGGCAGTCAGGACAGGTTTCACCCTGAAGACTGTATCGCTGCTGTCTTGTGCGCCAAAGGCTGGCAATACTCATGGCATCCTCGCTGATTAAATCCGGTCAAATCCGCTTCTACACTCAGATCCTATGCCCATTTACCTGTCAAACTCTACCTGACGGCGGCCGGTGAACAGCGCTGATAGCTTCTGACAGCAGTTTGACCCTCAGATCCACCGTCGCAGCCCGCCCGCTCACCCGCCCAGAATATGCGTGACGATCGTCGCGCCGCTGCCGCCGATGTTCTGTGCCATCCCAACTGATGCATTCGCGATCTGACCCTGCCCTGCCTCCCCCCGCAACTGCTGCACAGTCTCGACAATCTGGTACATTCCCGTTGCGCCAACCGGATGCCCCCGGCTCTTCAGTCCTCCCAACGTGCTGATTGGAATGCGTCCATCCGGACCGATCGCATCGTCGGCTGCCAGATGCCAGCCCTCGCCCCGCCTCGCATACCCCGTCGCTTCCAGGCTGAGCGCGCTCATGATAGTGAACGCATCGTGGAGTTCAAAGAAGCTGATGTCCGCCGGCGTCACCCCGCTCTGCATATACGCCTTCTGGCTGCTGACATAGGCGGCCTCAAGAAAAAGAGGGTCTCTGCGATCGTGGAGAGCGATCGTATCGTTCGCACTGGCGCTTGCCAGAATCTGCACCGCGCCGGGATGATGGCCTGTTACGTATTCCCCCGCCTGCTCCGATGCCACCAGAACCGCCGCCGCCGCGCCGTCGCACACAGGACTGCTGTCCATGATATTGATCGGCGTCGCGATCATCGGCGCATTCAGGTATGTGTCCAGAGATATCGGCTTCTGGAACATGGCGTTGGCGTTCTTGGCCCCGTTTCGATGAGCATTGATGCTGAAGCCGGCAAATGCATCGATCGGTACGTCGAACTCGTACATATACCGCTGCATGATCAGCGCGTTCAGCCCCACAAAGGAGACGCCGTGCGCCGCTTCATATTCCGCGTCCGCCGCCGTGGCGAGGCCGGCCGTCGTGCTTTCTCCCGTCGTGTCCGTCATCTTCTCCACGCCGCAAACGACGACAACGTCGTGCATGCCGCTGGCGACCGCCATGTGACCGATGCGCAGCGCCGATGCGCCGCTCGCGCAAGCCGATTCTATCTTCGCCGCTTCGACGTTTCGCAGTCCACTGAAATCCGCGATCAGAGTCGCCAGATGTTCCTGGCTCAACAAGCTGCCGCTTAGCATGTTGCCGACGAACAAAGCATCTACCTGTTCCGTGCCAGCCTCCTTCAGCGCTTCAGCAATCGCATGATGGGCGATATGACGGATGGACAGGTCCCAGTGTTCACCGACTGGCAACTGACCGATTCCAACTATCGATACATTGCGCATGGTCGTTTTTCCGGTAAAGCCTTCAAAGGTCTGCGTACCTTTTGAAAGGATGCTCTGCAGGGCATCTCCCTTCCAGCCGCTGCTGGATCCCCTTCACTCTCTCTATCATGACCCAATCTGTGTTTCATTTGCTACCGGACGGAACTCTTAACCTGCCAAAACCTATCGCGCTGCCCATCTCGCATCCTCAGTTGCGCTTCAATACCGGCGCGCAAACAGGATCCCCGACCAGTTCACGGGAAGCGCCGGACCACGCAATACCCAATACGCACTGCGCGCCTACATGTTCCGTAAGAACATGAACTGTGAGTTTGAACTGTGGTGAGGGCTATTGCGCCGCCCGGAGACCGCCGTGTGCGGTCGCCTGTGAAGCGCGCCTGTAGGGAAGCCAATCAACGAGGTGTAGACCTACGTCACCCGTGCGGCTCCACACCTATGATCCGCCACTGGTCCGTCGTCCGGTTGCTCAAGTCAGAGGGGACGTGCTCCAACGTAAACGCGTAGAGTCTGCTCTCCAGTTCCGCGCCGACTTGAAAGATGATGGATGCCAAGACTTCCGTCGTAATCCTTTGAGAGGTGGCTGCCTGACCGGCAAACGTAGGTATCGTTGAATAAGTTTCCATCGCATCCACCCAAGCGAACCCTTCCAATGCCCGTGGCACAGTCTGGCGTGCTTCCTCGGTCAATAGCTGAGAATTACCGTCGGGCTGCAGTAGATAGGCTAACACGACCGCTTCCGGGTAAAACGGGGATTGGGGAATGCCATAACAGAATAACAGTTTGCGCGGGCCCTCCTCATAATAGATGGCCGCACGATACGCACCAGGGCTGGTCAAGTCTGCATCCAGTCGCCGCTCAAAGCGGGACTCTTTGCAGAGTAGGCTACGGTCATGCTCAGGATAACGGGCGCGTATAGTCCGCATGGGGGAACGATCCGCCGCGCCGTCCCACTCTTCAACGTACAGTCCGCCCGGCGCCGAGATCTGTGTGCTGCCGTATCCTTCGCTGATCGTGCTCCACCAGAAGATGCTGATATAGGTCGGGCCGCCGATTGGGCTCCTGCCGCCGTACACGATCAACTCATCGTAAACCGGCAAATCACCCGGTGCCTCGCCCACCGCCTGTCCGCTGACAGATGCCGGCATCTGCTCCGCCAGCACCTCGAAGTACCTGTTCTCGGTCTCTCTCGGATCTTCACGCCTGACCACGATCCACTCAGGGCGACCAGTCTGCCGCGGCGGCGCCACAAAACCAAAACCGGCACCTTGCCAGTAATTGGGTAGCAGCGCATACGGCTGAAGCCAGGGGGCCGGCGGCCTTGAACTGTCATCCGACTCCTCAGGCATGCCGATCGGCGTCTGCGAGTCGTAGATCACCGCCCCAATCGGACCGCTGATCTCTTCGCCGTCGGCGGTTGTACTGGCATCGTAACGGTAGAAGAGAAGATACTCCTTCTCAGCATCGGCGTCTATGTTGATCGATTCCCAAGTGGAGACGGCCTTCCACTCCTCCGGCAAAATCATCCCCAGGTCGATGTTCAGCTCGGGGCTCGGCTCCGGAGGTTCACAGGCGCTCAAGAGGATCAGCGTGCAGAGCATGCACAACACACACGCCCGCGCTCTCAACTTTCGATGGAAGTAGACGCCGCCGACTTTTCTTCCAAAGCCGCGAAGAACCAGGAGGCGGAGGTCGGACATGTCCCCTCCTCCCGAAAACAGCTCGCTGGAGGGCAGTGAGTTCATGGAGTTCATCGGTCAAGTGGCGCCGTAACCGGGCGGCAGGGGTGCCAGCGGCGGGTCTGTATTGGCTTCGTGAATCCAGTCATCCGCCGCCAAAAGACCGGGGTGCAACCTGTTCCATGCCTCTCGCAGTTCTGCGGCGACAAATACGGAACCGGTCCCGACGATGTAACCGTCTGCTGGAGTGATCCCCCGTGCAGTTTCGATCGCCGCGTCCATCGACGGCGCCGCAACCACCGTTCGACCTTCTTCCACAGGCAAAGATCCGATGGCCGCGCGCAGGTCCGGCACCGGCAACGCCCTCGGATGGCGACTCTGCACCAGTACAATGCGCGGCGACGCGGCCATGGCCAGCGTCAGCATCGGACCGATATCCTTGTCGCTGTTGACCCCGAAAACGAACGTAAAGGGTCGCCGTGCGTGGGTTGCCGCCAGCGTCGAGAGCAGTATCTCCAGGCTGTCTCTGTTGTGCGCGCAGTCCACAACCACAGGCATGCCCTCGTTGGCTGGCTGCGGCAGCCATTCGATCCGGCACGGCCACCTGGTGTGGACCAGTCCGCTGTCTACAAGTTGATCATCCCACCGGGCCAGGCCAGCCCGGTGCAGTTCCCGCACCATCTCGTAGGCGATCCCGGCATTGATCTGCTGGTGTTGCCCAACCAGCGGCAGCGTGGCCCGCCGGTAACTCTGCGCCTCCGACAGTGGGGCCTCCATGTCCGCCGCTACCCGCCGCAAGACCTCCTCTGCTCTCCGATCCTGCGGCGCACTGAATACCGGCGTCTTTCGCTTGATGATCCCGGCCTTCTCCGCGGCAATCTCCTCCAGGCTGTCGCCGAGAATATGCATGTGGTCTTTGCTGATATGGGTGATGCCGCACACCTCCGGCAGCACAACATTGGTGCTGTCCAGCCGCCCGCCTATCCCCACTTCCACCACCGCCCAGTCCACCCCGGACTCCGCAAAGTAAAGAAAGGCAATCACCGTGATACGACCAAAAACGGTCAAATCAGGGGTCGCCTCCAGATGGGGCAATGCTCGTTGGAGCAGTTCAGCACACTTTTCTTGGGAGATTAACTGTCCGTCAACGCGCATGCGTTCCCGGAAAGTGTGCAAATGGGGACTGGTAAACAGACCGGTGCGGTAGCCCAGGTGACGCAGAACTGATTCCGTATAGGCGCTGGTGCTGCCCTTGCCCTTTGTGCCCGTCACATGGACAGTGCGAAAGCGTTCCTGGGGGTTGTCCAACCCCGCCAGCACCGCCCGCATGCGTTCCAATCGGCTTTCCGGGTCCTTCGAACGGGGAGCGCGGCCGTCAAATCTGGCATCGTGGAAAAGTATGCCGATCGCCTCTTCGTATGTAAGCCGCCTTGTGGAAATGAACTCCGGCGCCGGTCTTATCGACACGGACACTCCTTGATTCTGCAGATGCACAGTCTGACATTGATTGTAAACTCTGTCCCTATTGCACGCAAACAGTTGCCGGAAAGCGTCCCCTGCTCAAAGCCCGAACAGCGGCCGCCTCCCTGCCGCGCAAACTCCAGTTCAGACACAGGGATTGTCAGCGATCCCGGCCCGATATGGTAAAATTGCCAGCATTAGCTATCGTCCAAACCCGCCGAGGAGACTCTTAAATGACCACGAAAATCGCCATCAACGGCTTCGGCCGTATCGGTCGTCAGGTAACCAAAGCTCTGTTTGAGCACCATAATGATACATTCGACCTCGTAGCGATAAACGATCTGGGTGATGTGCAGACCATGGCCCACCTGTTCAAATATGATACCAACTACGGCATCTTTGAAGGTACCGTTGACATTGACGACGGAGATCTTACGATCAACGGAGACCGGCTGAAAGTCCTCAGCGAGCGCGACCCAAGCCAGCTCCCCTGGGGTGAGTTGGGCGTTGACATCGTAGTCGAGAGCACCGGCGTCTTCCGCGATCGAGAAACCGCCGCTCTCCACCTCGCCGCCGGGGCAAAAAAGGTGATCATCAGCGCCCCGGCCAAAGGCGAAGACATCACCATCTGCATGGGCGTCAATAACGATCAGTACAACCCGGACAGCCATCACGTCATCAGCAACGCCAGCTGCACCACAAACTGCCTCGCCCCCGCGGCCAAAGTCGTCAACGATACCATCGGCATCGAGCAGGGGCTCATGACCACCGTCCACGCCTACACAACCGACCAGCGCATCCTCGACTTCGTGCACGAAGACCTGCGCCGCGCTCGCGCCGCAGGCATGAACATCATTCCAACTACCACCGGCGCCGCTAAAGCCGTGTCCCTGGTCGTGCCGGAACTGGAAGGCAAATTTGACGGTATGGCCATGCGCGTTCCCACATCCACGGTCAGCGTAGTCGACTTTGTCGCCAAAGTGAGCAACCCGGGTACCACCGAAGACCTGCTGGACGCTTTCTCCGAAGCTGCGTCCGGACCTATGAAAGGTATCCTCGACGTCACCTATGAGCCCCTGGTCAGTTCGGACTTCCAGGGCAATGCACATAGCAGCGTGATCGATGCCGAATTTACCGCCTGCTACGGCGATCTGGTCAAAGTTGTCACTTGGTACGATAACGAGTGGGCGTACAGCGTCCGCGTCACCGATCTCGCCGCCTTTGTTGCCGGCCAGGGCGTCTAGATCAACTGCCACCCACCAAAGGCACTGGCCCGTGTCGCGCAAAAGGACCATCCGGGATGTCAACTGGCAAGGCAAGCGCGCACTCGTCCGCGTCGATTTCAATGTGCCCATCGATGACGACGGTTGCGTCGGCGATGATACCCGCATCCGCGCTACGCTTCCTACCCTCGATTTCCTGCGTTCCCACGGCGCATCACTTGTCCTGATGAGCCACCTCGGCCGGCCCGATGGCGAACCCGATCCCCGCTACAGCCTGTGGCCCGTCGCCCAACGGCTCAGCCAGCTCCTCGACACTGACGTTCCCTTCCCCGGCGCCGTCACCGGCCCCCTGGTCGAAGCCGCCGCTGCCGACCTCGACCAGGGGGAACTACTGCTGCTCGAAAACACACGCTTTGACCCCGGTGAAACCAGCAATGATCCCGCGCTCAGCGCAGCGCTCGCCCGCCTCGGGGATCTCTTCGTCAACGACGCCTTCGGCAGCGCCCACAGGGCGCATGCAAGCACCACCGGCATAGCCGCCCATCTACCCTCTGTAGCCGGTCTGCTGATGGAAAAAGAGTTGGCCTACCTCGGTGAAGCGCTCGAGGATCCCGAGCCTCCTTTCATCGCCATTCTCGGCGGCGCCAAGGTCAGCGACAAGATCGCCGTCGTCGAGAAGCTCATCCGAAAGGTAGATGCCATCCTCATCGGCGGCGGCATGGCCAACACCTTTCTTGCCGCCGCCGGCTGCCGGATGGGGGCCAGCCTGGTCGAAACGGAAGTGCTTGACATCGCCCGGGCCCTCCGCAGTGTCGGCGAAGATGTGATCCAGCTGCCGGTCGATCTCACCGTTGCCGACAGCTTCTCAGCCACCGCCGCCTCCCGCACAGTCAGCGTGACCGAAATTCCGGCCGGCTGGATGGCCCTCGACATCGGTGAGGCCACCGTTGCGCACTTTGCCAATCGCCTCGCCGGCGCCCGCACCGTTCTCTGGAACGGTCCTATGGGTGTCTTCGAGTTTCCCCCCTTCGCCCGCGGCACCATTGCCGTCGCCGAAATGCTGGCTGGGCTGTCCCAGGCCACCACAATCGTAGGCGGCGGCGATTCGGCCGCTGCTGTGCAGCAGGCGGGGCTGGCCGGACGGATCTCCCACGTGAGTACCGGCGGCGGCGCTAGTCTGGAGTTCCTGGAAGGGAAGCTCTTGCCCGGCGTGGCCGCCCTGGATGACGAGGAGGCGTGACCTGTGAGTTTTCTCAAAAAACTGGCATCGCTCTTTTCAGGCGGCGGCGGAGGCGGCAATCGCGCCTTCCCCATCTACGTATTCAGTAACCGCTGCCGCGAACCGATCATGGCCGAAATCGACTTGGTCAACAGTCTCAGCCGTGATGAGGAAAATGACGACAAGTACTACACACGCAAAGTGCTGCAGGGAAGCGGCAAGAACCGCTGTTTTACCCAAGTCGAAGTAGAAATCTGGTTCGACCGCGGCAAAAAAGTCTCCCATTACGAAGTCAGCGGCGGTCGCTGGCTTACCCAGGAGGAGTACGAAGAGGAGTTGATACGCTTCGAAGCTCCCCCCGAGGATGAAAACTCATAATGCGTAAACCGATGATGGCCGGCAACTGGAAAATGAATATGACCGTGGCCGGGGCGCTCGATCTCGCACGGCAGATATACCGGTTGGTCGGCGACACGTCCGTGGTGGAACAGCTGCTGTGCCCGCCTTCCGTATGTCTGCACCCGCTGAAGGCAGTTACAGACGACATGCCCTTTCTGCTCGGCGCCCAAAACTGCCACTGGCAGGAGAGCGGCGCCTTCACCGGCGAAATCAGCCCGCCCATGCTGCGCGGCCTCGCCGACTATGTCGTCCTCGGGCACAGCGAACGCCGCCAGCTCTTCGGCGAAACCGACGAAACCGTAAACAAGAAGACCCATGCCGTCTTGGCGCATCAACTGAACCCAATCGTCTGCGTAGGCGAAAGCCTCGAGCAGAACGAGCGCGGAGAAACCTCGTCAACCATCACCGCACAGGTGCGAGCCGCGCTCGACGGCCTGAACGACGAGCAAGTTCAATCCCTCGTAATCGCCTACGAACCGATCTGGGCTATCGGCACCGGCAGGGCCGCCACCGCTCAGACGGCTGGCGACATCTGCGGCCTGGTGCGCGCCATCCTGCGCGAAATGCACGGTGCCGCAGTCGCCGGCGCGACTCGCGTCCTCTATGGAGGCAGCGCCAAACCGGACAATATCGGTGCCATTATGGAACAATCCGATATCGATGGCGCGTTGATCGGTGGCGCATCGCTTGAGGCGGAAAGTTACGCTGAGATGGTGAGGATCACCGCCAGGGTCTACAGCGGCTGACCCGCGCCTCTCCTCTCCACTCTCTCCTCGCCCTTCCCCATGTCTCCATTCTCCCCTTTTCTCTTTTTCGTCCTCTTCTTCATCCTGCTCGCCTCTCTCTGGTGGCTGAGCTGGCGAATCGGCCTGCTGATCCAGGAGATCGTCTATCTGATCACCGGCTCAGATGACCTGGCGATGGTGTTCCTTTTCCTGATCTACCTGCCCGGCATCCTCGTCCACGAGGCCTCCCACTGGCTGGTAGCCAGGATTCTGGGCCTGAAGACGAGCAAGTTCCGCGTATGGCCGAAATACACCCGCAATACCATTGGCCTGGGGAGCGTGACGGTTTCGTCCGGCGGCGTGGTGTGGGATAGCCTAGTGGGGCTGGCCCCTCTTCTGATCGGGTCCGCACTGATCGTACTGATCGGTGAGCAAGTCTTCGATACGCAGACACTCGCCTTCGCTTGGCGAACCGGCCGGCTGCTGGACGGACTGAACTTTGTCGTGACCGGTCTGGCCCAAAAACCGGACAGCCTGCTGTGGAGCTATCTCCTTTTCGCCATCGCCAACGCGATGATGCCCAGTGCCAGCGACCGTGCGCCGCTCAAGTCACTGGGCATCTATATCGTTCTTATCGGCGCGGTGTTCGTCCTGATCGATCAGTCCGGCCGCAATGTGCTGCTCCTGCTGGATCTCCTCTTCGGTCCGATTCAGCTGCTGACCGGCGCCTTCTTCCTGGTCGCTGCCATCGATCTCGCCGTCATTCTGCTGCTGCTCGCTGCGAGAGAACTGTCTAAACTGTTTTTCAGCCAATAACCGCCATCCGCTTTACTTCCCCTCCCGTGGTCCGAAACCAGCGCGCGTTAAAGCGAAGGCACCTTCTCCAGGCTCGCCCGGATCGCCTCCTCCGGGTAGTCGAAGTCCTCCAGGTTGTCGGCCAGATGCTGCTCATAGGCAGCCAGATCAAAGTGTCCGTGGCCGCACATGTTGAAAACGATCACCTTGCTCTCGCCCCTCTCCTTGCACGCCAGCGCCTCCTGCATCGCCCCCCAGATTGCATGGGCCGGTTCGGGCGCCGGCAGGATCCCCTCTGCGCGCGCAAATGACACCGCGGCCCCGAATATCGCCCGCTGCTGAACATTGATCGCTTCGATCAGCCCCGCATCATGCAGCGCGCTGACCTGTGCGCTCATGCCATGATAACGCAGTCCGCCTGCGTGGATCGGCGCCGGCACAAAGTCGTGGCCAAGCGTGTGCATCTTGATCAGCGGCGTCATCTGTGCTGTGTCACCGAAATCATAGGTGTACACCCCTCGCGTCAGGCTCGGCGCAGCCGCCGGCTCCACTGCCACCACACGGGCGTTCCTGCCGCCGCTGATGTTCTCTTTCAGGAAAGGGAAAGCGAAGCCGCCAAAGTTGCTGCCGCCCCCCGTACAACCGACCAGCACGTCCGGCCAGTCCTCCCCGAACGCCTCCAGCCCGCTGATCACCTCCTGACCTACCACCGTCTGGTGCAGAAGCACATGATTCAGAACCGAGCCAAGTGAGTACTTCGTATCCTCACGCGTGGCCGCATCCTCCACCGCCTCCGAGATCGCAATACCCAGGCTGCCCGTGCTGTCAGGACTCTCCGCCAGAATTTGGCGGCCCGCGTTCGTGTCCGGGCTGGGGCTCGGTACAACCTCTGCGCCCCATGTCTCCATCAGTACCTTTCGGTAGGGCTTCTGCTCATAGCTGACCCGCACCATATAGACCTTGCACTCCACCCCGAAAACCTGGCAGGCGAAACTGAGCGCACTTCCCCACTGTCCCGCGCCAGTCTCCGTCGCCAGGCGGGAGACACCCTCCTCCTTGTTATAGAAGGCCTGCGGCACCGCTGTGTTCGGTTTATGGCTGCCGGACGGGCTGACGCCCTCATATTTGTAATAGATGCGGGCCGGGGTATCCAGAGCCTTCTCCCATTCATGCGCCCGGATCAGGGGCGTTGGCCTCCATATCCGGTACACATCCTGCACCGGCTCAGGAATCTCGATGTAGCGCTCGGCGCTCACTTCCTGCAGGATCAGCGACATCGGAAAAAGAGGCGCCAGGTCGTCCGGTCCAATCGGCTGACCTGTACCCGGATGCAGAGGCGGCGAGAGTTCAACCCCGGCCGCGGGCAAATCCGCGTTTAGGTTATACCAGTGGGTCGGCATCTCCGACTCGTTCAAGATTACCTTCTTCTGTCTGCTCATTTCAGAATCCCTCCTGTTATGGTGAGGTCCCATTATGATGAAAGGTCGGCTTCACTCTGCCGGCGCTGCCCAATGCGGCGCCCGGTGATCGGATCAAAAAAGCCTGCCGCAATCGCGGCAGGCCCTGGCACAAATCCACTTCAATCTGACGTCAGTTCAGGTGCGCCTGAATCTTGCCTAGCAGTTGGGCTTTCTGCTGAAAACCAACGATCGTCTCCACCTGCTGACCGTCTTTGAACAGCATAAGCGTGGGAATGCTCATCACGCCAAATGCCATCGCCGTGCTCTGATTCTCGTCCACATCGAGCTTGCCGATCGTCAGTTTGCCGTCAAGCTCGGTAGCAATTTCATCCAGAACCGGTGCGATCATCTTGCAAGGACCGCACCACTCCGCCCAGAAATCCACCAGTACCGGGGTTTCCGATTGGATGACCTCATCCTCAAAATTCGCATCTGTGACTACAACGGTGTTCTCGCCCATTTTCTTGTCTCCTACTCCTGTATGCGAGCGTACAAACTGCAACTTTCCGGCGGGTCCGTCCTGTACTTGCCAGTCACTGCCTACCTTAACATGCGATGTCTGGCAGGGCTGTAGACTAACCTACAAAAAATATAGTACGCCCAACGGAAGCCAAAAGTCAAAATACCGGCCCTTCGATTCATACTATCGCTAGGTTCTGTTCGTAGTTGACATGGACTGGCAACCGTTCACTCACTCTTCTGCCGCCTTTGCAAAAAAGCCGCGAACTCCTCCTTGTCCAAGGCTCCGGAGCGGGGCCTTATATTCTCCTGTCCAGGTTCAACCGGCGCGTCCTCGGTGACAGGCTGTTCATCTTCCACGCCAATCCGCTCCATCACCGCAGGAATCACGCCTGAAATGCCTCCCAGAAACGCCCCTGTCAAAGCCTGTCCGCCAGGCAGATTGATTATCAACGTCCGTCCCCGGATGCCTGCAATCCCTCTATCCAGCATCGCCATCGGATTCTTCGCGACGGCCTTGGCGCGCATCGTCTCCGGCAGTGACGGCATCAACCGCTCCAGTACGGCAGTCGTAGCTTCCGGCACGATCTCCTCCGCTGAAGGTCCCGGCGCAGGGAAAGTGCCGCCTACCGTCAAAATCAGGTCCAGCTCCTCTTCATCGCACCACCGCCGCAGGGTCTCCTCCAACTGGTAGCGAGGAGGCTCTCTGTAAACGTGACTGAACAGGGGCAGCAATCCATCCAGAGCGCCGGCCACCATCCTCTGCACGTCAGCTAGAACCGCATCCGCGTCAACGGATTCAGTCGAATCGACAACTGCAAGAAACCCGCACCGGATCACCATTGATGTCGGACTCTCCTTCCCCGTTACCTGAGCTCCGTTCGGCCCAAACCGTCAGAAAACTGAACGAACAAAAAGCGATGGCTTGGCCACCGCTTTTGTATTGCCTCGATTTCTGACAGGCGTCTCTTACCGCTTGGTGTACTGCGGAGCCTTGCGCGCCCGTTTGAGGCCCGGTTTCATCCGTTCCTTCACGCGCGCATCGCGCGTGAGAAATCCCGCAGCCTTCAAGGTGGGCCTCAGATTCGGATCCGCCGCCACCAGCGCCCGCGATAAACCGTGCCGCGCTGCGTGAGCCTGGCCGCCTTCACCGCCGCCATGAACCTTTATGCTGATATTGAAGCTGTTCTCAGTGCCCGTCAGTGTCAGCGGTTGCCGGATCACCATCTGGTCCAAAGCGCGCCCAAAATAGCCGTTCATCGGCAGGCTGTTGACGATGATCTCACCGTCCCCCTCATACAGCCGCACGCGTGCCGTCGCGCTCTTGCGTCGTCCAACCGCCTCGATATACTCACTCATATCTGCTCTCCTGCAGTTCCAGCACCTTCGGCTTCTGCGCCTCGTGCGGATGATCCGGACCAGCGTAGACTCTCAACTTTTTCATCTGGGCGCGGCCGAGCCGGGTCTTGGGAACCATACCTTTGACCGCTTCAAAAATGATCTTCTCCGGTTGTCTTTTCAACTGTTCGCGCATCGTTCGGCTCTTCAGGCCGCCGGGATAGCGCGAATGCCGGTAATAGCGTTTTTCATCCAGGCGGTTGCCCGTTACGTGAAACTTGTCGCAATTGATGACAATTACGAAGTCACCGCAGTCCACGTTGGGCGTGAAACTCGGCTTGTGCTTGCCGCGCAGGACCTGCGCGATCTCCGAAGCTAGCCGGCCGAGTGTCTTGTCCGTTGCATCGACAACGTACCACTCACGGCCACTCTTGGCCTCTTCATAACTCAGGCTCAGTGTCTTCACCCTGCAATCTCCTCGTTCGCACCTGCAAGCAACTCTCTGCTATCTACCATCAACATCATGAATGCGCAGAAAACAGATCAGGATACTCGGCATAGAGTACCCGTTCCAGAACAAGCCCATTGGGTGGGAGCGGCGGGGCTGAGCGGCTGCGGTCTTTCGCCTTCAACGCCGCGACCAGTTCATCCGCCTGCCACACACCCAGACCAACTGCCAGCAGCGAGCCGGCCAGATTACGCGCCATCCGTCTCAAAAACGCGTTGGCGGTAACGGTCAAAACCAGCCGCTCGGCCGCAAACGGGTCCAGCGCCGGCAGCGACTCCTCGACCCGTTCCCAGAAGAGCGTCACGATTCGGCGAACCGTATTCTCTCCTTGGGGCG
This sequence comes from Caldilineaceae bacterium SB0661_bin_32, assembly GCA_009841235.1. GTDB lineage: Bacteria > Chloroflexota > Anaerolineae > Caldilineales > Caldilineaceae > Bin5. The sequence goes on along the minus strand of VXMH01000017.1, from coordinate 17,323 downwards.
CCTGCCCAAACGTGGCAAAGTCATGCGTCCCAATCAACAGGCCGGCAGCACAGTTCATCGCATCCAGGTCTGGGCGTCTGGGCAATACCACTGCAAACCGGTCCGCGAGAGGAAAACGTCTCTCGCCCTTTCCTTCACCCGCCGGCGCCCACATCGTGTAACGGTATGTCCGCTCCGAGGCGCTGAATCGCGGGTGGAACCCAGGCGGCGCTTCCGTCAGACTGCGAACGAGTATCGAATCAGGCAACCGTTGGTTCCAGGCCTGGCGCAGGGCTTCCAGCGAATGGCTCCACGGCGCTTCCACCGCAATGATTTGCCCTTTGGCGTGAACGCCCGTGTCCGTCCTTCCGGAGCCGCTTATTCGGCAATTCGCACCGGTCACGTCCTTCAGCGCTTCTTCCAACGCCCCCTGGACTGTCGGCGCCTCCCTCTGTACCTGGAATCCAAAAAAGTCTGTGCCGTCGTAAGCGATCAGACCGACGACTCTCGGCATTCGCTCCTCACCGGCGTGGCGCACGCGGCAACAAATCAACTACTCTTCCAACCGCCGCCCGCCCGGCAGACACTCGACCTGGACGGCAACTTACCCGGCTATTCGTTACTGCCCTCCGTCACCAGCTCGATGACTGCCATATCCGCCGCGTCGCCGAACCGTTTTCCCAGCTTGACGATGCGTGTATACCCGCCATTCCGCTCCTCATAGCGGGGGGCCAACTCGTCAAAGACCTTCTTCGCGACCGCCTTGTCATTGAGGTACGCCACAACCTGGCGTTGCGCATGTACCCGGTCTATCTTACCTGCCAGGCCGTGCTTGGCCTTTGTAATCAGCTTCTCAGCATCGCCGCGCATCGCCCGCGCTTTGGCCTGCGTGGTCGTTATCCGTTCGTGAATATAGAGTTCTCGAATCAGGTTGCGAAACAGGGCCTTGCGTTGCGCCGCATTCCGGCTTAACTTCTGGCCCGCGATCTGGTGTCGCATCGTGCTATTCCTCCGCTAGCGGCGATAAGTCCGCCTCTTCGACGATCTCGACTGCTTCAGCCGCTTCGGTTTCAGCTACTTCGTTATCAGACGCCTCAGTCTCAGCGACTTCGGTTTCAGCGACTTCGGTTTCAGCGACTTCGGCCAGAATCTCCTCAACTTCGGTTCCGTTGCCGCCACCCAAGTAGGCGCTGAGATCGACGCCTACCACGTTCATGTATCCCTTCTCGCTCAGCTTCTCGACCAGTTCATCCAGCGACTTTTTGCCAAAGTTACGGATGGCGAGCATCTCGTCCTCACCTTTCTCCATCCGCTTCAGGATCTCTCCGACCTTCGTGATGCCTGCCCGTTTCAGGCAGTTGTATGCCCGTACCGTTAACTCGAGCTCCTCAATCGGCGCCTCGGCAACACGGCTGGGGATGCTTTCCTCCTCCTCCTCCGGCAGTTCGACCATCGTCGTGCGGTCGCCCACAAACAGGGTCAGATGCTGTACAAGAATGTCAGCCGCCTGCCGCATCGAATCTTCAGGCGAAATCGTGCCATCGGTCCATACTTCCAGATTCAGCCTGTCATAGTCGGTCTGCTGGCCGATGCGGGTTCGTTCGACCCGGTAGGATGCCTTCTTGACCGGACTGAAAATCGCATCCACGGGGATCTCTCCCAGCGGTAACTGCACCCGTTCCTCGGCCGGACTGTAACCCCGGCCCTGCTCCACCACCATTTCAATGTCCAGGTCCACCTCGTTCGAGTCGGCAAACAGCAGGTACAGGTCCGGGTTGACGATCTCAACTTCCGGAGGGCAGTTCAAATCTCCGGCCGTTACCGGACCTTCATGATACACCTCTACCGAAACCCGAACAGGTTCAGCGCTCTCGCTCCTGAATCGAATCTGCTTTACATTCAATATCAGTCGAGTGGCATCTTCCAGTACATGATCGATTGTCGAAAACTCATGATGCACACTACTGACCGAGATTGAAGTTACGGCAGCGCCCGGCAAACTCGACAGCAATACCCGGCGCAAAGAGTTCCCAAGCGTAATCCCATAGCCGCTTTCCAGCGGGCTGATCACAAAATGGCCGTAGTTTCGAGAACTGGCCTCTACTTCTATCTTCGGCAATACTAGATTGTTAAGCAACGGCTACCCCTCCCGGCTTTATAGCAGTCTCAACCAAACAACGTGTGGCGACAGACAATCGTTGCAGCCCTGCCGGTTGTCCCTGCAACCGACCTCTTAAGGCAACGAACCCGTACCTTGTCAGCTAACGACTGTAGTACTCAACGATCAACTGTTCATTTAGGAGTACGCCAATCTCGTCCCGTTCCGGCGCCGAAGTCACCGTACCGTTGAGATTGGTCGCATCCAGACTGAGCCACGTAGGGGGGGACGCACTGCCGAGAATCTGGGCGCGTTCACGAAAATAAGTCTTGGACCGACTCTGCTCGCGAACGGAAATCTGGTCGTTCGGCGACACCAAAAAGGATGGGATATTCGTCTTGCGGCCATTCACGGCAAAGTGACCGTGTCGCACAAGCTGACGCGCCTGCGCCCGGCTATCGGCAAAGCCGAACCGGTACACCACATTGTCCAACCGGCTTTCCAGTAGTTCCAACAAAATACCGCCGGTCTGCCCTTTGCGCCGTGATGCTTCCTTGAAATAGCGGCGAAACTGCCGTTCCATTACACCGTACATGCGACGCGCCTTCTGCTTCTCGCGCAACTGGATTCCGAAATCCGAGACCTTGCGCCGCATTACATTTCGCCGGCCTGCTTCGCCCGGCGGGAACGGACGCCGATCAACCGCGCATTTGGGGCTGACACAGCGTTCGCCTTTCAGGAACAACTTCTGTCCTTCTCGTCGACAGAGTTTACAAACCGCATCTGTATATCGTGCCATCTTTCCTCCAGGTCCACTATCGCACGCGGCCCTTTGCCCCATTCAAGACCGCATCATAGGTTGGTCTGCCGGTCAATTCTGCCTGGATGGTGATCGCGTCCCCAGTGAACGCGCCGCCCGCATCGTCACCGCCTGGCGGATTTCCGCGACACAATTCGATCACCGCTCTGCATTGTCACTGCAGTACTTTCACTCCACTGCAAAACAAGCGGCATCGCGCCGAAACACGATGCCTCTCTTCTTCCGGCAGGTCAATCCCGTTGTTGCGCAACCCCTTCAATCTCGACACCTGAGGCAACGCGTTGTCCGTTCTCCTAAACTCTTCGTTTGCTTGGGGGGCGTACCCCGTTATGCGGAATCGGTGTTATGTCCGCGATCGACGTAACCGTCAGACCGGCCGGGTTCAGCGCCCTCAATGCACTCTCGCGGCCCGGTCCCGGACCTTTGATAAACACCTCGACCTCTCGCATATTGAATTCGCTCACGGCCTGGCGAGCCGCCGCCGAAGCCGCAAGCTGGGCCGCAAACGGCGTACTCTTGCGGCTCCCCTTGAATCCGGCTGTGCCCGAACTGGCCCAACAGAGGACCTCCCCTTGGGGATCTGTTACCGTGATGATCGTATTGTTAAATGTAGCGCGGACGTGAATCTGCCCGCTCGGCACGTGCTTCCTCTCCCGACGGGACGACCGACCACCCCGGCGGCGCTGTGTTCGAGCCATCGTTTCTCCCTAGCCTGATCTTCCTGTGCAACAAATGTTAAAAACGATAACCTGCCGCTACTTCCGCGCTCGCTTCTTCCCGGCGACCGTCTTCTTTACACCGCGGCGCGTGCGCGCATTCGTGCGCGTGCGCTGGCCCCGGCTCGGAAGATTGCGCCGGTGCCGCAGGCCTCGATAACTGCCAATCTCCATGAGGCGCTTGATGTTCATGTTAACTTCGCGCCGCAAATCCCCTTCAACACGGCAGTGGCGCTCAATGTAGTCCCGCAAGGCGACCAATTCATTCGTGTCCAGGTCCTTGACGCGTTTGTCTTCGTCAATCCCGGTCGACTCCAGAATCTCCTGGCTGACTGAACGGCCTATCCCGTAAATGTAGGTCAGGGCGATAACGACCCGCTTGTCCCGAGGAATGTCGACGCCTGCAATACGTGCCATGGAAATTGCCCCCTGGGTTTCTAACCCTGTCTCTGCTTGTGCTTCGGGTTCTGACAGATCACATATACAACGCCTCGCCGTCGTACGACGGAACACTTCTCACACATCTTCTTGACCGAAGGCCGCACTTTCATCCTTCAACCTCCCTTCCCAAAGTCGTAACGCAATTCCACAACTGTATCATAAGGCTATGGCCGCGTCAAGATTTCGGGGCCTCTGTTGGTGACGGCAACCGTATGCTCAAAGTGGGCGCTCAAGCTATGATCTTCGCTGATAACGGTCCACTTGTCCTTCAATGTCTCCGTCCGCCACGTGCCTATCTGAACCATCGGTTCAATCGCAACGACCAGTCCAGGGCGCAGTACAACCCTTCCGTCCGTGTCGTCTGATACATAATTCAGTACCTGCGGCCCCTCATGCATCGCCCGCCCCACACCGTGACCCGTGTACTCCCGCACCACGTGAAAGCCGCTCGGCTCTACGCTATCCTGCACCGCCGCGCTGATATCCAGTACACGGCCGCCTGAGCGCATCGCCTTTATGCCGGCATTGAGGCTCTCCTCCGTGACCTGCAGCAACCGTTCGGCCGCAGGCTCGATCGCGCCGACAGGATATGTCCAACCGCTGTCGCCCACAAAGCCGCGGTAGAACACGCCGACGTCGATACTGATAATGTCACCCTCTTGCAGCACCCGCCCCCGGCTCGGAATGCCATGCACCAACTCCTCGTTGATGCTCGTGCAAATGTTCGCCGGGTAGCCGCGATAGCCCAGAAAGCTGGATTTCGCACGGTGGCTGTGTATTGTCGCCGCAGCCAGCTCGTCCAAATCCCACGTGCTGATCCCCGGCCGAATTGCCTCCCGAAACTCCTGATGAACTCTCGCAACGATGCGACCCGCTTCCCGCATGATCTGGATCTCACGCGGGTTCTTCAAGACCGGCGCAGGGCGTTCCTGCACTTGTCTGGCCCTGAGACGCGGCCGCCCATTGCCGTACAGCCTGCGCCTGAGTCTCGTCATCATGCTCTCGTCGTTCACCTTGCACCTGCCGCCAACGACATCCGGTCCCTCGCACTCGTCAGGCGGATACAGCGCGCCTCGCCGCCTCTATATTTCTGGTTGCCAACCGCTCCAGCAGCTGCGCCTGCATCTCCTGGATCGACCTCGCGCCATCAACCTCCTCCAGCAATCCCTGCGCGAAATAGTACCCAATCAATGGCGACGTCTGCTTGTAGTAGATATACAGCCGGTTCTGGACCGTCTCCGGTTTATCGTCATTGCGCTGGTACAACTCGCCGCCGCAACTGTCACAATTTTCGCCCTGGGGCGGATTGAATGTCAGGTGGTAGACCCTGTCGCAATTGCGGCATACCCGCCGCCCCGTGATTCGCATCGTAACGACATCGTCTTCCAACTGGAAAAAGGGCACCACATCGATGCCCCCGTACTCAGCCGTCATCCCGTCCAGCGCCTGAGCCTGAATGAGATTGCGCGGAAAGCCATCCATAATCGCGCCCTTTGCGGCATCATCCTGGGTCAGGCGCGCTTCCACCATCCGAATCGTCACTTCGTCAGGAACCAATTCCCCGTTGTCGTAATAGCTCTGCGCCAGCTGCCCGAGTTCTGTCTGGTTCTTCAAGTTGTACCGGAAGATCTCTCCCGTAGAAATCTGCGGAATCCCCAAACTTTCTTCCAGCAACTGGGCCTGTGTGCCCTTGCCGGCTCCAGGCGCTCCCAACAACACCAGATAGATGCGGTCGCTCATCGGCCACAGTTCCTCGCGCTGCGAAACAAAGAAAGTGGTGGGCTAGCGGATGAAGCCCTCATAATTGCGCATCATCAGCTGCGCCTCGATCTGTTTCATCGTGTCCAGCACAACACCGACTACGATCAGGAGACCCGTGCTGCTGATAATCAGCGTATTGAAACTGCCGACGCCTCCCCCGAAAACCACGCCGGCGAGGAAGGGCAGCACCGCAACCAGGCCGAGAAACAGCGCACCCACAAGCGTAATACGCCCTAACACACCGTTCAGATACTGCTCAGTCCGTGGACCGGGCCGGATGCCCGGGATGAATCCCCCCTGCTTCTGCAACGTGTCAGGGAGATTCTGTTGCCGGAACATGATGTCGGTATAAAAGTACGTGAACGCGACCGTCAGCATGAAATAGAACAGCCAGTACAGAAAGTTCTGCGGACTGAACGAGGTGAAAAAGAAATTCGCTATCGAGCCGAGCCAGTCATCGCGAAGAATGAAATAGGATGCCAGCGTGTTCGGTAGAATGAGCAGACTCTGAGCGAAAATCAGCGGAATCATTCCCGCCGTATTCACCCGCATCGGCACGTAAGTACTCTGCCCGCCAACCATCATCAGCCGGTTGCCGCGCATCGTGCGCACCCGTTTGCCGTACTGCACCGGAATGCGCCGCTGGCCCTCCTGCACCCATACAATCAGGGCCACCGTCAGAACCGTGATGACGCTGAATATCAGCAGCTGGGTAATGCCCTGCTGCGTCAGCAGGCGTACCTGGCTTGGCGCCGCCGCGACGATACCGGCAAAAATGATCAACGATACGCCGTTGCCGATGCCCTGTTCGGTCAGCAGCTCTCCCATCCACATGGCCAACATCGTGCCCGCCGTCAAGCTGATCAGAATCGTCAGAGAGGGAAGCAGCGCCTCGCCCGTAAAGCCCCAGTTCTCAAGCACCGCGCCAGTCGTCGCGCCGCCCACAGGACGGCTGAGCAGCGTAGCCTGACCGAAAGCCTGCAAAAGCGCCAGCGGCACCGTCATATAATGTGTGTAGCGGTTCAGCTGCTGTCGCCCCTGTTCACCCTCCCGGCTTAACTCCTCCAGCTGGGGCACGATCGGGGTCAGCAGCTGCATGATAATCGTGGCGGTGATGTAAGGATATACACCCATCGCCATCACGCTGAACTGGGCCAGCGCGCCGCCGCTGAAAAAGTTCAACAGACTCAGAAGGATGTTCTGGTCCGTCGAACGAAATATCTGGTCCAGCACCTCTCGATTGACGCCGGGAAGAGGGATATGCGCGGCGAGCCGGTAAGCGACCAGAATCAAGAACGTATACAGCAGCTTCTGACGCAAGTCCGGCAAACGAAAGGCATTGCGTACGGCGTCGAGCATAAAGATTCTCCGGTAGAGCTCCGTCCGGCCCCGGCCAGATGGTTGGCCGCCAACCCGACCTCTCTACAGTTAAGACCGCGGCAGATTCCTGTTGACTTCGAAGGGTAGAATGTCGACCGTACCGCCCGCGGCCTCTACTTTCTCCCTTGCGCTCTTGCTGATGCGATGAACCTGCAAATGGAGCGGCTTGTCGATCTCGCCCCGCGCCAGAACGACCACGGGCTGCTTACTGTTGCCAAGTAGCCCCGTGTCGAAGAGTGCCGCAGGTGTCACCTGCGCGTCAGCTTCAAAGCGTTCGCCCATTTTGTCGAGGTTAACCGGCGTATAGGTAACCTTGAAGCGGTTGTTGAATCCGCGCATCCTGGGCAGGCGGCGCAGAAAACTCAACTGACCGCCTTCAAAGCCTCGCAGGCCTCCGTTTGCGGCACGGGCATTCTGACCCTTTGTACCGCGTCCGGCCGTCTTGCCCCGTCCCGATCCTGTGCCGCGGCCAATGCGTTTTCGGTTTCTCGTGGCGCCCTCGTCGGGACGCAATTCGTGCAGTTTCATATTCCGTTTACTCCAGCCAGATGAAAAAGGCCGCAACAACCTGGTACAGCTCCGGTCCGCCCGTTCTGCTCGCTTACGCCTCCGCCTCCTCCACCACCTCAACAAGGTGAGAGACTTTGGCGATCATCCCCCGAACTGTAGGACTGTCAGCCTTCTCGACCGTCTGATTCATCTTTCGCAGTCCCAGGGCCTGAACAGTTGCCTTCTGCCGCTTGTGGTAACCGATCGGACTCTTGACCAGTTTCACGGTGATCGTCTTTTCCATTGGTCTAATCTTCCTCATACCAGAAAGGACGCAGCTGCTCGGGATCGACGCCCCGCCTTTGCGCCTCAACTCTGTAATCCTGCAACTGTCTCAGCGACGCAAAGGTGGCTTGCACCACATTCAAAATATTGTCACTCCCCAGCGACTTGGACAAAATATCCTTCACGCCCGCAGCCTCAACCACCGCGCGTACGCCCCCACCGGCAATGACACCGGTCCCCGGGCTCGCCGGCCTCAACAGCACTTCGCCGGCGCCAAACCGGGCCTGGCTCACATGCGGAATCGTCGTGCCCAGCAGATTTACCTCGACCATCGTCTTGCGGGCCGTTTCACTCGCCTTGCGGATCGCATCCGGGACCTCGCGCGCCTTGCCTACACCAACGCCGACTCGCCCGTTGTTGTCTCCGACGACCACTACCGCACGAAAAGCAAACCTGCGTCCGCCCTTCACCACCTTCGCCGTGCGCGCGATGTGAACGACCTTCTCATCCAGTTCATCCTTCTCTTCTTCCTGCTCGCGGTCCCGTCGACGGTCTCGACGTGCCATTTCCTACTCTCCTTGCTCTGTTTAGAAGACGAGACCACCCTCTCGACTGCCATCGGCCACCGCCTTCACGCGGCCGTGATAGCGGTACCCGCCGCGATCGAAGACCACCTGCTCAATACCGGCCTCCTTGGCGCGCTCCGCAACAATCTTGCCGATCTCTTTTGCCTGCTCCACCTTCAGCTTGTCGGCCAAAACCTCTTGCAAGTCGGCCTCCATAGTTGAGGCGGAAACGAGGGTATGGCCGGCCTGGTCGTCGATTACCTGTACGTTGACGTTCTTCAGGCTGCGAAATACATTCAACCGCGGCCGCGCCGCCGTCCCTGAAACCTTGCGCCGCACACGCATATGCCGGCGCTTTCGCGCATCTGTCCGTGTAATTTTCGCCATAATTCTCCGTCTCTTGCCGGCTAAACCGCCGCGGCCCCGGCCTTGCCTGCCTTGGAGCGCACGTATTCGCCCTGATAACGGATGCCCTTGCCCTTGTATGGCTCCGGCGGGCGCTCCTTGCGAATCTTCGCAGCCAGCTCGCCTATCTGTTGCTTGTCGATACCCGAAATCGTCACCGTCCGCCCATCTCGCGATACTTCAAACTCGACGTCCGGGCTCGGAGGCGCATACTCCACAGCATGACTCTTCCCGACCTGCAGTAACAGGTTCTTGCCCTCCTGTTGGGCTCGGTAGCCAACGCCGTGGATTTCCAGGGTCCTCTTGAAACCGTCGGTCACGCCCACCACCATATTGTTGAGCAACGATCTCGTCAGCCCGTGCAACGCGCGATGCTGGCGTTGGTCGGTGGGTCGGGTGACAACGATCTCGCCGTTCTCTCTCGAAATCCTCATGTCCCGGTTGAACTTCTGGCTCAGTTCCCCTTTCGGGCCCTTTACCGTTACCACGTTGCCTGTCACAATATCAACCGTCACACCGGCAGGCACAGAAATCGGCATCTTCCCGATTCGTGACATGTCATCCTCCCAACATTACCAAACGTTGCACAGTACCTCGCCGCCAACCCGTTCGCGCCGGGCTTGCCTTCCACTCATGACACCTTTGGGCGTAGAAACTATGTTGATCCCCAGCCCGCTTCGGACGAGCGGTATGGTTCGATAGCCCATGTACGTCCGCCGTCCGGGCCGGCTCACCCGCTCTATCCCGGAAATGACCGGTTGCCCCTTGTCGGAGTACTTCATCCCAACGATCAGGTTCGGTCGAGCCTTGTCGCCAGTCACCGAATAGCCGCTGATAAAGCCTTCCTCCTCCAGAATCTTGGCAATCGCGACCTTTATCTTGGAACTGGGCATCACCGCACGGCGATGTCTCGAGTTTGACGAGTTGCGAACTCGCGTCAGAAAGTCCGCGATTGGATCGGTCATCATAACCAGTGGTTCCTCTTCATTCTTGCAGCGGATCCGGCGCCGGCAGTGGCGGCAGCAGAAACGCCGATATTTGATCCTTCTACCAGCTGGACTTGACTACGCCCGGCAAGTGGCCCTCAAGGGCTTCTCGACGAAAACAGATGCGGCAAAGGCCAAACCGGCGCATGTACGCTCTCGGGCGGCCGCACTTCGTGCAACGGTTGCGCACCCGCACTTCGTATTTCCGCCTGGACTCCCGCAAAACGATACTTTTCTTAGCCACAGACCGCCCTCTCCTTCATCTTCGTAGCCACCGTCTCGTTACGGTGACTGTCTCTATCGTCGTTGGAACGGCATATCCATCATTGCCAGCAGCCGCCGGCCCTCTTCATCTGTCCCCGCTGTGGTGACGATCGTCACTTCCATCCCTCGCACCTTGTCGATCTCATCGTAGTCGATCTCCGGAAAGATCAGCTGCTCGCGCAGGCCCAGGCTGTAGTTGCCCCGCCCGTCGAAAGAGTCCGGCGATATGCCGCGAAAATCGCGCTGCGCCGGCAATGCAATGCTGATCAGGCGATCCAGAAAATCCCACATGCGCCTCCCGCGCAGCGTCACCTTCACGCCAATCGGCATCCCTGCCCGCAGCTTGAACGTAGCAATCGATTTGCGCGCCCGCGTCACAATCGGCTTCTGACCCGTGATAATCGTCAGATCCTGGCTGGCGCGCTCAATCGTCTTACCATCCGTGATCGCCTCTCCCATGCCGATGTTCACGCTTATCTTATCAACCCGCGGCACCTGCATGGCATTCGTATAGCCGAACTCCGTCATCAGCGCCGGTGCAATCTCACTGTCAAATCGTTCCTTCAACCGGGGCTTCTGCGTCGGCGTTCCATTCGCTTCACTCATCGTTTCTCACTCCTCGCCCGCAACTGCCGCCTGTAGCGGCATCAGGCCGTCTTTCTGACCCTTGAACTAACTCTCGCCTGCAACTGGCAGCGGCTCACCGGTGCGCTTATCGATCCGGATCTTGTCCTCGCCTTCAAGCCGGTAACCGGCTCGAGTCACTTCGTTGTCCGTCCCCACCAGCGCCACATTGCTGATGTGTAACGGTGCCTCCAGCTCGATGCGTCCGGTCTGTGTACGCACCGTCGGGCTGCGGCGCTGATGCTTCGTAACAAAATTGGCGCCCGCCACAACAACGTATACACGATTCGGATCCTGCCGGCCCTTCTTGTCCTTTTTGCGTATTACGCTCTGGACTTCACCGCGGTGCCCCTTGTCATTGCCGGCGATCACTTCGACGACGTCACCCTTCCTGATCTTTACGCCCATCCCCTCTTCTCCTCAAATCCTGAACGACACCGTCCGTCTACTCGCCCAACTACAGGCCAGACCATCTCTGCTCCTCAGAGTACCTCCGGAGCCAGGGATACGATCTTCATATACCCGTGGTCACGCAACTCACGTGCAACCGGCCCAAAAATACGAGTGCCGCGTGGATTCCTGTTGTCATCAATCAGTACAGCAGCATTCTCGTCGAATCGAATATAGCTGCCATCCTTCCGTCGCACCGGACGCCGCGTGCGCACGATAACCGCCCGCACGATCTCACCCTTTCTCACCGACGCCGTCGGACTGGAGGATTTGACCGTCGCCACGATCACGTCGCCAATTCCACCATAGCGCCGCGTACTTCCCCCTCGGACCCGAATCGTCAGTAACTCTTTCGCGCCCGTATTGTCGGCAACCCGCAGGCGGCTCTCTTGTTGAATCATAGCTCCATCCCCCTTCTCTTACCGGCGCGCCTCGATTTAGACAACAGCCGCATGGTCCAGAATCTTCGAGACATAAAACTTTTTGTGTTTACTGATCGGCCGGCATTCACGAATCTGGACCGTATCTCCAACCTGGCAGGCATTGTCCGGATCGTGCGCTTTGTATTTCTTATGTGACTTGACAACCTTGCCATACAGGGCATGGCGCGCGGCCCGCTCCACTTCCACGACCACAGTCTTGTCCATCTTGTCGCTGGTCACCACGCCAACCAGCTCGCGTCTTCGCTCGCGCATTTCCCTTTACTCCTCGTCCTCTTCGGCCATCAACTCCCGCTCACGTAAAATCGTCTTAATCCGCGCGATCTCACGGCGGACCTGACCCTTGCGTGCCGTATTTGTCATCTGTCCTGTTGCCTTCTGAAAACGCAGGTTGAACAGTTCCTGATATCCCTCGTCCAAGCGGGTGTAAAGTTCACTCTCCGTGAGAGGGCGTAGTTCATGTGCTTTCATCTTGCTTTCCTCCTCGCCTTCACGTCAAAGATCCTCTCGGGCAACGAACTGTGTTCCCATCGGCAGCTTGTGCGCGGCCAGCCGGAATGCTTCTCGCGCATGCGTCTCATCAACACCGGCGATCTCGAAAACCATACGTCCCGGCTTCACCACCGCCACCCAGTGATCGACATTGCCCTTGCCCGAACCCATCCGCGTCTCGGCCGCCCGCTCCGTCACCGGCTTATCCGGAAAAATGCGAATCCACAACTTGCCGCCGCGCCGCACATAACGGACAATCGCTCGGCGGGCCGCTTCGATCTGCCGGCTCGTTACCCAGGACGGCTCAGTGGCCTGTAGCCCGAACGTGCCAAAATCGATCTTGTTGCCCCGTGTTGCCATTCCCCGCATCCGACCGCGGTGCATCTTGCGAAATTTTACCCGCTTAGGCATCAACATTTTCGAATCTCCATCCCGCTTCGATTGGTCCGGCCCCACCCCTACAGGGCAGAGGCCGCTACTCGGTCAGTGCCATCTCCGCATAGCGGGCATGGTACTCCTCACCCGGCAGCACTTCGCCATGATAGACCCATGCTTTTACGCCTATCACGCCGTAGGTCGTGTTCGCCTCCGCGGTTCCGTAGTCTATCTCGGCCCGCAGTGTATGACGCGGCACCTGTCCGTCGCGGATCGTGTCGACCCGCCCCATCTCGCTGCCGCCCAAACGCCCCGCCACCTGGATCATGACGCCTTCGGCCCCGGTCCGCATCGCTCGTCCCGCGGCCTGCTTCATCGCCCGCTTCCAGCTGATGCGGCGCTCCAGTTGCTCAGCCACGTTCTCAGAAACCAGCTGGGCGTCCGTCTCCGGCTTATCGATCTCGCGTACGTCGATCTTGACCTTCTTGTTCGTCAACTCCTGCAGGTTTACCCGTAATACATTTACATTCGCGCCCTTGCGCCCAATGATGATCCCGGGCTTGGCGGTGTTGATGATCACGTGAACCTGGTTGGGCTGACGTTCGATCTCGATGAAACTGATGCCTGCACGCGGCGCATCACGATGAATCATGGCCCGGATCTCTCGATCTTCGGCCAGCTGACTCACGTATTCATACCCCGTGGCGAACCATCGGCTCTTGTGTTCTTTGATAATGCCCAGGCGAAAACCGGTCGGATGTACTTTGCGTCCCATTGGGCCTCCTTGTGCAGTGCCTGCCGTCCGTACAGACCGCCACGCGCCGCTGTTCGTCCACTACTCCTCGTCCAAACGCTCTTCCAGCACAACCGTGATGTGGGAGGAACGCCGAATCCATGGCTTGAATCGACCGCGCGCGCCAAAACGCCGCCAGCGCCGGTTCGGCGCCTGATCGGCATAGATCTGGCTGATGTAAAGCTCATCAGCCTCCAATCCGAAATTCTCGACTCCGTTTGCGATCGCGCTCTTCAACGTCTTCGCCACCGCCTTGGCCGCCTGCTGAGGCATGAACTGCAGCAGTGTCAAAGCCTCTTCCGCCGGCCTTCCCCGCATTTCATCCAGTACCAGGCGCGCCTTCTGTGGGCTGATCCCTGTGTACTTGGTAACTGCTCGAACTTCCATCGTACGCGCTCCCCAATCTCCAGGATGGAGGAAGATAACATTTTTCGACCTGAAGCCGCAATTCTATACCCTGCGCGTGCTTCTCTCCGACCTCACATGACCCCGAAAGAATCGGGTCGGCGCAAACTCGCCCAGCTTATGCCCCACCATGTTTTCCGTAATGTAGATCGGTACGTGGCGGCGGCCGTCGTGAATCGCCAGCGTATGTCCGACAAATTGCGGAAATATCGTCGAAGCCCGGGACCACGTCTTGAGCACCTTCCGCTCACCGGCCCGGTTCATGTCTTCGATCTTCTTCAGTAGCCGCGGCTCGACAAACGGTCCCTTCTTCAGACTACGTCCCATCGGATCTCCTCCACATCTGCACTGCTATCGACGCTTACCGCCGCGCCGGACAATATATTTCCCCGTTCTCTTGTTGCGCCGCGTTCGCTTACCCAACGCCGGCTGCCCCCAAGGCGTCTTCGGCCCGGGCATGCCAATCGGCGAACGTCCCTCGCCGCCTCCGTGAGGATGGGATGCTGGGTCCATCGCTACGCCGCGCACCGACGGCCGGATTCCCATCCAGCGGCGGCGGCCGGCCTTGCCCAACGAGATATTGCTGTGGTCCGGGTTCGACACCTGGCCCACCGTAGCCAGACAGTCCATCTCAATGTAGCGAACCTCGCCGCTCGGTAGTCGCACCTGCGCACGCGGCCCCTCTTTGGCCACCAGCTGCGCCGAAACGCCTGCGCTGCGCACCAGCTGCGCGCCCCGCCCCGGATACAATTCAATGTTATGTATCTGCGTGCCCGGCGGGATGTTGCGAATCGGCAGCGCATTCCCCGGCCGAATGTCAGCGTTCGGACCCGACTCCAATACGTCGCCAACCTGAACACCCAGAGGCGCAACAATATACCGCTTCTCGCCATCCTCATAGCTGAGCAGCGCGATGCGCGCACTGCGGTTCGGGTCGTACTCAATCGACGTGACCCTCGCCGGCGCTCCCCATCTTTCCCGCTTGAAATCAATGATGCGGTAGCGCCGCTTATGTCCCCCGCCGCGGTGACGGACAGTGATCCGCCCCTGGCTGTTGCGCCCGCCCTTCCTGTTCAGAGCAACGGTCAACGAACGCTCGGGCTTGGTGCGCGTAATCGTTTCAAATGTCGAGACACTCATGTCCCGCCGGCCCGGAGACGTGGGACGGTATATCTTTACAGGCATAAAATTCTATCTCCGTTCGAAAAGAGAAAGATGGGAAAGGACCGCCCCCGCTTCTCCCTCCTGTTACTGACCGTTACACACCTTCAAAGAACTGGATGCTGTCACCTTCACCCAATGTAACAACCGCCTTCTTCCAGGGCGACTTCCGCACCACTTTGCGCCGCCCGCGCATCCCCGTCTTTGCCGGCATCATCATGACCCGCACGTCCAACACACTCACTCGAAATGCGGTCTCCACTGCATCGCGAATCTGGTGCTTGTTGGCGCGCGTGTCGACTTCAAAGGTGTATTGATTGTTGAAATCGGCCGCATCGTATGACTTTTCTGTAATTACCGGGCGCTTTATCACTTCATAAACGTGCATCTGGTTCTCTCCGTATCGGATGCCGGCTCCATCTTCCCAACCGCTGCCGACAATCCGTCTTGCAGGAAATGGCAGCCGTCAAGCAAGCCAGTCGTGAATGTTTTCGACCGAGGCCTGCGGCAATAGAAGCCTGTCATAGCTCAGCAGGTCCTGAATGTTCAGATTACTGCTCAGAAGCGATTTCGCCTGCGGCAGATTGCTGATCGACTTCTCGACAGCCATATCCCGCTCCGGTAAAACGACGAGTACGCTGCCGCTGTCCAGCCCCAGATCGGCCAGCGCCTGCACAAAGGCCTTTGTCTTCGGCGCATCCATCGTCAACGCATCCAGCACGACAATCTGGTCCGCTCCGGCCTTGACGCTCAGCGCGCTCCGCAAAGCGGCCCTGCGCATCTTTTTGGGCATCTTCTTCGTATATTTGCGCGGTGTGGGGCCAAAAGCCGTCCCGCCGCCTACCCAAATTGGAGACCGAATCGAGCCGTGCCGCGCCCGCCCGGTGCCCTTCTGACGCCACGGTTTGCGGCCGCCCCCGCGAACCTCGCTGCGCGACTTCGTCTTGTGCGTGCCCGTGCGCGCGTTCGCCAGCTGCCTCACCAAAGCCTGGTGCATCAGCCCCCGATTGATCGGAGCGGCAAATACCGTATCCTCCAACTGCATCTGACCGGTCTCTTCACCGGCCATATTTCGAATTGGTACTTCCACCGTTTCGCCTCCGTACCAGTAGCTTCCGGTTCTTCAACTGATGAATCGACGGCCGCCGTCTTACGCCTTTGCCGCCGTGCGAACGATCACCAACCCTTTGTTTGGGCCGGGTACCGCGCCCTGAACGGCGATGAGATTACGCTCCGCATCAACCAGAGCAACCTTCAGATTCTGCACAGTAACGCGTTCGTTACCCATCTGTCCCGCGCCCTTCGTGCCCGGAAAGGTGTGGCCCGGTGTCGTGCCCGCGCCGCGTGCGCCTGGCGCCCGGTGTCGGTCCGACTGCCCGTGGGTCTTCGGACCGCCTCGGAATCCGTGCCGCTTGACTCCGCCGGCAAAGCCCTTCCCCTTCGACGTGCCGGTTACATCCACAAGCTCGCCCTCGGCAAATACATCCGCCTTGATCACGTCGCCCAGCGCATGTCCCGCCTCTCCAGGCAATCGCAACTCGCGCACAAATCGCAGCTTCGGCACGTTGGCCTTCCTCAGATGACCGAGCTGCCCTTTCGTCAACTTGCGCTCCGCCACCTCTTCGAAGCCTACCTGAACTGCGTTGTAACCGTCCGTATCTTCAGCTTTCACCTGTGTGACATAACAGGGACCAGCTTCAATGACCGTAACCGGCACCACCGCGCCGCTGTCATCAAACAGCTGGGTCATCCCTACCTTGCGGCCCAATATCCCTTTCACTTGCTCCTCCAGGACTGACAGTCCGCATCAACGACATTCCGACCGGCTGTCACATTGCCCAACCAGGCCCCGTCCCTGGCCGCCCGGCGCGGATCCAACCCGCACGATCCTCTCCGCCCGCGGCCGCAACCTGGGCCCTATAACTTAATCTCGATATCGACACCGGCGGGCAAATTCAGACGGGTGAGGTTCTCAATCGTCTTGTTGCCTGGATCTACCACATCGATCAAACGCTTGTGAGTCCGAATCTCGAACTGCTCACGGCTGTCCTTGTCGATGAACGGCGATCGCATCACCGTGAACTTCTCGATCCTCGTAGGCAGAGGCACAGGCCCAACCACCTGGGCGCCCGTCTGCTCAGCAGCAGTGACGATCTGCTGTGCCGACGCATCCAGGACGCGGTGATCGTATGCCTTGAGCTTGATACGGATCTTTTGCTTTGCCATGTACTCTTCTCACTTGTCGTGGGCCACGAACAAAAAGTGTGGCGAGCCGTTGCACTCGCCACACACTTCTTTATGCTATTGGATGATCTCGGTAATGGCGCCGGCGGCGACGGTGCGGCCGCCTTCACGGATGGCAAAACGGCCGCCGGTCTCAATGGCGACGGGCG
>VXMH01000106.1 GCA_009841235.1 Caldilineaceae bacterium SB0661_bin_32 | reverse complement strand
TTGTCTCGTGGGCTCGGTCTTTTTTATACCAGACGGGGGCGGTTCGGGGGTTAGTGTCGGGGTCGGAGACGGCGTTGCAGATGGGGTCGAAGTCGGCGTCCCTGTCGGCGAGGGCGCCGGCCGAGGTGTTTCCGTTGGTGAGGGCGAAGGTAACGGCGTCGACGTAGGCGCAGCGGCAGCAGTGGTATCAGTCGCGGCCTCCTCCTCAGAAGCAGTTTCGGGGGATGCGTCCGCCGAGGGCTCCTGCTCTTCGGCAGCGGAGATTCCAGGCTCGGGAGGCAGGACGCCTTCGCCTGCAGGGCCGCCGCAGGAAGCGGTAAACAGAAGCAGGGCTGAAGCGACCAAAAGCGATGCTCGTTGCATGAAGTTTTTGTGCGCTATCGCCTCAATACTGCTGACGGTTCGCCAGTCGTCAGCAGCTAAATCACGGTGTTGTGAACAGATTACCCTTTCAGGCCGGAAGTTACAACGCCGCTTACAAAGTGGCGCTGAAGAACGAGATAGATAAACAGAACGGGTAGCATGGTCATGGTGCCGAGCGACAGGAACCAGTGAATCTGGTATTGACGGAGGCCGCCGCCGTGGCGGACTTCGGCCAGCGTCCGCTTGAAGGTCAACATGCCGCGCGCCAGGGTCCAGGTGTTATCGTCGGTCAGATAGATCAGCGGACCCCAAAGATCGTTCCAGGAGTGGAGAAAGAGAAAGATCGAGGCTGCGGCCAGTGCTGGGCCGATATTAGGCATGATGACGTGGCGGTAGATACCGATCGGGGAGCAGCCATCGATCTTGGCGGCATCGTCCAGCTCGGTGGGAATGGTCATTATATACTGGCGCAACAGGAAGATATAGAAGGCGCCGCCGCCCATCCACATCGGCACGATGAGCGGAAGGTAGGTGTTGAGCCATCCCAGGCGGTGAAAAAGCAGAAAAGTTGGAATCGCCGTAACCTGCATTGGGACCATCATCGTGCCCAGCACGATAAAGAACAGGAAGTTTCGTCCAACAAAGCGCAGGCGGGCAAAGCCGTATGCCACCATGGAGGCGGAAAGCAGCCCTCCGAACATGGTGGCCACAGTGATGACAAGGGTGTTGATGAGGTACCGGGTGAAGGCCAATGCAGTCCAGGCCTCGATGAAGTTTTGCCACTGCCATGGCAGCGGCGGGATCAGATTGATGACGGTCTCTTCGAGCAGCATCTCCTTTGTCTTGAGGGCGCCCGAGAACATCCACAGCAGCGGGAAGATCATGATGATGCCGATCGCGATTGCGACCAGATAGTTCAATGTCAGTCGCAGCGCTCGGCGGTACATCCAGGGACTGCTTGCTTGTCTGATATCCGTTGCCATTTATGCCTCCTGCGCCTCGTAGTGAACCCAGCGCCGGGCCAGCCAGAACTGAAGTAAGGTCAAGCCCATAATGATCAGGAAGAGAAGCCAGGCGAGCACACTGGCGTAGCCGAATCGCCTCTCGGTAAACGCGACGATATAGAGATAGAGCACATAGAAGAGCGTGGAACGCGCCGGCCCACCTTGCGTCAGCATGAAGCCTTCGGTGAACACCTGCAGCGAGCCGATCATGCCGACGATCATCAGAAAGAAGATGGTCGGCGACAGGAGTGGCAGAGTGATATGGCGGAAGAGCTTCAGGCCGCTGGCGCCGTCGACTTTAGCGGCCTCGTGAAGGTCGTCCGGTATGCTCTGCAGGCCGGCAAGCATGATCACCATGTAGTGCCCCACGCCGTATAGTTTCATGATCATATACGAAGGCAGCGCCCACTCGATCGATGTCAGCCACGCGACGCGGTCGAAGTCGAAGATGCGCAGGATCTGGTTGAACATTCCGTAGTCTTTTTCGTACATCGCAGCCCAGACGAATGTCATGGCGACACCGCTGACCGCAGCCGGCAGATAGAAGAGGCCGCGGAAGAAGGTGTGGCCCCTGAATCTCTGATTGAGAAGAAGCGCCATGGCCAGCGAGATGATGATTGCCAGTGAGACGGTCCAGAAGGCAAATACGGCGCTGACGCGCAAAGAGCCGATGAAGCGGATGTCAAATTTTATCAGCTCCTCGAAGTTCGCCAGACCTACGTAGGTGATCTTCTTGAATCCGGCGTACTCGGTAAACATCAGCCCGAGTGACACCAGAAGAGGTCCTGCCAGGAAGAGCACAAACCCCAGAATCCAGGGAGAGACGAAGAGATATCCGTAGAGATTCTCCCTCCATGCCTCGCCGCGCGGCAGACGAAACCGGCCTGGACGCATTTGCGGCATCGCGGTGCTAGTTTGAGAAAGATTGGCCATAGGTGAATTTCACTTTCCTGTGCAAGAATCTGGCAACTCTTGCCATCCTGCCCAGAGGCTTAGGGAGAGCCGCCCGATTCAGAACTTAAGGGCCCCCTCTGTCAAGCCGCGCTGAATGCGGCGGTGGAAAACTATGTATATGAAGATTGGGGGCCAGGCCGCCAACGAAAGGGCCGCCACCTGTAGACTCCAAAGGCTTACATATTTGCCCTCGAAGTGCATGATTCCCAGAGGGATTGTGCGCAGCGTATGCTTATGCAGATAGATGAGGGGCCAGAGAAAGTCGTTCCAGAAGAATACAAAATAGAAGATG
The DNA here is from genome assembly GCA_009841235.1 of Caldilineaceae bacterium SB0661_bin_32. Taxonomy (GTDB): domain Bacteria; phylum Chloroflexota; class Anaerolineae; order Caldilineales; family Caldilineaceae; genus Bin5. The sequence continues at coordinate 67,827 of VXMH01000106.1, read as the reverse complement.
GTCATGGTCGCAATCGCCGGCATGGCCAGAGGAACCATGACATGGCGCAGGATCTGAAGCTCTCTGGCTCCATCCACGCGGGCGGCGTCCTCGAGCTCCGGGGGAATCGACATGAAGTAGGCGCGAATGAAAATGATTGCAAGGGAGGACCAGCTCATATAGGTAAGGATGACGGCGAGGGGGCTGTTGAGCAGCGGGATCGGTAGATGCAGGGCAGCGGCCCAGGAGTCGAGAATGGCCATCACCTTGAAGCTGGGCACCATGAGCGCCTGCGTGGGCACTGCCATGCCGACCAGAAAATAGAGAAAGAGCGCTCGATTGGCGGTGAAGTGATAGCGGGCCAGCCCATAGGCGGCGGTGGTCGATATGGAAATGATGCCGACGACGGAGACGACGGCGATCAGGATGCTGTTGGCATAGAGGCGGGCGAAGTTCCCGGTCTGCCAGGCCTCGACGATGTTTTCGAAAGAGATGCTGGTCGGCAGGCCGAAAGGAGAGAGCATGACCTCTTCGTTCGTCTTGAGCGAGGTGTAGGACATCCACGTCAGGGGATAGAGGATGCTGATGGCAGCGACGACCAGAAACAGGTAGAAAAGAAGCCTTACCGGCAGACTGAGTTCACGAAAGACCATTGCGGATCCCTCAGCTGGAAACGGCTCCCCTGCCGGCGCGGGCAAGGGTGAACTGAATAACGGACATACCGATGATTACCAGGACGAGCACGAGCGCGATGGCGGTAGCGTAACCATGCTGTGTACGAGCCCCCCCCAGGCCGAGCTGGTAGATGTAGGTGACAACCGTCTCGGAGCTGTGAAATGGCCCGCCCCCGGTCAGTGTGTAGACGAGATCAAAGACGCGCATGGCGTCGATCGAGGTGATAACTGAGGCAACGACGAGCACTTCTCGCAGCAGGGGGACTGTAATTCGCGTGGTCAACTGCCAGGACGTGGCGCCGTCAAGCCGGGCGCTCTCCTGCAGTTCACGCGGGATGGCCTGCAGACCGGCGATCAGCAGGAACATGGTGAAGCCAAAATTTCGCCAGATGTGGACTGCGATTACGACAAAGACGTTTAGCGTGGTGGTGCCGAGCCAGCCGAATTTGGGCCCGTCGAGGCCGATTGCACGCAGCAAGCTGTCAACGATGCCGATGGTCGGGTCAAGCAGAAAGTTGAAGAGGATCCCGATGACGACGAGCGAGATCACAAAGGGTACGAAGAAGATGCTGCGGAACCACTTTGCGAACCTGGGTCCGGATTCCAGAATGATGGCGAAAAGTAAGGCAACGCCGACCTGGACGAGGAGGCAACAGGCAACGAAGAGAAAACTGTTGCGGAACGCGCCCCAGAAGAACTCGTCACCGGCCATCTGAATGAAGTTTTCGAGACCGGTGAATCTGAGCGTGGAAAAGCTGATGCCTGTCCAGTCGGTAAAGCCGATTACCACCGTGCCGAACAGCGGCAGGATAAGGAAGAGCGTGTAGAAGAAAAAGGCGGGCGCTATGAGGAACAGCGCGAAGCGTCCATCATAGCGTCCCGTTTGCGGGCCCTTTTCTGACCCGCCCGTCAGCTTAGAGCGCCGCATTCCTGCTCCCAGTTGGAAAGAGCTGCAAGCATTCTCCCAGCAACAAGGGCTACATGCGGGCCTCGCGCCACTCGAGCACCAGATTCTCGGCGCGTTCTGCCGCCTCTTCCGGTGTGAGCGCGCCGCTCAGAACACCGCTGGAGCCGTGCCACAGAATCTCCTGGCCAATGTTGTAGTCCATAGCCCGCTCGATCATGATTGTCAGGGCCGGTGCGTTGTCCAGCAAGTCAATGAGCCGTGCCGACTCCGGCCGCAGATTTTCCATCGGTGACGATAGCGGCATGGGAGGCGCTTCACCGGGCAGATGTTTGTACCAAATCCTGTGTGGATCCTCGGATTGCAGGTACCACTTGACGAACACCTGGGCCTCTTCTGGATGCGCCGACTCCTTGGGCACGATAAGCGTGCGAGCGTTGAAGGAAACCTCGTCGGCGTTGCTCTCGGCGATGTCGTCGATGGCCGGCATGAGCATGAACTGGAGGTCGATCTGGGGATTCTCCTGGGCAAACCATTCCCCCAGCAGCCAACCGCCGGTCTGGAAGAAAGCGCCGTCCCCGCGGAAGAGCTTGCCAAAGGCGGCAGGATAGTCGTCAGAGAGCACGCCCCTGGAATAGTATTCGTTGTCCAGGAGCTCTTTGATCAGTTCCCAGACCCTTACACCGGCGGGGTCGGTGAAACGCAGGTCGGACTCGTGGTTGACATCGAGGCCGCGCAGGAAGAGATCGACCGAACCTTTTACGCCAAAAGTCCTGATATAAAGGTGCTGTGCCCAGTGGCCGCCGGGCCATGCATTCTTGGCGCCGATCAGGACGGGCGTCACGCCGGCATGCTGAAACGTATGGCAAGCGTCGGTGAAGGCGCTCCAGGTGGTCAGGGTGGCGGGATCGACACCGTGTTCAGCGAGGATGTCGGCATTGTAGTACATGAGGTTGGCGACGGTCATGGCCCAGGGCGCGCCCCAGTAGCGGCCCTTGTATAGGACCGAGTCGAGCGCGTCGGGGTAGATGGTCCCCTTGCTTTCCTCGACAACGTCGGTCAGGTCCAAAAGCTGGTCCGCCTCGATAAAGGCTGAAAGCGCGCCGGGTCCGGCGTCGGTCTGAAGGAAGTCGGGCACGGCGCCACCCGCAAAGGCGGTCTTGGTGGCCTGCTCGTAGGCCAATCCGGAAAAACCGCTGTGGGTGACTTGGATACCCGGATTGGCGTTGTTGAAACTTTCGACGATTTCGTCCATCGCGCCCAGCCAGGGGACGGTCGCCATCTCGGTCCACATTTCAAGTTCGGCGATCATTTCGTCGGGCTCGTCTGCCCCCATGTCGCCAGAGTCAGCGGGCACGGCAACGGGGGCGCAGGCAGCCAGCAGGCCAACACTTGCTGTACCGGCGGCAGCTTTCAGAATGCTTCGTCTACTTACGTCCTTCATATCTTACTCCTTAGCGTTGATGTGATTTGGACAGGACATATACATTACTCAACCGAAGCCCGGTTCAGCCGAGTTTGGGCCGCGTTCGTACTGAGGGCTCAGGTTGGACTATTGGTTACGAGGACTGGCTGGCACGCCCCTGCGAATGCGTTAAGAACTGCCCGAACGAAGGCACGCAGGCAGAGCTACTATGGGTCCAGCCTACTGAATTTCATTGAGCGATGGCGTGTTCAATTGAATCTGTGAAAGTGACGCTACAAAAGGCGGGGCCAGAGAAACCAGGGTGACGGGGGCGTCGTGCCCCCGTCACCGGATTCAAATCGTGTTTGCTTAGTGTACTTAGTTGTACTTGTCGATGATTCGCTGTACTTCGGCTTCGGCGGCGGCCATGAGTACTTCCAGATCCTCATCAGTGTGCACCGCGAGATCCCACAGTTCATACATGGATTGCTGGGCCTCCTGGGCACCCTTGAACAAGGCCCAGAAGCGAGTGTTGGTGGCGTAGGCGGGCATCTCCCCGGCGACCTGCATGAACTCCTTGCCTTCTATCGCATCGAGCCAGCGCTGGTCGGCGAAGTGACTCTTGGTGAAGGGGAAGTAGCCGGTTTCGAGGCAGAATTCGAGATAGGGATCCCCGAGCGCCCACCACTCGGAGAACTGGTAGGCGGCGGCTTCGCGATTCTTGTCATCCTGGATGGGCATCCAAAGTTCTTTGTCGTACCAGGGAGTTGCCGTTATTTGATGCACGGGATGGCTGGGTGTGTAGAGTGCGCCCAGCCCACCTTCTCCGATCTGTTTTTCGAAGTCCAGCAAGCCCCAGTTGCCGACCTCCTGGAATACGACTTTGCCGGAAACAAGGCCCTTTTCGGGCGGCTTCTCGGTGGCGGCACCGCTGGCATAGGCATCGCGCAAGTACTGGAGGGAATCGCGGACACCGTCGTTGTTGATTGTAGCTTTTGTGCGAGTTTCGTCAACGTATAGCTGGCCTGCGGTCCAGGGCAGGTATTCCTGGATGGCGAAGTGCTGCCAGTAGGCGACACCCCAGATGTCGACCTCGTTGGGGTCGAAACCATCTTCATCCGGGCGCTTGCCGTTAACATCGCGGGTAACTGCGACACCCCATTCGATGAGTTCATCCCAGGTCCAATCCTTAGGCGGCGGATCCATGCCGGATTCTTCCAGGGCGGCGACGTTGTAGGCAAAGAGAACGACGACCTGCTCGTAGGGCATGCCCCAGAAGTAGCCGCCGACGGTCGGCGGGGCGTAGATGGCTTCGATACCATCGACAAAGTCGTCGAAGTCTACACCGGAGGCTTCCATGTACTCCTGCTGATTGACGATCAGGCCCTCATCGATAGCCTGGATGACAGAGGTGTAACCGGCCCAAAATAGGTCTGGCGCTGTACCGGCGGCAAGGTCTGCATGCACGCGGGACATCTCATAGCCTGTCTTGAGTTCCACCTGAACGTCCGTGTCCGGAACCATCGAGTCGTAGCGTTCCAGAATCAGTCTCTGGTTGCCGCCTAACATGTTTGTATCAGCGTGCGGGTAGGTATATACGATGTTATATCCTTCGGCTGCAGGCATGTCGCGGTCGTCGGACTCGGCGGCGGGGGCGGCCGCCGGCCCGCAGGCCGCCAGGACGGCTCCGGCAGTCGTGGCGCCGGACAAGGCCAGGAAGTCACGTCGGCTTACTTTGCGTCTGATCATTGTAATCTCCTTTGCGTGACAAGCGATGGAAGTCCATTCAGCTAAAGAGCAAGGAAAAGGTAGGCAGATACTGGCCGAGGGAAAGCTGACAACAATATAGAGTAAGGGATTGGGCGTGTCAAGTGTACGAAATCAGTCGGATGTGACCTTGATCTGACGCTCGCTGTCAAAACCGTGAAAGGTGCAAGATAGTTTTGCTCAGCAGTGGAGGCCACTGAGTATTCACTGTTGATTCAGAGGATCCTTCCTAAGACCTGTTTTCGGGTGCTTGTCATCACCTGATCTGGTGTTACAATCAGCCGATACCCACTCGATTTACAAATCGCCAGCAGTCCACTTGCCCACAAGCCGGCAACGGGCGAATCCGCACAGGATTAGAGTACCCCATGACAGCTACAGCAGGTCACCAAGCAGACTCGACAACCATGCAGGACGAACCTTCGGAAAGCAAGAAGTTTCAGACCCGGGAAGTGCTGACGATCGTAACGGGCCACTTCGTCCATGACATTTTCACCGCGTTTGTGCCGCCTCTACTTCCACTGATTCGCGAAAGGCTGGCGGCCGACTATGCGGCGATCGGGGGCCTGGCGATCTTCATGCAGATTCCCAGCATTCTACAACCGTTCATAGGACATACAGCCGACAGGATCAGTCTACGGTACTTCATTATTCTGGCCCCGGCGGCAACAGCCACTGTGTGTAGTTTGCTGGGTCTGGCGAACAGCTATTCACTGCTGGCCTTGTTAATGCTTGTTGGCGGTCTGTGTACTGCTGCCTTTCATGCGCCGGCGCCGGCCATGATAGGACGCATTTCAGGTAACCGAGTGGGAACCGGCATGAGCCTCTTCATGGCAGCCGGAGAGCTGGGGCGCACTGTGGGGCCCTTGTTGGTGATTGCAGCCGTCAGCTGGTTTGGCCTTGAGGGGATATGGCGGATGGCGGTGTTTGGCTGGCTGGCTTCGGTTTTCCTTTACTGGCGACTGCGCGGGGTCTCTGCGAAGCCTGCGCAGGGCAGGTTGCTTTCCCTGCAACAGCTGTTGCCGGCTGCGCGAAAAGTTTACCCCCCTCTCCTCTGGATCATGGCAGCACGTGTCTTTATGTCGATTTCGATGACAACCTATTTGCCGATATTCATGCAGGATGTGAAGGGGTATGAGTTCGAATTTGCGGGGCTGTCGTTGACGCTGTTGGAAGGGGCGGGTGTACTGGGCGCTCTGACAATGGGCACGGCCAGCGACTGGCTGGGGCGGAGACGGGTCCTGATTGTTCTGTTTCTTGTGTCTCCGGTACTCTTCCTGGGTTTTCTGAACAGTTCTGGCTGGATGCTATTCGCGTTTCTGTTGCCACTCGGATTTACGATGCTTTCGCCATCTGCCGTGTTGCTGGCGGTAGTGCAGGACAGTTTTCGACAGAACCGGGCCCTGGCCAACGGTCTCTTTCTGATGGCCAATTTTGTCATTCGGGCTCCCGCTTTATGGCTGCTTGGCAGCGTTGCGGACAGGTTCGGGCTTGAAACCGCATTCCTGATCAGCGGGCTGGTCGCTTTTGTTGGCGTGCCGGCGCTCCTGAAGCTGCCTGAGCGCCACAGGGAGGAAGGAGAGTAATGGGTGGCTGTCTGCCTTGGAGTTACTGCAAAAGGAAGCCAGCCTCAGAAGAAAAGTTGCCAACAACGGGGCAGGAAGACGAGCAGTCCGACGATTGCGCTGCCGACTGCCGCCACCAGGATGGCGCCAGCGGCCGTGTCCTTTGCGACTTTGGCGAGAGGATGCGGTACAGGTGAGGCCAAGTCCACCAGGGCCTCAATGGCGGTATTGAGCAGCTCCAGGCCGATGACCAGCGCGATCAGGGTAACGACTACGGCCCACTCGGTCCGGCTGATTCGGAGGACGAGGCCGGCAATGACTACTGCAGCAGCGACCGTGAAGTGAATGCGGAGATTGCGCTGGCTTTTAAGGGCGTGGTTCATCCCGGCAATGGCGAAGGCAAGACTCTGCCAGAAGCTCCGGGCGCGGGCAGGCGGTTTCATCTACCAGTCCGGCGTGGTAAGGCGGGGCGTAAGGTCCTCGTCGGTCAGTGAACTGAGGATCTCGGTTTGTTTGCGCCACATTTCTGCCTGCCGCGTTTCGGTGTCATGGTCGTAGCCAAGCAGGTGCAGTGTACCGTGGACAACCAGGAGTTGAAGTTCCGAGGCAAGCGTGTGGCCGTGTTGTATAGCCTGACGAGAGGCATAGGGGAAGGCCAGCACCAGGTCGCCCAGGTCGGCGTCTAGTTCGGCGGCCAGGGCGTCGGGCGCCTCTGCAGCGAGTGCTGGTCCCTCCTGGATAGCGAAGCTCAAGACATCAGTAGGCGCATCCTGCCGGCGGTAGATGCGATTGTAGCGGCGCAGCTCGTCGTCGTCCACCACCAGTATTGAGATCGAGATTTCGTCCCGCTGGCAGGCACGCAGGGCTGCCTTTGCCGCAGCCTCTAGCCAGGCTTCTTCCACACGCGCCTGAAACTGTCCATCGATTTGAATGTAGATTCCCATGTTCCTCGTCAACGATGTCCATCCTGACGCACTTTTCAAGCCTGTAACCGTTGAGGGAGACGGCAGGTTGTGGAATGCTGGAGTGTGATTCCTGGCCACTGTGTCACGCGGTACAATTATACCGCCGGACTTGAACAGGGCAATTTCTTGTTGAAGCGAGATTTCCTCCGCTAGAATGGAAGAACCGGGACAGAAGCAGCAGTTCTAACGGTTGCTGTCCAATTGCCGCGATCGACCATCTGAGAGCAACAGCAGTCATGTTTTTTGATCAAGCCAAGATCCATGTGCAAGCCGGGGCTGGAGGCAACGGCATTGTCGCCTTCCGCCGGGAGAAGTTTGTGCCCAGGGGAGGGCCCGCGGGAGGCAACGGTGGGCCGGGCGGCAATGTCTACATTGTTGCCGACCAAAGCATGAATACACTGCATGCATTTCGGAGGAACGTGCATTTCCGGGCTGAACGCGGTTCGCACGGGGGCGGCACCAGAAAAGCGGGCGCAACGGGCGAAGACCTGCTCATCCAGGTGCCGGTTGGGACGATTGCACGCATCGCAGAGTCAGATACGGTGGTGGCAGACCTGGTACGGGACGGGCAGCAGGCGCTGGTCGCCAGAGGGGGCCGCGGGGGTCGGGGAAATGCAGCCTTCAGAAGTGGACGAAACCAGGCGCCGCGCCTGGCAGAGAAAGGCGAAGTAGGCGAGGAGCACTGGCTGGATCTGGAACTGAAGATAGTAGCCGATGCAGGGCTCGTAGGCGTGCCCAATGCGGGAAAATCGACGTTGTTGAGCGTCATCAGTGAAGCCACTCCCAGGATTGCCGACTATCCGTTCACGACGGTTGTGCCCAACCTGGGCGTAGCGGAGGTGAGCCATGTTCAGATCGTGTTTGCCGATATACCTGGATTGCTGGAAGGCGCGCACGACGGCGTTGGCCTGGGATTGGAATTTCTGCGTCATGTTGAACGCAGCCGGGTACTGGTCCACCTCCTCGACGGTGCGAGCCCCGATCCGGCTGGTGATTACGAGGTCATCAACCAGGAGATGAGGCTATTCAACCCGGCCCTGGCAAAGCGACCCCAGTTAATCGTTCTGAACAAGATCGATCTGCCACAGGCGCGGGAAATCTGGCCGCGCCTGCAGAAGGCGCTGGCCGATACAGGCAACCCTTTTTTTGCCATAAGTGCGGTTACCGGAGAAAACGTGCAGCAACTCCTGTACGAAGTCAAATCGCAGCTGGATAGGCTGCCGGCGTCGGTCGAGATGGAGGAGGTGGAAGAGCTGCCGACGCTGTCCCCTGAGGAAGATGAGAGATCATTTCAGGTCACTCGTCTGGAGGACGATCTGTGGCTGGTGGAGGGTGTTGCGATTGAGCGGGTGGCACAGATGACGAACTGGGACTACTACGAGGCCGGATTGCGGTTTCAGCGCATCCTTTCTGCGATGGGGATCTCAGAAGCGCTGCGAAAACAGGGCGTTCAGGACGGAGATACCGTACAGATTGGCGAGGTCGAACTGGTATGGGGATTCGAGAACGCGCTGGGAGAGTGAAGGCGGCAGCAACAGGTGGCTGGACGCAGAATTCCGGTCGCCCGCTGACACAGGAGCGAAGGCATAAGGGCTTGCGGCGTGTGTCCCGGGCCGCCGGGCAGGGGGCAACAGAGGGATGAGCTCAAGAGACGGATTGAGAGGCAAACGAATCGGCGTTTTCGGAGGCACTTTCGATCCGATTCACATTGGGCATCTGGTCCTTGCGGTAGAGGCCCGGCATCAACTGCAATTGGACCAGATCGTGCTGGCGCCGGCCGGGGACCCGCCCCATAAGCCAGACAGCCCCATATCCCCCTTGCATCACCGGTTGGCTATGTGCCGCCTGGCAGTTGCCGATGAAACCGCAATATGCATAAGTCTCATCGACGCCGAGCGCCCTGGTCCCCATTACACGTCGGATTTGATGCGGCTTTTCCAAAAAAGGGTCGGGAGGGAGGGGCAGCTCTACTTTCTGATGGGGTTGGACAGTCTGCGGAATCTGCCGACGTGGCATGAGCCGGAATGGCTGGTGCGCAACTGTCGGCTGGTCGCTCTGCGCCGCCATGACGTAAAGATCGACTGGGCGGACCTGGAAGCGGAACTGCCCGGCGTGCGCGAGCGGGTTATCGTATTGGAAATGCCGGAATTGGAGATTGCCAGCAGCAGTTTGCGGGAACGCATACAGTCGGGGCAGCCGATTCGCTATCAGGTCCCCCGCGCGGTCGAACGCTACATAGTTGAACAGGGCCTGTACCGGTCGTAGGGCCAGCATTGGGAGCGGGCCGAAGGCTCCTGTCCTCTCCGAACTGCTTTTCTATTCCAATTGTCAATCGTGGGTCACGAAGTCATACGGCACTGCATTGAGCAGCGGCGACGCGTGGAGTTCAACGCCCAGCTGCTCCAACGCCTTGAGGAACTGGTCATCCTCGACCGCGCTGAACTGCTCAGCGGTCAGATTTCTCAGCAAATCGGCATCCACATGCCTGGAGCTGATCGGTTGCGTGACTTCCACGTTGGGGGTCACGCCTTCGCCCTTGATCAGGTTGCCATTGGGCGTAAGCCAGTTGGTCACGCCCAGGAGAATGGCAGAGCCGTCACTGAGCCCAAACTGGTTGAGGACGGTGCCTGTACCAAAGGTTGTCTCACCGATCAGGATGGCGCGTTCGTTTTCCTTGAGGGCGCCGGCGGTGATCTCGCCAGCACTGGCAGTGCCTTCATTGATCAGAACGACCAGCGGCATTCCCCTTGCATAACCCAAGCCGCGCGAGCGGTGGACGGTCTGATTTTGATTGGCGTCGGATTCGATCAGTATCAGATCGCCTTTGGGGAGGAACTGGCTATTGGCCTGAATGGCCTGTTGCAGGTACCCGCCCGGATTGTTGCGCAGATCCAAGATGATGCCCTGGTTGGTCTGAGCCTCAGAAATCTCGCGAAGAGCGGCTTCCAGCTCCCTGTCCACACCGGAGGTAAACAGCGAGATCTTGATGTAGAAAATGCCGGTGTTGGGTATTGGGCTCCAACTCACGCTCGGCACCTCTATCGGGGCGCGAGTAATCGAGACCTGCAAGGGTTCCTGCAGTTCGGGGCGGCTGACGGTCAGGACGACCTCGGAATCAGCCGGGCCGCGAACGAGGAAGATCACCTGGTCCAGCGATTTCCCTTCGACCGATTCACCATCCACTTCCAGAATTATATCTCCGGCCAGGATGCCCGCCTGTTCGGCGGGCGAGCCGTTGATTGGAGCTACGATGAGGACATTGCCGTCTGCCATGGATACATAGGCGCCGATACCCTCGAAAGAGCCTTCGAGGCTGGTCTGGTGCAACTCTACGGCATCAGGGTGGAGGAAAGTTGTGTGTCCTTCGTCGCCCAGAGAGGCGAGCATTCCTTCAATTGCGCCGTATGTCATGGCGGTGAAGTCGACCTTCTCGCGGTCGACAAAGTGGGCGACGACATAGTCCCACGCTTCCCAGAAGATGGTGAACTGGGTGGGACGCTCTTCGGCTGCCAGTGCCGAGCGGATAGAGTAGCCGGAGATATTGCCGCCAACAAAAGCAAGCGCCATCAGCCAGATGACAACAGCAGACTGGACTGCTCGTCTGCCCAGTTTTGTTCTAGATAATCGCATCATTCCACTGGTTCCGTAGTTGCTCCCGGCGAGACACGCCCCGGCAGATTGTGCACGACAGTCGCGTATAGTTCGTGTTTTTTGAAGGCAATACAAAAAAGTATCTGCCATGCACACGCTTTTGGCAAGCATTTAAGGCGATTTCCAGCCTACGCTGGGACTACGGTCCGCCTATTTTTATTGTGCAACCAATGAGGAGCAGTTGAACTGAGGGGAAAGAGTGGGGTAGACGAAACTGTCCTATGATCGAAGCGTGTAACCGCTAGTCCGATCACTAGGACAGTTTTCTTCGTATTCAGCAATGGTGAGCTTCGGTTGTCCCAGGTCTTGCGGCCGAGTCAAGGAGTCTTATGCCGCATGGCTGCACTACTGAAAAGTTGGCGGCAACCAGGACTGGAACGAAAGCAGCCCACGCACCACGAAAGGTGGGGTAAACCGACGGCGCCCGCCACCTACTTGGGAGAACTTGACAGCGCCGACGGTCGCGAACCCCGTGTCTAGCTTAGTTCATGCTGATCATAATCGAGCCGGAGTCCTGGGCGACACTGACGCTGGCCGGGAGCATGATATTCTGGGCCAAGACAGCGTTGATCTGCGCATTCACCGGGGCGAGCAGAGCTCCACCGACGGCCATGCCACCGGCGCCGGCCGACTGGAGATCTACCATCAGATGACCATCGCTCACCATCAGGTTGCCGACGAGGTCGAGCGTATCGCCCATCATGCTGACGCCGTCCTTCAGGGTGACGCGGAAGTGCATTGCATCCGGCTCAATCCAGACCATAACGGAATCGATCGGCTGGTTGGGACCACTGTTGGCTTCGAGAGCCTTGGTCACGTAGCTGCTGAACTCAGACTCGCTCAGCATGACCTCGCCCATGACAAGTCCGCCCATCAGGGCATCCTGGGCCGACAGAGCCGCCTCGTGGGAGATCATAACGTCTCGGTCAGGCGGAGCGGCCGGCGCGGTGCAGGCGCTAAGAACTACCAGCAGCAGAGACAGTACAACGAGTGAAATGAGTGGGGTTCGTTTGTTCATGGTTCTGTTGCTCCTTGAGAGAATTGGGTTAAGGGAACTTATCTTGATCTCATCACAAATTGATAGAGAAACAATTAAATGATGACCCTGAGCTATATCGTCTCACAAGAACAGATCAAGCGCAAATCTGAAAAAAGTGGTATGGCAGTCCCGGAAACGACTTCCTCGTAACCTCATCTGAGAGGCCGATATTCAGTTTGCGACTCTATCTTCTCACAAGAACAATTCTTGTACAAGTCGGAGAAAACAGGGACGCCACCTCGCACGGGCCACTCTTGTGACGAGCCTGCAGGCTCCCGAAGTCGCGATCTTGCTTCTGCCAACTCTTTGATGACTGTGTGATCTCCACAGGAGTCTGGCGCGGGGTTGCGCCCAGGGAGAGTTCATCTGCCCCTATGATACACTTGACGGGCAAGGCTGTCAACCCTGAAAATTGCTAAAGTGAATACAATCAGTGCCTGACCTCACTCTTCGGCTTCCTCCAGCATGTCGACGCCTGCCAGTTCCCGGTCAAGGAGATACAGCCCGGGCTTAAAGTCTCCAATCAGGCGAAGCTTCTGCACAAGGTCGTCCACCAGCTCTTCTTCCTCAACCTGTTCATCGACGAACCACTGCAGAAAACTGTCAGTGGCGTAATCGCCTTCTTGGCGCGCGAGTTTGACGATGCGGTCAATGGAAGCGGTCACTCTTTGCTCCTGCCTGAGCGCGCCTTCCATGACCTCCTGCGGTGAACCGAAGCCCCCTTCGGGTGTGGGAACGGGGAAGAGCTCGACCCGGCCCCGCCGGCTATGAATGAACTTGTATATCTTCATGGCGTGGGCCATCTCTTCTTCTGCGTGGTTGAAGATCCACTGAGAAAACCCTTTAAGGCCCAATCCTTCGAAATAGTCGGCGGCTGCCAGATAGGTGTAGTGCGCCTGCAGCTCCATATTGATCTGTTGATTCAATGCGCTTTGCACATTTTCGACGAACATGTGTCGTTTCCTTTCGAATGTAATGCTGCCTGGGGTCGGTGAACTCTGTCATACATGGTTTTCCACCATGCTGCAATCGCCCGGATATTCGATTTCGATGGTGATGTGTGTAAGGTGCAGGCCGTCCAGCTCTTCGCGCGCCCGCTGTTTGATCTCTCGAATCTCGTTCTGGTCGGCTGACTGGTTGACGACGAGATGGGTGGACAGAACGTGATGATTGCCGTCAAGCGACCAGAGATGGGTATGGTGGCAGTCTTCGACGGCGCTGATGTTGCGCAAGCGCTGGGCCAGGTGCGACAGGTCAACGCCTTCCGGGGCTGCCTGCAAGAACAGTTCGGCTGTCTTTTTCAGATGCCCCAGGACACTGTAGAGAATATAAAGGGTGATCAGGAGTGACAAAATCGAGTCCAGAATGTACAGATCGACGAAGAGAAGTGTGATGCCGACGATAAGGACCGCAACCCATCCGAGTACATCTTCCAGCAGGTGCCACATGGCGACCTTGGCATTCATGGTGCCGCCGCCTTGCAGGCGCCATACGGCGGCGCCATTCACGGCTATTCCGCCTAGCGCAAGCAGGATCATGCCCGGAGCGTTGGTGACTTCCGGGTTGAGGAGGCGCGGGATCACCTCTGCCAGGACGAACAGCCCGCCGGCGATGAGGACAGCGGCATTGATAAAGGCGCCGAGCAAAGAGAGGCGGCCGTACCCATAGGAGTAACGCGCCGGCGCGTCCTTGCCGGCGTGCTTCTCCAGTCCCCAGGCCATGCCCAGCGCGATCGAGTCGCCGAGGTCGTGCAGGGCGTCGGAAAGGATGGCCACACTGTTGGTCAGATAGGCGCCTACGATTTCAACAACTGTAAAGCCCAAATTGAGGAAGAACGCGGTACGCAGATTGTTTGAATCACCGTGATGGTGGTGATGAAGGTGATGGGCGTGGTTATGGCTGTGCTCGTGGCCCCCTTCATCACCGTGTTCGTGATAGTGGCTGTGCCCTTGACCCATCTGAGGTCCCCTGATCCGCAGAGTAGCGCGCGATACGGGCGGCGCGACTTCCATTTCAGGGACTATGTTGCACCAACCTAGCGGATTTTGCCAAAAGCAGGTATCGCTCTTTCCCGGAATTCTACCCAGGTGGTGATGCTGTGTCCGCCGGGGTCCCGGCGCTCAAAGGGCAACCAAGGAAAGCGTCAACCTTTAGCTGTCTCAGGCGAAAATTGGGCGACCTTGCGAATCCTGACGTCATACTCTTCGAGTTGCAGATAGGCCAGGTAGAGAAGGAGCGCCAACTTGACACCTTCCAATGCAACGTAGTACGGGTGGAAAGATCGCTCCGGCACCTCTAATCCGTGGATGATAGCCAGCGTGCGGGCATCCAGCACCGTATAGAGGAGGATGGTCTGCGTTGCAAGCAGTAGGACGATGAGGAGGGTGAGCGCGCGAATTCGCCGGGGCCAGCCTTTTATCAGTGTGATCGCAGTGATGGCGGAGGCAAACCCTATTTCGAGGGCATTCAAAGCGTGAAAGACAAGGTGGCCGATTTCGAGGGCGACAGGCAATGTCAGTGAAGGGGCCTGGAATTTAAGGGGTGTCTCCATGAAGCTGATGGCGCAGACAAACCCAATCCAAAGCAATGTAAAGACAAAGACCCGTTCCGTTATGCGCGCCAGCAGTCGTTTTCTAAGTGAATTCATTGGCTAATCGTGGGTGGCCTCGGCAGTCTTCGACAGAGCTTCAGGGACATGAACTGGCAATTGCGCCACAAGTCAGAGTGGCGAAGGTCGAGCCCGAGTCTTGTCATCTCGGCTGATGCTTGATCTGCTCCGGCTCGGCCATTTGTTTCCGGTGGCCAGTAGTCTTGGCTTGAGGAGGAATGCTTCGGCCTTATTCTGGTAACTCCAGGATTTCCCCCCGCTTTGCAGACTGAACGACTTCGAATATTTCCAGCTTTGGATGACCTGCGAAAGCCTCACGGGGAAGCCTTCCCGATCGGGCATGGCCTTGCTGGAACTGGTCTGATTTGGTCCATCGTTCAAAGTCCTCTTTGCATTCCCAATGCGTTTCTACGACAAACGGGGCGCCTTCAGTTGCCGGGCGCAGCAGGCGAAAGGAGAGAAAGCCAGGCATTCGGTCTACGAGCGCGGCCCTATCCTTGAAGCGATCTTCGAACGCGTCAGCGAAGTCCGGTTTCACGGCGATTCGGTTCATAACGATGACCACAGTAGTCTCCTTTTGCTCAATCGGCTCTATGAAGTTTCGCGACAATCATGGTACAGGCACAATAACTGGACAGAATGCAGTTGGGTGTTGGATGACTTTGACGGGGATCATAAATACTTCCTTTATACGATTGGGGGTAAGTACGTCAGAAGGAAACCCATTTGCCGAAACTTGCCCATTTTGCATAAGCATAATTTTGTCGGCGTACTGAGCCGCCAGGTTGAGGTCGTGAAGGACTGCCAGAATCCCCACGCCCTGATCTTTCAGACTTCTTGCAACTCGCATCATTCGATGTTGATGCGCTATATCGAGATTATTAGTCGGCTCGTCCAGGAACAGATACCGCGGTCCCAGGGGTGACTCTTCCCAGATTTGGGCCAACACGCGGGCCAGTTGTACACGTTGCTTCTCACCGCCGGAAAGAGTTGTGTAGGGGCGACGGCCAAATTCTGACATGTCAACTGCTCGCAGGGCCTGATCGACGATGGCGTAATCGTGCGGTGTTTCTGCACTGCGCAGGTGCGGAGTACGTCCTATCAGCACGACGTCCAGCACGCGGAATGGGAAGGAAAGGCTGGAGTCTTGAGGCAGCACGGCCCGCATCTGCGCCAGTTGCTTCGCCGACCAGCGATGGAGCTCAGTTTCATTCAAGCAGATCTGTCCGCTGGTCGGAGCGTGCTCTCCGCTCAGAACGCGTAGCAGAGTCGACTTGCCGGCGCCGTTGGGTCCGACGACAGCCAGCAGATGGCCCGGCGGGACTTCGACAGAGACGCCATGCACAAGCCGTTTCCCGCCTACTTGCACGCTGATGGAAAAAGCTTCAAGCAAGGCCAGACTCTCCCTGGTGGCGTACGCGAAGCAAGAGCCAGAGGAAAAAGGGCGCGCCCAGGCTTGCGGTGACGATACCGATGGGCAACTCGGCGGGTGCGATGATCGTACGCGCGATTGTATCTGCGCCAACCAGAATGGTGGCGCCCAGCAACGCCGAGCCTGGCAAGACAAGACGGTGTTTCGGCCCTACCATCAGGCGAAGAAGATGGGGCACGACAAGCCCGACAAACCCAATGCTGCCTGCAGCGGCCACTGACGCGCCAACTGCCAGTGCGGTCAGGACAACGATTACGCGCTTCACTTGCTCGATCGAGATTCCCAGATGTGTAGCCTCGGCTTCTCCCAACAGTAGAGCATTGAGCGACCTCGCCAGACGAGGAAGTGCCAGAATTGCCAGCCCGACGAAGGGAACTGTGGTCAAGACAGCTCGCCAAGTTGCTCCCCCCAGACTGCCCAGACTCCAGAATACGATATCCCGCAATTGATCATCGGTAGCGAGAAGTACAAAAAAGCCAGCACCAGCGCCAGCCAAGGCATTGACGGCGATACCGGCCAACAACATGGTGGACACGATCGTACGCCCGTTCTGGGTAGAGAGACGGTAGACAATCAGAGTAGCGACTATGCTTCCGATGAAAGCCGCCAGTGGCAGCGAAGCGTAGCTGAGAAAGGCGCCGGCCAACTCCATGAGGGGGCCTCCCAACACGATCCACGCGGTTACCGCCAGAGCCGCACCGCTGGAGATTCCAATCAATCCTGGATCTGCGAGAGGGTTGCGAAAAAGCCCCTGCATGGTGGCGCCTGACAGAGCCAGTCCTGAACCGATAAGAAGGCCCAGCAAGATTCTGGGCAAACGAATCGCGATAACGACAGCCTCTTGGCGGGCATCATAGGTCCAGGGGAAATCCAGGCCAGCTGATTGGGCCAGGATAGCGATTAACTGGCTGGGAGAAACCGTGACTGCGCCCGTGGCGATGCCCATAGCACTGGTAAGGAGGAGCATGAGTCCCAGTCCTCCCAAGACGATGAGTGGTCGCGTCCTTAAGGAGTCGAAAGAGAAGGGGCTGAGCAGATGAAGTTTGGCTAACATCTGCCCAGCCTTTCAGATGCGTCGCAGAAAGGTCTCGTTGCGCTTTCCAAGCTGTTTACCGCCGCGGGGCAGGAAATCATACGGAATTGATCGAGGACGGACTTACCCTTTTCCAGAGACAGGTGTTTGACGACTGGCAGGCGCCAAGCAGTTCTCAGTTCAGGACTGGCGGAATCAGTTGATGTGGTGGCGCTATCCGCACGGAGGGGTGATATTGTCCGTTACCAGTCAAGTTGATTTGGGGCATGACCTCATCGATCATCTCTACCATGAGTAGGAAGTCCTCCACAGGTAGGATAAGCGACAATTTGCCAACGCACATACGGCAGTGACCCTGACTGACGGAATCACCAAGCTCCAGGATGTTGGCACGCGTTTTCATAATGTGTGCTGCCAAGCGGTTAAAGGCTTCGGCCGAAAGGTGGAGTCCGACTCCATCCCAGATCAGATGGACGGTTCCGTGTTCGCACTGGCTGACATATTGCTGTCCATTACGTTCGGCCAAGATGACGATATGCTGACACATGGTCGCAAGTCTCCTTTGTTTGTATTGATTTGGTCACTCTGGCGTCTTTTGAGTTCGACGGAAACTACCCGTCCCCTATTGGTCTTCTCGGATTTGCTTTGCCAGGTCGAGAACGGCTTGGCCCATTCGCGGACCGAAGTTGAGCAGAAAGAGACCGTCCATAGCCACGATGCGGCCATTCTGGGCCGCGGGCGTTTGAGCAATGCCCGGTACTTCCAGCAAGTCATCCTGGCCACCGAGGCTCTGGAGCCCGCTGGTGAACATGAGGATGACGTCAGGTGCAGCGGCGAGCGCGGCCTCGGCAGTGAGCGGTCGGTAGCCCTCGAATCCTTCGATGGCGTTTTCGCCGCCCGCCAGCTGAATCATTGTGTGAGCTCCGGTGCCCTGTCCGGAGACGCTGACGGCGCCGGCGCCTCGCGCGTAGATGAACAGTACCCGCGGTTGACTTTCGGCACTCTGGACATAGGAGCGGGCCTGGGCCAAGTCGGCCTCAAGCCGAACAACCAGGGATTCGCCTTCTGCTTCCCGGCCCAGAGCTTTGGCGAAACCGCGAATCTTTTCCGCGACGCCTTCCACCGAATCATCGGATTCTAGCAAGAGGACATCAACACCAGTGTCCCTGAGATGTTGAATGGCCTCAGATGGACCGGCTTCGGTTGTTGCCAGAATGAGTGAGGGGTCAAGAGCCAGTACACCTTCGGCGGAAAGGCGGCGCTGATAACCTACTTGGGGCAAGTCGCTCACCTGAGCAGGGTAGCTGCTGGAACTGTCGACCGCTACCACGTTGTCACCCGAGCCTAATGCGAAAACGATTTCTGTGACCGTTCCACCGAGGGTGACAATTCGGCTCAGATCGTCGACAACAACAAGGTTGCCGTCGGCATCGTTCAGTTCGATGGCCATTCCATCTTGGGAAGGTTGCGCGTTTTCGACCGAGGAATCAGGGGACTCCGCTGCAGTTTGGTTCGCTGGAAGTGTTGTCAGGTCGACGGGCAAAGTGCAAGCGGTGAAAAGACCGACGCAGATGATCAGAAGCCCGAAACGCTTTAACGAGGACATGGCTTTCTCCATTCGGTCACAGGGTGACCGTCTCTTGGCTGAACCGGTAGAGCAGAAGAAAAGCCACTGTTGCATAGCGCGGCAGCATCTGTTATACTCTGCTTTGGGTTCAGCATGTGGATAGTGACTGGTGTCAGCAGCCACTTTCCAAGATTGTTGTTCCTACTTTCAGCCGGCCCTTCGGGGCCGGTTTTTTCATTTGGTTTGAGCTGTTTGTTCCTTAAGTGCGGCAGCTTGTTCCTGTGCTCCAGCGCGGACGCGCTGCTTCTGCTGGAATTCGGCAAGGTAGTAGCTGCCAATTACAAAGACTGCGGCTGCGCCCTGGCCGCAAATCGTTTCCCAAGTTGGGAAGATGCCGAGCCAAAGGCTAACCCAATAGGGAAGGCTGAGGGAACCTACGGGCGAGATTGGCACCCAGCCAACGGCCTGCATCGTGTGAATCGTATTGCCTACCATTATGAGCAGCACTCCGCCGATAAGGATGCCGGTAATCACCAGCATTTTTTTGTAAGGCAGACGGGTCTGAAGCTGGAAGGTGAAGAAGCCGACAATAGCCGTCGCGAGGAGTCCCAGGGCGACACCTTGCATTACAATAGCCGGGCCTGCGTCCAGCACGAGCGCCTGCAAGAAGAGCACCGTCTCGAAACCCTCCCGGTAGACACTGGTGAATCCCAGTGCGATAAAGCCAAGAGCCTGTGCCGACAGCAGACTTTCGGCCGCTCCTCCCAACAGAACTTTCTTGCGCTGGTGGAACCCTGCCAGCCAGTCCTTCCAGTAGACTCGATGGAAGAACCAGTTGGTAATGAGGAGGAGGACGCCCACGGCGATCAAGGAAACGACGGCTTCCAGGCGCTCCCCAAAGCTGCTGAAGGCGAGCATCAGACGCTGGGCGATCCACCAGGTAATCACAGTGGCAATCGTTGCCAGAATGACACCGACAAGCATCGAGCGCCGGAAGGCGGCATAGGCGCCCACCATGCTGGCCATGAGAGCGGCGAGAATGACAATGGCTTCCAGCCCTTCGCGGAAGACGATTACGGCGGAATTGGTAATGATGGCCAGGGGTGCGGCGCCGCTGCCGAGCACAGTCTGGGCTTCGGCCAGACCTTCGTCAAGAACGTCTCGAATTGCGGCGATTTCTACGGGGGAGCGGTTTTGGGCCACTGCCAAGGAGAGCCCTGGCTGTCCCTGGAAGCCGTGCCAGAAGAGGCCGTCGAGGCGCGCGACCAAGTCCGGTGAGAAGGCCATAAGCCGCAACTCCGGCCCGGCGTCGAAGAGGGCGTAGGCCTGGATACGGCTTCTTTCGGCCAGCTCGTATTCGCCGCGCGCCACCTGCTGCTCCATTTCGTTTAACAGAGTTTCAACTACGTTAAAAATGCCCTCGCCGCTGCTGTCGTGCACGGCATCGCCGAGTGTCTCTTCGGTGAGCGCCAGCGCTTCTTCCACTTGAGAGCGCACGAGCTTTCTTTCGTCGAGCTGTTCGAGGGCAACTTTCATTTCCTGAAGGAGGACAACGAGACGCTCGGCGGCGGCGGGGTCGGCGGCGGAGATGCGGGGGTAGAGCTCGGCGAGGAAGACTTCGGCCTGATCACGGAAGGTCAGCGCTTCCAGGTACTCCGTTTCGATGGTGATCTGGCCGTTTCGGACGCCGTCGCGATATTCAATGTAGACCAGATCGATGAAGAGATAGAGCAGCTGACTACGGCGGGCAAACTCTTCGGGCGAGAGATCCACAGGCTGATAAGAAGAGATGAGGTCGCGCAGTTCGGAGACGAATACGGCTGTTTGGGAAAGATTGCCGGCCAGGACGTCCTCTTCAAGATTCCTAAGGGATTGTTCGACCGCGGTAGCAGCGGACGCCCCCTCTTTTGCCGCGAAATCATCACGCAGAATGGCAAAGTAACCCTGTAGTTGACCTGTCCATTCTGCGGAGCGCGTCGGGTATCCCTTTTTGACCGCCTTTTCCAGGTTGTTCAGCGCTTCTCGCAGGCGGAAGAAGTAGGTATCTCTGAGGTCATCGCCCACGACGGCAAGGGTTGTTGCCTGATTAGTCAGTCCGCCACGGAAAGAGTTTATGGTCCGACGGGCCAGGTCATCGATCATGCTCACTTTGGTGGCGCGACGGAATTCGCGCAGGCGCAGCCAGTCTGCTGCGCGGGCGCCATCGTCGGATTCAATGGAGGCGAGGGCGGCGGTTTGCGCCCCCCAGAGCAGGCCGGTCCAGAAGCGGCCGCGTGCGGCAGACAGCGCGGGGCCGTCATTGGTCTGGGCAGCCTGGAGCGCGTCGTCCAAGGCCTCTTGAATCCAGGCGTCGGCGGCGGGCGCCAAGACGGAAAGAGATGAATGCAGATCTTCGGTATAGACCCGTGCAGCGGATTCGATGTTCGTCAGGGCTTGCGCGACAAGTGTGTTCCTGGTTTCGTCTTGCTCAGCGCGCTCTGCCTCGTAAAGCGTGCGCTGGGCCTCAAAAGTGAAGCTGCGAAGTTGCTCGGCCACCTGCCACAGATGGGCCTCGTCGCTGTCCTGTCCGGTCTGAACGAGGGCGGAGTTGAAACTGGTTTTTGGCTCCAGCTGCGCGCGCGAGGTCTCCGCCATCAAGAACACACTGCCCACAACTGTTGCAATGCAGATCAGACAGAGGAAAGCGCGGATTCCCGGCTTGACCATCGGCTCGCCAGCGCTATTCACGGCTTTCGTCCTTCACAGAAGTAGCTCCAAGCCTCGTTGCCAGGTTTGGCGAGTCGCTGCGCCCGCGAAAACGGAGGGCGCAGCGACTTTACAGATCAGGCCAGATCGAGAGCGATGTTCAAATCTGAAGCGGCCTGTGCTACCAAGGCGGCAAGGGCGGTTGCCAGGTCCTGCGCCTCAGTACCGAATAGGTCGGCCTCTTCGGGGCTGAACTGCACACCCTCCTGCTCCTGAGCAAAGAGATCGTCAACATATGTTATCAGGGTGTTGAAGTCGGTTCGGATCTGCTCATGAAGCTGAACGTCGCTATCGGACACCAGGGGCGAGATATTGTCGTAGGTGAAACTCAGTCCGGCAAGGATTCCTTTAATGTCGTGCAGGCGGCTAACGGCGATGAAGCTTTCCTGTTCGCTGTCAGTGCCGGTGACGAAGACGGACTCCTTCCACTGTCCGAAGTACTCATTCATGGTCGGGATCATGGTGACGAGAGCCGTCAGAGCGTCCTCAAGCGTCGGTTCCCAGGCTTCGATGGCGCCCTGCATTTCAATGGTCGCATCATTCAACCCCTGGGTGGCGCCGAGAAGCATGTTGGCTTCGGGCAATGCTTCGCCCACACCGATTACGCCATCGCCATCCATATCGACCTTGAGGCCGGTGAATTCGGGATTCGTTCCCCAAAGCGTGGGTTCCAGAAGATTGTGGAAGAAGTTGCCAGGGGACTCGTATACCCGGCCGTCGGGCAGCTCGAGAGTCCACGCCAAGGCCTCTTCCGGATCCTCAGAGCCAGGGGGGCCGGCGTCGATCCAGACATCGTAGTGGGCCAGCGAAGGAACACCTGCTACGATGCCCTCATCAAGTTCATAGCAGGTACTGGCCTCTAGCCACAGATCTCGCGCCTGAAGGACAAGGGCACTGATTTCTTCCTGGTTATCGGCCCAAAGCTGTTCGTATGGGTCGGCATCGGAATTCGCCTCAAGCGCTTCCTGAACGAGATCGTAGTATTGCTGTGCTACGTCAGCCAGGCTGGCGGTGGCGTCCTGCATCAGATCCGCATTCTCCAATGCGTATTCCTTGACGGCATTCAGGTCCACTGCCGGCCCGGAATCCATGGATTCGCCCGAGCCTTGCGGGGCAGCGGGAACTGTCTGTACGACGCAGGCGGAAAGCGCCAGCATCAGGACAATGCAGAGGGCCGATGTGAGTTGCCTCTTTACTCGAAAGAAGCGGTGCGAGAATGTTCGCTGAAGCATTTGAATTTGGTCTCCTGTATGGATTGGATTAAAGACTCTCTCTTCTACAACTTTACTACGACCAACGCCTGACAAGCTCGATTGACAAGTACTTTCTGACGAGTACTGCTCAATGGAACATGGCGGACCCCAACGTTACGCTATGCTATGGAGTACGCCACTTTGGTGTGCAGCACTGTGGCATACGACTGAGCCGGCGCCCATCCCAGTTGACGTTGGCCGCGGTAAAGCGGCGTGCTATACTGGAGACCGGTCCAGCCTGGCGTCGTAGTGACGACTGCGGCAACAGCCGTCACACATTGCAGGATTTCGGGTTGGATCACCCCTTAGAGGTCGGCCCCAACTGGGTCGGCCTCTTTTTTATCCACTAGCTAGGCGCCTATCCAATTGTCGATTTGGAGCGTTGCGCGGGCGATGCAGGGCGCGGGCGGGTGCCAAGCGCAACTGACTTTTCTTGGATGCGTCATCCTTTTCGTGTTGGTCGTTCAGACGACGCGCGGCGCGGAGGCTGAACAGCAAAATCGCGACTGCCGCGAGCAGACCTAGCAATAGGACAAGTTGCAGAAAATCAACTATCTCCATTTCGATCCCCTGAATCGCTGTTTCGACAGACGGAGGGCGAACGACAATGAGGAATAGTATAGCACCGCAGTTTAAGGAATTGGGCTGGATTTTGGGTGAAAAGTGTCGCGGCAGGGGTGAAGAGAAATACGTAGATAAGGTTAACTGCCGAGTTAACCGAGGTTAACGATGCAAATATGTTCAGAATAGCGACAACTGTCCGCTGTCCTCCTCTTCGTCAGGCGGCCCGACTATGGGATTCCAGTCAGGGAGGGGCAGATACTGGCTGACACGGTCGCGCAGGCGGCGGACTGTTTCCGGGGCGTGGCCTTCGAAGGGATTGTGGACGTAACAGAAGACGTCGGTTCCGCTTTTGAGGAGATCGGCGATGCGTTTGGCCCATTTGTCCAGCAGTTCGTCCTGGGGGCGCCGAATGACTTTGTCGTCCGGCAGCGGGTCGCGGTCGTTGCCGATCAGGCGGATGTGGCAGGGAAGGCGTGTGGCGGTGGACTCGGCAGCGGCCTGCCAGTTGGCAAAGGTATCGGGCTGCCCGGTGCGTTCAACGGCAACGAAGCCGATCCGTCTCTCCAGCAGGAAGCGAATGAAGGCGGTGGTCATGAGATCGAAGGCCCGGACTTCGACGGACAGGGGTATTTCGGCGGCGCTGGTCGCGAGGCTGTCCCCAAAGTCGGCGAGGCGGCGGCCGTCGCTGGCGCGGGTAAAGGTCGCCGGAAACTGGATGAGACCGGGAGCGGCGGCGGGGCCGAGCGAACGCAGGACGTCCAGATAGGCTGCCGTTGTCTGTTTCACATCGACCAGCCTCCTTTCATGGGTGATCTCTCGCGGCGCTTTCAGGGAAAAGGTGAAACCTTCGGGCACACCTTCGAGCCAGCGCAGCAAGGTCTTGGGCGCGGGCAGAGCGTAGAAGCTGGTATTGGCTTCGACACTGTTGAACTGCTGGGCGTAAAAGCTTAGCTGCTGGTCGGCCGGCGTTTGAGGGCGGTAAAAGACGCCTCGCCAATCGGGGAAGCTCCAAGAGGAGGTGCCGACGCGCAAAGTACCCGTTTTTTCAGCTTTCATTGGCTTCTCGTTCCGGTCAGAAATGGACTCTGAGCGGCCGAAAGGCAGCGCCATTTCACAGACGAAGTTCTATTATGTGCAATGTGCACAATAACGGGATTTCAATTTCATGCAGGATGGGCAGTGGATTTTGTTCTCGGGTCGGGTATCCTTTTTCGTAATCGCTGGCTTGTGAAGTTTCTGAGGCGCCGGCTGCGCTCAGGGAGCGTGATGTCGTGTTGATCAGTGATGGAAGCACAGGTCCTTATGTTTGGATTGGCCCATCTGCGCCACGGAGTACGCGGGCTGCAATCAAAGCCAGGGGAGCGGCCGCCGCGGCATAAAGTGGAGAACATGGGCAGTATTATTTCAGGTCTCACTTGAGGAAGGAGAACTTTTCGATGTCCATGCTTGTACGTGCTATGAAATACGGCTCGAAGTTGCGGGCGATACCGCTCGCCGTTCTTGGGCTGCTTGTCTTCGCCCCATCTGCATTCGCCCAGGATGCGGCGCCGTTTACGACGGATGAAGTCGCCTATTCGATAGACAACTTAATCCTGTTTGTTTCAGCGGTGCTGGTGCTGTTTATGCAGGCTGGCTTCGCTATGGTCGAGGCGGGTTTCAATTCGGCCAAGAACACTGTGAACATCATGTTCAAAAACATCATTGACCTGGCGAGTGGTGTTTTCTTCTATTTCCTGATTGGTTACAGCATCATGTACGGTGCACCGCTGCTCGGGGGATTCCTGGGGTTTAGTGGGTTCGGAATCTCAATGGATACGCCGGAAGCGATGGCTGGCAATCTCAACCCCCAGGTTGACTTTCTGTTCCAGGTGGTCTTCGCAGCAACGGCAGCCACGATTGTGTCTGGCGCCGTAGCCGGTCGCATGAAGATATCGGGCTACTTGATCTACAGCATTATCCTCACCGCCATTATCTACCCTGTAAGCGGCTATTGGAAATGGGGTGGAGGCTGGTTGGACCAGATGGGTTTCTATGACTTTGCCGGGTCTCTGGTTGTACATGCCGTGGGCGGATTCGCGGCGCTGGCCGCGGTCATCGTACTCGGTCCGCGCATCGGACGCTTCGGCGGCGGTTCGACCAATCCGCTGCCGCCCAGCAACATGGCGATGGCTGCACTGGGCGTCTTCATTCTGTGGGTTGGCTGGTACGGCTTCAATCCGGGTAGCCAGCTTGCCTTCACGGGTGCGGTCAATACGGATGCGGTCATGCTGATCGCGACCAACACTACACTGGCAGCCGCAACAGGGACGTTACTGGCGATGATCTATGGCTGGGTCAAGACGGGCAAGCCGAACCTGAGCTACACGCTTAACGGTGCGCTGGGCGGTCTGGTCGGCATCACGGCAAACTGTGATTCGGTCAACAACGTCGAGGCGCTGATCATTGGCGCTGTTGCAGGCGTGCTGGTGTGCGTAGGTATGGAGGCGTTGGAGAACTTCAAGATCGATGACGCGGTCGGCGCCTGGCCGGTTCACGGCCTTTGCGGAATCTGGGGCGGAATTGCCACCGGCATTTTCGGAGGCCACTCCATTGTTGCGCAGATCGTAGGTTCGATCGCGATTCCGGTGTGGGCGTTTGTTGCCGCTTACATTCTCTTCACGGTCATCAAGGCGTTGGGCGTGCTGCGAGTTTCACCGGAAGAGGAGCAGGCCGGTCTTGACCTGTCCGAGCACGGTGTTGGCGCCTATCATCTGGTTGGCGAGGAGATGGGCTGACCCGCTCTTATTTGGTAAGGGATTCAGTTCTCCGGCCGATGCTCAGTTCCATGTGAGGTCGAGGCGGAAGAAGGTTTCGCTTAACATAGTCGAATAGAATACTTACAGGGGGCGTCCCTCTCGCGTTGTACCTATGACGAGAGGGACGCTTTCTTGTCTGCGGCCCTTTTTTTCATCGCTGCGCTGAAGAAGGCCCCTGCTGAGCGACGACCTCTCAGAGTGCGGAATCCGAGCGTTGACACAGGATCTTCACCCTGTATAATCACACTCCAGCGGCTTTTCCCCGATAGCGCGGGCCATGCCAATTCAACGACTGTCTGTACTGCTCTCGCTGGAAGAGAAAGATTGATCATCTTCCCTTCCGTGTGGCTGCGTCAGACGACTCCGGGGCCCCTGCAAGACAGTTGACAATTGCTCCTTGGCTGGCTCACAGTGAACGCAGACAGTGACAACAGAGTAGGAAGAAAGCCTCATGGAAAAACGGACAGTAATACGAAACAGTTTTGGCGTGGGTCCGGAAGGCTGGCATTCATACGATTACCACGGTGAGATCGTGACGGGCGCCGGCATATTTGTGCTGACGACATGGCGAAAGGGGGGCGGCGTCGACGGCGGGGGTTGCATCTGGGCGGACCAATCTCGCTGGAGCACCGATGTGCCGGAGAGACCGATTTCGATTCTGGCGCTGATTCACTACCGGAACTGGGTTGGGCTGGGTCCCATCGATCTGAGAGGGTGCGAGGTATCGGTCTATCTGAGGGGTGACAACCTGCGACTCTATGGAGCGGAGTGCTACTTCTGGGTGCATGCCCCTGGCGTTCGCTGGCACTTTTCGAGCAACCCCGTCCCGATCGCTGAGGGGCATTGGGCGGGGGAGCCGAGCAAGTTTATTCTGGAGAACGATGAATCGCGGTGGCATCGCAGCTACAGCAGCGCAGACTTCTGGCGCCACAGCTATCCGGAAGGCGGGCCGCGGCTCGACAGCGTGCTGGGAGATGCGCACAGCTATGGCTTTTCCTTTATCGGATTCAGCAGTGAGGTCCAGGGAAGACTGTCGATGGCGGAGTTCGAGATACTATCCGGAGGATAGTTGGAGAGGGGCAGGAGTGAGTTCTTTGAGCGGAACTGGAGCGACAGGCAGGCAAGTCAGGGGTTGAACTAGACCTGCGAGGTATGCAGGATGAAAGGTAAAGGCGAAGTGACGGATCAGAGAGCCCTAAGCATTGTCCCGGTCGAGATCGGCTCGCGCCTTGAGCCGATGGTAGACGATTTCTTGATCGCGCGGTTGAGCGGGGGCGCGGCGCTGCGCTTGAACCAGCCTGTACCCCGCGAAGTGGCCCTGGTTACGGACAGGCCATGGGAGGGAAACTCGTGCACATCATTCGCGGTATTCCGGGATGGAGACATTTACCGCATGTACTACCTCGGCCGCCAGTTTGTAACGACGGAAGCGGGTCTTGACGAGGCGCCGCACCCTGACTTCGTCTGCTATGCCGAAAGCAGCGACGGCATCAGTTGGGAGAGGCCGGAGCTTGGACTGATCGAGTTCAATGGATCGAGCAGGAACAATATCATTCTCAGCAGCGAGGATAGCCCCTGCCCGGTGCGTGCGTTTGCGCCGTTCAAGGATACGAACCCGGCAGTAGCAGCTGACGCCCGCTACAAGGCGTGGGCAGTACGCATTCCGCGTCTGGATGGTGCTGCGCCGCGGCCGGGGCACAGCGCGGAGGTTCCGGACGGTCTTCATGCTCTGAAATCGGCCGACGGGATTCGGTGGACGTCGATGTGCGACAAGCCGGTGATAGCCGATGGCCTGCTTGATTCGCAAAACCTGGCCTTCTGGGATTCCGTGCGCGGGGCGTACCGCGACTACCATCGCAACGAATTTCGGCTCGAAAGGACAGGGGAGGAACCTTATGGCGCCCAGATCCGGGCAGGGGCCCCGGGAGCCGGTGTGCGCGGTTCCCGCTATGGCCGTGATCTGCGTACGGCGACGTCGAGCGACTTTGTCAACTGGAGCGAGCCGGATTACGTAGACTATACGCAAGGCCGCAGCGACGAGATATACAACAACGCGATTGTTCCCTATTTTCGCGCGCCCCACATTTTCGTGGGATTTCCGACCCGATACATTGATCACGGCTGGTCGGAGGCGGTTGAGCACCTGCCCGAATTGGGAGAGCGCCGGCTGCGGGCTGGGGTCAGCGAACGGTACGGCAGCGCTCTGACCGACGCCATGTTTATGAGCAGCCGCGACGGCAACACTTTCAATATGTGGCAGGAATCGTTTATCAGACCGGGTTTGCGGCCTCAGGACAGCTGGGTCTACGGAGACGCCTTTCCCGGTTGGGGCATCGTGACGACTCCCTCCCCTTTTGACGGTGCGCCTGATGAACTGTCGATCTACGTGTCGGAGGGATACTGGCGGGGCGAAAGCATGAATTTGCGGCGCTATACGCTGCGGGTCGATGGATTCGCGTCGGTGCAGGCGCCGTTAAGCGGCGGCGAACTGGTGACGAAGCCTCTGATCTTTGCGGGCAACCGTTTGCGCGTCAATTTCTCGGCCTCCGCCGCCGGCAGTGTTCAGGTGGAGATTCTGCGGGACCAGATGAATGAACCTGTTGCGGGGTTTGAGCTGAATGAATGCGTGGAGTTGCTGGGGGATGACCTCGAACGCGTTGTGCGCTGGTCGAGCGGATCCGACGTGAGTAGTCTCGAGGGTGTACCCGTTCGACTGCGCTTTGTACTGCGCGACGCGGACCTGTACGCTTTTCAGTTTGTCAAGAGGTGACTTGGTAAGGAAACAGACATGACCATGGCCAGCTCGAACGAAGGCACGATTCCTGTCGACGTCGGTTCACGCCTGGAGTTGATGGTGGACGATTATCTCGCGGCGCGGCTGGGTGGAGGCGCCCGGCGGCGATTGAACAGTCCGGTCCCCCGGGAGATTGCGGTGCGGTTGGACGCGCCATGGGAGGGCAATGCAAGCGGGGGCTTTACGGTCTTTGAGGATGAAGGCCGCTATCGCATGTACTACCGGGGCCAGAACTTTGTGTACGGGGGCAAGGAGCTGGGCACTCCGGGCGGGAAGTATATCTGCTATGCGGAGAGCGCCGACGGCATTCATTGGGAGAAGCCGGAGCTGGGCTTGGTCGAGTTCAATGGCTCGAAGAAGAACAACATCCTGTTGGATGCCGGGGAGATTCTGAACGGCATGTTCTCACCGTTCAAAGACGGGAATCCTGCGTGTCCGGCAGAGGCCCGTTACAAGGCATTTGCCCTGATGCAGCGCGGGCATGCGAGAGGGCTGTGGGCCTACGGATCGCCGGACGGGATCCAGTGGTCGAGGATGAGCGATGGACCTGTCATCACCAAGGGGCTGCTGGACACGCAGAACTTGGCGTTTTGGGACGGGGAACGGGGCGAGTACCGGGCCTATCATCGCAATGAGTTCCGGCTGCCGCAGACGGGAGAGGAACCCTACGGGGCGCATCCGGTTCGGTCACGTGCAGGTGCCGACAGGACGGAGTCGCAAGGGGCTTCGGGCCGGGGTGGTAGCGGACTGCGCGGGTCTCGCTACGGCCGGGACATTCTCACAGCTACTTCCTCCGATTTCATACACTGGACTGATTCGGTCTATGTCAGCTACAACGAGGGCCGACCCAGCGAGCTGTATTCGAATCAGGTCACGCCCTATTTCCGGGCTCCGCATCTCTTTCTGGGCTTCCCGACGCGGTATGTCGAACGCGGGTGGTCGGAGGAGCTGGAGGCGTTGCCGGAGGTTGAACATCGCCGTATGCGCGCCGCGATCAGTGAACGCTACGGCACGGCGTTGACCGACGGCATGTTTATGAACAGTCGCGACGGGTACAACTTCAACTTATGGCCGGAGTCGTTCATCCGGCCGGGGCTGAGGCCGCGCGGCAATTGGACTTACGGAGACAACTTTCAGAACTGGGGGATCGTGACAACGCCTTCTGCGAGCGCCGGCGCGCCTGCTGAGCTGTCCTTCTATTTGCGAGAGGGCTACTGGCGGGACGGGGTCAGCGCGTTGCGGCGCTACACGATGCGGATCGACGGATTCGCTTCGGTGCAGGCGCCATTGGAGGGCGGGGAGCTGGTCACGAAGCCGCTCGTCTTCGCGGGCCGCGAACTGGTCCTCAACTTTTCGGCTTCGGCGGCCGGCAGCGTCCGCGTCGAGCTACTGAGGGATCAGATGAACATCCCGGTCGAGGGGTACAGTCTCGAAGAATGCGTTGAGGCGTTGGGAGACGATCTGGAGCGCGTCGTGCGGTGGAAGGACGGTCGTGAGCTGGCTGGTCTGGCCGGAACGCCGATTCGCTTGCGGTTTGTGCTGAGTGACGCCGACCTCTATTCCTTCCGCTTTCGCGAGTGACCTGCGAACATTCCATTTCACTTTAGGGAGTTCCGAACCTTGAAAATCACAGCCATTGAGACGATCGCTCTGTTGGACCCGGGCAAGGCATCGGAGACAGTGGTGCGTGTTCATACAGATGAAGGAATCAGCGGCATCGGGCAGGCGGAGTCGCCGTCGCTCGTGATCGAGGCCATCATTCGTTGCAGCGGCGGGCTGGCGGAAATATTGCTGGGAGAGGATCCGCTGCAGGTGGAGAGGTTGTGGCAGAAGATGTACGCGACGACCGGGCTGTTCGGCCGGCGGGGTGTCACGATTGCTGCGATCGGGGCGGTGGAGACGGCGCTGTGGGACATTGCGGGGCAGGCGTTGGGCAGGCCGGTCTGCGAGCTGATCTGGCAGGCGTGCTGCACGGTGACTGAATCAAGCGATGTGAAAGAGCGGGTTCGACCATACGCCACGGTCTACCCGCCGGGAGAGGACTTGGGCGAGATCGTCGAGCGATTCACACTGGCCAGAGAGCGAAACTTCAGGGCGATGAAGCTGGAGGAGTGGCCGGGCGGGTTTTCGCACGTAAGCATACAGCGGGATGTGGAGATCGTGCGCGCGGCACGGGAAACAATCGGCGAGGACCGCGACTTGCTGATCGACGTACAGAACCGCTGGTCCGAGGTGGGGCAAGCACTCGAATCAATCCGGGCGATCGCCGAGTTCCGGCCTTTTTTCGTAGAGGCGCCCCTCCCTGCCGACAACCTGCCAGGCCTGGCCCGGCTGGCGGATGCCGTGGATACGCGCATAGCTGTGGGCGACTGGGGGTTTACGACCCGTTTCGAATTCGAGGAGATCATGGAGAAAGGGCGGGTGGACGTGGTCCAGCCCAGTTCGGTGCGGTCCGGGGGCATCCGGGAGATAACGCGCATTGCTGAGGCCGCCTATCGCCGTGGGCTGATCTGCGTGCCGCACGCCTGGTGTCATATGGTCGGTGTCGCGGCGGAGATCCATCTGGCGGCGGTGCTGCCCAATATGCCCTACTTCGAGATGCCGATTGCATTTCCGGATTCGCCGATCATTTCGGAACTGCTGGAGCCCGTCATCGAGGTGGACGCAGACGGTCTCATCGAGGTGCCGAAGCGGCCGGGGCTGGGCTTTGCGCTGAATGAAAAAGTGGTGGAGCAGTTTCGGGTGGCGCCGCATTAGCTGTCTGAACTGCGATGCAAGGGATTATCGAGATGGACTGTGGATCTCATTCTGACGGCTGAGTGCAGAATGGAAGAGAATGGGACCGTTTCATCCCGCCACCGGCCTGGGGAGGTTTTTGGATGGCACGGATGACGGCGGCGCGGGCGCTGGTCGAGTCGCTGCGGGCGCAGGGGGTAGATACGATATTTGGAATTATCTCCAGCCACACGATGGAGATTTTCGACGCGCTGTACGACCACCAGGACACCATTCGATTCATCAGCACGCGGCATGAGCAGGCGGCGGCGATGATGGCGGACGGGTATGCCAGGGTGACAGGCAAGCCCGGCATCTGTCTGACCAGTACGGGTCCGGGCGCGGCCAACTCGATGGGCGGTTTAGGGGAGGCCTACGCCGCGTCTTCGCCGGTTCTGACGATCACCAGTTCGGCAGAGGAGCAGTTGTACGAGCGCGGCCTGGGCACAATGCATGAGACCAAGAACCAGTTGGATATGCTTGAGACTGTGACCCGGCATAGCGTCCATATCAGCCGTCCGGAAGAGGCGCCTGAGCAGCTGCGGGAGGCGTTTGCCCTTTTTCAGGACCGGCGCCCGCGCCCGATTGCGATAGAGATTCCGTCGGACGTTCAAACCCAGAAAGCGGAGATGGCCATTTCGGGGCCGATCCGGCAGGCGGCGCCGGCGGCAGACCCTGCGGCAGTCGAGGCGGCGGCGGAGATCTTGCTGGCTGCACGACGGGTCGGGGTGATGGCGGGAACGGGCATACACCGCGCAGGAGCGGGCCGGGAGCTTACGCGCCTGGTGGAGCGTCTTGGCGCGCCGGTATTCACCACGGCCAACAGCAAGGGCGCAATCGCCGAAGATCACCCGCTGAGCCTCGGGATGTATGGCGGCGAGTACAACTTTCCGCCCGGGGGGCTGGAAGACCCACGCCAGACGTTCGCCAACAGTCTGGATGTTCTCCTGGTTGCCGGTTCCAGCCTTTCCTATTTCAGGGCAAAGTCGCAGGGCCTGCGTCAACCACCGCAGTTGATTCATCTGGATATTGATGTCGCGCCCATGGACAAGTGGTACGAAACGACGGTGCGACTGGTAGGCGACGCTGGGACTGTGTTGGAGCAACTCAACGGCGCGCTGGCGGGCAGGGCGGGCCCCAACAAGACTGCAAACAGGGTTGAGGAAGGCTTCGCCGCGGAGGTACGAGCGGTCCGGGAGAGTATTAGGGAGTATAAGCGGCGGACGTTGCCGAACGAGACGAAGATTATGGAGGCGATTCGGAGGGCGACGGCCCGGGATGCGGTCTTTGTCGGCGACGTGGGGGTCTGCAATCATCGCGGGGCCAACTACTGTCTGGAGATATACGAGGAGAGGAGTTACCTCATTCCGGCTTGGGGCGGCCTGGGTTTTGGCCTGCCAGCTGCCGCCGGCGCGAAGGCAGGCGTCCCAGAGCGGCAAGTGGTCTGTATTACCGGCGACGGTGGCTTCCAGTTCAACATTCAGGAGTTGGGAACCTGCGTGCAGTATGGGCTGAGGCCGGTCGTCATTGTTTTCAACGACGATGCCTGGGGGCTTCTGCGTCACTACCAAAAGAGTCGGAAGGGACGGCGCTATATCGCTAGCGACCTTCGAAACCCGGACTTTACGAGATTGGCTGAGGCCTACGGAGCGCGGGGTTTGCAGGCCAGATCGCTGCCGGAGTTGGTCGACGCATTGGATCAGGCGTTGGGGGCGGAGACGGTTACGGTGATCGACGTGAAGACACCGGAGGGGTTTGCCAACTTCAAGTAGGCTGGATACGTTGCAAGGGTCGAAGAAAGTACGCGCTTTGGAGTCCGGCAACCTGCCGTCGACCATAGAGAGGAGGGACAGGCGCAAATGCAAGGGAAACTGACCTGCGGGCTGATCGGGCTCTCCCAGGGCTGGTATGCCGATCTGTTTGCTACCGAACTGCTGACGATGAAGGATGTCGATCTGGTTGGCGTTTGCGATCTGGGCAAGAGCCGAAAGTATGTTGAGGCATGTATCGGTATAGGCGCGGAGGCGTTTGCTGCCAAGTTCGAGGCGGCGCTCTACCATGATGTCGCCGACTTACTGGGACAGGACCTCGATTTCGTTGTGGTGGCGAGTGAGATTGGGGAGCATTGCGAGAATGGCTGTCAAGCGCTGGAAGCGGGGGCGCATGTCTTTGCCTGCAAGCCGTTCAGCTTCATCGGCGACGAGGTGCTCCGGGCAAAGCAGGTTGCCCAGAGCAACGGTCGAATCGTAATGCCGGCCGTCCCTTCACGGTTTGAGGACGGCCTGATCGAAGCAGTGCGCCGCGTGCGGGCCGGAGATATCGGCAGGCCGCTCACGGCGCGAGTCTTTGTCAATCACGCGGCGATGACCAACCCACCGTGGCAGCGGGATCCGGCAAAGAGCGGCGGCCCACTGGGAGAATTTGGCACGTATGGGTTCGACATCGTGCGCTGGGCTCTGGGCGGGGAACCGGTGGAGGTCTTCGCCTACGGCGAAAACTTCGTGCACCAGGGCGAGATCGAGAGCTGGGACAATGTAAAGGCACTCGTTCGCTTCGACAGCGGTTCGCTGGGAAGTGTGCACGTCTGCACTTCGATCAGCTGGGAATATCCGTTCTTCGACTTGGAGGTGGTGGGGGAGAAGGGTTGCGTGCGCACCGACTATCACAACTATCCGGTCGTGACGCACGGCGCGTCGTCTGCGCAGTTGGCGCCGATCCGCTACGCGCCAATGAACCAACGCGAGATCGCGCACTTCGTGAAAGCGGTACGGCAAGAGGAGGATCTGCGCGTTACACTGCAGGATGCCTACGTAGTAGCGAGGACGATTGAGGCGGTGCAGGAGAGTCTGACGGCACACAGGCAAGTGCGGGTGGAGCTTTGAGGAAAGGGAAAAGCGGGTTGCTCACCCCCCAATAATTTGCTAAAATAAATGCTGTTACATGGCCGATTGCCCGCAACGAACCGCTATAACGGGACGGCTGAGTTGTGAGCGATTCAATTGTCTTTCTTGTCTGCTCTCCTGAGCAGGTCGGAGAAAGAACACAGGCCTTTCCGGCTGAACTTGAGCAGAAAAGAGGGAGGTGATCGACAGGTAAAACCGCTTGTTCTTTGAGGGCGCATTGCCTTCAATCAGTTCATACGCGACGGATTCCTGTGGATAGGCCAGAAAATGGGAGGAAATACCCATGAAACGCACTGCCGTGTTCTACTCGTCGCTATTGCTCGTTGTTGTTCTCCTCATAAGCGCTTGCGCCCCTGCTGCCGTGGAGGCGCCTGCTGAACCCGCTGCTGCCGAAGCTGAAGGCGCATCAGC
Organism: Caldilineaceae bacterium SB0661_bin_32; assembly: GCA_009841235.1. Classification (GTDB taxonomy): domain Bacteria; phylum Chloroflexota; class Anaerolineae; order Caldilineales; family Caldilineaceae; genus Bin5. The sequence continues at coordinate 32,998 of VXMH01000106.1, read as the reverse complement.
CCCGATGGAAGAGAAAGAAGGTGGGGGCACACTCCAGGTGTGCTTCATTCAGGCCACGAGCTACGCTCACTTGGCGGGGTTTGTGGGCCGTGCGGGCAGCCAGCATTTCTACCAGGGCCGCACTATCTTCAGCGGACTGGTGCAGTTGGACCACGACGTTAAGGAGTATATCCCGGAGCTTGCCGAGAGCTGGGAATTTGACGGCAACAGGGTCATTTTCCATCTGCGAAACGATGTGACCTGGCACGACGGCACTCCTTTCACCTCCAAGGACGTGCTGTTCAACTACGGCCGGCTGATCCCGCACCCGCTGATGGTCAATACGGCCTATAACAGCCTCAAGGACTACATCGTCGGCTACACAGAGTTTAAGGAAGGGGAAGCGGATGCCGTCAGCGGCATCACCGCGCCCGATGACTACACTGTCGTATTCGAGATGACGGGCGAATACGGCATGGTTGGGATCCACAAGATCGCCGGCGCCATCCGGCTTGTGCCCGAGCATATCCTGAGCGAGGTGCCCGAGGATCAGTGGGGGCCGGATGAGAGCGGCGTGCTGGGTCTGGAGAAGACAGACTTTGCGACGACAAAGGCGATTGGGACCGGGCCGTTCATGGTCGACGAGTACGTCCCCGACCAGCACATTATATACAGCCCGAACCCGGACTACTTCCGCGGCGCGCCTAAGCTGGACAAGTTGATCTACCGCTCATTCAACGGCGACCCGATTGCAATGATGGTGGCCACGGAGGCCGGCGAGTGCGATTGGGTCATCGGTGAAGGCGGCGGCCGCCCGGTCGAGTTGCAGCGTCTGGCTGCCATAGAGGAGCTAGACCTGGAGATCTTCAACCCACCGGCGAACGTCTCGGTGGCCTACTGGTGGAACCTGGGGCGGGAGCACATTCAGAACCCGCTTATTCGCCAGGGAATCCAGCATGCCGTCAATGGCGAGCAGTTCAATCAGGTGATGGCCAGCGGGGTGAGCCGCGGGGCGCGCGTCTACCTGGATGGCAAGTGGGGGATCAATCCCGAGGGGGCCAAGTACATCACCTACGATCCCGAACTCGCCAAGCAGAAGCTGACGGAGGGGGGATGGGATTTTGACAACGACAAGCTCATTCTCGTGCTCGGGTCGCTCCACCCGGCCTGGGAACCGCTCCATCTTACATTCCAGGAAAACCTGGCGGCGGTTGGGGTAACGGTTGAATTCAAGGTGGTTGGCGCCGACTACGGCAACGTTGTCAACAAGGAGCCTTTCGAATGGGACCTGCTGCAGGCCGGCGATTGGGCGCCCTGGTTTGGTCTGTTGGGATACGACACGACGCACCTCAGTACGCAACCTTGGTATGACAGGGCCGCTCACTACGCAGAAGAGGTGGCACTGCTGAAGAGCCTGGAGTTGGAGACGGACGATGCAGTGCTTAAGGAAGCCGTCTGGCAGATCCAGGAAAGTATTGGGGCCGATCCTTTTGGCGTGATACTCTACGCCCACATCAACCCCAGCCTGCGCAGCACAAGGACGCGCGGCTGCGACACCATCCCCAGCTACTACTACCATCGCAACAACTGGAACCTCGAGCAGTGCTGGATAGCGTCGCAGTAGCGGTTTGACGCTTTCCGCGCCCTTGAATAAACATCTGAGGCTCTCCGGTCGCCGCGCTGCGGTCGGCGACCGGAGAGAGCACGATCTGATCTGTCGACAGGCCAGCCAGGAGAAACCACATGCTACTGATCACGGTGGATAGCGGGAACCTCCTCTCTTGCGCCGAGTACGGGCAGGTGACCCGCTTAGGCGAATTGACCGTCACATCCCAGGCCGATATCTATACGATGGACGTCGCCGACAACGACATCTGCTTCTACCCGTCCAGCGCCGGCACGACCGCTTCAGGAACGCCGATGAACGCACTTCTGGCCGCGGGCCATGACCCCTATGGAATCTTTACCGAGATCCTCAAAGAAGCCGGCATCGCCGTTGTGCCGAATTTCCGGGTGAATGACCATCACGGTTCGCCGGACCAGTGGACGGAATGGGAGCGGGAACACAAGGAATGGTCATTGGGCCGGGATACGGGAATCTGGAAGTCCTACAAGAAGGTGGGCGACCGCGGCTGGCGGGAGGTTGGTGACCTGCGACAGATGGACTTTGCCGTCGAAGAGGTGCGGGAGCGCCGCCTGGGTATCTTGCGGGAGATTGTCGCTCGATACCCCGTGGATGGACTTCAGCTTGACTTCGGGCGATCGGCGCCGTTCTTCAGGGAGCCGAAGCGGGAGCAAGCGGGATACATGACCCGGTTCGTGCGTGCGGTGCGGAGCATGCTTGACGAGGCGGGACAGAAGCGCGGGCAGCATCTCATGCTCGCGGCCGCCGTGCCGTGGGACATCGACTACTGCACTGAAGAAGGGCTCGATATCAAGGCGTGGATTGATGAAGGGCTTTTGTCCTACCTGTGTCCGGGTGAATGGTTTTTCGTGGACTACAACCTCCCTTACTCCGAATGGGTGGCCCTGGCCGAGGGAAGCAACTGCAAGGTGTACCCCATGCTAATGTCCTGCGTCTCTTCGTCGGATGCGGTCACGCCGGGGAAGCGTGTCTGGTTGGGCGATGGATTTGAGGAATTCGACCCGCCCAAGATCCGCGCCCTTGCGGAGAGCGCCTACAGCCAGGGGGTCGACGGGATCATGTTCTACAATCTGCATGCCAATTCGTTCGGCAGCAGGCTGTATGCGGATCTCCGAGAACTGATCGATCCGGCCAGGATCCCCTCCACGACCAGGCACTATTTCTACGCTCGTCGGCCCAGATATCTGCCTACGGAGTACTTCTCATTCGGCCTCCCTGATGGATACGCGCCCGGCGAGGTGGAGGCGTTTACCCCCTTTGAATTAGATGAAGATGGGGATGAGTTCAGCTACACAGTTCTTTTTGGCAGCGATCTGGCCGGCGCAACTGCGGACTTTCAATTCAAACTGAGAGACCTGGGAGACAGTGACGAAGTGGAAGTAAGCATGAACGGCAGCAGGCTCAGGACGGACAGCCTTGACTTCCACCGGTGCCAGCCGCCCAAGACGCCGGAATTTCGGTATGCAATTTGGCAGACGGCATTGGGGTCTTCTCACCTGAGAGTGGGAGAGAATGTTCTGACCGTTCGGTTGGCGGAACGCGATCCCGGGCGGACTTTGCCGGTCCAGGTGGGTGAATTCGAGATTGCCGTCGGTCCCAATGATGGGTAGTCGCCGGACCCAAAATAGGTCCGAAGAATAAAATAATTTACTGCACCCTACGTTTGAAGGGGCTTATCATGGTTCATACGACAGGCAAACGGTTTTCAGCCGGAGAACAAGAGGCATGTCCCAGTACGTCCTACGCCGGATTGCGCTGATCTTCCCCTTGATGTTTGCGATAACGGTCGTAAACTACACCATCTATGTGCTGTCGCCGGGCGACCCGGTTTCCGCCTTGCTCAACCCGGAGTCGATGCGTTATCTGGAGGAGGAGGACCTGCAGGCGCTGCGGGAGGCCATGGGTCTCAACAGGCCCGTGCACGTTCGTTACCTGATCTGGCTGCGTGAAGCGCTGCGGGGGAATCTCGGCTGGTCGACACAGATGCGTCTGCCGGTGCAACATATCATTGTGCGCGACGTCGGCAACACGCTTGGCCTGATGGGATTCGCCCTCTTGTTCTCGACGGTGGCAGGCATCGTGCTGGGCATCGTTTCTGCCCTCAAGCAGTACTCTGTTCTCGATTACATCCTCACCGGCATTGCCTTCGGAGGCATTGCTGTTCCCGGTTTTTTCTTCGCGCTACTGCTGATCTACGTAGCCGGACTGCGCCTGGAGTGGTTTCCCGTCGGGGGAATCGTGACGGTGGGGGCGCCGCCCTCTGTGGGAGACCGGCTTTGGCACATGGTGCTGCCGGTGGTCGCCCTCTCGTATGAGGGCCTGAGCACGCTGCTCCGTTACACACGTTCCAGCATGTTGGAGGTCGTTCGGCAAGACTACATTACGACGGCGCGTGCCAAAGGTTTGGCGGAACGCACGGTCATAATGTGGCACGCATTCAAGAACGCCTTGCTGCCGGTGATTACGATCACGGGATTGCGACTGCCGACGCTGGTCGGGGGGGCGGTGCTGATAGAGAGTGTATTCAATTACAGGGGCATCGGACACACTTTAGTGGCCGCCGCGGGCAGTCGAGACTACCCGCTCCTGATGGGCGGCCTTCTGATAACGGCAATTATGGTACTGTTGAGCAATTTGATCGCGGATTTGGCCTATGCGTGGGCCGACCCGCGCATCAGGTACGCTTAGCGGTGGAGAGCTCTGCTGCTGCGCCGCAGGGCAGCGAGAGGAGGACAGCAAGTCGTGACGGCAACAGCGCCCGCCTCGACCGGGCCGCTACGCATATTCGGCAGTTCGTCGGACTCCTGGCGCAAGCGGACTTGGCGGCGCTTCGTTCGGCATCGCCTGGCGGTGGCCAGCCTGATACTGCTGGTCGCGATTTCGGCCACTGTAACGGCTGCCCCTCTCCTGACACCGCACGGCCCGATCAAGTTCGTAGGCGCGACGGAGGCGAAGCCGACATGGGAGCACCCGCTTGGGACTGACAGGTTGGGGCGGGATGTCTGGGCCCGCCTGGTTTACGGCGGGCGGGTTTCGATCTCTGTGGGCATCGTCGCGGTTGCCATTTCGATTGCGATCACAATCGTCCTTGGAAGTATTTCTGGATATTACGGGGGCTGGCTGGACATGCTCATCATGCGTTTCACGGACGTGATGATGGTCTTCCCCGGCCTCATTCTGATCATGGTCGTTGTGTCGGTAATCGGACCCAGTATTTACAACGTAATGGTCGTCATCGGGATCCTGGGCTGGACAGGAACGACGCGTCTGCTGCGGGGCCAGATTCTGTCGGTGCGGGAGTGGGACTTTGTGACTGCGGCCCGGTGCGTTGGGGCATCGAACGGCCAGATCATGTTCCGGCACATATTGCCGAACGCGCTGGCGCCTCTGCTGGTGGCGGCGACGTTTGGCGTTGCCGGCGCGATCCTGACCGAGGCCGGACTTTCCTATATCGGGCTGGGTGTTCTTCCGCCGGCCCCCTCATGGGGAAGTATGCTCAACGGCGCGCAATCGATCTACATTCTGGAAAACTTCTGGTGGCTCTGGCTGCCGCCGGGCGTGGCGATCTTCGTCACGGTGCTGGCCATCAATTTTGTGGGCGATGGTCTGCGCGATGCGCTCGACCCGCGTACGAGCCTGGACTGAGTAAGACCCAACAAGACCTGGATTTCAATCGACCGCGAACTTACACCGGTCAGAGAGAATTCTTCGCATTGAAGTTCGCTCCCACGTCTTCAAAAAATCTGGTACGCGCCAGACCCGCAATGTGATATCGTGGGGATAGGAGTTCCGCTTGCGCGCGGCCGGCGCGAAGCAACGACCTGCGAGTTCCAGGGATACGATGTTCTTCCCTTGATCGGTGGTAACTGAGGTGTTACCATGAAGCGAAGTTGCATTCTGAATCAGAATATCAGGGGTATCGGGATCTTCCAGGTTGCCGAGATTGGGCAGCTTCCGAAGAGGCTTGCGGCCGCAGTTAATTTGAGCGCATGTATGTGGAGCGGAAGATGAACGAAATCGAACTGTACGAATTCGATCGCGTGGGATACATTACGATTCCCGATTTTCTGACGGAGAATCAGGTAGGAAGCCTGGCGGCTGCCGTTGACGTGTTGGAGGAGGAGGCTGCTGCGCGTGCGGCTGCTGCCCCGCGCCGGACCAGCCCTATCGGCCGTTTAGAGTATCATCACAACGCCGAGAAAGGATACTATGTCACCGGCGCCAGGGAGAATGGAAATACACTGGTCATCGAAGACTTCTTCAACGCGGACTCTGCATTTGACATGCTGGTAGATCACGAGCCGACGATGGCATATATTCACGCAATCGTTCAAGAACGGCCGACGATCAATAACTCCGAAATTCGCATCCGCTACCCCGGCAACCAGACAGGCACCCACATGGGCGGTCCGATTGGCGTCAAGCACAGGTACGGCTATAACCAGAAAGGGATCAACTGCATGATGGTGCGCATGGTCTATTTCGTCCACGACGTCGGCCCGGACGACGGGCCATTCTGCGTTGTGCCGGCGACGCACAAGAGCAACATGGTATCGCCGTACCAGGGTGGGAACCCGGACGAAGAGCCGGGCATGATCGGGGTGACGGTAAAGGCCGGCGACGCCATTCTGTTTACCGAGAATCTGCGCCATGGCGGCCTTACGAACCGCTCCGACAAGACACGAAAGACGATCCATATCGGGTACGGTCCGTTCTGGATGAAGTCACAAAACATCGCTACGATGGATGAAGACCAGTACCTTTTGTCCCAGACCTACGAGCGATACACGCAGGAGCAGCGCCAGCTTTTCCGATCCTGGGCGATTACGCTGGAACGGGATTTCGGGGAAAACCATAAAGGATAGTTTCGCCATGCTTGTCATAGATAGAGAGGAACTTGCCGACATCCCCTCGTTTATCTTGCGCGATACGCGGGTTGATGATGCCCCGGTCGTCGTTCATTATCACGGCTGGACGGGGGACAAGGGTAGCATCGAGAACCCGGACCAGTCGCTGGTGCAGCTGGCGTCGGCTGGGTTTTGCGTGGTGGCGCCCGATTGCTACGAGCACGGTGAACGACGCACCGATGCCTGGTTTCGCGCCCAGTTCAACGGCTGGGCCTTTGTCTGCCAGGCGATGGACAAGACGCGCGCGGAGGCGTCGGCTCTATTCGAGGCGGTGATGGCTCTCCCGTTCAGTTCGACCCGGAATCCCCAGGTTTGCGGCTCCTCGATGGGCGGTCTGATCGCGCAGATGGTCTTCCCCGAGAATAAAGCGTATGTTTCGATGGTCTCGATAGTGGGCCGGTCGAGCTTTTTCCAGGCCGATGAATGGTGCCGGCAGGCGCAGCAGGGAACCTGGTGCGACGACTGGTGCGCGCAGTACGCGACGCAGTCCCGTCCCGACCGGTTCACGGACCGGCCGGTCCTCTTCATTGACGGCGGTCTCGATACAGATTGCCCGGCGGCCACCAATGCGGAGACGGTGCGTCTGATCAACGATAGGGGAGGGCGTGCAGAGCATTTCGTGGACCCGGAAGTCGGTCATGCTCGTTCACCGTCAATGCGGGCCCGGTTCGTTGACTGGATTATCACGCATGGCCAGCCGCCACTCGTCCCCTCCTGACTCAAGCTGACGGAGGACAGTTGGCATGTCAATCTCTTTGCTGCGGGCTTGGGATACAAGCCGACTCTCATTATGAACACTTCGCGCGACACAGGAGCATTACTCGTGGACAACAGTTCAGACGGGCAGCACGACATTTCCAAGATCATCGCCGAGTTGGATGAACGCGGCTATTGCGTGATACCGGGAGTGATTACGCCGCAGAAAGCCGATGAAGCGCGGGCGGTGCTGGAACGCCTGTTGGCGGAAGAGGCAACTGAGGGCACATGGCGGACGAAGAGGCAGCGCGTCGCCCGTATCGCGGTCAAGGATCCAATCTTTGTGGAGCTGATGGCACACCCATTGATCGTCTCGATCTGGAGGGAGTATTTGGACGAGGACATGATCTGCTCCACGTGGACGGCGAACACCGCCCATCCCGGGTTTGACGACTACGGTTGGCATCCGGATTTCCCGTTCCAGTTCGTGAACCAGCCGTGGCCGACCGACAACGTGAGCGGGCAGACGATGTGGCTGCTGGATGACTTGACAGAGGAGAATGGGGGCACGGGCATTTTGCCGTACAGCCATCGCAAGGGTCACCGCCCGCCAGAGGAAATCCGGCAAAAGTGGATTGAGGAGGCGGAGATCCTGACTGGGCAGCGCGGCAGCGTGATGGTGATGAATGGCAAGACGTGGCACTCGGCGAGGCCCAATGTTACTGACAAAGCGCGTTCTGTCCTGCTGGGGATGTATTGCCGCCCCTTCTACGTTACGCAGGAGGATATGCGGGCGCAGCTGGCCGACCTGGAGAATCCGTCGGAACTGGTGAAGCAGTTGATGGGCGCGAACCAGTATCAGCCAGGCGTTGTAAGCAACAGATACTAGCGTGGCCGAACCGTAGTCCTGACACAGCCAGAAGTCTGATGTTGCCGGCAACGCCAATTGTCCGACTTTGTCACCCAGCATTGAGAATGCGTTACACTGCAGCTGAGGAGAAAGGCAATGCCTTTGATCAACCTGAAACATGCGGAGACGTTTGTAGACGGGCTCGACCATCCTGAAGGGGTGGCGCTGGGACCTGACGGCAAGATCTATGCCGGCGGCGAGGCGGGGCAGGTCTATCGCATCGACTTTGAAGAGCGCAGTGTGGAAGAATATGCCAATACGGGGGGCCTGAATCTGGGTATGGCGCTGGATGCGGCGGCCAACTTGTATATGTGTACCGCCGACCGCGGCGCTGTCTACAAAGTGACACCAGCAGGCGAAGTGAGCCAGTACAGCACTGGCACTGTGGAGCGCCCGATGACCACGCCGAACTATCCGGCTTTCGACGCGCAGGGGAATCTCTATGTGACAAATTCAGGATCCTGGTATGGAAACGATGGCTGCACGTATTGCGTGGCGCCGGACGGGACGACCGCGGTAATCGATACAGAGAACAGCCAGTTTCCTAATGGCTGCGCTGTAAGCCCGGACGGACAGTACCTCTATGTCGCGATGTCGCTCAGCCCTCCTCAGATAATACGTTTTCCGATCGAGAGCGGACGCAAAGTAGGGCCCGCCGAGACGGTTGTGGAACTGCCCCACGTCGTGCCGGATGGCTTGGCCTTTTGCACGGACGGCAGTTTTCTGATCTCCTGCTACCGGCCGGACACGATTCTGCGGGTTCTGCCCAGCGGCGATCTGACCGTCCTGATGGACGATTATGAAGGGACGATCCTGGGAGCGCCGACCAATGTGTGTTTCGGCGGACCGGAATTGTCGGTGCTGTTCTGGGCCAACCTGGGTCGGTGGCACTTGGGATTGAATGCCCACACCGGACTGCAGGGCGCCAAACTGTTTTACCCTGACATTAGCTCGGCTTAGGCAAAGGGGCTGAGGGGCGTCGGACGAGTAGGCAGTCTATGCCTTCATTGCCATCGCCTGTACCGTAGGCTATAATTTCAGATAGCGAATCGTGGATAGTGGAGTCGCCAGACGCTGTCCGCTGACCACTGACTGCGCCACCCTCTGCCACCAAAGAAGCTGTCATGTCCTACGGCGCAAGCGCAGGACCCAATTTACTCCCCATATCATCACAACTGGGTCGATACCGGATACTGGAGCCATTGGGCCAGGGTGCGACGGCCGTTGTGTACCGTGCGCAGGATCTGACCGGCAGGCAGGTGGCATTCAAAGTGCTCAACCCTGCGGCGGCAAGCCAGCCCCATATGCGCTCATGCTTCCAGCTGGAGTATCAGACGCTGGCAAGGCTGCGCCATCCGGGTATCTTGCGTGTTTACGAGTCCGGCGAGGCGAACGGCCGCCTTTTCATTGCCATGGAGCTGGTCGAGGGCGGGACTTTGGAGGAGTTCCTGATGCGCGCAAAATCGATCGGCGAAGTTGCCGCCATCGACATTGCCCGCCAGGTCGCTGAGGCGCTTGACTACCTGCACGAATCCGGCAAGATCCACAGGGATGTAAAGATCTCCAACATATTGCTGGGGCCGAGCGGCCGGGCAGTACTCTTCGACTTTGGCACCGTCTACGACTTGAATAATCCAACAGACAATGCGCCGGGCATCTATGGTACGCCGGCCTTTTTGGCGCCGGAACAGATACGGGCCGAGGAAGAGCCTGATAAGCGTTCGGACCTGTACAGCCTGGGTATCGTCCTCTATCTGATGGTTTCCGGGCGCAGACCCTTTTACGGTTCAAGGGAGGAGGTCCTGGAAGCGCATCTCTCGGAAATACCGCCGCCGCCGTCGGCATGGGGCTGGGTATCGCCCGAGCTTGAGCAGATCATACTCAGGGCGCTGGCGAAGAATCCGGATGAGCGATTCGAGAGCGGCGACGAGTTTGCTTTGGCGTTGAGAGGCGTGGAGGTGGAAACGGAGCAGCCCAAGCCGCGGCTGGCTACACGTCTGCGGGCCTGGTTGGAGGATACAGTGCGGCAGGAGTGAGTGCCGGTCGAGTCTGGGGGGGTGCTGTCAGAGCCCTTTCGTCAGTCTTCAAGACCGTTCATCAGGGCCAGCTTTACTTCGCCGATGGCCCGCGTTACGTCGATTTCACGCGGGCAGGCCTGGACACAGTTAAATACGGTGCGGCAGCGCCAGACGCCGTCTACATCGTTGAGCACGCGCAGGCGGAGGTCGGCGGCGGCGTCGCGGTTGTCGAAGATGAAGCGGTGGGCCTGAACGATGGCCGCTGGGCCAATATAGTCCTCGTTGGCCCAGAAGCTGGGGCAGGAGGTAGTGCAGGCCGCGCAGAGAATGCACTTGGTGGTATCATCGTAGCGAGCGCGGTCTTCCTGGCTTTGGTAGCGCTCACCTTCGGCGGGCAGGTCGTCGTTGATCAGGTAGGGCAGGACAGCCCTGTACTTGGCGAAAAAGGGCTCCATGTCCACGACCAGGTCCTTGATCAGCGGCATCGAGCGCAGTGGTTCGACCTGGCAGACATCGCCGACGTCCTGCATTAACACTTTGCAGGCCAGCGCGTTACGTCCATTGATCACCATGGCGTCGCTGCCGCAGATGCCGTGCGCGCAGGAGCGGCGCAGGGTGAGAGTCCCGTCCTGGTACCACTTCACCTGGTGCAGAGCGTCCAGCACGCGGTCGCTCTCTTCCACATCCACCCAATACTCTCCCCACCAGGGCTTGGAATCAGCCTCAGGATTGAATCTGCGAATTCGCATTTTGATGCGCATGTTAGTAGGTTCGCTCCTCGGGATGGTGGATGGTGATATTCACCGGCGCGTAGTCCAAGCTGATCTTTCCATCCACTTTAGACGCGTAGGTGTGTGTAAGCCAGTTCTCATCGTCGCGGGCCTTGTGATCTTCGCGGCTGTGGGCCCCTCGGCTTTCCGTGCGGGCGAGGGCGCTGGCCGCGGTCACTTCGGCGAGGTCGAGCAGATTTTGCAGTTCGATGGCTTCGAGTATGTCGGTATTGAAGCGCCTGCCCTTGTCCATAACGGTGATGTCCTGGGCCGATTCCTGCAACTCCCGGATGCGTGTCAGGGCCGACTCTATCCCCTCTTCAGTACGGAAAACGCCAACCTTGTCCATCATCAGCGCCTGCATCTCGGTGCGCAGATCAGCGACATTGTGCTGGCCGTCGCTGCCCAGCATGTTCTGCAGCATCGCCTGTGTCGGCTCCCAGGTTTCCGCCGGTGGCTCCGCCCAGTCGTTTTGCTGACAGTAGGCGGCGGCGGCTTTGCCGGCCCGTTTGCCGAAGACAACGAGATCAACGAGGCTGTTTGTGCCGAGACGGTTGGCGCCGTGTACGCTGACGCAGGCGACCTCGCCGGCGGCATAGAAACCGGGCATCACGTCGCCCTGAGCATTGGTCTGGACTTCGCCGTCGACGTTGGTTGGGATCCCGCCCATGGCGTAGTGGGCAGTAGGCTGCACCGGCATCGGCTCCACCGCGGGGTCGATACCGAGATAGGTCTTGCAGAATTCGGCGCTGTCGGCCAGTTTCGTCTCCACGACCTGGCGGCCGAGATGGGTGGCATCGAGATGGACGTAGCGCCCGCCGTCGATGCCCTTGTTGTCGCGGACCTCCAGGTAGATGGCGCGGCTGACCACGTCGCGGCTGGCCAGGTCTTTAAGGTTGGGCGCGTAGCGCTCCATAAACCGTTCGCCTTCACGGTTACGCAGAATGCCGCCCTCGCCGCGCACGCCCTCGGTGATGAGGATGCCCATCTTGTAGATGCCGGTGGGGTGGAACTGAAAGAACTCCATGTCCTCCAGAGGGATGCCTTTGTGCAGCGCGATGGCGGGGCCGTCGCCGGTGAGGCTGTGGGCGTTGCTGGTTATCTCCCACATGCGGCCAAAACCGCCAGTGGCGAAGATCAAGGCCTTGCCGTGGAAGACGTGAAGGTCGCCGCTGTCGATCTCGTAGGCGACGACGCCGGTGGCCTGTCCGTCGGCCGAGAGCAGCAGGTCCAGCACGTGGAACTCGTCAAAGAAACGCACGTTGCGGGCGATGCACTGCTGATAGAGCGTCTGCAGGATCATGTGGCCGGTGCGGTCGGCGGCGTGACAGGCGCGGCGCACGGGTTTCTCGCCGAAGTTGCTGGTATGGCCGCCGAACGGCCTCTGGGCAATCTTGCCTTCAGGTGTGCGGTCGAAGGGCAAACCCATATGTTCCAGTTCGTAGATAACGTCTACCGCCTCCTGGCACATGAGATCGACTGCGTCCTGGTCGGCGAGATAGTCGCTGCCCTTAATTGTGTCGAAGGTGTGCCATTCGGCGCGGTCTTCTTCGAGATTGCCGAGCGCCGCGCCGATTCCCCCCTGTGCAGTGCCGGTATGGCTGCGAGTGGGATAAAGTTTGGTCAGGACGGCTGTGTCGCTGCCCTGACTGGCGTAGAGGGCCGCCATCAGTCCGGCGCCGCCGGCGCCGACAACGACCGTCTCAAATTTGTGCGTATGGATCATCTTGTCCTCATGTCGCGAAGCGGCGAAGCATTTGGAGCTCAATCCGCATACTACGATGCGTTAGAACATTTGCCGTCAGCCTGACAAGCGCTGGAACAGATTTCCCAAACCGCCGGCGCCCAGAATAATTGCCAGAGAACCGAGCAGGATCAGGAAAAGACCGAGGCCGAAAACAGCCGCCGTGAGCAGGAAATTGAGAATCTTATTGTGCACGTAGTCGTTGATCGTGAAGCGGACCCCGTTCATGCCGTGCCCCATGCCGAGAAAGAGCAGCGACGCATCGAACAGGCGCCAGAAGACGCCCGCCGGGCCTGACCAGCGCGCGTCGATATTGCCGAACGTGAGATTATCCACGCCAATGAAAATATGCATGTACAGCAGGTGAAAAACTACCGTAATGAACATCACGAGCCCGCTCAGCCGCATGAACAGCCAGATTCTGCGTTCGTGATTGGGCGCGCCGTAGCGGAGTTCCCCATCTACTGGTCGACTTGATGATGTAGCCATTATCTGCTCCTCAAAAGACGCTTCCTAAGGTTGCGATAGCGTAGGGGATGAGAATGATGACGACAATCACCAGTTCGATACGCACGACTGTCCGCTGATATTTTCCCAACGCCGGGAAGAAATCGATAATGATAATCCGCATACCGTTGAAGGCGTGATAGATGACGCCGAAGCCCAGGAAAATCTCCAGCAACTTGGCGGGCGGAGACGCGTACAGGTACTTGTGTACCCATTCATATGGCTCCGGTCCGAGGGCGGCGATGAAGATACTGACTATGTGCATGTACAGAAAGAGCACGATGCCGAGCCCGCTGGCCCGGTGCAATATCCAGGCCCACTGGCCCTCCGCTCCTCTATAGGTTATTCCTCTGAAGATCGATGCTACGAGGGCGGCCATTGGCTGGGAACTCCTTTTTGCGGCGTGAGATCATGAGATGGCCGGCGGTTTCAGGGCGCTTTATTCCAACCAGAACGAATCGCTATGTGAATCATAATCATCACCAGTGATCCTGTCAATTCAGGTCGGAGAAAGATAGATTTCGGAAGATACTGCCTGGTCAGCGGTCAGGCTTGGGGTACCTCAGAATTGTAGAGCCGGACGCGTCGGCTTGCTATTGCCCATCCCCCCAACGCATGCGAGCCAGGAGCACTTCGGGCTCCCAGACTTCGATCTCAACGGTCGGCGTCAGGGTCTCGATGTTGTAGACGATCAGGCGCAGCTCATACACGCCCGGCGAAAGGTCGACCGGGATTCCCAGTTCAAACCAGGTGTCGACAGGCTCCTGTTCCTGCCACCGGCTCGTGGCCCTGGACTCGGAATCCTCCAGGCCTTCGTCCTGTTGGAAAACTTCGTTTCCGGACTCATCATAAATGCGGAAGGAAACTGCGAAGTCGACTTGCTGATCGGCTCCAGTCCTCCATCGCATGCCAACCCAGAGCGGTTGATCCCGTCTCAGGCTTATTGTCTCTTGGGTGGAGAGGCGGTCCTCTCCTTGCTGCAGGGCGAACCCCAGCAGGTCGATGCCGCCGTCGTAGTTGACGGCTCCCCTCCGACGACGATCTCCTTGAACGGGGTCGCCGCCGCCGGCTACAAGCTGCCTGATGCGGGGCAGAAGGTCGGCAGATGAAGCGACAAGCGCGAACTTTCCATCGGCTATGCTGGAGCCGCTGATGCCAATTACTGCGCCCGTGTCGGACACGAGCGCGCCTCCGCTTTGTCCCCCGGCGATTGAAGCGTCGGTCTGGAAGTAGGTGATCGGGACCGATTCATCTTGGCGCAGGCGCGACAGTATGCCCTTTACGATCGTGGGCTGCGGGAAGGATTCAAACTCGGCCGGGTAGCCAATCAGGTACATGTCGGCGCCGATAGGCGTGGTCTCCCCGTCGATCAGGGGCAGGGGCTCGGTGGCGACGTCGATCGGGCCAAGTACGGCCAGGTCGGCCTCCAAGTCCCAACCCCTTACAGGCACGCCGTCGAATTCGGCCCCGTTGGGGAAGACAACGCGCGCCGTATCGAAAGGATAGACAACGTGGCGGTTGGTGATGACGTAGCGCCCCTCGAACAGGACGCCGCTTCCGCTCGCTTCCCCGGTCTGAACGTAAGCGATGGCCGGTGAAACTTTCTGGAAAATCTGTGCCGAGGTGAGCTTGGGAGGGATAAAAACGGCGATCGTGGTGTCTTCGGTATTGGCCGTGGTAACCAGAGGAGAATAGATCCACGCCAGTGTCCCATAATACCAGATCCGCCACCAGTCGCTGGTCTCATTTCGGCCTATAATGGGGAACTGATCTCCGGGTTTGGCTGAGCCGACAATGGGATAGTAGGTGCCAGGCCCGCCGCGAACATTCATGTCCCGCTCGACAAGAACGATGGGTTCGGGAATCGGCGTCTGGGTGGGCTTCGAGGCTACGTCGGAAAGAACCTCTCTGATCGCCGTTTCACCGGACTGGGTAGGCGTCCAGGTAGGATTCGCCTCTGAAGTTGCAAGGGTGCTGATGAATCGGGGGCGGCCTTCAAAGAAAAGAGAAAGCGCCAGCAGCAGCAGAAGGACACCGATGATCGCTGACTGGATTCCCCATCTCTTCGCGGTGCTCTTAGATGGCGGAGAGTCGAAGGAGAGTCCACAGTGACTGCAGAGAGCTTCTGACTCCGGGGTAAATTGGTCGCAGCCGGGGCAGCGTTTATAGAGTGTTTCTGCCATTGAGGAAGTTCAGTCCGATATAGAAAACTCCTCCGTCGCGTGCTGGAGGCATAGTTGCAAACAAGGAGGCCCGCGCAAAGTGCGCGGGCCACTGTGATCCGTGCAACCGTTTGCGTGAAGACAATCCTACATGTTTTCGATCAGCGCCTGGCCGAATTCACTGCATTTCAGCAAGGTGGCACTCTCCATCAGCCGTTCAAAGTCGTAAGTGACCCTCTTTTGACCGATGGTTTCCTCCATCGCCTGGACAATCAGGTCAGCGGCCTGATGCCAACCCAAATGCCGCAGCATCATCTCGCCGGACAGGATCACCGATGAAGGATTTACCTTATCCTGGCCGGTGTATTTGGGAGCGGTGCCATGCGTGGCCTCGAAGATGGCGCGGCCGGTCTCGTAGTTAATGTTGGCGCCGGGCGCGATGCCGATACCGCCCACCTGCGCCGCGAGGGCGTCGCTGATATAGTCACCGTTCAGATTGAGCGTCGCCAAGACATCGTACTCAGCCGGACGCGTGAGTATCTGTTGCAGCATGGCATCAGCAATGACATCCTTGATGATGATTTCCCCGCCGTCTGCGGCCGGCAACTGGCGCCAGGGGCCGCCATCCAGGAGCTCTGCGCCGAAGCTCTGGTCGGCGGTCTGATAGCCCCAGTTGCGGAAGGCGCCCTCGGTAAACTTCATGATATTGCCCTTGTGCACGAGGGTCACGCTTTCGCGCCCGTTGTCGAGCGCGTATTGGATGGAGGCGCGTACGAGGCGGTCCGTACCCTCCTGGCTTACCGGTTTGATGCCGAAACCGGCGGTATCGGGGAAGCGTACTTTAGCGTATCTTTCGCCGAAGGCTTCACTGAAAATCTGCTTAAAGCGCTCGGCTTCGTCGGTACCTTCCTCGAACTCGATTCCGGCGTAGATGTCCTCGGTGTTCTCGCGAAATATCACCATGTCAACCAGCTCCGGCTGCCTTACCGGGCTGGGGACGCCGTTGAAGTAGCGAACGGGACGGACGCAGGCGTAGAGGTCCAGGCGCTGACGCAGGGCGACGTTAATGCTGCGGATGCCGCCGCCTACCGGGGTTGTCAGAGGGCCTTTGAGCGCGACCATGTAATCATCGATGGCGTCCAATGTTTCTTGCGGCAACCAGACGATCTCATTGTAGACGTCGTTGGCTTTGTCGCCGGCGTAGACCTCCATCCAGACGATCTTTTTCTGTCCGCCGTAGGCCTTAGCCACGGCTTCATCCAGAACGGGCTGGCTGGCCGCCCAGATGTCCGGACCGGTACCATCGCCTTCGATAAAGCAAACAATGGGATTGTCCGGCACCTGTAGATTTCCATTTTGATCGATGTCGATCCTTTTGCCTTCGCTGGGAACGACGATCCGCTCATATGCCATCGGTGAAAAACCTCCAAATGGGGTGGTGAAGAATGTGTTACGCCAAGTCTTGCTCTACTTGCTTGAGCCAGTGCGCGTCTGAACGGGAGAAAATCTGGCCGGAGCGCTCCCGGCTCCATGGGCCGACGAGCCAATAGATCAGTCGGGCGGCAGATTCAGCGCTGAGCAGGGCGCCCTGCCGGTGGGCTTCATGGAAACGGCTGAAGTCCAGACTTGAGTCGTGGGTATCGATGCTGCGGACGTCGGCCTGCATATCCGTATCCACCATGCCGGGCGCGAGTGCGTTGACGGTTACGCCGGGCACGCCGTCGGCCTGCAGCTCCGCGGCCAGGCAGCGCGTGAGCATGTTGAGCCCGGCCTTGGCCGCGCAGTAGGCGCTCCATCCGGGTAAGACGTTTTCGGCCGCGCCGCTGGTGACATTTATGATACGGCCGTAGCCCTGGTCGATCATGACCGGCAGCACATTGCGGGCCATCTGAAATGGCCCAACGAGATTGCAGTGGATATTGTAGGCCCATTCTTCGGGATCGGCCTCAAAGACCTGATCAACAGGCCAGATGATGCCGGCGTTATTGACCAGAATGTCGACCCGGTCGAATTGGCTGAGGGCCGCTTCCACAACTTCTTCAATCTGCTCCGGATTGGTCACATCGCAAGGGACGGCGATGGCCTGGGCCCCGGCGCGGCGGATCTGGCTGGCTGCTGCCTCGACCTGGTCTTCGCTGCGAGCGGTGAGAACGACGGATGCGCCGGCGGCGGCCAACAGTTTGCCGGCGGCGGCGCCGATGCCGCGTCCGCCGCCGGTGATGATCGCCACTTGCCCTTGAAGCTTTCTGGTTTGTTTACGCTCCGCCATAATTGGTAGAAGGTTTCCGTCTATTGACTGATCCGGAAATCGAGCTCGGTAGAGCAAAATAACAGGTCGCGTGCCGCACCACCTATCGGCGCTCATTTTTCGTGCAGTCTACCAGATGCACGCCAAAACAACTATTTCAATGGATAGGCGCATACGGTAATCAAGCAGCGTATGTCATAATATCGCGTATGGTGTCTTGTCCGGGCACTTGTCGTGAGTGTCCGAAGAAACTCAGGAGAATTTTGATAGCATGTATTACTTCATGATACAGGCTCACAGTGGCTGGCAATACCTGGCATCGCTTGCACTGGTAGTGGCGGTGGCAGTCTATGTCGTCAACTGGCTGCGCGGGCAGATGTGGAGCGCGTTGTACCGACGTATCGGGTTGTACGCCATAATTGTCATAGATATCCAGCTTCTTTTAGGGTTGATCCTGTGGGGCGTAGGTGCAAGTATGGGAATCGTAGGAGCAAACGCCATACGGACAGTTGAACACCCCTTCACGATGCTGCTTGCTATTGTCCTGCTGCACGCCGGGTGGGTATGGACGAAGAGGTCGGATGAAACGGTGCGCATGCGAAACGGCGCCGTGACTTTTCTCGTCGCGGGCCTGCTGGTGCTGTGGGGACTTTTGCGCATCTGGGGGATGGCGTAGAGGAATAGCGGTTGAAGCGGCCGGTGCTTAAGCGCAGGCTGCTCCGTTCATCCTTTCAATTGGCGCGGCGGTACGAGGACTCGCTCTCAGCCGTCGTACTCTCCAAAGGCGGCTACGACGTTCTGTCCGCCGAAGCCGAAGGCGTTGACGATTGCGCGGCGGACGGGAAAGTCTAGAGATTCATTGCCGACGACGTCAACGCCCAACTCCGGGTCTTCGGTGTAGTTTATCGTCGGAGGGATGATGTTCTCGCGGATGGCCATGACCGCGGCCAGTGCTGACTCTGCTCCGGCGGCTCCCAAGGCATGGCCGACCATGCTCTTGATGCTGGTGGTCTTGGGCGTCGGCTGGCCGAAGACCTGACGGATGGCGAGCGCTTCGACCTCATCGTTCAGTTCGGTGCCGGTGCCGTGGGCGAGAATCAGGTCGACATCTTCCGGGGCGAGGCTGGAAAAGCGCAGGGCTTTCTGAATGGCGCGGCTGGCGCCGTCGGCGCTGGGGTCGGGCGCGGTGAGGTGGTAGGCGTCTCCGGTCAGCGCGCCGCCGAGGACTTCGGCATAAATGTCGGCGCCGCGCGCCTGGGCATGCTCCTCGGTTTCCAAGATCATCGAAACCGCGCCTTCGCCGCTGACAAATCCGTTGCGATCGATGGAGAACGGGCGGCAGGCCTGCTGCGGCCTGTCCGTATCTTTGGAGAGGGGCCCCATATTGCCGAAAGCGGCGAAGGTCAACATCGAAATTGCCGATTCAGTGCCGCCGGCGATCATCACGTCGGCTTCGCCCCGCTGCAGAAAGTGGTACGCCTCTAGGATCGAGTAATGTCCGCTGGCGCAGGCCGCTGCGCTGGTCATAACCGGGCCGCGCGCGCCGACAGCCATTGAGACGACACAGCTGGCCGCATTGGCCATGGCGCTGGGCACGACAAATGGCCCCACGGTCTTCCAGGACTTTTCGACAAGCTTTTCGGTCGCGTACTCGATCTCGATGATGCCGCCGCCGCCGGTGGCCATCATCACGCCGATTTCGTCTCGATTGGCGTCGGAGATCTCCAGACAGGAGTCGGTCAACGCCTGCTTTGTAGCTGCAATGGCAAACTGTGTGGCGCGGGCCGTGCGCCGGATGACCTTACGATCCATGTATTGCCGCGCGTCGAACTCCTTTACCTCACAAGCGATGTTGTAAGGCATATCCCCGGCATCAAATAGTGTCAATGCGCCGGCGCCGGATTTACCGATCAGCAGGTTTCTCCAGAATGTGCCAGGATCGTTGCCAATAGGTGTGATCGCGCCCATGCCTGTGATCACAATCCGTTTCATGCTTACCTTCCTTCTTCATTCAAATCGCGCCCTGTGGAGTAGGGGCGCAGAGGAAATTATAGAGGAGAGCGGTCATGACGTCAAAATCATTGTGAAATTCTTGGAAAACAATCTTTGCTGGGGATCAACAGTCGAAGAGTCTGTCCTGTAAACAGAGACGGCGGTGCGCACAGGCATGGTGGAAGCGCTTCCGGCCGGCCTTCGCAGTTACGCCTTGCCCAACAGTGCAGCCAGCAGTGCCATACGGATGTACATGCCATTGCGCATCTGGCGAAAGTAGGCGGCCCGGGGGTCGTCGTCGAGAGCGTAGCTGATTTCGCCGACACGGGGCAGCGGGTGCATGACGATCATTTTCTCCTTGGCCTGAGCCATCAACGCCTTATCGGCGATAAAGAAGTCTTTGACCCTGTCGTATTCGGCCAGGTCGGTAAAGCGCTCTCTCTGCACGCGGGTCATGTAGAGGACGTCAGCCTCGCCGATGACCGAGTGCAGGTCTTCGACCTGGCTGTACGAATGGCCTGACGTCTGTACGGCTTCAAGGACATCGGCGGGCAGACGCAAGATATCCGGGCTGACGAAAACGAAGGAGACGTTGTAGTTCAAGAGCAGCTTGGTCAGGCTGTGCACAGTGCGCCCATATCGCAGGTCTCCCACCATCACGACGGTCAGTCCGTCGATCTGTTCCAGCTCTTCCTGGACGGTGAAGAGATCAAGCAGGGCCTGTGTCGGATGTTCGCCGACGCCGTCGCCGGCGTTTATTACCGGCTTTTCAGCGTAATAGGCTGCGGTTGCGGCTGCGCCCACTTCCGGATGGCGAATGACGATGACGTCAGCGTAGCTCTCAAGGGTGCGGATGGTGTCGGGGAGGCTTTCGCCTTTGCTGACGGAACTGTACTGGACGTTGTTGATGGGGATGACCTGACCGCCGAGACGCTGCATGGCGGCGGTGAAGCTGGAGCTGGTGCGTGTTGACGGTTCATAGAAGAGATTGGCCAGGATTTTGCCCTGCAACAGTTCGGCGCCGCCGAAACGCTCGACCAGTACGCGCATTTCGTGGGCAATGCCAAAGATGGCATTGAGCGAGGCTCGATCAAACTGATTGACGCTAAGGATGTCTTCACCTGCAAAGCTGTCTATCGTGGTTGTCATGTGCTCCTTACCTGTGCTCACCGCAAATTGTTCACACAAAAAACGTGCGCTCTGCGCGCAATACGATTCAGCGCGTAAGCTGCCATTGCGGCGTACGCGCGAATGGAAGTCGTTTCAGGCCATTCTCCAATTGCTACTTTCCGCTCTCCTGGAAAAGTACGCGACCGCTGCCGGGCGGGGCAAGGACCCGTTCGCCATCAAAGACAGTTTCCCCCCGCAACACAACCTTCTCGACACGGCCCTTCACTTGCCGCCCGGCAAAGGGTGTCCAGCCGCAGCGGGCACGCATGCCCGCGTCGTCCAGCTCATGCACCTTGTCCATGTCCACTTCGACCCATGTCTGCGGTTGCTCCGCCAGACCGTAGATGCGGCGGGGATTCTCGACGCAGCGCAGGAGCAGGTCGTCCAGCTCAAGCTGGCCGGCATCGACGGCTGTCAGCAGAAGGGGGAGCATCGTTTCCACGCCGGGGACGCCGGGCAGCGGAGAGTGCGCGTTTCCGCCAGGTTCGCCCTCTTCCTCGATTTCTCCTGATGATTGCATGCCCTTTTCTGAAAAAGTATGCGGCGCGTGGTCGGTAGCGAAAATATCAATGATGTCAAGGTTTTCCCATAGTGCGGCGACGTCGTCCGGCGCCGCCAGTTTGGGCCGCATGTCGAAGCGGTTGCCGCCGCGGTCATAATCTTCTGCTGTCAGGAAGAGATGATGGGGCGTCGCTTCACAGGTGACCGGGATGCCCTTCTCTTTGGCCGCGCGAATGAGTTCGATCTCGCTCCGCCGGCTGACGTGTACGATATGCAGCGGCAGGTGGTAGAGATGGCTGAGTGTCAGACAGACGGGAACCATCAGCTCTTCTGCATGGACAGCGACCGGGCCAAGCGTGGACGCGGCAGGCTGCGGTGCGTTGTCGCGCCCGCTTCCGGCGTCCGCACCGGCCTGCCGCCAGCCGTCCAGTTCGTCGGCGCGCCGGGCCCACGTGCGGAAGAGTCGATGAAGGAGACCCAGTTCTTCTATGCGCAGGCTGCCAAACGTTTCGTTGACGTAGATTTTGAGACCGCAGGCCTGGGAGGCAATCGGGAGGTAGGCATCGACGTCGGCTACTGTGGCGCCGACAAACAGTCCAATATCGCAGACTGCCTTTGCCTTCGCCAGACGTACCTTATCCTGGAAACTGGCAGGGGTGGAGGTGGGCGGAATGGTGTTGGGCATATCCAACACGGTCGTCACGCCGCCGGCGAGTGCAGCGCATGTGCCGGTACGGAGATCCTCTTTTTGGGTGTAGCCCGGTTCTCGGAGATGGACGTGCGCATCAACGAGGCCGGGCAGGCGTAAAGTCGTCATCGGTTCCCAGCCGAATTCTGAACAAACTGCCCCATTCTACTTGAATGTTGAAGATGCGGCAACAGAGGAACGAGGGGGGAGAGTCTACCGGCCGCCCTTCGGGGGGATCAGATTGACTGAATAGGGACCCGGCGTCAGATCGGCCATATTTGACCAGTGAAAAGGCTACTGCTATGCTTACCGCATCTCTGGGATAGCGAGTCTGGAGATATGCCCAGACAGTAGTCTTCTTCGCATTTGGGCTGACTCATTGGACCGTACCGCGACCGAAGCAGGCGTTGGCGGCAGGCCGCCCGTTTCCTATCAAGAATGTTCACCCCTCGTCATATCCGCTTAGGCAGCCGGGGATCGGCTCTGGCCCTCTGGCAGACAGAGCATGTGGCTTCGCGGTTGCGCGCGTTGCATCCTGACGTAACGGTCGAAACGGTCGTCATTCAGACCAGAGGAGACAGGTTTAAGGACAGACCTCTGCCGAGCATTGGCGGCAAAGGTCTGTTTACGATGGAATTGGAGGAGAGGCTGAGGCAGGGCCAGATTGACGGCGCCGTTCACAGCCTGAAGGACCTGCCTGTTGACGATCCGGAAGGGTTGGTTCTGGGCGCGATTCCGGCCAGGGGCGATGTTGCGGATGCGCTGGTGGTGAGGAGCGCGGGAGAGACAAGAGGGAGGTCGCGAAACGGCTTGCCTGAACTACGGGAGGGTGCCGTGGTTGGTACAGGGAGTCGGCGCCGGGCCGCCCAATTGCTGGCGCGGCGCCCGGATTTGCGTATCGTGGACATTCGCGGCAATGTAGACACGCGTGTGCGCAAGACACTTGACCCGGCCGGTGAGTATGACGCCGCAGTTCTGGCCGTCGCCGGACTGAAACGGTTAGGGCTGGAGGCTCGCATCTCCCTCACACTGCCGTTTGAGACGATGTTGCCGGCCCCCGGCCAGGGGGCGCTGGCAGTGCAGTGCCGGCGTGAAGCGAAGTGGCTGGGATTTTTCGGCGGCATAGATGACAAGGAGACGCGCGCAGCGGTGACGGCAGAGCGGGCCTTCCTGGCCGAGCTGGGGGGAGGCTGTCGCGCTTCGGTTGGCGCGTTGGGAGAGAGTGGCAAGGACGGCGCGGATGGCCGCAGTTCCACAGACTTGAGGAGGGAGAGCGGTTTGCGTCTCAGGGGCCGAGTGAGCGCGCCTGACGGCAGCCGCCAAATCGATGCACGCGTGAGCGGCTCCGCTGGCAAGGCCGAGCAGTTGGGCCGGGACCTTGCCCAACAGGTGTTACGCCGGGGAGCGAAGGAGATCATTGAGCAGATCACTGAAGTTGAAATATGGCCGGACGAGAACCGGCAGCGATAGACGACAGATTTCCGTTTCCACCCAGAGAAGAAAGATCGCCTAAGATGACTACGCAGACGCTTGCAGGCCTTCGAATCGCCAACACCCGCGCCTTGCGCCAGGCGCCGGTTCTGACCCGCTTGCTGGAAGAGGAGGGCGCCCAGGTGTTGCACTATCCGACGGTCGAGATCGAGCCTTGCGCCGATCCCACCGACTTCGATGCAGCGCTGACGGAGCTGGCCCGGGGGCAGTTCGACTGGCTGATCGTCACCAGTACCAATACCGTGTATATATTGGCCGACCGCTTACGGGACCTGGGCATTGAACTTGATAGAGTGGCCCGGTCCAACACGAAAGTGGCGGCCGTCGGCTCGGCGACCGCAACGGCAATCGCCCAGGAGTTGAACCTTGTGGTAGATCTGTTGCCGGAGGAATATGTAGCGGAGTCGCTGGCCGCCGGCCTGCAGGTGAGCAGAGGGAGTCGCGTGTTCCTGCCGCAGTCGGCGATTGCACGTCCGGTGCTGGTCAAGGCTCTGCGGCGGGCCGGCGCCGAGGTAAGAGCGGTTTCTGCCTACCAGACGGTTGTCGGACATGGAGGTGATGATCTACCGCGGCATTTCTGGCAGGGGGACGTGGACGTCGTCCTGTTTACGAGCGCATCGACAGTTCACAACTTCGTGAGCCGCCTTAAGGCTGAAAGCGGTGATGCCGGCATGCTCTGCGACGTGACCGTAGCCTGCATCGGTCCGATGACGGCGGAGGCGGCGCGGCGGCATGACCTGTCCGTGCAGATTGTGGCCGAGAGTCGCACTGTCGAGGGCCTGGTACAGAGCCTGAAGTCCTATTTCGGCAGCCGCCGGCGATGACGAAGTTGGATTCCAGCGCGCGCTCATCTTCGTATGCGCCTCTGCTGTCCGACCGGCGACACGGGTGGTTCGTCCAAGCCGCTGCGTGAGCTATTTGAACGGCGCCAGCAGGACTGCCTGCTTACGTTCCCGTATGAGACGAACCTATATTGGGGTCAACTGATGTGACTGAAGTTGTAACGAGACTGATTCAGGAAAAGACCTGGCAGGTGGTGATCGGGAGAATGCCGTCTTGCCTGGAGGAAGTAAACATGGCGGGAACACTATGAACAGCTTGCAACCTGTGCAGACTACCATCAACGGTCAGGCGACAGCCGCGGAGCCGGCAGTGCGCCCGCGGCGGATGCGGATCAGCCCGGCGCTGCGGCAGATGGTGCGTGAGACAATTCTGTCGCCGGCTGACTTTATCTACCCGCTGTTTGTGCGCTACGGCCACGGCGAGCGCCGCCCGATCGCTTCGATGCCGGGGCAGTTTCAGCTTTCGGTAGACGAATTGGTCAGGGAGGCCGAATCGGTTCTGGAGCTGGGCATTCCGGCGGTGCTTCTATTTGGCATTCCGGCGGAAAAGGACTGGTGCGGAAGCGACAACTTCAGTCCTCACGGTGTTGTACCTGAAGCGATCCGCGCTCTGAAGGAGGCCGCGCCGGAACTGATCGTCATCTCCGACATGTGTTTCTGTGAGTATACCGATCACGGTCACTGCGGCATCATCAATTCGCCGACTGTGGACAGTTACAACGCGGCACTGCCGGAGGGCTATCTGCTCAACGACCCGACACTGGAGCTGTTGGGGCGGGCGTCGGTCGTCCATGCCGAGGCCGGCGCCGACATCATCGCGCCGTCGGCAATGCTGGACGGGATGGTTGCGGCGATACGCGTTGCGCTGGACGGGGCCGGGTTGGAGCATGTGCCGGTTCTGAGCTACGCGGCGAAGTATGCCAGCAGCTTCTACGGGCCCTTCCGCGAAGCAGCCGAGAGCCCGCCCTCCTTTGGCGACCGCAGCCAGTATCAGATGGACCCGGCCAACCGCCGCGAGGCGCTCAAGGAGGTTGCGCTCGACGTCGCCGAGGGGGCGGACATGATAATGGTCAAGCCCGCGCTGCCCTATCTGGATGTGCTGGCGGCGGTTCGGGAGGAGTTCAACCTGCCCACAGCCGCATATCAGGTGAGCGGCGAGTATGCGATGCTGCACGCGGCCGCGGCCAATGGCTGGCTCGACCTGGAGAAGTGCGCCCTGGAGAGCCTGACCAGCATCAAACGGGCCGGCGCGGACATGATCCTGACCTATTTTGCCAAGGACGCGGCGCGCTGGCTGGCCGGGAAGCAGTAGCGATATTTGTCTTTTTGCAAGGAAGAGCAACTGGCGGAACGGCGTGTTGCGTCGGAACTGTTGCGTTGTTACAGCGGGCGTATTGCATCGTATCCTCAATGCCCCGGATTTGCCTGTCCTGTGCCGTTTGGCTATACTGATTCGGCTTTTTGGAAAGGGTCGGCGTCAGGTTGCAGAGCAGGCCGACCCTTTAAGTTCGGAGAGGTCGCATAGTCTGGCCGAGTGCGCGGGCCTGGAAAGCTCGTAGGGTGAAAGCCCTCGAGGGTTCAAATCCCTCCCTCTCCGCCTCGCGTGTTTGCATCGCTTCGTCAGTCGCTGGGTCCTGTGCGGCAGGGCGCCGTGAACCCCGTCAGGGCCGGAAGGCAGCAGCGGTAAGCGATTCGTCCTGGGTGCCACAGGGGCGCCTGGCAGCTGGCGAAGCGGTGCGAACACGCGACTTCTCTTTCAGCCCAGACACCGTCATTTCACCTTCACTTGCCGGCGGACCTCCGCCAGCCCAGTAGACCGGGCAATTGCCATAGTGCCCAGACACGATGCCGCGGGCACACGGACTTGAATCTCCTTGCTCAAGCAGAATCCGACCCGAATCTATCTTTTCATCGGCGGCGGGCGGGCGCTCTTCAACGCGCTGGTCTTCACCATCAACCTGGTTTACCAGGTGGAGACGGTGGGCCTGAATCCTCTGCAGATGGTGCTGGTGGGCACCGTGCTGGAGGTGACGGTCGTATTGTTCGAAGTGCCGACCGGTGCGGTGGCCGACGTCTACTCCCGGCGGCTGTCGGTGCTCATTGGGCTGGCGCTGGTCGGCTGCGGCTTTCTGCTGGAAGGGTCGATTCCGATGTTCTGGGCCGTGTTGGGTGCGCAGGTGCTGTGGGGCACTGGCTATACTTTCCTCAGCGGCGCTTTGCAGGCCTGGCTGGCCGACGAGATCGGCGCCGAGGCGGCCGGTCCGGTCTTTTTGCGTTCGGCGCAGGTAGGGTTGTTCGCCGGGTTGGTGGGTACGGGCGTCAGTGTGTGGCTGGCGAGCCACTGGCTGCAGTTGCCGATCCTGGTCGGCGGAGCGCTGTACATCGCGCTGGCCGCATACATGGCGTTCATCATGCCGGAGAGAGGCTTTCGGCCCACGCCGCCGGAAGAAAGGGAAACGTGGAAGGAGATGGCGGCCACTGCCCGCGCCGGGCTGCGCGCGGTGCGCGGACACCCGGCCCTGCGCATTGTCGTTGGTCTCAGCCTCGTGGCCGGGCTGTACAGCGAGGGATACGACCGTCTGATGACCCCGCACCTGTTGGAAGGCTTCAACTTTCCCACTTTTCTTGGCCTTGAGGATTCGGTGATCTGGTTCGGAGTTATTGGAGTGGGCGCTACGATGACCGGAATCGCGGCCAACGAGTTGGCGCGGCGCGGGCGGGCGACCGAGGAACGGGCGCGTTCCATCAACTGGCTGACGCTGCTCTATGGGCTGTTGCCGGCCGGTCTGCTCATCTTGGCCTGGACACGCAGCTTCTGGGTGGCGCTGCTGGCGGTGTGGGCGATCAGCCTCTGCCGCAGCACGCTTGGGCCGCTGGAGAATGCCTGGATCGTGCGCAACACGCGCAGCGCGCAGCGGGCGACGGTCATCTCTCTTTGGGGACAAGCGAACTCTCTGGGGCAGGCGGCCGGCGGGCCGGTCCTGGGATGGATCGGGACGGCGGCGCGCATCCCGGTCGCGCTGACGGTCTCTTCGGTAGTGCTGTTGCCGGCGCAGTGGCTGCTGGTACTGGCGAGAAGAGATCGGTCGCCAAGTGATGAGATAATCGAAGACTAGACATCTTGTATGAGGCCAGCCATTGGTAGAGATGCAGGTAAGGAACTGAAATCGATGATTGTGGAAGTAATTGAGGAAAGTCAGTTGTGGAACCAGCTTTGGCCGGTTGTTGAGCAGTTGGAACAGCAGCCGTACATCGAAGTACAGGCTGGACATTTCCGCTCCAGCCACCTGTTCGCCGCGCTCGTAGAGGGCCGGCCAGTAGGATTTCTGCGTTTTGTCGTGCAGCGACTGGGAGAGGACGAAGGGCGACCGCCGATCGTCTTTCGAGATAAGGTCCTATACGAAGCGAAGATCATCGCGTTCGGCGTGCTGCCGGAGGAGCGCAACCAGGGCATTGGACGCTCTCTGCAGCTCGAGGCGATGGGTCGTGCGAGAGAACTGAACTGCTGCCAGGTTCGCTCTCGCAGCGACTATGGAAATGACGCCAACTTCCACTTAAAGACTTCTCTGGGGTTCGGCATCCAGCCCAGCCTTGAGGACGATTCCGTCTATTTCGTAAAGGCTTTGCCCCTTGTAGACATGGTGGAATCCTCTTGAGGCGAAATTGCGAAAAACTTGACTTGGGCGGTGGACTGGGCTATAATAGATCCGATGGGGATGAACGGCTTCGACGGGGCATTGTCAGGCCTGAGATTGCAAGCCGTAGAGCGTCGACTACGTAAAAAAGGCGCACACAGATACAAATGCCAAGAACACAGGCATGGCTTTCAACTTTGGCTTCACCCCAGCTGCTTCCGCGGCTGCGGCGGCCTAAGTAAGCCGCCGGTCCTTTCAAAAGGGCCACGGCCCGCCCCAGTGGGGCCAGCAGGCTGGGCGGTCGCCGTCATACACTGTGAGCTGCGGCAGCGGTACGCCGATAGCGCTGTCTAAGAGAATCGGCTAGTCGGAGAAGCGCCTCGTGTTGATCCGAGGCCCGCCGGCGAATCACATATGGATCAACTAAGCTTGTAGACGTTTCAGGGCGGATGTTTCGGACGCGGGTTCGATTCCCGCCATCTCCACCATTGTAGAGGGGCGATCCGGGTTAATGACCGGGTCGCCTTTTGATTTCCAGAGATGAGCCGAGCGGCATTGGCCCTTTCATGGCAGAGCACTAAAGTGGATCACGGTGCTGGCATATCATATGACATCGCTTAGAATATAAACGTGGTCGCCTACAAGTGACTTTGGACAGGCAAGGGGAGTGAGTAATGAACAAAGATCAACTCATAGAGCTGCTCAAGGAGCACAAGCCCACTCTGGCGCAGCGCTTTGGCGTCGTTGAACTCGCTCTTTTCGGGTCCTTCGCTCGCGATGAGGCTGCCAGAGACAGCGACGTGGACATTCTGGTGCGCTTCGGAGAGCCTCCCCATTGGAGGCAATACTTTGGCGCCCAGTTCTTCTTGGAAGAATTGCTTGGCTGCCCTGTGGACATGGCAACTCACCAGGAGTTGAGAGAGGAAATCAAGCCGTTCGTTGAGCAGGAGGCTGTCGATGTCTGATGCCGGCCGTGAAGGGCGCCCGTGGCGCTTTTATGTTCAGGACATGATTGAATTCGGCGAAAAGGTCCTTGCCTATACCGACGGTTTAGACCAGGAAGCGTTCATCGCAGACGGACTCACCTACGACGCAACGCTGCGTAACCTGCAACTGATCGGTGAGGCAGCCACGCATATACCAGACGAAGTACGCCAGGCCCACTCAGAGGTTCCCTGGCACGCCATCATAGGGACGCGCAATCGCCTGGCCCATTCCTATCTGGCGATCAGCGATAGTATTATATGGGGCGTTATCCAGGAGGCTGTTCCCGACCTCCTGCCCGCACTCCGGAATCTGCTGGAAACAGCGAGCGAGGAAGGCAAGTAGATTGCGAGACGGAGAAATCCGAGAACGAAAACTCTCGATGCGCTCCGGTACGGAAGCGGCCGGCGGGCGATCCGGTCGATGAGACGGATCGCCTTACCTAATGTGCGACTTTTGAGTATGTGAACCATCGGCCGATTTCCTCTAGAATAGTGTTAGGTAAGACATGATTCAAAGAGAGGAGACCGACCGAAGAATTGAATCCGATGGCGACAGCTTCACTACCATTGAGAAATGTCAAGATTGCGGTATGGAAGTTTCGGTAGTGGTCACACAGTAAGTAGTGAGGGAAACGGCTGTGTCTGAACTGCAGTTTTTGGGGGGGCAGGTCAACTGTCTTACGAAAGGGACAACAAGGGAACGGTAAGCTCTGATCTGGCGTCCTGCTAAAAGGCGTTTACTTTGAAAATCCGCACTCTATCAGCGTAGAAGGCCAAGATTTCGAACGGGATTCACTTTAGGGAGGAAATACCATGACAACAGAAACCCTGCCGGACCAAAATGAAGTAACATTCGATCAGTTTCGCGCAGAGTGGCTGCAAGAATTCACAGAGAGGGAAATGGCACCCTTAGAAAAAGGGCGGCATTTCGCCTTCAAGATGATTACTCAATGGCTAGAGGTCAATGAAGACGATGAAGACCTGGTGCTATGCGACGGGAGCGGGGACGGCGGCATTGACATCGCCTACTTACGCCGGGCCGAGGTCGAAGTCAGCAATGATGTCGAGCAAGATGGTCAATCAGTTGATGGCGACATCTGGTATCTATTCCAGAGCAAATATGGATCTGCCTTCCAAGGACAGGAAACAGTCTTCAATGAAGGTCGAAAAGTAATCAATACGCTCGCAGGCGAGAACAATAGCCTATCTCAGGATGCCCGCCAACTCTTAGGCCGGTTGGATATTTTTAGACAACAGGCATCGGAAAGAGACCGAATTGTCCTGGTATTTGCCACCGACAGTGCGATGTCGGAGTCCGACCGACAGGCTTTGAATGACTTGCGCGCCTTGGGAAAAGCGCGTTTAGGTGGTCTGTTCGATGTAGAGGACGTGTCTCTGAACACCATCTGGGAGAAGACTAGAGAAACAGCACTCCAGCCAACCCTCTCGCTTCCTATCAGAGGGAACTTTGTGGATCCTAGCTCCGGCTTGCGGGTTGGCACAGTATCCTTGATTGATCTATACGAATTCCTGAAAGGCTATCGGACAAAAACTGGCAACCTCGATCAGCTATACGAAAGGAATGTCCGTCAGTTTTTGGGCGGACGCAGAAAGATCAATAAAGGGATTGCCCAAACCCTGGAGAAAAAGCCGGAGATCTTTGGCCTCTATAACAACGGTATTACCATAGTGGTTTCCGATTTCTCAACAAGCAAAGGCGATGACTCCTGCCTACTGTTTGACCCTTATGTCGTAAATGGGTGCCAAACTACCAAGACTATCTGGGAAGAACTGAGCCAGCGTCTAGAATCCGGCGGCACTGGACACAACGCCACAGTAAGTGACTGGCGTGCCCGGGCTGAACGGGGTGTGGTTGTAACTAAGATTGTCAAGAGCGACAGCGCAAGTATCAACGACATTACTCGCTACACAAATTCCCAGAACGCCGTACGCGAACAGGACTTTCTCGCTCTACGCAAGGACTTCGCTGGTTGGAAGACTGACATGGATTCTCGGTATGACATTTTCTTGGAGATTCAACGGGGAGGATGGGATTCACAGCGCGCGTACCAAAAGTCCCATCCAACCTCGAAGCAGTTCACCGAATATGGTAACGCCTTCGACTTGATAAAGGTCTATGGAGCGGGTTGGTTTGGCGAACCAGGCTCTGCTTTCGGCAGGAGTGCCCCCTTTCTTCCTGGTGGAAGCGTCTTTCGTCGTTTAACAGAGACAGAACCAATTGGTGCAGATGACCTATACGCTGCATACAAACTGCAAAAGCTTTCCGCACGGTTTGGTTTTGGGAGGGGTGCAAACGTAAAGCCAAGTAGGCGTCAAACAAGATTCCTCTATTATTTCGTAGTCATTGAGCTATTAAAGGACGTGCTGATCCGAGGGGGTCATACTTACTCTTCCAGAGGATTAACCGAGGCATTTCTCGCCCTCCTTGAAGTCGAAAATGAAGATACGCTCGAATTGCTTTTGGACGCCGGAATTGAGGTTGTAGACGAATACTTAAGTCGCGAGTCCGACGATTCCGTCTTCGAAGAAAGCAATTTTGAAGGCGACTTGAACGCTTGGTTCAAATTGGAAGCTCTTGGAAAGGGCACGGATAGAACCTACCGACTGAATAGTCTCTTGCAGGCTCATAAGGCCATCTTTGGACGTGGAATCAAAGGGCAATCCTCGCCGCGGATCTTGGTTAACAATGCGATAATCAGCGATCGCCCCTAACTCCGATATTCGGGCGTGGGCTGCGCCGCCCTTCTTCGTACTTAATTCGCCTGGGGTGCCTTCGCATTGCTAGGGCGTTATCGTGCCCCGGCAAAAATTGTGAATACTGTTGGCAGACTTGCGGAAGCACTTCCTAAGTTACTTCCTGGTGATTCATGCCCTAACGTATCCTCACGCTTGCACGGAATTCCGAAGGTAGCGACAGACTGCTTCTAGTCGATCAAGCCCGCAGTTCCAGGTAGGCGATCTCCTCCTCTGTCAATTTAATCTCGGACGCCTCGACGTTCACACGTACTTCATCGATATTACGCGCCCCTGACAGCGCGTGGATGCCGTCGGGCTGGTTGTAGACGTAGGCTAGGGCGATGTGGGGCACTGTGACGCCCTTGTCGGCGGCCAGTTCCTGCACGCGGTCGTGGCGCTGAAAATTCCCCTCTTCGCAGTAGACCTTGACGGCAAGCTGGTCATACCACTCGGTAAAGGTATCGAGGTTGTCGCGACGGAAGCGGCCGCTGAAGAAGCCGCCGGCCAGACTGGACCAGACAAATAGCGTTACACCATTCTCGCGGCACCAGGCGCGCGCGCCCTCACCGGCCGGCCCGCTGACGCTGATGCAGTCCCGCCATGGCGGCTCTATCTGGACGGCGAGACTGAACTGGGGGCTGCTGGCGACGAATGGGGTCAGGCCATGCGCGGCGGCGTACTCATTGGCCTCCTGCAGGCGTTCAGCGCTCCAGTTGGAGCCGCCGTAGGCGTCGATCTGGCCGGCCTCTTTGGCAGCGTGAAGCGTCTCGACAATTGGTCCGACAGGCTTTTCGGGATCGTCGCGGTGCAGCACGTAGAGGTCGATGCTGTCCACTTTGAAACGCGCGAGGCTGTCGTGAAGGTCGGACTGGATGTCGTAGGGCGTGACCCGTTTGCGGTCCTGGCTGTGGTGAGCGCCTTTGCCGAGGATGACGACCTCGTCGCGCAGGCCGCGTTCGTTGATCCACTGGCCGACGGCGCGCTCATTATCGCCGCCGCCATAGCCGTGTGCGGTGTCGAGGCAGTTGCCGCCGGCCGCGTGGAATGCGTCGAGCACGGGGAAAGCGGTATCGAGGTTCTTGGTGTTTATCCACATCGTTCCCAGGACGAGCCGGGAGACCGGCTTGTCGATGCCGGGGATGTTGGAATAGAGCATGAAAGGAACTCCTGAGTGATTGTTACGAAAAGAGGAATGCCCCAGTGAAGCTGGCCGCAGCGGCTTTCTCGCAAGTCGCGACGACAAAATCGTAGAACGTCTGATCGGTGCGGATAGCGGGCCAGTAGGAATTGATCTCCTAATGTAAATCCCAAATGAGATCAAGAGTATTGGTCAAGGGGGACTGATATGTG